>CP002916.1:0-730552 GCA_000350305.1 Thermoplasmatales archaeon BRNA1
AATTATAAAAATGGAATTATAATCGATTCCGGGTTGCTTTCAGAAAGGTTATATTCGAGATTCAGAATAATCTCGTGGATAGGAAAAAGGGGTAGTTGCAGTGGGAACTGATTCGATCTTCAAAACATATCTCGAGAAGAAGAACAACCTCATCAGGAACAGGGGGATTCTTCAGACAAGCTATGTTCCCGCACAGCTCATCCACAGAGATGACCAGATCAGAGAGATCGTCGATATCGTAGCCCCTTCCCTTCAGAAAGACAAGCCTTCCAACATCATGATCATCGGAAAGACCGGAACCGGAAAGACCGCTGTCGTGAAGTACATAGGGGAAGAACTAAGGAAGGCGGATCCCGACGGATCGAAGTGCAGCTACATCTACATCAACTGCGAGACCGTAGATACCCCTTACAGCATCCTCTACAACATCTCCAACCACGTCATATCCGATCCCAACAAGAGGATCCCCTTCACCGGATGGAGTCTCGAAAGGATGTTCAACGTCTTGATTAAGTACATCGATGAGGCCGACAAGATCTTCATCATCGTTCTCGATGAGATCGATCAATCCTACAGGAAGAACGGGGACGACATCTTCTATTTCCTCACGACGATTAACGAGATGCTCTCGCAATCGAGAGTATCCATCATCGGAATCACCAACAACTCGAAGTTCAACGAAATCCTCTCCCCGAAGATTCGCAGCAGATTGGGAGAGGAGAAGATAATCTTCCCCCCTTATTCCCCCAAGGAGCTCGTGGACATCCTCAAGGACAGGGCTGCAGAAGCGTTCTATTCGGACGTTATGGATGAGGGAGTTCTTCCTTACGTCGCAGCGGTATCCGCACAGGATTCCGGAGATGCAAGGAAAGCATTGGATCTTCTCAGGATATCCGCGGATGCCGCGGAGAGGAACGGAGATCCGAGAATCACCGAAGCACATGTCAAATATGCGATCCAGAAGATCGAGATCGATGCCTCCGCGGAAATCGTGAAATCCCTGACGGATCAGTCCAAACTCGTTCTGATGAGCATCATCAAGAATCCCGGAAACGACGAGGGTAAGATCACCACTGGTGACGTGTATTTCGTTTACAAGGAGATCGCAACCGAACTGGGATACAATCTTCTCACACAGAGAAGAGTGGGGGATCTCATTTCCGAACTCGATATGCTGGGAATCATTAATGCGAGGATCAAATCCCTCGGAAGGAAGGGAAGGACCAAGATCATCGAGCTTAACATTTCCAAGGAGATTCAGAAGCTCGTTATTTCGGATGAGATCTTCCAGGACCTCGAATACAAGCCTTCGAAGAAGCAGACCACCCTCTTCTGATTCCGTTCGTTTTACGAAAGTAAGTTCCAGTGGAAATGAAGGGGTTGGGGTGTCTCAGAGACCCAGTTTCCTTCTGGCTCTCATTAGGCTGAATTCGTCGATCGCGAATCCCGTCCCTCCGATCGTGAGGATGATCGTCAGGATTGCCGCGCAGAGGTTGGGAAGAGAGTTCGGAGCCCAGTTGTCTAGGGCGCCGGTGTTTCCGTTGAAATAGAGTTTCAGTGAACCCAGCCAGGGGATTTCCTTCCATGCTACCGAACGGATCCCGTCCACGGAAATCAGTCTTCCGGGAACGATGCTTCTCTGATCGAAGTAATTGTTCTCGGGATTGTCACCCATGGTAAGATACCCGCTTTTCTTCTGGAGGGTATCGATGTCTATGGATACGGTCTTCTCGTAACCGGCCTTGTATTTCAGTGTGAAAGTAAAAGTACCAGCAAGATCAGAATAATCGTTCCCGTTGTTGCTGACCCAAAGGTCGTTGCTGTATCCCGCGAGAGAGGGTGCGGACCATTTTCCGATGGAATCATCATAGTCGAGCCACACGATGGCCCTGTGGATGACGGGGTTCCTGTTATCCCTCTTGTAGATGATCACGTCCCCGTATTCCCCGAATTTGCTGTAGTCATCGGCATATCCCTCCACATAACTGGTGATGGAGGTCTTGCTGGGACTCTTCACGAGGATGAGGTCCCCCGTGTCAATGATTCCGATCTCGGATTCACGGGAATGCTGCATGGATTGTGATTCCACGACGGTGAAAGGAGGGCTGACCCCGGACATGGAGTGTATGGCGAGATATCCTGCGCCTATGAGCGAAGCTATCACCGCGATAACGATGACGGTCTTCACTTCCTCCCTCATGCATATGCGATTGATTCATCGAATATGAAAGTAACCAAATAGGTCGATGTAGATTGCGTCTTCATGGAGAGACCTTCAACTGACAGGTATTTCATGGATATGGCACAGCTCGTGGCAACCCGTTCCACCTGCCTCAGGCGCCATGTCGGGGCCGTCATCGTCAGGGACAAGCACGTCATCTCCACCGGATACAACGGGGCACCCCGCGGTATTACCCACTGCGAGGAGAAGGGATGTCTCAGGGAGACTCTGAATGTACCGTCTGGCACTCGTCACGAACTGTGCCGTGGCGTACATGCCGAGCAGAATGCGATAACACAGGCCGCGAGCTTCGGGATCAGTGTCGACGGCGCCACAATCTACACCACGACCTTCCCCTGCAGCCTGTGTGCGAAGATCCTCATCAACGCCGGGATAAGGGAGATCGTGTACGACGACGGGTACATGGACGACCTGGCGAAGGACCTCCTCGAGGAGAGCGGGATGAAGATACGCTACTTCCCCGCAGACAAACTCGTCACCATCCCGAAGGATGCCGAAAAACAGTGAGAGAAAGGGTTGTTTTCGGCAATTCCCATTGATAAACTTTATCACGAACGGGACCCTGCCTCTCCTTTTATAAAAGAGGGTCTGTAAAGAAAGGCGATTCTATTAAGTACCCTAAGCGGATACGACTTCTCACGAATGGTCGGGGAGTGTAATTTGAGCCGAACTGACATACTTTCGGAAATAAAGGAGGCTGAGTCCAGGGCCGATCAGACCGTCGCACAGGCGGAGGCTGATAAGAAGGCCGCTGTGGCTCAGGCCCGCAGGGATTCTGTCAAGAGGATTCAGGACGAGCGCGCAGCAATGAGCGCCGCCTACGAGTCCGCTGTGGCAGCAGAGCAGGCCGCGCTCGACAAGGAGAAAGCCGAAGTTCTCGCCAAGGGCGAGGAGGAGGCCGCCGCCATCGACGCCGCCGCGCAGGATAAGATCAAGGAAGTCAACGATTTCCTCACGAAAGAATTCGAGAGGGCAATAGATGCTTCTTCCTGAGTCGATGAGTAGGATTGTGATTGTGGGTACCAAGACCCGCATGCAGGACGCCATCAACGCGTTCTACGGCGAGAAGGCTATTCACGTCATCGATCATACCACCGGCGACGACGGGCTCTCCATCGGTGCTCCCACCGAAGGCACGTCCAAGGCATCCGAGAGGCTGCTGAAGGTCCGTGCTATGGAAAAAGAGCTCGGGATCAAAAAGAAGGCTAAGACCGCCAATATCGCCGTCGAGGATGTGCAGGCGCGCATCGAAGCCGGCGAGATTGAGAGCGTCGAAGACGAGGTCCTGAAGACCGTCGACGCAAGGAATGATCTTACCCAGAAAATCACTGAGTTAAACGCCAAAAAGAAAACCTTTGAACTTCTCGGAAAGCTCCAGGACGGCCCCACCCTGGATCTGTATCACGGATACAGGAACGTGGCCGTAATCGTCGGCACCACCGTCGGCGATGTCTCCTCGCTGCAGTTCGAAGATGCCGAGGTCTTCTGCGCCTATGACAAGAAAGAGGGCGGTGTCATCGCTGCCTTCGTCAAGGCCGACAAGAAGGACGCGGCCGAAGCCCTCCTCTCGGAGTCCGGCTTCGTCGAGCTGCAGGTTCCGATGTACACCGAGCCCATCACCGTCGAGGCAGCCCTCCAGGTCGTGGATTCGGAGATCGCGGAAGCACAGGCAAAGATCGATGCAACCGCTTTCACCATCGAGGCTCTCAAAGAGAAGTACCAGTCGTTCCTCAAGGGAACCGACGAAGAGCTGTCCATCCAGGTCGAGAAGGGTTCCATCCCCGTCAGGATCGCGGTCAGCAAGTACGCATACGTCATGGACGCATGGGTGCCGACCAAGAAGGTGGACGAGATCAAAGCACACCTCGAGCAGAAGCTCGGGGACGACGTCTACGTGGAGTTCGTCGAGACCAGGAGCCGCAAGATGGCGGACTCCGAGGCCGCCGAGCCCCGCTTCCAGCCTGTTCCCACCAAACAGAGCAACGGAAAGATCGCCTCGGAGTTCGAATACGCGACCTCCCTCGTTGCGATCCCGAAGTATCAGGAGATCGATCCTACGATCCTCATCATGGTCTTCCTCCCGCTGTTCTTCGGATTCATGGTCGGAGACGCCGGATACGCGATTCCCTTCATCATCCTGGGAATCTACGGACTCAGAAAAACCCATCACAAAGACTGGCGCGCAATCGCGCTCGTGTTCTTCTTCGGAGGTCTGTGGGCCTTCCTGTTCGGATTCTTCTTCTATGGCGAAATGCTAGGAATGCACTTCGTCGGCGGAGAGGAAATCGGCGGCGTATGGGAGTGGGAGCACAACAGTGTCGCCGTCGGCGGTACTGCAGTTACCTGGGACTGGCTCCTCGGAGAGCACTTCCCCGAGTGGTTCAGCAGCATGATGGCACAGGTCGACGACGGAGTCGGAATCGGAAAGCTCGAGGATGTTACCTTCCTCCTGAAGCTCTCGATCTACATCGGTATCGTCCACCTCGGAATCGGATACGTCTGCGGACTCTACAACCGCACCATCCAGCACGGCGGCAAGGAGGCCTTCATGGAGAAGGGAGGAATCGTCCTCACCTTCGTCGGAATGATCTTCTTCTGCTACGCGCTCACCGAGGTCCTGTTCAGTAAGAAGCCCCTCACCGAGGGAATCCCGCTGATCACCTTCGCCATCGGCATAGTGCTTCTGGGAATCGGAGTGGCCATCAACGCCAAGGCCGAGTCTCCCATGGAGGCCATCATCGCCATCCCCGAAGTGATCGGAAATGTTCTTTCATATGCCCGTCTGGGCGCAATCGCGATGTCGAAGGCCGGAATGGCTCTCGCATTCAACTATATCGTCTTCAGCATGATCATGCACACCACCGAGACCGGTGCGGTCCAGATCGTCGACGGCGTTGCACACAACATCGTCGCATTCAACCCGTCCGGGGCCATCGTTCTGTGCATCCTCGGTCTGCTTCTGTTCGGATTCCTGCACCTTGTTGTATGGACTCTCGCCATCCTGTCCGCCGGACTGCACGCCCTAAGGTTGCAGTTCGTAGAACTGATGATGAAGTTCTACGACGGAGGAACCCTCCAGTTCGCACCGCTTGCAGAGAAGCGTGTCAAAACCTTTTTCAGCAAAAAAGCTAACAAAATTAGTGAGGTTTGATTAAAATGGCCATCGAAAATGGAATTGTTGACGTCACCCCTGGACTGATCGCAATCGGAGCCGGACTTGCAGTCGGACTCGCCGGACTCGGATCCGGACTTGGAGAGAAAGACATCGGAGCTGCCGCTGTCGGAGCAATCACTGAGGACCCGTCCCTCTTCGGAAGGGCAATGATCTTCACCGTTCTCCCTGAGACCGTCGTCATCTTCGGACTCGTTATCGCTATCATGTGTCTGTTCGTCCTGTGAGCCGCCCTACTGGATTCAGGAGGCCGCACATGGCACTAGACAGCGTCACAAAGGAGATCGAGGCATCCGCCCAGGCCTCTGTTGCCAAACTCCGCGAGGAGCAGGCAGCCGAGATCAAGGCCATCAACGAGCAGGCGGACGCAGAGATCGCCGAAATGAAAGAGAAGCAGGAGAAAAGGATCTCCGAGACCAAGGACATGCTTGCCCGCCAGGAGCGCTCCAGCGCCGACCTCGAGAGCAAGAAGATCGTCCTCGCGAAGAAGAAGGAGATCCTCAACCGTGCCTTCGAGTCCGCCCTCGTCGAGCTGGAGAACATGCCCGCCAGCAAGAAGAAGGCCTACTACAAGGCAATGGTCAAGGCTGCAAAGAAGATCATTCCCGAGCCCAAGGCCCTCATGTCGGAGAACGACTCGTTCACCGCATCCGACCTTGGAGTCACGGCAGTCGAGAAGGATTCCAAGATCCGCTCCGGACTCATCCTCCAGAGCGCAGACGGATCCCTCGAGGTCGACATGCAGTACTCCGTTCTTCTCCAGAACATCTGGGACAGCAATCTGAAACAGCTGTCAGACATCCTGTTCGGGTGAAATAATGTTCAAGAGCAGGGGAGCCGGAAACTACGCGTACACCGCGGCAAGGGTCAAGAGTAAGAAAGCCAAGCTGATGAAAGCTGAGGACTACAACAAGCTCTTGGTCATGTCCGTTCCTGAGATCTCGCACTACATCAGCGAGGCAGGATACGCAAAAGAGATGACCGACCTGGCAACCAGGTACTCCGGTCTGTCTCTTCTTGAGTACGCCACGTACACCAACATGGCGAAGGCTTTCCGCAGCATCTTAACGTCGTCCAAGGGCGAGCTCGCCAACATGGTTCAGGCATACCTCACCAAGTGGGACATCTACAACGCCATGATCATCATGCGCGCAAAGAAGTTCGGTGTCTCCATGGAGTCTGCCCGCGAGGACCTTGTCCCCGCCGGAAAACTGAACATGGACGACCTTGACAAGCTTCTTGCCTACCCTACCGTCGACGATACGCTCGCCGCATACTGCACCATGGTACACATAAAAGTGCCAGAGGAGTACATGCAGATGTATCGCGACAGGAACATCCTCGCACCCGTCGAGGATTTCTTCTACAGGGATTACTACAAGAATCTGCTGAAGAACATCGATGCTCACGACAGGCCGACCAACATCTTCCTGAGCTACATCAAGCACGTCATCGACCACAAGAACCTCGAGACTGCCCTGAAGCTCAAGAACGACAAGATCAGCCCCGAGATCATCATGGCGTTCTTCATCCCCGGAGGAGCCGAGATCGACGAGAAGGTGATGACCGCTATGGCCAACGCCGACGATGTCGCAGGCGTCCTTTCCGAGGCGTCGCAACTTAAGTTGTATGTGGATCTCAAGGACATTATTTCCGAAGAAACCGACTCGGTCCTGAAGATTAGTGCAGCGCTTTCAGAACTTGGAGCCGTCATGGCAAACAAGGTCTCGCACATGTACCCCCCGTCCATCATTCCCGTCATGGATTACATGATCCACAAGGAGAATGAGGTCAGGAACATCAGGATGATCGCACACGGGGTCGATTCCGGCCTCGATGTTGAAATCATGAAGCGTCTGCTGGTGATCTGATGGAAATTGGAGTAATTGGCAGCGATGAATTCACCCTCGGCTTCCGCCTTGCGGGGGTCAGGAAAGTCTTTGTCGCAGATGCAGAAAACTATCAAGCAAAGATGCAGGAAGCGATGGCCGATGCCGACATCGGAATACTTGCCGTCATGTCGGACGACCTGCAGAACCTTCCCACCAACTACAAGAACAAGATCATGGAGTCCATCCAGCCCGTGGTCGTTCCCGTCGGTGGTGACTCTAACGATCTTCGTGAGAAAGTCAAGAGGGTTATCGGCGTCGATTTGTACAAGAATGAGGATGATTGAATGAGCACTGAAGGTGTAATTTACAGGGTCGCTGGTCCTGTCGTGACCGCCATCGGTATCTCGCCCCGTATGTACGATGTCGTACACGTCGGAAACGAGCAGCTGATGGGAGAGGTCATTAAGATCGTCGGCGACAAATCCATCATCCAGGTTTACGAGGACACCACCGGTATCAAACCGGGAGAGCCGGTCAGCAACACCGGTCTGCCTCTCTCCGTTGAGCTCGGACCCGGGCTTCTGACCTCCGTTTACGACGGTATCCAGAGGCCTCTGCCCGTTCTCAGGGACAAAATGGGAGACTTCATCTACCGTGGAGCCACCGCACCTGGACTTAACAGGGAAGCAAAATGGGATTTCGTCCCCGCCGTCTCCGTCGGAGACGAGGTGAAGGCCGGAACCGTCATCGGAACCGTTCAGGAGGGACCTATCGTCCACAGGATCATGCTCCCCCCGAACGCCAAGGGAGGAAAGGTCGAGAAGATCGAGGCCGGTTCCTTCACCGTTGAGGAGTCCGTCATCACCGTCGACGGCGCCGAGTACCCCATGATGCAGAAATGGCCCGTCCGTGCCCCCAGGCCGGTCATCGAGAAATACAACCCCGATGTCCCCCTGATCACCGGACTCCGTGTCCTCGACACCATGTTCCCCCTCGCGAAGGGAGGAGCGGCCGCAATCCCCGGTGCATTCGGTACCGGAAAGACCGTTACCCAGCAGTCCCTCGCGAAGTACTCCGATGCACAGATCGTCGTCTACATCGGATGCGGAGAGCGCGGAAACGAGATGACCGAGGTTCTTACCGAGTTCCCGGCACTGAAGGACCCGACGACCGGAGAGTCCCTCATGAAGAGGACCATCCTGATCGCCAACACCTCCAACATGCCTGTCGCGGCTCGTGAGGCATCGGTTTACACCGGAATGACCATCGCAGAGTACTTCCGCGACATGGGATACAACGTCGCACTCATGGCCGACTCCACCTCCAGGTGGGCAGAGGCAATGAGGGAGATCTCCTCGAGGCTCGAGGAGATGCCCGGTGAGGAGGGATACCCGGCATACCTGTCCGGAAGGCTCTCCGAGTTCTACGAGCGTGCATGCCGCGGTAAGACCCTCTGCGGCGAGGACGGATCCATCTCCGTTATCGGAGCGGTTTCGCCTCCCGGAGGAGACCTTTCCGAGCCTGTCACTCAGAACACCCTGCGTATCGTCCGTGTCTTCTGGGCACTCGACACCAAGCTCCGTGAGAGGCGTCACTTCCCGACCATCAACTGGCTGACCTCGTACACCATGTACGACTCCCAGCTCAAGGGATGGTTCCAGAAGGAGGTTGCCGAGGACTGGACCGACCTCAAGACCTGGGCCATGAAGGTCCTGCAGCGCGAGGCCGAGCTCCAGGAGGTCGTGCAGATGGTCGGATCCGACTCCCTGCCCGACGAGCAGAAGGTCACCCTCGAGGTCGCCAAGATGATCCGTGAGATCTTCCTGCAGCAGAACGCGTACCACCCCGTGGACTGCTACTGCCCGCTCAGCAGGCAGTACACCATGCTCAGGCTCATCAAGAAGTTCTCCGACATGGCAGACAAGTCCCTCGCAGCAGGTGTTTCCGTCGACAAGATCATCTACATCCCCGTCAGGCAGCGCTTCCAGCAGGCCAAGTACGAGGAGGCGGTCGACGAGGAGCTCGCAGCCGTCGAGAAGGAAATGGACGCACAGTTCGCACAGCTGGAGGCCTGAATATGGCAGAGAGTGTAGCTAAAGAGTACAAGACCATCGAGAACATCGCCGGACCTCTCGTGTTCGTGAAGAACACCGAGCCCGTCGGATACCAGGAGATGGTCTCCGTCAGGCTTTCCGACGGATCGATCAAGAGAGGACAGGTCCTCGACACCTCGGACGACATGGTCTGCATCCAGATCTTCGAGGGAACCACCGGTATCGACAGGGCGGCGGCAGTCCGCTTCCTCGGCGACACCATGAAGATGCCCGTCTCCAAGGACATGCTCGGAAGGGTCCTGTCCGGAGCCGGTGCCCCCATCGACGGAGGACCCGCAATCGTCCCCGAGAAAGAGATGGACATCACCGGAGCGGCCATCAACCCGTGGGCAAGGGACTCCCCTGCCGACTTCATTGAGACCGGAATCTCCACCATCGACGGAATGAACACCCTCGTCAGGGGACAGAAGCTTCCTATCTTCTCCGCCTCCGGACTTCCTCACAACGATATTGCTCTGCAGATCGCTCGTCAGGCAAAGGTCCGCGGAGAGAACGAGGAGTTCGCTGTCGTGTTCATCGCCCTCGGTATCACCAACGAGGAGAAGCAGAAGTTCATGAACGAGTTCGAGAGGACCGGCGCCCTGAAGAACGCCGTCGTCTTCCTGAACCTCGCCGACGACCCTGCTGTCGAGCGTATCTCCACCCCGCGTCTGGGACTCACCACCGCGGAGTACATGGCGTTCGACCTCGGAATGCAGGTTCTCGTCATCATGACCGACATCACCAACTATTGCGAGGCCCTCCGTCAGATCGGAGCAGCCCGTGATGAGGTGCCCGGAAGGCGTGGATACCCCGGTTACATGTACACCGACCTCGCACAGCTGTACGAGCGTGCCGGAAGGATCAAGGGCAAGAACGGATCGATCACCCAGATCCCGATCCTCACCATGCCCGGTGACGATATCACCCACCCGATCCCCGACCTGTCCGGTTACATCACCGAGGGACAGATCGTTCTGTCCAGGGAGCTGCACAGGAACGGCATCTACCCGCCGGTCAACGTGTCCTCCTCCCTGTCCAGGCTGATGAACTCCGGTATCGGAGCGGACAAGACCCGTGACGACCACAAGGCGGTCTCCGACCAGCTCTACGCGTCCTACGCGGAGGGTAAGGACCTCAGGGGACTCGTGGCCATCGTCGGAAAGGACTCCCTGAACGCAAAGGACAGGAAGCTCCTCGACTTCGCCGACCTCTTCGAGGACAGGGTTGTCCGCCAGGGTATCGACGAGGACAGGTCCATCGAGACCACCCTCGACATCGCCTGGGAGATCCTGAAGGAGCTCGATATCGACCAGCTCACCAGGATCGACAAGAAGTACCTCGAGAAGTACCTCAAGAAGGAGTGAAGCAGATGGCAGCCCGCGACGTCACCCCGACCCGCTCAGTGCTTCTGGACCTCAAGCGCAGGATCAAGCTGTCCCAGTCCGGACACAAGATCCTGAAGATGAAGAGGGACGGACTCATCATCGAGTTCTTCGAAGTGCTCGAGAAGGCGAGGCAGATGCGTGCCGGCGTTGCTACCGACTTCGAGGTGGCGATGAGGAACATCACCATCGCCCGTGCCGTAGACGGTGAGATTGCGGTGAAGAGTGCCGCATACGCGCTCAAATCGCATCCCACCGTCAAACTCACCAGCCACTCCATCATGGGAATGATGGTCCCCAAGGTTGAGGCGGAGAAGATCCACACCGATATCATTGGACGCGGATACGGAATCCTCAACACTTCGGCCTATGTAGCGGCCGCGGCAGACAGTTTCGAGAAGCTTCTCGAGACCCTGATCCGCGCCGCCGAGGTCGAGACCACCATGAAGAAGCTGCTGGACGAGATTGAGAAGACCAAGAGAAGGGTTAACGCACTGGAGTTCAAGGTCATCCCCGACCTCCAGGAGTCCCAGAGGTTCGTCAGGTCCCGTCTCGAAGAGATGGAACGTGAGACCACTACCTCTCTCAAGCACCTCAAAGGCAAGGAAGAGTCTTGAAGTCGTTGGAGGAGCGTCTTGAAGAGTTCGCCGAAGACCCGGCCAAGAAGGCCAAGCTCTTCAAGTGGACGATCATCATCGCATACTCCATGCTCATGCTCGGCATAGTAATCATCTTAGCCGTTCTCTTCAACGAACGGTTTTGAGGGCCGAAACACTTTCAAGGGCCCCTTCGGGGGCCCGACACCTTCTTCAATAGTGTGTTACACAGCGTTCCCGCACGCTCTCCGGACCTCTGGGGAATCCTTTAATCCCTGGTAGCCATAGTCTTCGGACATGAGAGACGAGATTCTGTCGGCGGCAGCGAGGAGGAACCTCTTCCTGTCCCCGGAAGCGTTGGAGATCATAGATTCCAACGGTTATTCCCTGGATTTCGTCAACACTCTCCTGAATTCCCTGTCCAACAACGCGATGTTCGTCACCAAGCAGGACGTCATCGATTTCCTGAACGGGGACAAGGGCCTCTTCGAGCCCGAGAAGATAATCAAGCCCCGTGTTAAGAGGAACACCGACCTGGAGATAATGGACGGTTCCGATATCACCGGGAACAGCACCTGCACCGGGACCATAGAGGACTTCACCAACTACTTCCGCAGCCGTTTCTCCCAGCTGAAGAGGATCATCGAGAGGAGGAGGGATTTCGAGTCCCCCCATCCCATCAGGAAGGTCAAGAACATCGGCAGGGAACTCAACATCATCGGGATGGTGTTCGATAAGAAGGTCACCAAGAACGGCCACATCATCCTCACGGTGGAGGACGAGGACAGCAGTATCCCTGTGCTCATCGGGAAGGACTCCGACATATTCGCCGAGGGGGAGAAGATCGTCCAGGACGAGGTCATCGGTATCCACGGACAGGCCGCCACCAAGGGCGACCTGTTCATCGCCAGACAGATCTACCATCCGGATATCCCGGCCGACCACAGATGGGTCCCCTCCGACACGGGATCGTCAGTCGCATTCCTGTCCGACATCCATATCGGGTCCAAGGAGTTCCTCCGCGGCAGCTGGGAGAAGATGATCGCCTTCCTCAAGGCACATTCAGACGACCAGCAGATCAACTACATCATCATGCCCGGGGACGTCGTTGACGGTATCGGCGCATATCCCGGACAGGAAGCCGATCTGGAGATCGACGACATCTACGACCAGTACCATGCCCTGTCCGAGTACATCAAGGAGATCCCGGACGATATCCGCTTGGTCCTGCATCCGGGGAACCATGATGCCTGCCGTCTGGCGGAACCCCAGCCCGCTCTCAACGAGATCTACACCAAGAGCTTCGATTCCAACGTGGCGATGGTCGGGAACCCGATAAACATGAAGATCGAGGGGAGGATCGTCACCTCATATCACGGGAAGAGCATTGACGACTGGATCTCCGGGGTCAGGGAGCTGACTTACGAGAACCCTCTGCTCGTCATGAAGTACATGGCCGAGAGGAGGCACCTCGCACCCATGTACGGACAGAGGAACGCACTCGCCCCGGAGAAGAAGGATTACCTGGTCATGGACAATGTGCCAGACATCTTCGTTTCCGGCCATGTGCACGGTGCGGGAACCATGGAGTACCACGGCGTCAGGATGATCAACGCATCCACTTGGCAGTCGCAGACCGACTATCAGAAGATGCACAATTTCAACCCCGATCCGGGAATCATGCCCATCGTCAACCTGGGTACCGGCAAGATGGTCCTGAAGAACTTCGCCAAGGACTGATCACTGAAGGGTGACCCTTCCGCTTTCGATATCGTAGAGTGCGACCACGACGGTAGCCTCGGGTATCGATTCCTTTATGGTGCTGGCACTGTTCCTGGCATTCTGAACGGAGACCTCCGTCGGGTCCTCCTCGTCGCCGATGGATTCCGAGATCCTGTCGACGATCGCACCGACATGGCCGTGGTTGTGTCCGTTCAGTGCCGCATGCACCGCGCCGCAGTGTGTGTGGGCCATGACCACTACGATGCCGCATCCGAGGTGGGAGACGGCGTAGTCTATGCTCCCCAGTTCCCCGTCGAAGATGGTGTTGCCGGCGGTGCGGATCACGAAAAGCTCACCGATCCCAGTGTTGAATACAATCTCCGGTACTACCCTGGAATCCGAACAGGTAACTATCGCCGCATACGGGTGCTGTCCGTTGGCCGCCGTATCCCGTCTGAGCCTGAAGTCGGACAGCGGCGGAGGCACATCCGAAAGGAACCTCTCGTTGCCGTCCATCAGTTTCTTCAGCGCAGATTCGGAGTCCACGGCAGGGATATCGGGCTAAACACCATATTATATTTGGCAGACGATAGACCGCCATGGCGGCCGTGACGGTATCCTGTCCCGTGTATCCCAGCGAGGATCCGGAGAAAGTGAAGAAAGCCCTTCTGAGCATTTTCCCCACAGGAGATTTCCAGCTGGAGGACGGGACCATGTCAGGCACTGCCGACCTGGACAACTTCTCCAATCTCATAAGGAAGCAGAGGATTCTCGACACCACACGCTCCCAGATGCTGAAGGGAATGGGCAGGAGCACCCGCAAGACCCGGTTCAACCTCAACAAGCAGGTCGCCACCGTCGGGAAGGTCTCCTTTGTGGAGTACCGCATCGCCCTGGGCACCATCGAGGTGACCGTGGAGGACGACGACCTTCCCGCACTCATCGACAGGATCGCACCGGTCACGGTCGACGGAGAGGAGGTGAAGCAGTGAATACCATCGGGGTTTCCTGTCCGGACTTCTGTACCACCGACTTCTACGAGATGCTCGAGAGCATCTCCAAGGATTTCAGCCACTGGGAGATATTCTCGGAGGCCGATCACATGGTCCAGAAAGTCTCCGGAGGTTTCGCTGACAGGGCCGAGATGTACAAGATGACATTCTCCATCCACACCGACATCTCCTGCGTCAACATCGCGGCGGTGAACGAGAGGATGAGGGAGGCCTCCGTCATGGAGATCGTGTCCGAGATGGAGGCAGCAGTGGAGATGGGCATCGACACCCTCACCGTTCATCCCGGAATCATCAATCTTGCCGTGAGCGGTACCCGTGACCGCTCCGTCCGTTCTGCGAAGAACAGTGCCAGATTCATCTCCCGTGCCGCAAACGAGTACGGTCTGAGGGTATGCATGGAGAACATGCCGAACGTCCCGATGCTCATCGGGACCTCCGTGGAGGAGCTTCAGGAGATCGTCGACGGTACCGATCTGGGGGTAACTTTCGACATAGGGCACGCCAACACCCTCGGAATGATCGATTCCATGATCGATACATTCGGGGACCGTATCGGCAACGTCCACATCCACGACAATCTGGGGAAGAGGGACGACCATCTCACCTTAGGCGAGGGGAACATCGATTTCCTGCCGATAATCCGCAGGCTCAGCAGGTACAAGGGAAGGTACATCATCGAATCCCTCGACCTGCTCTCCGCCGTGGAGTCGCAGAAGATCCTGAAGAACATGCTTCAGTGACGGTCCCACTGTTCGTCTATCGATCCCGGGAGCCCGTCATCCATCCACGGTGCCTCCCAGAACCTCACATATTTCCTGTTGGGGTGTATCAGCCACAGGATCAGCAGGGCAAGTCCGGCGCCTATTATTACGAAGTAGATTAGGCTAGACAACGCGTCGCCCATCCCGATGTAGCTTATCAGGGAGATCGTGTCGTTCACGGTGTGTGCAAGGATGCACGCATACAGCCCGAACTCGCAGTAGATGAATCCGAATATCACTCCGCCCATGGCGGCATCGATGATCTTCGTCCACCCCCACCCTCCCAGATGCGCATATCCGAAGATCACGGCGGAAATCGCTAGGAATATCCATGCCCAGCGGCTCATGCCGAATCCCCCAAGGAGATAACGGAACGAGCTCCTACCGCGGCCGTAGCACAGGGCTACGATGACCATCGGGATCCCGATGGGGAGGACGCGGAATATGAACTCCTCCTCCGGTCCCGCGGTCAGCAGGAGATAGGCTAGCTGTATCTCGGTATACTCATCCATCCAAGAAGCATCGATCTGTTCGCCGAAGGCCCCGATGAGGAATATGTAGAGGATGGTCAGGAATATGGAGACGCAGAGGCCCGTGCAGGCCATGCAGAGTCCGCTGGTGAATACCGCCTCCGGCCTTCCTCCGCGGTTCTTCCTGAACACCGCGTAGAACGCATATGCGGCCGATACGATTATCGCGATGAACTCCAGGACGAAGAGCACCTTGCCGACCGGTGATGCCACGGCCATCAGGTCCCCGAAGAATATGAACCCGTAAGCGATGGCGACGATGAGCGTGAACGAGAACGCGAGGAGAGCGATGGTGGCGACCAGGCGGAACATCGCGGATCTGGTGCAGTCGGTCTGTCCGTCACCGTCCTCGGGAGGGCACGGCAAGGGTTCGGGTGCGTTCCCGAGCTTTCTGCCGCAGTTCCTGCAGTAATTCGCCCCGCGCTGTCTCCATACATCGCATTCGGGACATACTTCGGACTCCGCCAGTGCCTTGCCGCAGTTCCTGCAGAAGCGGGCTCCCCTGGCCCGCCATTCCTCGCATTCGGGGCAGTCATCCTGCATATTTCCTCACCAGTTCCGCTATGTTATCGGCCCTTTCGCACTCGATGACCGCGAGAAGGGATTTCCTGTAGTTGGAAGTGTCAACTATCTCCTTCGCTATGTACTCTTCGCGGACGCGGTTGAGCTTGGCGAATCCCCTCTTCTTGGACACATACCTGTCCCAGTCGATGGCCATGTCTTCGGGGGAGTTGAGACTGAGTTTCACCATCATCCCCTTCTTGGCTAGGCGATGTACGGTGGTGAACTCCACAGCACTGACGCAATTGATGAAAGCGGTGTCGAAATCCTCGTCCCTCATATCGAGAGGTATGACCTGTTTTCCGTCTCTGGCACAGAGGTCGACTATCTCGCAGAAAGCGGGCGAAGGAACCTGTATCTCCCCGAAATACGCCATCCTCTCGGAGTACACGAGGTCGAGTTCGGAGACCTCGACGTTCTCGGTGCCGATCTCCTCCCTCTTCAGGATTGCCTGCAGGGATTCGATGCTCATCGATGCCCCGTACGCATCGTAATCGCCGTACGCTTCGCGGACTTTCTCCGCTTCCGAAACGAGGCCGTTGACCACGGGGAGGATGTCCACCCTGCAGCCGCCTACGGTTAGAGAAATCACTTCTTCGTGCTCCTGGACATGATGATGTCGTTGAGGACGGTCTTGTCATCGATCCTGTGCAGCTCCTCGTCGGTGATGAGCGCGGTGTTCTCGATGTTGTCGTCGTGCTGCTTCTTCTGCACGATGATGACCGCCGGACGGTGCGAGAGGTTCGAGAGTTCGGATGCGACCATGGCCTTCTGGATGAGCTTGCTGTCGTCGGAACCCACTCCGGTGAGGACGACGACCCCGTGGTCGGTGTCCTTGGAGACCGCATCGAAGGGCCCTCTGACGATGGGGGTGATGGAGTACCCGATGGTGACCATGTGGTCGAGGGAGGTGGACCCGGTCTGCTGCTTCGGGTCGGTAATCTGGAATTTGTCCAGTTCCTGTCTGTCGGAGACATACTCGAAGGGGTTCAGGGGCTGGATGATGGGTGCGTCGAGGTATTCCTCGAGCCTGAGTGCGGCATCGATCATGGCACCCATCCCGGACTCGTACAGCTGGATGGTCCTTCTGGACACCCCGGCGGTCTCCGCAAGGGTACCGAGGCTGATCCCCCTCATCTCCCTGATGTCGCGGAGGGCGTCGCTGTCGATCTTCACATACAGTCCGCCGGGAGCGGCGAAGATGAACGGGGGCACGTCCTCGAGAAGTTCGTCCGACAGGGTCTCGTTGGAGATGATCGGGATCTTGAAACGGGTGTAGATGATCCCCTTCTCCAGTTTGCCGGAGCTGCTGGTCTCCCCGATGAGTATGGGGGAAGCCTGCAGGGCATCGGCCATGATCTTCATCTCGTCGGCATTCTTTCTTGAGAACGCATCGACGTTGCTGAGGACCTTGATCAGGAGCATGATGTTGTCCCTGCGTGCGCACACGTCGAAGCACAGGCTCCTGAGGTGTATCGCGGAAGAGACATCGAACCCTGCCTTCGCAAGGATGGCACGGGTCGTGTTGATCATGTCCTCTCTCGTCATAGTACGAGAAATGCGTTTATTTTTCTATAAATGTTGTTGTGTTTTGGAAATCGGAGAAAATAGCCAGGGCCGGGAACGAGGGTTGGGGCATTCCCGGCCCCGGGGCCCCGAAGGGCCGTGGGAAAGCATCACGAGATGCTGATCTTCTTCTTGGTCTCCGCGGGTTTGACGGTCTTGAGGGTGACCTCGAGGATGCCGTTGTTGCATGTGGCCTCGGCGGAATCCATATCGACGTCGCAGGGCAGGGCGACGGTCTTGCTGAACTTCCTCTTCTCGGTGTCGACGGTCACCGTAAGGGAGCTGGGGGTCCCCTCCAGGTTGACGTCCTCTTTCGCCACGCCGGGGATCTCGAACGTCGCCCTGACGACCTCGCCGTCCTGCTGCACATCGCAGATGGGCTCCATGTAGGTCTCCGCGGGAGAGCCTGCCAGCAGTCCTTTCCCTGCCTTGGTGTTGCCGAACTCGCGTACATGGGGCACGCCGTCGGGTCCCTGATACATGGTGTACCCGTAGGTCTGCACTCCGGGGGTGTTCATGAAGTCGCTGAACATGGAACTGAGTTTTTTGTTCATGACCTCGAAGTCGTTCTCGAAGAGGCGGCCGAAGTCGTCCCACACGTCGTTCATATAGTCTCTGTAGTCTGTCATTCGATTCACCTCATTTTACTTGTCTGGGTCTTTTGTGTTTAAGAGGTTTGTTTGGGGTTTTTGAGTGTGATCAGAGGTCCTCGGCCTTGTTGCCGTAGGTGCTCACGCGCTCCTTCGCCTTGGGGCCGAACTTGTCCACGGCCTTCAGGAGGTCGTCCATGGTGACCTTGCAGGCATCAATCTCCTCCTGGGAGGGGACGCTGCCGGAGGCCACCAGCCTCCTGACCGCGGTCATCACCGCCTCGTTGACGATGGCGCCGATGTCCGCACCGGTGCAGCCCTCGGTTCTCTCGGCGATATCGTCCAGGTCGACGTTGTCGTCCATGGGCTTTCCGCGGACATGGATCTCGAAGATGCTCTTCCTGGACTCCTTGTCCGGGGGACCCACGAGGATGGACTTGTCGAACCTTCCGGGCCTCAGCAGAGCGGGGTCGATCCTGTCGGGACGGTTGGTGGCTGCGATGACCACCACGTTGTTCATGGGTTCCAGGCCGTCCAGTTCGGTCAGCATCTGGGAGACGACGTTCTCGGTCACGTGGGTGTCGTCCCCGATGCCCCTTACCGGGGCGATGGAGTCGATCTCGTCCATGAACACCACGCAGGGCGATGCCTGCCTGGCCTTCCTGAACGTCTCCCTGACGGCCTTCTCGGACTCTCCGACGTACTTGTTGAGGAACTCCGGCCCCTTGACGGAGATGAAGTTGGCCTCCGACTCGGTGGCCACTGCCTTCGCGAGCATGGTCTTACCGGTTCCCGGCGGACCGTACAGTAGGATCCCCTTCGGGGGTTTCGCGTTCATGTGGGCGAAGACCTTGCTGTACTTCAGCGGCCATTCCACGGCCTCCTTGAGCTGCTGCTTGGCATCCTCGAGGGCTCCGATGTCCTCCCACTTCACGTTGGGCTTCTCGACCATGACCTCCCTCATGGCGGAGGGGGTCAGTCCGTTCATGGCGTGGCGGAAGTCCTCCATGGTGACGTTGATGCTGTTCAGCACCTCGGTGGGTATGGTGTCGTCCTCGGTGTTCACGTCGGGGAGCACCCTCCTGAGGGCCGCCATGGCCGCCTCGCGGCAGAGTGCGGCCAGGTCCGCTCCCACGTATCCGTGGGTCTTGTCGGCGATCACTCCCAGGTCGACATCCTTGTCGAGTGGCATGCCGCGGGTGTGGATCTGGAGGATCTCGTTCCTTCCGTTGCGGTCGGGGACTCCGATCTCAATCTCGCGGTCGAACCTGCCGGGCCTCCTGAGGGCCTCATCGATGCTGTTGGGCCTGTTGGTGGCTCCGATGACGACCACCCTCCCCCTGGAGTTCAGACCGTCCATCAGGGACAGGAGCTGGGCGACGATGCGCCTCTCCTCCTCTCCCTGGGTCTCCTCCCTCTTGGGCGCGATGGAGTCGATCTCGTCGATGAAGATGATGCTGGGTGCGTTCTCCTCCGCATCTTTGAAGATCTCCCTCAGCTTTCCCTCGGACTCTCCGTAGAACTTGCTGACGATCTCTGGCCCACCGATGGAGATGAAGTTGCTGGAGGTCTCCCCTGCCACAGCCTTCGCGAGCATGGTCTTACCGGTTCCCGGCGGACCGTGCAGGAGCACGCCCTTCGGGGCCTCGACCCCCAGCCTCTTGAAGAGCTCGGGGTGTTTCAGCGGAAGCTCGATCATCTCCCTGACCTGGCGGATGGCGTCTCCGAGCCCTCCCACATCGTCGTAGGAAACCTTCGGGACGTCCATGCCCTCCTTGGAGACGGGCTTGGCGTTGATCTTCACCTTGGTCTCGGCACCGATGATCACGGCTTCGGCCGCCGGGGTGAAGGACGTGACCACAAGGTCCATCTTGTTGCCCATGATGTTCAGGGAGAGGATGTCCCCCTTTGCGAAGGCGCGTCCTTCCAGGGCCTGTGCCAGATATTCCTCCCCGCCCTGGAGCCTGAGCTCCTCCGTCGGGGAGAAGGTAATCTTGGTCGCCTCCTTGACCTCTGCCTTCTTCACGTCGACCCTGTCGCCGATGGACACGCCGGCGTTGCGCCTGGTGGATCCGTCGATGCGGATGACCCCTAGGTTCTCGTCCTCGGGGGCGCCGCGGAGGATCTTGACCGCGGTCTTCTTGTTGCCGGTGACAATCGCGATGTCCCCGACCTTGATTTTGAGGATGTCCATCAGAGCAGGGTCGAGCCTGGCGACGCCTTTGCCGGCCTCCCCCGCCTTGAGCTCCACTACTTTGATAGCTCTGTTATCTGCCATTTCAATCACCTCTGTTGAAGTAGTCCAGTAGATCGTCTATCATCCTGGACACCATGCTTTCGTTGAATCCCAGGTTCCTGGATATGTCCTCGGCGCTCCAGTTGGGGCGGTTGAGCATATCGTACAGGAGCTCCCTGTGCTCGTAATCCAGGTTACCGAGGTCCGTGCTCGCGAGGAACCCGTTTATCAGGCTGTTCCTCTCGCGGACCATCTCGGCCCTGCGCTTGTCGAATTCCGCTATCTGGCGGTCTATGCTGGAGATCCTTCCGCGGACCTCCTCCAGTCTCCTTTCCTCGCTCGTCCTGTAGTCTTCCGGTTCCTTCGGGACCTGCTCCTTCGCCTGGGCGATCGGGACCAGCCTCATCTCGAACATGTTGTTGCGCATGTCGATGGTGATGCTGAACTCCGAGCTGGGCTTGTAGAAGATCCTGTCCGGACCCCTGTTGCTGCTCTCGCGGTAGCTGACGACGATTCCCTCCTTCTCCATAAGGTTGAGGTTCTTCACCACGGCCTGCTGGCTGATTCCAAGTTCCTTGGAGAGCTGCAGGGGGTAGTGCGGTTCCCTGACCACTGCCTGGAGGATTTTCCTCCTGGTGGGGTTCTCCACAATGGATAGGATGCTGTCCATGTCTGTCATGTTATCACGTGAGTTCTTCGCAGTTGGTTTACAACTAATGGTTGTATAGTGCAGAACTTCTATAAAAACATTTCATTTCTTCGTGATTCATCAACCGTGCCGTTGACAGTATGTTTTATAATGCCGACATCATAGGCATGAGAATGACAGCAGGTGAACAAATGATTAGTCTGAACATGTGCCAGACATGCTGGAGGGCCTCGGAATGAGCGACTTCCCGATAGAGATTGTCAACCTGAGGAAGGTGTATGGTTCCTTCGTCGCCGTTGATGACCTGAACCTCGAGATTAAGAAGAACAGCTTCACCGGTCTCCTCGGTCCGAACGGTGCAGGGAAGTCCACCTCCCTTAAGATTCTCACCAACCTCATTACTGCCACCAGCGGCCACGCATTCATCAACGGATACGACGTTGCCAAGGACCCCAAGAACGCCCTCCAGGGCGTGGGTACCGTCGTCGAGACCCCGGAGTTCTACCTCTACCTCACTCCCAGGGAGACCTTCAGGTACGTCGGCGAGATTTTCGGCATGTCAAGGGAGTCCATCTCCGCCGAGACCGACACGATCCTGGCGAAGGTCAAGATGTCCGAGTGGGAGGACAAGAGGCTCGGAACATTCTCCAAGGGAATGAGGCAGAGGATTACACTAGGTCTCTCCCTTCTCAACGACCCCAGCGTCATCATCCTCGACGAGCCCACATCCGGACTCGACCCTAGGGGAATGGCGGAGATGAGGGAGATCCTCAAGAACATCAGGAACGACAACAACAACCTGACCGTCCTGATGTCCTCGCACATGATGCACGAGGTCACCGACCTCTGCGACAGGATCGCGCTGATCAACCACGGACAACTGCTGATGCACGACGACATCTCGTCGTTCATCGAGGGGTCGGACGTCCGCACCCTCATCGTGAGGACCATCGAGATCCCCAACGACGACATGATCTCCAGGATCGCAGGCCTCCCCAACGTCAGGAACGCATACCGCTCCGGCAACGAGATTGCCGTGAAGATCGAGGGGAGCAAGACCGAGGAGGTCTCCTTCATCAGGGACCTCATGGGGCTGAACCTCAGCGTCTTCAGCGTAGCGGAGAGCGAGAACGCCCTCGAGAACAGGTATCTCGAGCTTGTCGCGGAGTCGAGGTGATCACATGGTCGGTTTTGATTTCAAAGATGATACCAGGCAGGCATTCGTTGTGATGAGGAACGAGATTACCAAGTTCCTCCGCGGGAGGAAGATCATCCTCTTCACACTGCTCATCGTTTCCGTTCTGGCACTTCTCACTGCCGTGCTGTTCATCTTCGGTGATGACGACATGACCGGAAAGGATGTCTGCGAGGTTTATGCATCGTTCGCCAGCCTCATAGTGCTGGTTGCGGTTACCCTCTTCTCGTCCACTTCCATCGCTTCCGAGTTCGAGGAGCGCACCGCGCTCATCCTCTTCACCAAGCCGATTAGGAAATGGTCGATATACTTCGGCAAGTTCATGGCCTCTATCCTGATTGAGACCGCCTATCTAGTTGCATTTTACGCGATTACCATCGGGGTGTCCCTCGCAAAGACCGGGGAGTTCCCCGGTGCGATGGGAACCTCCCTGGTTCTGGCGTTCTGCTATATGCTGGGGGCTACCGGCATAGCACTGCTCATCAGCTCGGTCATGAAGAAGAGCAGCACCTCGTCCATCATGACGTTCGTCACCTTGCTGCTTCTGCTGTCCGTGGTCTCCATGAGCCTGACCATTGCGGATTACGACCCCTACTGGATGTTCGACCAGGCCGCTAACAGCATAACATATTGTATTACCGGTCTCGGCGTCGACATCACCACCTACGAAAGGATCCCCTACACTCACGAGGCAAGGGATGCTTCGGTGATGATCATATGGGGCGTCGCGGCCCTGATAGCAGGATTCTTCCTGTTCAGGAAGAGGGATTTCTAAACCATTTCAAGGCGGGGAGGAATCCCCGCCAATGCACCTTTTAGTACAGGGTTTTAGATACTAATGCACATAAACATACATCAATGGCCATATTGATTATATATCGCGACTAAATCGCGCGTCGCATGGCAATTCCTAAAGATGCAAGGGTAACCCTCGATGCCGAGGAGATCCCCAAGAAATGGTACAACATGGCCGCAGACCTCCCCAACCTCAAACCCATGATCCACCCCGTTACCAGGGAGCCGGTCAAGGAGGAGGACTTCAAGGCGATCTTCTGCGACCCCATCATCAAGCAGGAGCTCTCCACCCAGCGCTACATTGACATCCCCGAGGAGGTCAGGGACGCCCTCGTCGCCCTGAACCGCCCCTCCCCGCTCCAGAGGGCTTTCAGGCTCGAGAAGTACCTCAAGACCCCCGCGAAGATCTACTTCAAGAGGGAGGACCTCAGCCCCCTGGGATCCCACAAGGGGAACACCGCTCTGGCACAGGCCTATTACAACGCCAACGCCGGTATCCACACCCTCACCACCGAGACCGGTGCGGGACAGTGGGGAACTGCCCTCGCCATGGTTTCCAACCTCTTCGACATCAAGACCACCGTCTTCATGGTCAAGGGGAGCTTCATGGCCAAGCCCCTGAGGAAGACCATCATCAACACCTACGGCGCAACCGTCTACGCCTCCCCCTCCGAGTACACCGAGTACGGGAGGAAGGTCCTCAAGGAGCATCCCGAGACCTCCGGTTCCCTGGGAATCGCGATCTCCGAGGCATGCGAGATGGCCGCAAAGGACGAGCACACATGCTACGCCCTCGGATCGGTCATGAACCACGTCATGCTCCACCAGACCGTCATCGGAGAGGAAGCGCTCCTCCAGTTCAGGAAGGCCGAGATCGAGCCCGACTACATGATCGCATGTGTCGGAGGCGGGTCTAACTTCGCAGGATTCACCTTCCCCTTCATCAGGGAGCAGATGAACGGCAAGTACAAGGGAGCCGAGATCATCGCCGTCGAGCCCAAGGCCGCGCCCTCCCTTACCAAGGGCAAGTTCGACTACGACTACGGAGACACCGCGGGAATGACCCCGCTCATGATGATGTACTCCCTCGGAAGCCAGTACATCCCGCCGTCCATCCACGCCGGAGGGCTCAGGTACCACGGGATGTCCCCGCTGGTTTCCGCCGCCTTCGACCAGCACAAGATCACCGCAACCTCCTACGACCAGCCCGACACCTTCCAGGCCGGGCTGCTGTTCGCCAGGACAGAGGGGATCATCCCCGCGCCCGAGTCCTGTCACGCCCTCAAGTGCGCCATCGACAAGGCCCTCGAGTGCAAGGAGAAGGGCGAGGAGAAGACCATCGTCTTTAACCTGTCCGGACACGGACTGCTCGACCTCTACGGATACGAGCAGGCCCTCGACGGAACCCTGCCGTCCTCCGAGACGAAGAATTGAAACACCATACTCGGCGGGGGTTCCCCCCGCCGTACTTTTCCGTTAAGGCACCGGTATTGAGACTTACGGGTGCCGATGTAAAGAATGATTGACTCAATCAACACATAGGGTAAAGGCAGGACGTTTCTCTCCGTGCGTTCATATAAATATATTCAAGCCAATCTTGAAGGCACAACCTTGCAAAAGGAGTGTTGTTATGAAAAGCGAGAAGATTGTAATCGCGGCACTCATTGTTGCCGCGCTCATGATCGTTCCCGTATCGATGTTCTCGAACGACGACGCAGTCGTTTCCGCGGACCCCGATCCGGGACTCGATCCTGGGGATATGATCAACTTTGCAGCACTGGCGAAGTACTCTGACTACTCCAACCAGGAAATGCAGAGCGAGACCCTCTCCACCAAGACCTACAACGATGGCGAGGTTCTCTTCCTGAAGAACGATTACACATTGGCTTCGGAAGCCACCCTGACTTTCGCAAGCGGATCCACCCTTCTCATCGTAGTCGGGCAGGACTTCAAGATGAAGGCGACCGATCTCGCCTCCTTCCAGTTCAACGATGGATCCCGCATCGTCATCGCAGTCAACGAGACCATCGCTGAGTCTGACAATGTCGTGTCCGAGATTCCGTTCGAAGACGATGAGCAGGTGTTCTTCAAGGGAAGCATCGAGTTCACCCACGGATCCAACTCCATGAAACTCGTCATCGCCGAGGGAACAGTCTTCCAGGATGCCAAGGCGGATGCCGATGTGAAGGCTATGATGAAGTTCGAGTCCAAGACCACCCTGGACGTGGAAGCCACCCTCACCTACGGCAAGGAGATCAAGCTCAGCCTCGGCGTCGACTTCAAGGTCAACGCCACGGTCACCTCCATCTCAAAGGGCGACAAGAGCATTATCAAGTTCAAGGGAGACGGCTCCTACGATATCAAGGTCGACGGACCCTCCTCCGCAGAGTCCGAGAAGAAGGATCTCAAGTTGGATGTCGATGGGGACATGAATCTCACCATCGGTCTGACCATGCCCAATGCGCCTGTTGAGTTGGTTATAAAGGTCTCCAACGATGTCAGTCTGGATGTCAAGGTCACCGATTACCGCAACTCCTTTACCGCCGATACCGAGGACGACAAGCAGATGAAGCTCTACGTCGACGGAGACTTCGGACTCGACATTTCCGTCGATGACATCAAGAAGTATGAGATCAGGGACGACGACGGCAATCTTGAGGCCATCTTCACCCTCACCGGCGCGAAGGCCTCCCTGGATATCGACATCAGCAAGAATGTCGCAGACGTCGGAGTCAGCGTCGACCTCGGAAAGTACGAGGTGACCGAATACGAGGGAGCCGAATCCACCACTGCCACCTACAAGAATGTCGAGGCAGACCTGAACTACAAGGCGACCATCTCCGAGGCCGTGTCCTTCTCGTTGGCCACGACCCCCATCGATTTCGATGATCTCACCGATGACCTGAAGGATATCGCCACCGGCGGCACCGTCGTCGACGAATACCTCGCAGCCGTCGCAACCTGCACCACTTCCGCGGAGATTAAGGAGACCGCCTCCAAGTTCTTCATGGGAAAGATCGACGGTACAGTTAACGACGTTCTGCCCTTCGACGTCACCGGAACCTCCGCCAAGGCCAAGTTCTCCATCGGCGAGATTAACGCTGGCGGAGTCTTCGTGTCCGATGCAAGCATCAAGGCAGAGGTCTCCCCGTCCGTCGGAGTCGAGCTCACTGCTTCCGTCGGCAAGGTCGACTACTCTCTCGGCAGCACCGGAAGGGTCATCGTCGAGTCCGCCAAGCTGACTGCGACGACCTCCGAGAACAAGACCGTCCTCTTCGACCTCGAGTTCAACCTCACCGGAGAGATGAGGATCTACAGCATCGACGGCCGCATGGTCGGGAACGTCTACGTCAAGAACTTCAAGGTGAAGGCAACCCTCGCCAAGGAGTTTACCTTCACCGGTCTTACCGTAGGAACCCTGGCCTCCACCACCAAGGGAATAACCGTCTCCTCCGAGGATCTCACCCTCGATGTGGAGAAGAAGCAGTTCCTCATCCCCAAGACGAAGGTCTCCGGCGATTACTACGGAGCAGCCCTCGTCAGGAGTGTCGAGGGAACCTATTCCGATGTCGTCATTTCCGACTTCGACCTCTTCGATGTCATTACCGGATTGGATATGACCATCGGTTCCAGCAGCGTGCGCGTCACCGACGTCTACGGCAATTACGCCGACGTCGAGAGCACCTATGATGCATCTACCAAGACCACCACCCGCACCATCAGCGTCGACGGTTTCTTCTGGTACGACGGATGCATGACTGCCGATATCGATGACATCGTTATGCCGACCCTCTCCGACGACTCCGAGAACGAGAAGTTCGTCGTCAGCGGAAACCTGCTGTTCAACGGATACTCCGTGGGCGAGAGCCCCATGACCAACCTCACCATCGGTGCCGGGAACAGGGTCACCATCCCCGCCGCAGGTATCGATGTTGTCTGGCAGGGAGACCTCGCTATGGCCGGATTCGGAATGAAGGGAACCCCCTCCTCGTCCTTCAAGACCGAGGTCGAAGGCAACACCTGCACCTTCACCCTGAGCGGCTGCGCGGTCAAGTACGTCCTTTCCGACGCAGCGGTCGCCACTAAGCTGATCGCCATGCCCGGATACGAGCTTACCTCCACCGGAGCAACCGGCTTCACCATTGGCGACTTCACCAAGACCGAGGCAACCATCACCGATCTCGGTGCGACCGCCAGCTACACCGCCAGCGCCGTCCCGTTCTCCGTCTACATCGACGGCAAGAAGGTGACCGATGAGGCTCGCAACGGAACCGCCATCCAGGCGACCGTCGCGTCCGGAGTCTCCTTCCTCTTCGATGACAACGGAGCGATCGTCGGATCCGTTTCCGGAACCACCTGGACCTACACCCGCTTCATCGGAGAGGGCAAGCTGGACCTTGAGAGCATCGCGATGTCCAACATCACCTACAGCAAGGGTGTCAACGAGATCGCGAACTCGGTCAGGTTCACCGTTCCCGCCACTGTCGACGACAGCATGGTCTTCAAGACCGAGTCCAAGCTCCGCCTTGTGATCGACAGCGATGACGTCGACGAGGGAGATGTTGTCAACATCGTTGCAAAGGAGACCAAGTATGACGGAAAGAAGGCTTTCCTGATCAAGGTCTACACCAACGACAACACCGCTTCGGAACTCGCAACCACCGTCTACATCCCTGTCTCCGGCGACGGATTCAAGCTGATGCACGTAGACGAGTACGGAAGGGCCCAGGAGATCAGGGGAACCCTCGTCGAGATCGACGGTCAGAGCTACCTCAAGACCGACGTCGACGACTACTCCATCTTCTACGCCACCAAGGACACCCCCGCATACGGAGGATCCGACGACGGCAGCAACCTCCTCCTCTACGCAGCGATCGGAGCGGCCGTCGTGATCATCGCGCTTGCCGGTGTCTTCCTCTTCATGAGGAAGAAGTCCGCGGCCTGAAGGTCCGAACAAAAACCCCTTACCTCCCTTCGGGGAGGGTTTCTTCTCATCTTCCCGGGATGTCTCCGTCGGGCCAATGGTATTCGATGCGGCTCTGCCTTCTGATTCCGTCATCCGAAGGGAGGATGCTCGAGAGCATGCCTGCGGCGAACAGGGGATAGAGCGTGCGCTCTCCCTCAGAAACTATGTTTCCCCTGCGGAAGACGATGTCCGAGACGGACGTCTCGGATAAGGATGCGGTCACCGAGCCGCCCGTGTGCGAGATCTTTACGATCCCCTCTCCGGCTTCGAAGGGATAGCCCTGGTCCGATATAATCTGGCACATATGTTGGAAATCAAGATTCGGAGCGAAGGAATCGAACGCATCCTGCATCTTCGAGAGCACAGTCGGGTCGAGGGGTTCCTTCCTCGACAGGCACCTGGATGCGATATCGGACAGCCACGGGTGCACTCCCGCTTCCGAAAGATACGCCAGGAAATCCCTTTTCTCGGACACGGTACCGTATCGTTCCCGTCAGATACAAATACATTCCACCCGTAATCGGAGCATATGCCCGGAGAACTCGAGGGACAGTCCGTATTCATCCGCGACGTCAGGGAAGCCAGCCAGACCTACAGCAAGGGCTGCTTCGGTTATCCCATGAGCGGGGGGTTCCTCGAACTCGACCTCGTGGAAGCGGCATTCCTTCTCAGCCTCAACCGTCTAGAGGTACGCAAGGGCAAGAAGAAGATGGATTTCCCGTCCCTCTTCGACTACGCCTCCGGCAGGGTCGAGGGGTTCGACATCAAGTACAGGGTCTTCAAAGACCTCCGCGAGAGGGGATTCATTGTCAAACCCGAATCGGGAAGCTTCGATCTCCGCGTCTATCCCAGGGGCAAGCTCCCTTCCGAGGTCCCCCCGGTGTACCTGGTGTGTGCGGTGTCCGAGAGGTCGGCCACCAATCTCAGCGTGTTCTCAAGGGACGTCTCCGAGTCCGAGGACATGGGGAAGAGGCTCCTCTACGGGGTGGCCGACGAGGAGGGCGACATCACCTACTACAAGATGTTCTTCAAATCGCCCGAGGGCAACATCGATCCCGCGGTGAAGAAGTGCTCCGCGGTCGGGAAGCTGGTTGGCGACATAATATTCGTCTTCGACGAGAGCGAGGGCAAATCCCTCTACGAGGAGGCCTTCTTCGGAAAGCAGTCCGGGGGCATCCTGCAGCTCTCCCTCATCGAGGGGTGCTACCTCATCCACACAGGGGAACTGAGGGTATTCGACCGCAAGGGAAACGAGATGGACGAGGCCGCATTGGTTGCCTTCGGCAAGAAGAACCAGGACGAGTTCGATCTCAGGCTGAAGGCCTACTACGATCTCCGCGCAAGGGGACTGGTCGTCAAGACCGGTTTCAAGTACGGCACCCACTTCCGTGTCTACGAGGGATCTCCCGACGAGTGCCACGCGAGATATCTGGTCCATGCGGTGACAGCCTCCAAGATCGCCATGTGGCCGGAGATCTCCAGAACGGTGCGCCTGTCCGGCGGTGTCCGCAAGGAGATCCTCTTCTGCCGCATCGGAGACGGGGAGAAGATAGACTATCTTTCCTTCCAGTGGTTCAAACCCTGATCTGGAGGACCAATCTCATCTCGAATGACCTGTCGGGGGCCTTCCACACCTCGGCGCACCCGTTTCTGCCGACGGGCACCCTGTCGAGGGAGTTGTCCTCTCCCGCCCCGACAGATTCCAGGAACCTCCCGACCTTTTCGCGGTAGATCCCGGAGACCGCGGGTCTCGGATACCTCAGCGGGTTTACGGATTCCAGGTTGTCAATGATGTCATCGATCCTGGGCGTTCCCCCGAGGTACGCTTCCGAGACCATCCATCCGAGGATAGCAGGCAGGTCCGGGTCCAAGGCCGACAGTTCGGAGAGGTAATCCTTCGATTCGACCCTGAGGAACCTCAGCCCCAGGTTCCGTTTCCTCATGTACCTCATGCGGTGGCCGATATCCACAGAGTCGGAGACTATCGCAGGCCAGTTCTCTCCCATGACATAGCCGGAATCCATGGCCTCCATCTCGTCCCTGTCGCGGTCGTCCATGCCCCCTTCTATTCTGTAGACGAAGGACGTCCTTTCCGATCCGGGGAGGATAAGATCAGATGCCACATTATCACGTCTGGCACATGTCAAAAATAAGGCCCCCGAAGGGGCCGTGGAGTTTCAGAGCTGGATCTCGATTCCGAGTTTCTCGGTGAGTTCCTTGTACCTGTTCCTGATGGTGACCTCGGTCACGCCGGCAACATCGGCAACCTCCCTCTGGGTCCTGCGCTCGTTGCACAGGATGGAGGAGATGTAGATCGCCGCGGCGGCGACACCGGTGGGCCCTCTTCCGGAGGTGAGCTCCTTGTCGGAGGCGTCCTTCAGGATCTCGGCAGCCTTGGTCTGGACCTCTCCGCTGAGCTTCAGCTCGGAGCAGAACCTCTGGACGTAGTCCTGGGGCTTGGTCGGCATGAGTTTCAGCTTCAGTTCGCGGGTCATGAACCTGTAGGTCCTTCCGATCTCCTTCCTCCCGACGCGGCTGCTGTTGGCGACCTCGTCGAGGGTCCTGGGGACACCGCACTGCCTGCACGCTGCATACAGGGATGCCGCGACGACGCCCTCGATGGACCTTCCCCTGATGAGATTCTTGTTGACCGCTTTCCTGTAGATCATGGCGGCGGTCTCCCTGACGTTCCTGGGAAGTCCCATAGCAGATGCCATCCTGTCCAGTTCGGACAGGGCGAAGGCCAGGTTCCTCTCGGTAGCGTTGGAAACCCTGATCCTGCGCTGCCACTTCCTCAGCCTGTAGAGCTGGGCGCGGTTCCTGGTGGGGATGCTCTTTCCGTAAGAGTCTTTGTTCTTCCAGGAGATCTCGGTGGAAAGTCCCTTGTCGTGGATGGTGTAGGTCATCGGTGCTCCTGCACGCGCCCTCTTCTCACCCTGTTCAACATCGAATGCCCTCCACTCGGGCCCCTGATCGATGAAGTTGTCGTCGAGGACGAGACCGCAGTCCTCGCAGACCAGTTCCCCGCGCTCGTAGTCGCGGACGAGGTGACGGCTGCCGCACTCCGGGCAGACCTTAATTTCTTCTGTTTCTTCTCTTTGCTTTGGCATCATTACCCCTTCTGTCGAAGTAAAGTTGCTTCCCTTCTATGCCCCCCACTCCATCCGCCAGTGTAACAGAGGCATAGGGCGAGTCCACAGGGCCGAACACGCGTGATACCTTACCGATCCGGTTCTTCTTGGAATCGAAGACATCCGCCCCGAGGTCGGGCAGTTCTTCGCATCTCACGACGGCATGTCCCTCGGAGGAGATGCCGTCGACGGTTCCGAGAATTTCCGTAAGTGTTCCCCCAAAAGACTATTAAATGCTAATAAGAGCGGTTCTATTTAAAGATTCGCAATCTCTTTATAAACTACGAATTTCCACTATTTTAAATAGCGTCCGATTGGATGCCATCTCCAGCATGGATTGATTATGTGCAGGAAACCGTCATCGAAGGACGTCTTTCTGGCACTGTTGTTCCCCTGTTTCAGAGGGGTTTCAGACCTTTATTTTCCAGTAATAAGTTTAATAAGGGTTACCGCCATAAGCGACTCTAGTTAGGCACCGGTATCCGGTGTCCTCTGATAATCGGAGGCAACTAAATGGATTGGACTATCTGGATGTTCCTCACCGTCGTCATCATCACCTTCGGAATCACGATGATCGCGGCCGGAGCATTCTCTGCATACTTCGGAAAGGGTAAGAGCAAGGGATTCGGACTCCTTGTCGCCGCCATCGGCCTGATCGTCCTTATCTTCTGGCTGTATCTCACCGTCTGGAGCGACATCACCCCGTTCTGCGACGTCAACACCTGGGACGTCATCTACGACGCCATCATCAACCTGATCGGAATCCTCATCGGAGCCCTGATCGCGGTTGGTATCTTCCTCGTGACCGTCATCAAGTCCTGAGCGGCCTGAAACTCTAACCGGGGAGGGCATGCCCTCCCCTTCACTTCCTTCTTTTCCCGTGCGTGCGAGAGATTAATTATCCGTTTGCTGGTGTTCCCTTATGGCCAAGGCATTCATCATCATGGGGAGCAAGAGCGATTTCGAGGTCGCCTCGAAAGCCATCAAGGTCCTCAAGAAGTTCGGAGTGGATTTCGACATCGCGGTCTCCTCCGCGCACCGCACCCCCGAGCGTACCCAGACTCTAGTTACCAACAGCGATGCCGACGTTTTCATCGCGATTGCTGGACTCTCCGCGGCGCTGCCCGGGGTCATCGCTTCCTTCACAACAAAACCCGTCATCGGCGTCCCCGTCAAGGGCGACCTGAACTACGATGCCCTGCTTTCGATCGTCCAGATGCCTCCGGGAATCCCGGTCGCATGTGTCGGACTCGGGAGGGCCGACAACGCGGCCACCCTAGCAGCGGAGATCATGGCACTCAAGGACCCCGCACTCGGGAAGAAGCTGCAGGAGGACCGTCTGGCACAGGCAGAGAAGGTCTCCAAGGACTCCGTCTCCGTGGTCGAGGAAGCGAAGAAGGTCGAGTGACATGACCGGATTCTTCGACGAGGAGGGCTTCATCGAGGAGGCCCTCGAGATGATCAATTCCTCCGTCCCTTCGGATGCAAAGGCGATCATCGCCTGCTCGGGAGGGGTGGACAGCATGGTGGCTGCGACCATCGCATCCAAAGCGATCGGCGACAGGCTCCTCGCCATCTATGTCGACAGCGGGCTCATGAGGAAGGGCGAGACCGAGGAGGTCGAGGCCATGATGAAGCACATGGGCATCAACTACAGGGTGGCCCGTGTGGCCGATGAGTACTTCGAGGCCCTCAAGGGGGTCACCGACCCCGAGGAGAAGAGGAAGATTATCGGGGAGAAGTTCATCCGCGTCTTCGAGCGTTACGCCAAGGAGTTCGGCGCCACCTATCTCTTCCAGGGAACCATCGCCCCGGACTGGATCGAGTCCGGCGACGGTGTCAGGGACACCATCAAGTCGCACCACAACGTGGGAGGTCTCCCGAAGGATCTGGGAATGACCCTCGTCGAACCGCTCAGGGACCTGTACAAGGACGAAGTCAGGCAGGTCGCCAGGAAACTGGGCGTCGAGGCATCCGAGAGGCAGCCGTTCCCCGGACCCGCACTCGCGGTAAGATGTCTTGGGGAGGTCACCCCCGAGAAGATCGAGGTCGTTCGCGAGGCATGTTTCATCGTCGAGGACGAGATCGCCAAGGCCGCAGGCAGCGGGGAGACCGTCCGCCCGTGGCAGTACTTCGCGGTCCTTCTCCCCACCAAGACCGTGGGGGTCCAGGGAGACAGAAGGGCATACGGGTACACCATCGCCGTCCGCGCCGTGGATTCCGTCGACGGTATGACCGCCACATTCTCCAGGCTTCCGCTTGAGGTCCTGAACAGGATCTCCGTGAGGATCACCGACACCATGAAGAGTCAGGTCAACCGCGTGGTTTACGACATCACATCGAAGCCTCCGGCGACCGTCGAATGGGAATGAAACTATTCGGCCGGCATCGAGCCGGCCTGTATCTTTCCGCGGATACACATCCTGATTGTGTAAGGACACATACCCAGATAGAATCATTTACCATCCCAACCCTTTTAAGCTAACCGCCCGTTAGTTTATAAGGGATAGAAATGGCCGGGGTCAGTGAGAAGTATGAACGCCTTTTGCTCGATAATCAGTTGTGCTTCCCGCTGTACGCCTGCGCGAGGAAGGTCGTCAGCGACTACACACCGCTCCTGAAGCCCCTCGGCATAACATATACCCAATACATCGTCTTCATGGTCCTCTGGGAGAGGGACGACCTTTCCATCGGCGAGATCTGCGAGAGGCTGAACCTGGACAACGGCACGCTGACCCCCCTGCTGAAGAAGATGGAGTCCAACGGGTTCATCAACCGCACCCGCAGCAAGAGCGACGAGAGGGTCATCAGGGTAACCCTAACCGACAAGGGGAAGGAGCTCCGCGAGAAGGCGGTCTCAGTCCCAGTATCGATGAGGCAGTGCCTGCACGCGCTCACCGATGAGGAGATCAAGCAGATGTATGTCCTCCTGTACAAGCTGCTGAACAGCGACTGACCCCATCCCACAGTTTAAGAACGGGTTTTCTTTTGTGGATAGCATGAAGGTCTATGTCGTTGATAACGGCGGACAGTGGACGCACCGCGAGTGGCGCGTGCTGAAATACCTGAAGGTCGAGACCAAGATCATCCCCAACACCACCCCGTTCGAGGAGATCTCCGACCTGGACGGTCTCATCCTCTCCGGAGGCGCCCCCAACGTGGCCTGCGACGGAGACAGGATGGGCAACAACGCCGAGTACATAGACAGGGCGACCTTCCCCGTTTTCGGCATCTGCGCCGGAATGCAGTACATGTGCCAGCACTTCGGTTCCCAGCTCGGCCCGGCGGATATGCCGGAGTTCGGGGAGGTGAAGCTTAAGGTCTCCGACCATTCCGACCTCTTCAAGAACGTCCCCGACGAGTTCACCGTCTGGGGTTCCCACAACGACGAAGTCAAGCAGGTCCCCCCGGGATTCAGGCTCACCGCCTCGTCCCCCTCATGCAGGGTCGAGGGGGTCGCCTGCATCGACAGGCCGCTTTTCGGGGTACAGTTCCACCCAGAGGTGGAGAACACCGAGCACGGGGCAGAGATCTTCCAGAATTTCCTGGAAATCATCAGGTCCCAGAGACAGTGAGAAAACATATTGCCCCCTCGAAGGGGGCAGATTTTGAAAATAAAAGTTTCAAGCACTCTTGCCGAGCATCTCGAGCTGGCTGAGGATCTGCCAGATCAGGGAGCGGGCGTGCATGGGGATGTTGGGGTCGTTGGCCAGGTCGTCAAGGATGTTCATAGCGCCTGCGCAGCGGACATCGAGCGCATCGCTGGTGTCGAGGAGCCTTGCCTTGGCATCGGTCGCTCCCTTCCTGATGTTCCTGGGAACGGAGTTGTCGTCAGCCAACATATCCATAGCGTCAGTAACCTGTTTGACCTTGTCTGCCATTTGAATCACCACGGGTTCATGCGAGGTCGAACTCTTCCTGCAGATCGGAGTAGAGCTGCTCGAGGACTTCCTCGAAGTTGTTCGACTTGTATTCCCTGGTCCCGCCGAAGTCGCTCTGGATTCTTGCCACGAAGTTGTTGTTGTCCTTAACAATCTCGACATTGCACAGATGTTCTTCCATAATTCAACCTCCTTTGCAGGATTCCTTGTGTACCTATCTGCACCTCTTATTTAACGATTGTCGGATACTCAGCGGTCGCGGAAATCCCTCTGGAACGGTATCTCAATCAATCCAATTGTGCGGGAAGTGCCTGCGGGTGCACTTCTTTATTAAAGTAGAGAGCAGGCAAAGGTTTATTATAAGGGTGGTTTGTAGGGGGACTTGCTTATTCGCTGCTGTTAGTGGTAACGAACGAGCGTATATCGGTCTCCGGGCTTCTGCCGGAGACTGCGGAAGGATAAGGATATGGCAGACGAAGCAGCAGGGAGCGGAGCCGCACAGGACTTCCAGGATGAACTGGATTCCAAGATCAGCGGATTCGGCAAAGGCAAGTACGGCAGAATCCTGCAGATGGCCCACACCCCGGACAAGGAGGAGTTCATCAAGACCTCCAAGATTTCGGCTATCGGAATCATCGTCCTGGGAGCGCTCGGCTTCTTCATCATGTGGCTCATGACCTACCTTCCAGACTACTTCTGAACGGTGATAATAGATGTCTGACACAACTGGTGGCCCAACGTTCTCCGGCGACAGCGGCATCAAGGAGGTCCACGCCGGTAAGGCAGTCAAGTGGGACTTCGAGGTTTCCGCAGGCGCAGCAAAGGCCGACTTCGAATTCAGCGTCGTCGCCTCCGATCCCGACATGGGACCCGAGTGGAGCATCACCCTCTTTGACTCGGTCGGAAGCATCCTCTGGGATAACTTCCGCTCCAAGCCCAAGGTCACGGTGGACTTCCCCGGAAAGAGCGGCAAACTGCTGACCCTCGAGGTCATCTGCCCCAAGGGAGCTAGGTACGACGAGAGCGTCAACATCGAGATCACCGCAAAGTCTGATGCCGGAGAGGCCTCGCAGCACTTCGGCGCCGCTGCCAGACAGTCCATTGTGATTCTCAAAACCCAGATGGACCAGGAGAAGGTCGTCGTACAGAGTCTTATCGCCAAGGCAGACCAGGGAGAGAAGGACATCTATGCCGTCCTCAGCCCTGCCGGAATGAGGGGTTATGTGTTCGTCGAAGGGATGAACACCGACCGTATGCACGAGAAGACCCGTGATATCAAGAAAGCTCGCGCCTTCATCGACGGAGAGGTCTCGATAGAGGAGATTAGTAACTACCTCTACCCCGTCTCCGCGGTCATAGGTATCGAAGAGGGAGACATCGTGGAACTTGTCAACGGCCCGTTCAAGGGCGAGAAGGCAAGGGTCACCAAGATCGACGAGACCAAGGAGGAGATCACCGTTGAGCTCGTCGACGCCATGGTCCCCATCCCCGTTACCGTCAAAGGCGACAGCGTCAGATTAATCGAGAAGGAGAATTGAATATGGCAGTAGATACTGTAGAGGCACTGGTGGACGGCGGCAAGGCCACGGCAGGACCGCCGCTCGGACCCGCACTCGGTCCCAAAGGCGTTAACATCGGCCAGATCATCGCAAAGATCAACGAGAAGACCAAGGCATTCGAGGGAATGAAGGTCCCCGTCAAGATCCTCATCAACCCCGACAAGACCTTCGACGTGAAGGTCGGAACCCCGCCCGTGTCCGCTCTCATCAAGAACGAGCTCGGAATCTCCAAAGAATCCGGAAACCCCAAGACCGAGATCGTCGGAAACCTTTCTGTCGACCAGATCAAGAAGATCGCGGCCCAGAAGCAGGACTCCCTCCTCGGAGCTACCGAGAAGGCACGTGTCCTCGAGGTCGCCGGAAACTGCGTTTCCTGCGGAGTCACCGTCGACGGCAAGGCCCCCAAGCAGTTCCAGAAGGACGTCAAGGCCGGCATGTACGACGATCAGCTCGAGCACTGATCGATAAACTTCACACCGGGGACTCTTCCCCGGTTACTTTTTCCTTGCTATATAATAAAGGTTTATATACTCCCCATTGTTAGCGGTCTTGCTCGTAGGAGAAACCGAAAGGTTTCGCTAACACTACGAGGAGGAATTGTATTGGCAGAAAAACCAACCGTAATGGCTGTGCAGAAGGCACTGGAAAGTGCAAAGAAGCGCAAATTCGTTGAAACGGTTGAGTTGGCCGTCAACCTCAGGGACATTGACCTCACCCTCCCCAAGAACCGTATCCAGGAGGACATCGTTCTCCCCAAGGGACGCGGGAAGGCAGTCAAAGTCACTGTGATTGGCGGTGGCGAACTAGCCCTGAAAGCCAAGGACGTTGCTGACCTTGTGATCGGCCCCGACGAGATCGGAGCCCTCGCAGACAACAAGAAACAGGCTAAGAAGGTCGCTAACGACACCGAGTTCTTTATCGCTGAGGCACCTCTGATGGCTCAGGTCGGTAAGAGGCTCGGTACCGTTCTCGGTCCCCGCGGAAAGATGCCGAAGCCGATCGCACCCGGAGCAGATCCGTCTGCGATGATCGACAACCTCCGCAAGTCTGTTACTGTCCGTACGAAAGACCATAAGACTTTCCACGTTCCCGTCGGAACCGTCGAAATGTCCGCAGAGGACATCGCTGAGAACATCGATGTCGTCATGAGCCGTGTTATTGGACACCTTGAGAAAGGAAAACACAACATCGACTCCGTGTACATTAAGACCTCCATGGGACCGTCTGAGAGGCTGATGTGAGGAGGTCCAAGGTATGGCACACGTTGCAAGTTGGAAGAAGGACGTCGTCGAAGAGATCGTCGCCGATATCAAGCAGTACCCGACCATCGCAGTCGTGAATGTCGAGGGTATCGGTGCAACCCAGTTCCAGTCCATGCGTGCTGGACTGCGCGGACACGCCAAGATCAAGATGGCAAAGAACAAGCTTCTTGCCCTTGCTCTCCAGGAGGCCGCTGCAGAGAAGGCAGGCGTCGACCAGCTGGTTGATGCGATCGACGGACAGTGCGCGATCGTTGCCACGGACCTCAATCCGTTCAAGCTCTTCAACAAGCTCAAGGCAACCCAGACTCCCGCACCCGCCAGGGCCGGAACGGCCGCTCCCGAGGACATCGTCGTCCCCGAGGGACCTACCCCGTTCGGACCTGGACCCATCATCGGCGAACTTCAGAAACTCGGGCTTCCTGCACAGATCATGGCAGGAAAAATCGTAATCAAGAAGGATACCACCGTCGTCAAGAAGGGCGAAGAGATCTCCGCCGAACTTGCCGCGATGCTCCCCAAGCTGGAGATCCTTCCGTGCCTCGTCGGAATGAACGCGAAAGCGGTCTTCGGAGACGGAATCATCTACGCGAAGGAAGTCCTGGATATCCCCGAGGATTACTACTCGTCTATGTTCGCTACGGCCGCACACGACGCGCTCGCACTGGCAGTCGAGATCGCCTACCCGGCGAAGGAGACCATCGTGCCGCTCGTCCAGAAGGCGTACAGGCAGACCTATGCCCTGTCGCTCGAGGCCGCGATACCGACCAAAGAGACAATTGGAGCGCTTTTTGCGAAGGCAGACTCTCAGATGCTTGCCCTTGCTTCTGCGTCCGGATTCACCAACGACGACATCGCTGGCAGGCTGAGTGCAGCCGCAGCAGCGCCGGTGGCCGCAGCAGAGCCCGCTAACGCGGAGCAAAAAGCAGAAGAAAACACCGAAGAGGAAGAGGTCAGCGAGGAAGAAGCCGCAGCTGGACTCAGCGCACTCTTCGGATGAATGGAGATGAATGAAATGCAGTATATCTACAGTGCAATGGTCCTCTACTCTGCTGGAAAAGAGATCACGGAAGACGCCATCTCGGCTATCCTGACCGCAGCAGGCGCAGAGGTCGATGCCGCTAAAGTCAAGGCACTCGTTGCTTCCCTCGAGGGAGTCGACATCAAGGAGGCTATCGCTAACGCCGCCGTCGCCGCTCCCGCCGCCGCAGCCGCACCCGCAGCTGCCGCCGCAGCCGCACCCGCAGCTGAGGAGAAGAAGGAAGAGGAAGAGGAGGCTGTTTCCGAGGAGGAGGCAGCTGCCGGACTTTCCGCTCTCTTCGGATGAACGGAATACTCTGACGGTATTGATTAAACGCCTTAACTTTCAAGCGGGGGTACTCCCCCGCAACACCTATTTTCGAGGTCTCGGGATGGAAGGGGACGAAAGGGTAACGGTAAGACTTTCCAGGGAGGATGTCGACCTGCTCCTTTTCGTTGCGTCCCGCGAACAGGGTTTCGACAGTGCTTCCGATGTAGTGCGCCGCGTCGTCGAGGACTATCTCTCCGAGAGGTTCACTCCCGAAGAGAGGGCGAAAGCACTCGAGGACGCCGAGAGGCGCCGCGCCGCCGATCCCAACAGGTTCACCGCCGACGGTGAGGATGCCCAGAGGATCCTCACCGAAGTGATCTCCAAAGGAATGGATGACGGGAAGGAAGAGTGATGCATTCGGCCATCGTCATCGGATGCGGAGGACCGGGATGCAACATCGTATCCCGTGTTCGCGATTCCACCGACCTGCCCACCATGACCGTCAACTGGACCGATGCGGATGTGGAGATCCTGCCGCCAGAGATGGCGGAGAACGAGGTCCACGGCAATGCGGAACTCGCCGCGAAGTGTCTGGAAGCGAAACGCAACGAGATCCTCCTGAACATCGACGGATATTCCGAGATAATCCTGGTCACTGCGCTCGGCGGAGGGCTCGGATCCGCTGCGGTCGAGTTCATCTCGAAATGTGCCAGACTCGCCGATTCCAAGCTTATAGCGGCAATCGTCATCCCCTTCAAGTTCGAGGATGAGAGGCGTGCCCACACCCTTCGGGACGCATTCGGCATGGAGGAGCTGGCAGACCGCATCCTGCTGATGGACAATCAGCGCTTCATCGAGACCGGGGGCACGGAGTATGTTGCAAACGACGCCCTCGGGGCAGTGGAGGACATGCTCAAGGATGCCGTTGTGGAGCTCGCAAGGCTCCTGGATACCGTGCCGTTCTTCAGCACCCTGACGCAGAAATCCTACTCATTCTCCCACGATGACGCCGGTTCCCTGGAGGAATCCGTTATGTCCGCGGCAGATCACCCGATGTTCGACGTGGATCCCGGGAACGGGAAGCTGATCATCTGCTGCGACGCGGCAATCTCCGATATTGAAGCGGAGAGGGTATGCTCAAACGTCACCGACCACACGGGGATCCGTCCGGAGATAATCAGCGGAACGGAGCCCAAGGGTCACGGCGTGACGGTCTTCATCCCCATTTCACGCCGCTCTTCTCAATGAGCTTCGCGGCATCGCCGAAGACGCCCATGATGGTGTGGAACTCGTATTTGGTGGGGATGGCACGTCCCATCATGCGCCTGAACATGACGGATGTGGCCTCCCTCCTGGGCTCCGGGTATCCGATGGCTGCGAGAAGGTCTCCGAAGAATTGGAACATGAGCTCCTTCTCCGCGCCGTCGGCAGGGTCGCAGTGCTTGGGGACGTTCACGGCCTGGAACATCTCGTAGAGCACCACTCCGACCGAATGGGAGAGGTTCATGACGGGGTAATCATCGTGTGCGGGGATGGTCACGAGAACGTCGCACCTGTTGAGCTCGGTCTGGAAGAGTCCGATGTCCTCCCTTCCGAAGACCAGGGCGATCTTCTCGCTGTAGCCCCTGCATCCTTCAGCGAACTCCCTGATGGGGACGGGGATGCGGGTGTAGTTCTTGTCCCCCTTGGTGACAGTGCCGGATGTTCCGACAACGAGGAAGCAGTCCTTTACGGCCTCCTCGAAGGTGGTGCAGATGACCGCGTTCTGGAGGATGTAGTCTCCGTGCTTCGACCTGTTCATGGCGGTCTCGCCGATTTCACAGGGGTTCACAAGATAGAGTTCGGTGACTCCGAAGTTGGCGCAGCAGCGGGCTATCGCTCCAACGTTTCCTTCGAATTTCGGACCAACAACGACCACACGGATGTCAGGCATGTCTCTCGGTGCGCGTTATCGAGTACGATTATTTGTTGATGAGGGTGGAAGCAGTCCTATTCCGAAGGCGTCCGCCATGTCAGGATCACTGACGAGTTGATCCCGAAGCACCATGACAGGGAATCCCTCTGAATCAGCCAGAGGTTAAGTATCCGGTAGCGGATGGTCCGTCCGATGGTGTACTACTACCGCGGTGACCGGTTCCGGAGCATCGACGCTCTTTTGGAAGCCGTCAGGCTGGATGTGGACGGCTATCTCGGCGACTCCGACCTCGATATCATCATCGGGAGGCGCGGAGGATCGGTCATGGCCGACGGTGCGGAGTACTTCACCGCGGTGTCTCTCAGGCGCGGGAATCCTTCCGCATACCGCGAGATGAGGGACGAGGTCGTCTACGGGATAATCGACGACCTCAGGGACAAGGTGGAGGGGGGAGAGCTTCCTGCCGATGTCCCCTACACGATGGGGACCATCGAGTCTTTCTGATGTTTTATATCAAAAGACGTGCATCTGGCACTCATATCCCTCTAAGGGCCGAAGGATGACAGTATGAAGCCGTTCCTCACAGTTTACGGACACGTGACCATCGACCAGATCGTATCAATCGGGAAATTCCCGGGCATCAACGAGACCGTCGACGTCCTGACAAAGAAGACCACCCTCGGCGGCACCGGATCCAACATCGCGATGGTGGCCGCCAAGCTCGGAGTCCCCACCTCCCTTTCCTCATTCGTCGGACCCGATTTCCCCGACAGGTTCAGGAGGGACCTGGAAGGCTCCGGCCTGATCATGGACGAGTTCGTCACGGTAGACGATTACGAGACATCCCAGGCCACCGTCATCAACACCCCCGAACTGCAGCAGAAGTGCATCTTCTACCAGGGGCCTCTGGGATTCGCGACCAAGATCGGGAAGGACCTCCTGAACAACGCATCCCGGTCCGAGAGGGTGCACTTCTGCACCGGAGAGCCCGATTACTATCTCCACCTCATGGAGGAACTCAGGGGAAAGACTGACGTCGCCCTCGACCCCTCCCAGGAGACCTACCGCCTCTGGCCCAAGGAGCGCCTGGAGAAGGGCCTTCCCCTGGCCTCCGCGCTGTTCTGCAACGAGTACGAGGCCAAGGTCATAGAGGAGAGGCTGAACCTGAAGAGCGTCCTCGACATCGACCTCCCCCTGGTCGTCCGTACCGACGGGGAGAGGGGAAGCCAGGCGAAGATCGGCGGGAAGATCGAGAGCATCCCCTGCGTGAAGGCGGACAATGTTGTGGATCCGACCGGATGCGGCGACTCCTACCGCGCGGGATTCTACTCCGGACTCTTCCACGGATACTCGGTGAAGGATTCCCTCATACTCGCATCCTCGACATCGTCGTTCGTCATCGAGAAGACCGGTGCCCTGACCAACATCCCCACATGGGAGATGGTCGAGGAGCGCGCCAAGCCGTACATGAAGTGAAGAGATGCCGCTCATCGCCATCACCGGGACCCCGGGAACGGGGAAGACGTCCGTGTCCGGGGAACTCAGGGACAGGGGATACGAGGTGGTGGACGCCAACGAGCACCTGAGGAAACACGGGCTCCTCGGCGAGAAGGACGAGGCCCGTGACACGTACAACGTCGACATGGAGGCGTTCAACTCTTCCCTGGAGGAGTATCGGAGAAAGGACGGATTGGTGTTCATAGATTCCCATCTGGCACACCAGTGCGACTGTTCCCGCATCATCGTCCTGAGGTGCGAGCCCCACGAGCTCGCCGGCAGGCTCAGGAAGAGGGGATACTCCGAGGCCAAGGTCAGGGAGAATGTGCAGGCGGAGGTACTGGACGTAATCCTCTGCGAGGCCATGGATACCGACATCCCCGTCAACGAGATCAACTGCACGGGGGGCACCCCCTTCGAGGCGGTGGATTTAATACTGCGCATACTTACAGTAGACCCGGAACTTTGCCCGCCGGGAAACACAGACTGGTCCGGGGAGATGGAAGAATGGTTCTAGACAAGCACAGAAAGGAAGCGGATTTCACCATCGCGCCCGTCGCGAGGAGACTCATCAACGTCAATCCCAACGTCATCTCCTGGCTGGGGCTCATCGTCGCATTCCTCAGCGGTGTCGCGCTGTACTTCAGCTTCGACCACCACTGGATGCTGATCCTCGCTTCCGGTCTCGTCATCCTCTCCGGATACTTCGACGCTCTCGACGGGAAGATCGCGAAGCTCGCCAATAAGTGCTCCGTCAAGGGAGACTTCCTCGACCATGTCTTCGACCGTTATGCGGACATGTTCATGATCGCGGCCATCGCCCTCAGCGGTTGGTGCGATGACATCATCGGGATCTTCGCGATCATCGGTGTCCTTCTCACCTCCTATATGGGGACCCAGGCCCAGGCCATCGGCGCCAAGAGGCTGTACGACGGTCTGCTCGGAAGGGCCGACAGGGTCGTCCTCTGCTTCCTGTTCCCTCTCATCCAGTACCTGGCATGCTACCTCGACTACGGATGGATTGACCCCGACAACCTGGCAATCAGCTGGCTCGCGGTCATGATGATCTGGTTCGCCGTCGTCGGCAACCTCACCGCCATCCAGAGGGTCATCATCACCTGGAGGAACCTGGGAGAGGCCGAGAAGGAAGAGGAGAAGAAGGATCAGGACTGATCCCTGGGCCCGAGACCGTGTCCGCTTTTCACCCTGTAGTAGTTCAGCGGATGCTTGATGTGCTCGCAGAGACTGTCGGGATTGAAGCATATTCCGTTGGTCTTCATGGTCCCGCACTCGGGAGGGGTGTACCCCTCGGTGCCGTTCAGCTCCCCGGTTATGTGCTTGATCTGATACTCCGAGACGGACTCGTCGAAGTCGGGGGACTGGGCGAAGACCGCCACAATCTGCTCGTAGGTCATGCCGAGGGCATGCAGGAACGACACCAGCGCGAACCTTGCGCTGTGGGGCAGGTTCTAGCCGGCTGCCGCCATCGATATGATGGCCTTGATGCAGGGCGGCAGGTACTCGTCCTTGACCCCCTCCCCGCCCGTGGGGCTGAGCCTGTTCTTCATCTCGTTGAGAGCGAGCTGGACCTTGGAGACGTCCTGGGAAACGATCTTCCTGAAGCTGTCTGGCACATTCAGCGGAAGTTCCGCCTCGATGCGCGAGCGGTAGGCGTTCTGCAGAAGCCTGGTGAACTTTTCCTTCTCCAGCCTGACATATCCGTCGCGGAGGTCCATGTTGATGAGCTTCCATTCGACGGCCCTCATGACGTACGAGAAGCGCAGGAAGTCCGCGAAGTGCATGTTCACGGTGCCGTCCTGGTTCGGAGAGGCGTTGATCTCCAGCTCCGCGGAGATCATCGGGATGGCCTCTTTGTCCTTGCCCAGGAGCATGTTCATACGCTCCGCCTCGGCAAGGGCGTACCTCTTGGTGAGGAGGCGGTCGTTGATGCAGGACACGATGATTCTGGCGTAAGGGTAGGAGAGTACCTCCATCAGGCGATTGTAGTCCTGGGCGGCCCCGTTGAGGACCACATCGGGGACTTCGTGGCCGCTTATGGCACCGAGCACCCTCTGCATCCCCCTCTCCCTCGCGGCAGCGTAGCTCTGGGAGGATAGAAGTTCCTCGATGCCGCCGGAGTTCTGGGATGCGAACTCCGCCGCATCCCTGAGGAAAGGGTACCTAGCTGCGCGGAGGCTGTCCATCGCACCCCCATCCCATCAATCGGTATTGAATGTGTTGGATGTCTCACGGACCCAACAGGGTTATGGGGATGACGTAGACGCCATCGTCACGGCGGTAGAAGGTCCCCGTAGGGATTATCACAGCTAGGAACTCAGGCTCTATCTCCACTTTGCCCTTCATCTTGATTAGATTGTTTGCGCCGTCATCGATGTGCTTATCGGACAGTTTGACCTCGAATGCGGCCCATTTTCCGCCGGGGGTATGAATGATCGCATCGGCTTCGAGACCTTTCGAATCACGATAGTGATACTTTTCGGACCTACGAGTACGACCGCACCGAACGCCTGCATTTCTTCGGCAAGTGCCAGGTCGACCACTCTCGGTCTGTACCCTTTTAAATAGAGAAGTTGAACCTACTTTTGCTAGAGAAGTTGAACCAAAATTTTTAACAATTTATAAAAATGTTAATTAAAACCGATCAGAAAGTCAGGAGTCCCCTCAGTCCCTCAATGACGGAAGGGTCGTCGATGGCGCGGGATAAGTCGTCGTAGTCTCTGAATGGGCGTTTCACCGCGAGGGTTGCTGCCCTCTTCCTGCCGATACCGGGAAGCGCGGATAGGGCTGACATAGGCATGGTGTTGATGTCGAAGGGATGGGTGAGGCCGGTGACCGAACGGTATCCCCACCCGGTGACGATGACGTCATAGCTCCTGTCCAGTTCGACCTGGTACGGGATCCCCACGAGGAGGGGGTACGATCCCGGCTGTCTCCCGAACGTGATGTTTCCATCATGGATCTCCGCGTAGACTCCCCTGAGGACGGTTCCCGCCGGAACGGTCCTCTCGAGCATGGGGCGGTCGATCTCCTCGCGGACGGTCTCCTTGAATTTCTTGAACCTCTTCTCGCTCACCTTGACGTCGAACGGGCGCCTTGATGCGATTACCTGGCGGATGTTAATGCGCCTGACCATCAGACCCTCGTCCCTTATCCTCCTGAGGAGGTCGAGGTCCATGTCGTAGGTGGCAGCGGTCTCGCCGTCGAGCCCGCAGATGATGTTCAGCCCGGGGAGGATCCTGGGAAGTCCCGTTTCCCCTCTCTCCCCACCGATGCGGTTCACGAGACGGACGGCCTCCAGGACCTGTTCCGCGGAGCTGTTGAGATTGTTTGCTTTCTGCACCGCTGGGTCTGCCGACTCCAATCCCATGGCGAGGACGTTGCCGGAGGAACAGCAACGTGCCAGGGTCTCGATGATGCGCGAGGATTCCTCTGGATAGGCGGCGATGACGGATGGATTGGCGTTGTCGACGCACAGATTGTCGAATCCCAGTTCCTTCAGTCCTTCGAACAGTTCCTCCACTGCCCCGGGGTTGGGACGGGGGCACCCGGATTCGAGATCGGTCGCACCGTAGGACACGATGCAGGTCTGTCCCCCGATCCTCACGTTGCGCACCCCGAGTTCCTTAAGTCTCCTGGCCTCTGCGAGGATGTCCTCCGGGGACCTCATCAGGACCTTCCCCTTGGAGGGTTCGATGCAGAACGAGCATCCTCCGGACTTCCACCTGTGGCATCCGCGGTACGATTCGATCTCCACCATGAGGGGGTTGGGGAAATCCTGATGGGAGGAGACGATGTCAGCCCCGAGGAGCATCCATCTGTTCCATTCGTCAAGGTCTCTGAGTCTCTCCCCGACCTCCTTCCCCGTGAGGCCGTCGTAGAGGGCGGCAGCGAGGTCCCTCTTTACGCGGAAATCGAATCCCTCGGAATCCGGGGAGAACGCTGCGGATCCCCCGACCATCTTCCATCCTTCCAGCCTGGGGACGAGTTCCCTGAGCTCCCTGCCGGACATGGGCATGGAGCGGAGATACTTCCCGGGAACGGTGTTCCCGGAGAGGACCACGGAGACATCCGCATCGGGGATGGCACATCCCCTGCGGATCATGTCCACGGAGATGTACTGGACATCCGCTCCCGCATCCCTGGCCGCGCCCGCGACTGCCCTGATCATAGGGGAGATGTAAGGCGGGACGCCCAAAGCCGCGGGGTCGTCGATGTACCCGTCGATGACTACGACTTTCGGAGTGCGGGCTACGTTTGTCATAACTGATACTCCCAAGTAAACTAACTATAAATATGGTCAGTAACATCGGAGGGAAAGAAGTTCGCAGGATTTCCTACGAAATCCGTAAAGGAGTTACGAATATGGGATTATTCTCTGACATTGGAAAGAGCATCGACAAGGGCGTTAAGGATGTCGACGACAAGCTGTCCGGCAACGACAAGAAGAAGGACGACAAGGCGGAGCTGACCGTCGAGCAGAGGCTCAAGCTCGCCGAGAAACCCAGCCGCGACGCCATGATCATGCACAAGTACTACGGCGGAAAGATCGAGACCGTCCCGAAGGCCTGCATCAGGAACTTCGATGACTTCTCCATCTGGTACTCCCCAGGGGTCGCCGCTCCCTGCAAGGACATCGCCGCCAACCCCGACATGGTCTACGAGCACACCTGGAAGTGGAACACCGTCGCGGTCGTGTCCGACGGTACCCGCGTCCTCGGACTCGGAGACATCGGACCCGAGGCCGCCATGCCCGTCATGGAGGGAAAGTCCATGCTCTTCAAGTACCTCGGAGGAGTGGACTGCGTCCCCATCTGCCTCGACACCAAGGACCCCGACAAGATCATCGAGACCGTGAGGCTCATCGCCCCCTCCTTCGGAGGAATCAACCTCGAGGACATATCGAACCCCAAGTGTTTCGACATCCTCGACGAGCTCAGGAGGGACTGCAAGATCCCCGTCTGGCACGACGACCAGCAGGGAACCGCGACCGTCGAGGTTGCCGGTGCCATGAACGCCATGAAGTTCGTCGGCAAGAGGTTCGACGACGCCAACGTCACCATCGTCGGAGCCGGAGCGGCATCCCTCGCCATCGCCAGGCTCCTGCTGTCCACCGGATTCAAGCCCGACCACCTCTGCATGTGCGACTCCAAGGGAATCCTCAACGGGGAGAGGGACGACCTCGATGACAGCCACAGGCTGAAGAGGGAGATCGCCCAGAAGACCAACGGAGCCGGGAAGAAGGGAGGAATGAAGGAGGCGATCAAGGGAGCCGACCTGCTCATCGCCGCCTCCAAGCCCGGACCCGGAACCATCCCCGGAGAGTACCTCGACGGAATGGCCGACGATGCCGTTGTATTCGCCACCGCCAACCCCGTTCCCGAGATCTGGCCCTGGGAGGCCAAGGAGCACGGGGTCAAGATCTTCGCAACCGGAAGGTCCGACTTCCCCAACCAGGTCAACAACTCCATGGGATTCCCCGCGATCTTCCGCGGTGTGCTCGACGTGAGGGCCAAGACCATCACCGACGAGATGTGCATCGCGGCCGCTACCGAGCTCGCCCGCTACGCCGAGGAGAAGGGAATCACCGAGGACTACATCATCCCCAACATGTCTGAGGAGGACGTGTTCGAGAGGGAGGCCGCCGCAGTCGCCGTCAAGGCATGCGAGCAGGGCGTCGCCCGCCTGAAGACCACCTTCCAGGAGGAGCACGACAGGGCCCACGAGATCATCAAGAGGAGCCGTAGCATCACCCGCGACATGATGTCCACCGGCTACATCAGGAAGTACGTCGAGCCTTCCGAGTGATCTTAAACTTCAAAGGGGGCTCTGCCCCCACCTTTTTCTCACAGAGTTCCTTCCGAAGAAATCAGAATTGCAATAATCCGCCATCGGATGATTGTCGGGAATCGATTGGAGAAGTAGGTCCCGCCCTTCCGGGCGGGAAAGGAAATTCAGTAGTTGGTGGTGGAGACGCACTCGACGTTCTCAATTCCCGCGATGGAAACGAGAGCGGCCTCGAGGTCGGATCCGATGTGGTCGCTGACCTCGTCGATGAGGAATCCCGCGTTGACCTTCATGAGTCCGAAGGCAAGGGGGAGGATCTTGGTCTCGAGGAGCTTGACTCCCTCGGGCAGAACGCCGGGGATGGCTGCGATGACAGTGTTCAGGTCGATCTCGGTGCTCTCGGGCAGGAGGTCGTACTGGGAAACGATCTGTCCCATGTCCACACCTCAAGGTCCGCAGAACCCGCAGTTGGGGCACTTGTAGGGAACGCTCTGGTCGCGGCAGCGGTCGCACCTTCCGATCTCGACCTCTCCGCACTTCGGGCACTTGAAGAAAGTGTTGCCGTGTTTCTCGCTGAGCCTCATCCCGCAGGAGGAGCATATTTTTTCAGTTGCCATGTTGCGAGCGATATTATTACTCATATTTAAACGCGGGTGGTGGTACTTTTAATTATAATAGAGGGGATTGAAGGGCATGAAGGCCTGTGCGGATTGCGTCCCATGTCTCATGAGGCGCGTGCTTTTCCAGTCGAGGATGGTCGGGGACCCCAACGAGTTCAGGACCATGCATATCGCCGCAAAGACCTATTCGGACCTGATGTCCCCGGACATCTGTTCCGCCGAGATCGCCACCGCCGTGCACGGGAAGGCATATGAGTCGATGGGCTGCGACGACCCCTACAGGCAGATGAAGATCGATGCTGACGAGGTCGCACAGCAATATGTGCCAGAGGCTCAGAGTTTCATCGATTCCTCCGATGACAGGTTCGCCGCGGCGGTGCGTGCGTGCATCGTAGGGAACATCATGGACTTCGGTTCGGGGATCGCCATCGACAGCCCTTCGGAGTTCGGCAGGGTGTTCCGTTCCCTGCTCGAACAGGGGATAGGTCTGGATCAGACGGAGGAACTCAGGAGGCTCGTGGAATCCTCGGATACCGTTCTCTACGCCTTCGACAACTGCGGCGAGGACGTTTTCGATAAACTGTTCATCCGTGAGATCAAATCCATGGGCAAGAGGGTGGTGGCCGTGGTCAGAGGGAAACCCATACTCAACGACGTGACCATGGAGGATGCTCTCCGTGTCGGGATGGATAGGGAGGTCGACAGGATAGTCTCCACCGGGGAGTTTGCCGTCGGATTCCCCAGGGTGAACAGGGATCCGGGGTTCAACGAAGAGCTTCCCAAGGCGGGCGTGATGATCGTCAAGGGGATGGCCAACTATGAGGCCCTTTCCGATTTCGATTACGGGATCCCGGTCGCATTCCTCCTGAGGGCAAAATGCATCCCCGTGGCAAGGTCCATCGGTGTGGAACCGGGGACCAATGTCGTCCTTGTGAAGCAGTGAATATTTATCACTTGAATACGCGATTGGGGACCGTCATGTCGCCCGAAGTGAGGCAGGCCGTCATCATGGTCGGAGGCCTCGGAACACGTCTTCTCCCGCTCACGGAGACCCGCCCCAAGCCCGCGATGCCGGTCCTGGACAGGCCGTTCCTGAAGTATCTCATCGATTCCATAGCGAGAGCAGGTATCGAGGAGGTGATCCTGGCATGCGGGTACAAGTCGGACATCCTCGCGAAGGAGATCGGGGACGGTTCCGACATGGGTGTCAGGATCCTCTACTCAGACGAGGACACTCCGCTTGGGACAGGAGGGGCGATCAAGAGCCTGGAAGACAGGCTGGACGACGTCTTCGTTGCCGCCAACGGCGACACCCTGACCTCCGTGGATGTGGGTGCGCAGATTGAGGAGCATTTCTCGTCGGGGGCGATGGTCACGGTCTCGCTCTCCGAGGTGGAGGATCCCTCATCCTCGGGTGTTGCCGTCATCGATTCCGAGGGAAGGATCACCGCGTTCCAGGAGAAACCGAAGAGGGAGGAGGCGCTCTCCCATTTGGTGAACTCCGGCCTGTATGTGGTTGACAAGAGGGTCCTTAGGTACATCCCGGAGAAATCGTTCTATGACTTCTCCAAGGAACTGTTCCCACTCCTTCTGGAGAAGGGGGAGAGGATGCAGGGCCACATGGCCAGGGGGATATGGATCGATATCGGCAAGCCCCTGGACCTGATACGTATGAACCTCACCATGGCCGAGAGGCTGTATCCCGGTCAGGACTGGTCGGGCCGTGTGACGGAGTCCGATGTGAAGGGGACTTTCTACATCGGCGAAGGGTCCGAATTCTCCCATTCCGCATCATCCGATTCGGTTGTTTCCGAAGGATGTACAATAAAAGAATCCAAACTATCTGGCTCTTTTATCATGAAAGGGTCGTGCATCGAGGGTGCGACCGTCGTCCGCTCCATCGTCGGAGAGGGATGTATTATTAAGAATGGAAGTGTTGTTACCGACTCTGTATTGAGGGACGGCACCGTCTTGGAGGCGGGTTCCGTCACCGTAGGAAGGATGGGATAAGCATGACAGAGATCGTCAGGGCAAGGGCGCCCCTGCGTATCGGACTCGCGGGCGGCGGCACCGATGTCAACCCGTACGCCTCCGAGAGAGGGGGATATGTTTTCAACACCACGATTAACAAATACGCGTTCAGTACGCTGAAACCCCGCCGCGACAAGAACATGTCCGTCACCTCGGAGTACTACGGGCGTTACAAGGCACCCCTGGACGGAGGCCCTCTGCCGCTCGACGGGAACATGGACCTCATCAAGGCCGTTGCCAACTACTTCTTCGACAGCAGGGGGTTCGAGCCCCAGGGGTTCGACCTATCCATCCGTTCCGACGTTCCCGCAGGTTCCGGTCTGGGCGGTTCTTCCACCATGATCGTCTCCATGATCGAGGCCCTCGCCAACTGGCTGGATGTCGACATGTCCAAGGTGGAGATGGCCCAGCTCGCCTATCATCTCGAGAGGGAGGTCATCGGACTCAAGGGGGGCATGCAGGACCAGTATGCGGCCGTCTTCGGAGGGTTCAACTCCCTCAAGATCGACAAGAACGGCGTGAACGTCCTTCCCGCGCACCTTTCCCAGGATATCGTCAACGAGCTCCAGTGCCGCTCGGTCATGTGCTTCACCGGCATGACCCACGATTCCGCAGCAATCATCGAGACCCAGGTCAAGACATACAGGGAGGGTAAGAACGATGATGCCCTCGACAAGGCTAAGGATATAGCCATCCGCTTCAGGTCCTCGCTCAGGCACGGCGATATCGACGACTGCGGCCGTCTCCTCGGTGAGTCGTGGGAGTACAAGAAAAGGTTCTCCAACAAGATCTCCAATCCGGAGATCGACGACCTCTACAACGCCGCCGTCAAGGCGGGAGCCATCGGAGGGAAGGTCTCCGGCGCCGGAGGCGGGGGATTCATGTACTTCATCTGCGGCTACGACAAGAAGCCGGCGGTGACCAAGGCCCTCGCGGCTGCCGGAGCGACAATCTCCAACTTCATGTTCGAGCCAAACGGGGTCACGTCCTGGAGAAGCAATTATGACTGAGGTCCGCAGAGCGGTACTGGTGGACAGGGATGACACCCTGTGCCCGGATGTGCCGCACAACGGCGACCCTGCCAAGATGCACGTCTTCCCGTTCGTTCCGGCGGCGGTGAAGAGGCTCAACGATGCCGGGTTCCTGGTGATAGTCGTCACCAACCAGTCGGGCATCGGCCGTGGCCTCTATTCCGTCGAGGACATGGAAGCGACCAATGCCGAGATGGAATCCCAGATCTCCAGAGAGGGGGGACATATCGACGACGTGTTCTTCTGCCCCCACAGGCCGGACGAGGGATGCTCATGCAGGAAGCCCGAGACAGGGATGGGGGAGCAGGCCCTTTCCAAATGGGGGTTCGATCCGTCGGTCTCGTTCATGGTCGGAGATTCCGACAAGGACATCGAGTTCGGAAGGAGGCTCGGTCTGAGGACGATTAAGGTGTCTTCCGGGCATACCTTTGCCGACGCGGTGGAAGAGATTCTCTCCTTTTGACAAATTCTATTAACACCGTAGCCCATGTTCGGCCGAAGGCATGAGCATGAAGGCCAAAACCATGGATTCCAAGCAGATCAGGGATGAGCTTTTCCAGAGGTATCCCGCACTGGTTTCCTGCCAGAAGGAGTTCGACGAGGCCTACTCCGTCATTCTGGACTGTTACAGGAAGGACGGCAAGCTCATGCTCGCAGGCAACGGGGGAAGCGCCGCCGACAGCGACCATTTCACCGGCGAGATGACCAAGTCCTTCAAGTTCAGCCGCCGTCTGGACAGCGGCTTCGAGCAGAAACTGGAATCCCTGTACGGGGGCGAGGGGAAGAAGCTCGCTGAGAGCCTCGAGGGAGGCCTCATGTGCATCCCCATCACGCAGTTTGCCGCCGCCAACACCGCGTTCATGAATGACGTGCTCCCCGAGGCCGCCTTCGCGCAGCTGGTGCAGACCTTCGGAAGGGAGAACGATGTCTTCATCGGGATCTCAACATCCGGAAACTCCAGGAACATCATACTGGCACTTATGGCAGCCAAGGCCCGCGGGGTCAGGACCGTATGTCTAACCGGTGCCACCGGGGGCAAGTGCAGGGAGTTCGCCGACGTGTGCATATGCGCGCCCGAGACCGAGACGTTCAAGATCCAGGAGTACCACCTCCCCATCTACCACGCCCTGTGCTCCATGGTCGAGGCGGACCTGTTCGAGTCCAAGAACTGACGCCCCCTTTCTTTAATTATAAGTATGGCGGACCCAATGCACTCCTCGGAGTGGGACAGATGTTCGTCATATCCCTGATAGTCAAGAACGAGTTCGGAGTCATGCAGAGGGTCATGGGCGAGTTCACGCGCAACAAGATCAACGTCGAGACCATCGTCGTTGGCAAGTGCGAGAAGCCCGGCAAGTCCCGTATGGTCCTCTCGGTCATCGACGGGGGAGAGGCGAAACTCGTCATGGGAAGGCTCCAGAAGCTCCAGGATGTCTACGACTGCGAGCTCATACCCGAATCGGGGCAGTCCGCTTATGCCCTCATCTCCACCTCCAGCGGGAACGTCGGAGTGGTCGGGGGGTCGGACCAGGTGGAGGAGATCATCGCCCGCACCGAACCCGAGAAGTACGTCAAGGCGCTCAACGCGCTCTGATCCCACATAATTCAGAGGCAATTACAATGGAAAAATGCGAGAAGATTTGGCTCGACGGAAAGCTTGTCAACTGGGACGACGCCAAGGTCCACGTCCTTGCCCACGCCCTGAACTACGGAACCGGAGTCTTCGAGGGGATCCGCGTCTACCAGACCCCGAAGGGACCCGCCATCTTCAGGCTCAAGGACCACGTCCGCAGGCTGGTCGACGGATGCAAGCTCCTGGGCTTCGACATGAAGTTCGGCGGCAAGCAGTACGATTTCGACTCCATCTGCGAGGCCATCAAGGAGGCCGTTAGGGCCAACGACAAGGTCGACTACGTCAAGCCCTGCATCTTCCTCAGCGGAGAGGAGGTCGGGCTCAACCCCGTCGGGGTCCCCGAGAGCTTCGCCATCACCTGCATCTACATGGGATCCTACCTCGGGAAGGGCGCTGCATCCGGAACCAAGCTGGTCACCGCATCCTGGCAGAGGCCCGACTACCTCTGCGGACCCGCCGGTGCCAAGGTCAACGGATCCTACGTCGCATCCTGCCTTGCCAAGAGGGAGGCCATCCGCCAGGGGGCCGGAGAGGCACTCATGCTCAACAAGGAGGGCCGTCCCGCCGAGTGCTCCGGAGAGAACATCTTCATCTACAAGTTCGGCAAGATCTATACCCCGGCGGTCTCCGAGGGAATCCTCCAGGGAGTCACCAGGGGATCCATCATCACCGTCGCAAGGGATCTGGGCTACGAGGTCGTCGAGGCCCCCATCACCAGGTTCCAGCTCACCTCCGCCGACGAGATCTGGATGACCGGAACCGCTGCCGAGATCGCACCCGTCACCTTCATCGACGGACGCCAGGTCGGCGACGGAACTCCCGGAGAGATCTCCGCCAAGATCCACGCCAAGTTCCACGAGATCGCGGAAGGCAAGGATCCCAAGTACGACGCGTGGCTCGACTACGTCAACTGAGAAACTTCAACAGGGGGCCAACACCCCCTTACCTTCTATTCTTCAAAAGTGCCAGACAGGCAATCAGTGTTTCCTCTCGGCAGGATACATCTCGTAATAGTCGACGTGGTAGTATCTGCAGAAGAACTTGGCCATGACCTTGCCGAACCACCACAGCTGGTGGAAGGTCATGATGGGGACCTTGGGACTGATGTGGGACACGCCCTCGGTGCGGACCCCGAAATCGTAGCGGATGTACGAGACCTTCACGCGCCTGTCGGAGTACTTCATGAGGTCCATGAGGACCTTCCATCCCTTGTACTCGAACCTGTCCCAGCAGCCGGCAATCACCGGCCTGAAGACTTCACATCTGAGGGCGAACAGGCCGGACATGAAGTCCTTGGTGGTCTGTTTGCCGTGAAGGCGGAAGAACAGTTTGTTGAAATTCTCCACAGCCGAGGATCCGAGCGCTCTCTTGCGGCCCATGGACATCCTGCTGTTCCTCACACCGACGCAGACGTCAGCCCCCTTGTCCATCTCGGCGATGAGGTCACCGATGGCGGATACGGGATGCTGGAAGTCGCAGTCCATGCTCATGGTGTAGTCGGTGTCGGAGAGGTAGAATCCCTCCATGATGGAGGCGGCCAATCCCCTCTCCTATTCCCTGACGAATATGGATGTGAGGGGGTCTCCGAGGTTCCTGACGAGGTCGATGGTACCGTCGGTGGAACCGTCGTCCATGAAGAGGATCTTGACATCTGGGTAGGACTGCCTGATGGCCTTGGCCATAGGGATAACGTTGCCCGCCTCGTTGTAGGTCGGGATGACTACCGTCATCGTACCCGTCATGATCTCTCCTCTGTTTCGGCCCTAGTGGATGATTCTATATAACGAATGTCCCGCGGGGACAGGGGAATGTCTCCAAACCACGGGCTTTGGCTGGGTTTCAGGAACGTCCTCTCAACCATATTTTATAGTTTTTCTGTTATCGGGGAACGTTACATGTCCGACATGGAGATCGCCGTTGGAATCTGCGCCTACAACGAGGAGCAGATCATCGAGAGGTCCATCCGCTCGGTCTACTCCCAGAAACTGTCCGGGGTGACCGTGAAGGAGGTCCTCGTCGTGTCCAGCGGAAGCACCGACAGGACCGATGATATCGTGAGGAGGCTCTCTAACGAGTTCCCCAATCTGAAACTTTTCAGGCAGGAGAAGAGGGAGGGGAAGAACTCCGCCATCAACTGCTATCTGGACAACAAGACCTGCGACATCGTCGTCATGCTCAATGCCGACAACGCCTTCGGCACCGAGGATTCCCTCCAGAAGCTTGTCGAACCTCTGTTCGACGGGCACGTGGGGATCACCGGCGGACATCCGGTCCCGACCAACGACAAGACCACCAAGATCGGGTTCGCGGTGAACCTGATGTGGTGCATGCATCACCAGCTGGCGCTCCAGCACCCCAAGATCGGTGAGCTTATCGCTTTCAGGGACATCGGCACCCGTCTTCCCACCGACATGCAGTCGGACGAGGACATCATAAGGATGAGGATCGAGGATGCGGGGATGATCTGCGTGTACGTCCCCGACTGCATCGTCGTGAACAGGGGTCCGGAGACCGAGGAGGACTTCATCAAGCAGAGGGTCCGCGTCAACGTTGGCGAGTGCACGATGAAGAAGAAGTACGGCTACGAGATCCCTACCTGGAACAAGAAATACCTGGCCAAGGCCATGCTGGCCTCCGTCAGGGAACTGGGATTCCATCCTTTCAAGATGCTCTACACGGCGAAGCTCGAGAAGAGATGCCGCCGTATCGCCCAGGAGCACGTCGACAGGGGCGACGACAACATGAGCGTCTGGGACAGGGTCGATTCCACCAAGAAGCTCTGAGCCCGTCATCATTTTTATATGGGACATTCATTGAAGAGCGATGGACAAGGCTGACAAGCAGAGGCTGTGGGACTCGCTCGACCACAGTCCCAGCATCAATTTCTGCGACAGGTACGTCTACAATCCCATCGCATATGCCCTCCTCCTGGTGCTGGTTCGCACGAGGGTCACCCCCAACCAGATCACCTACTTCTGGGGAGCGCTGATGCTGGTCTGCTCCATCGGATTCCTGTTCAACGACTATCTCCTGAACATCCTGTGCGGCATAGGATGGGTCGTGGCCTATGCCCTTGACTGTGCGGACGGTCCCCTCGCCAGATACACGGGGATCAAATCCGCCAGGGGAGACTACCAGGACGGGATCAACCACCGTTCCACGTTCCCGCTGATGATGTTCTTCATCGGATACGGTGCGTTCGTGGGCGGCAGGGCAGAGCTGTTCGGGTTCGACATCGACCCGATGTACTACCTCTTCCTCGGATTCCTTGCAGGGATCAGCATGGTGGTCATCATCGACGCGGGGAGCGTCCACGACAGGGTGAACCCCATAGAGGGATTCACCGCAAACGGAGGGTCGCTCGGGATTGAGGGCGAGAAGATGAAGAACAGGTCGCTGCTGAAGGCGGCCATGATGCTGAACCCCCTGGCGTTCACCAACATGATGGTCCTCATCCCGGTATTCGCCGCCATAGACTGCCTGGATATTTTCATCATAATCTACGGCATCGCTTATCCTGTCGGCGCCTTCGTGAGATACATATCGCTGCTGAGGAAGATCCCGGCACGCAAATCATGAGGATGAGAAGATGTTCTAGCCCACCCGCGAATACAGAGAGGACCTGGATTTCCTCATATCGAGGGATTATCCCTGGGGGAGGCTCAGCGGACAGAGGGTCCTCGTGACCGGGGCCACGGGTATGTTCGGATCGCTCCTTGCCGACGTTCTCCTGGGGAAGGCGGAGGAATACGGTTTCACAGTCGCGGCCTTGTCCCGTCACGGGAAGGCGATCGAGGAGAGATTCTCCGACTTTGTCGGGAAGGGTTATTTCGAGATAATCGAGCAGGATGTCAACATGCCATTCGCCGACAGAGGCGTCTTCGACTCCATCTTTGAATGTGCCAGCAACACCTGCCCAGAGCAGTATGCGGGGGATCCGATAGGCACCGTTATGACGAACATCTCGGGGCTGAAGAACTCCCTCGACGTGTTCTCCGGAGAGAAGGGCGGCAGATTCGTGTTCACGTCCTCGGTCGAGATCTACGGTCAGAACCGCGGGGACGTTGGGAAATTCTCCGAGGATTACTGCGGATATATCGACTGCAACACCGTGCGCGCGGGGTACAACGAATCGAAGCGCGCCGGCGAATCACTCTGTCAGGCATACGGCGCGGTGAAGGACATCGATTTCATCATACCCCGCATCAGCCGTTCTTACGGCCCCACTCTCAGGGATTCGGACAACAAGGCCCTGTCGCAGTTCATCAGGAACGCGGTCAGTGGCGAGGATATAGTCCTCAAGAGCGCCGGCACCCAGCTCTACTCCTACGTTTACTCGGCGGATGCCGTCGATGCGATACTGTTCCTGTTCTTCAACGGGATCAGAGGGGAGGCATACAACGTGTCCGGGAGGGAACCGAACCTCACGCTGAAGGAGATCGCAGAGGCCCTCGCGGACATCGCGGGAACCCAGCTGAGATTCGAGCAGGTAAGCGAAGAGGAGAACAGGGGATACTCCAAAGCGACAACCGCCGTGCTGGACATTTCAAAGATCAAGAAACTCGGATGGGAACCCAGATTCGGTATGGAAGAGGGTCTCAGGCGGGCGGTATCTTCTTTTTGTGAATGTCGTTGAACTCGAGCATCAGCCTGATATAATCCAGGTCCTCGAGCATGGTGACCTTGAGGTTGTATACCGATCCCCTGGAGAAGAAGATCCTTCCGCCCATCTCCATGTAGAGGGTGTTGGCGTAGACCGAATCGGTGATACCCTGCTTGTAGGCCTGCTCGTACTTGGAGAGGATGTCCCCGTACCTGTAGGCCTGCGGGGTCTGGACGCGCATGACGTCCGAGCGGTCTATGTTGACGTTGCCGCTGATTCCGTCATTGGTCCTGACGATGGTTTCCTGCATTGCGACACTCGAGCAGGCGTTGCCGTGCTTCTTGCAGATGTAGATGCAGTCGTCCACAATGTCCTCGGAGATGAGGGGCCTAACGGCATCGTGGATGATGACCATGTCGTCCTCGTGCATCACGTCGGCGATGCCTCTGAGGCCGTTGTATGTCGATTCCATGCCGTTCTTCCCGCCGGGGATCACATGGGTGAGCTTGGTGTAGTTGTACTTCTCCTTGATCTCGGAGAGCCTCTCCTCCCAGGTGTGCAGGCACACGACCGCGATCCTGTCCACGTACTGGTTGTTCTGGAAGTAATCCAGGGCGTAGGCTATGATGGGCTTGCCCTTGATTTCCAGGAACTGCTTGGGCGTCGGGTCTCCGACTCTCTTGCCGATTCCGCCGGCCAAGAGTATCGCGGTAATCATGCCCTATGGTATCGTAAGGGCGGTTAAATAACCGACTGAATGCTTTTCCGGAACAGACGGCAATTTTTCGCAGTCGATGTTCAAAATTGGACGTATTTGATGATAAATCGGGCATTCCGTAAGAATGAGTCATCGTTTCGGGTCCGGACGCACTTAGCCAAAATACATAATGCATCCCTACGTTGTATCCCCATCAACGGAAGGTTCCAAATGGATCTGACGAAGGCATTATCGAGGACGTACGAATCCATCGACAGGCACCTGTGTTCCCTGAAGCACCCGGTGCTTACGGTTCTGATAATAGGCCTGGTCCTCAGGATCCTGTTCCTTCCTCTGACCAACGTCGATTCCTGGGGATGGTACCGCACCGGGGAGAACATCGTGTCGGGGGACGGGTTCTATGCGAGGTCGGGATACAATTACGGTCCCGCATTTGGATACCTGGTGAGCGTCTCCCTGATGATCGGGACGCAACTGTTCGGGGTCGGGACGTTCTCCGGACAGAGCGATGCGATGATCCCTCTGCAGTCGCTGTTCGATTTCACGCCGGCGCTCCAGACCATAGGGTTCCTTGCCAGTTTCAAGTTCATGATGGTCGTCGGGGACGTCCTCTGTGCGTTCCTGGTCCGGTGGATGGTGGCGAAACTTACGGACGACCAGAGCAAGGGGGACGTGGCCTTCGCGCTCATATTCCTCTCTCCCATAATACTCGTGGAATCCAGCATCCACGGCATGTTCGACATTTACTGCGGACTGCTAGCACTTATATCGGTATACTTCGCAGCCAGGGAGAAGTACTACCTCGCCGGGCTCTCTCTCGGTATCGCCACGCTGATGAAGATATTCCCGGTGTACCTGTTCCCCATCCTTCTTGCGTTCCTGCTGAAGCAGAACAGGGGGGACAGCAGGGCGATTGTTAACGGGGTGTTCATGGCGGTCCTGGGGGTGCTTTCAGCCTTCTTCCTCCTCTATTACCCGCAGCTTCTGGACGGTACGTTCTCGGACACATGGGCATTCCTGTTCGGAAGGGTGGACAGTGCAGGGGGAATCGTGGGGAAGTTCGCCGGACACATCCCCGAGTTAGCAGTCGGAGCAATCGTATTGGTTGCGATAATCATCTATATCTACAGGCGCGGTGTCGGAAAGGTGGAGATACACCTCTCGTCGATGCAGGCCATTGCCGTCATGGCGCTCATGGTGCTCGCGGTGTTCGCGGGACTGGTTTTCGTGAACGGCGGGGTGGAGAACATGTTCTCCGATCTCTTCCACACCAGCTACATAGTCGGTATCGGGATGCAGGGTCTGGCACTCATCGTGTCGTTCTATCTGGCACACAAGCTGTACTATTCGGAACTGGAGGACCAGACCAAACTCGTCATGATGGTCGGCACCTTGGCCGTCGCCACCGGTTTCCTTTGGGTCCCCATGCCGGAGTATCTCATCCTCCTGCTTCCGCTGATATGCGTGTACGCGATGGTGTATGACAGGAGATATCTGACCCCCTTCCTGCTCATATCATTCGGTGCAGCCTTCTTCATCATCATGGTGGAGGGGCCGGCCGCGCTGTTCGTCTCGGTGGCCCAGTACACCGATCTCATCAGCATCGACACCGTTGTGGACCTGGTCAAGGCATACGTCTCCGGTCCGGGTATCGGCGATTACAGCTTACTGCAGGTGACGTTCTGCATAATCGGTGCCGCACTGCAGCTTATCGGGACCATCCTCCTGTTCGTGTATCGTTTCAGACCGTTCCGTTTGGAGGAGCACAGGATATGAAGCTCGAAACACCGCATCTCATCCTCGTCATAGTGGTAATCCTCCTTGCCGCAGGGTCCCTGCTGGCGTATCCACTCAATCCCAGCGATTTCGATGCAAAGGCGCACTCTGACGGTTCCGTGATCACCGTGGATATGCACTCGTCCATGGAGTCTGATTACGTCATATGTGCGGTGAACCTCAATTCCCCCGTGGAGCGCGAGGTCCTGCTGTATCTGGATGACTCTTACGCATCCCCGGCGGGACACGATGACGATCTCTCGCAGAAGAAGGAGCTCGAGGCCCAGCTCAAGTATGTGGGAGTGAAGTTCAGGACGATCGATGCCGAAGGCCTGAAGGAGGTCCTTTCCGACACGGCATCTGCGTCTAAGAGGTCGGTCGTGTTCTTCTCCGGCGCTCTTCCCTGCAACGTGTACGCGTTCAACGGGGAGATCTTCACCCTCGACCTCCTCAAGCCGTGGATGGAGAGCGGCGGGATAGCCTACTGGTATGCTTACGAGAGGTTCGGATACTATTCCGCACCTCTCGAGAAGGATTTTAACGGCTGGTCCGGACAGCCCCTCCACCTGAGTTTCTCGGAATTCGGATTGTCTTTCAGGGACACCAGGGAGGACGCGGACGACAGGTCGGACATTAGTTCCCTCTTGGGGATAACCCAGAACCAGGTCGAGTCACGCGCTCCCGTGGCATCTCTCAACGTAACAAACCTGGGATACCTCTCGGATGACGGACGCTGCAGCATGGGATTCGCCAAGTACGGTTCGGGAGGCATACTGATCAACGGAGGCGAGTGGACCAAGGACATGAGCTTCGCCAAGATCATCGCCAGCCAAGTCTGCGACTGGACCTCCCTGGATCCGGCATGTTCCGTCGGTTCCTTCAAGGGCGATCGCCAGATAACGTTCGATACCGCCGCCGATGCCGTATACGTGTATTTCGGGACCATCACGCCGAGGTATGCGGACTTATTCCTTCTCGGCTGATTTCATGGCGATGGCATCGGCGTAGAGCTGGTGCATCTTCTCCTTGTAGGCCTCGTAAGAATAGGGCTCAAGGGTCTTCATGGCATTCTCTTTCAGGGAAGTGCCAGATGCGAAACATTTGTTCACGGCCTCGACGATGTCGTCAGGCGAATCGCCGAACAGGAAACCGTTGTATCCGTCGGTCATGTAGTCCCTGAGGGCCCTTGCATCGGAGCATGCCACGGGGAGTCCGCAGGCGAGCGCGTGGAGGACGGTGAGGCACTCGGTCTCCCAGCGGGAGGCCATTATGCAGATGTCCCCGGCGCCGTAGTATTCGGTGAGTTCCTCGTCGGGGACGAATCCAGCGAAGACGACCCTGTCCTCGACGCCGAGTTCCTTAGCCTGCTGTTTCAGGGGTTCCATGGCCGGACCTTTTCCGACCACCAGGAGGACGATGTCCTCGTCGAGCCTCGGCATGATCTCCACGATGCGGTTTATCTCCTTCTCGAAGGAGACCCTTCCGACATGGACCATGACCCTCTTGCCTTGGAGACAGTGCCTCTCCCTGATCCTGGAGCCGTCGGCGGGTTTGAAGCGGTTGGTGTCGACGGGTGTGGGAATGGCGCGGATCTCCTTGGTGATGCCGTTGGCGCGGAGCTCTTCGGCAGTATCCTTGGACGGGGTGACAATAATATCGATCCATTTGGATAGCTGGCGGAAATAGATCCAGGAAAGCTTCACCCCGAGGTTCTTGGGAATCTTGATCGGGGAATAGTACTGAAGGGCGTCTCCGCCGAGGGTGTGGAATGTGCAGATTACGGGGATGCCGAGCCTATGGGCGGCGATCACTCCCTTCAGGGTCATGAGGGTGTAGCCCTGGGCGTGCATGACGTCCGCACCCATGTTCTTCAGGATCCTCTTGGTGTGGGAGGGGAAGATAGGGACGAAGTATCCCTCGTATGTACTGAGTTTGATGGATTTGCAATAGTGGACGTTGGGGCGGTGGTCCGCCGCGTTCCCCGAATCCGGGGCGACAATCTCGGCGGAGTATTCACCATCGTTGAGCAGTTCCTCCATGATGTCGACGCACGCGATGACGCCGTCCATGTGCGGATGGTAACTGTCGGTCACTATTGCGATCTTCATTCTCAGGTTCCTTCCTGCCAGCTGTGGATGTAGTTGTACTGCTCCTCGGTGAAGGAATCGATCTCGATGCCGAGGGTCCTCAGCTTGATTCTGGCGAGCTCGTTGTCGATCTCGTCGGGGACGGGGATGACCTGGTTGGACAGCTTGTCGTGGTTCTCGACCATGTAGACGATGGCCATCGCCTGGGTGGAGAAGCTGGTGTCCATGATCTCGGCGGGGTGTCCCTGTCCTGCGGCGAGGTTCATCAGCCTTCCCTCTCCGATGAGGTACAGCTTCCTGCCGTCTTTGAGGGTGTAGCAGTCGATGAAGTCCCTGACGGGCTCCTTGGAGACGGAGATCTCGTTGAGATCCTTCTTGGAGATCTCGTTGTCGAAGTGTCCGGCATTGCCCATGACGCATCCGTCCTTCATGTTGAGGAAGTCCTCCTTGGTGACGATGTCCTTGCATCCGGTGACGGTAAGGACGATGTCGGCGTTCCTGACGGCCTCCCTCATGGGTTTGACCTCGAAACCGTCCATCCTCGCCTCGATCGCCTTGACGGGGTCGACCTCGGTGACGGTGACGAGGGCTCCGAGACCCTTGGACCTCATGGCGACTCCCTTCCCGCACCATCCGTAGCCGGCGACTACGACGTTCTTTCCCGCGACGATGAGGTTGGTGGCGTTCATCCATCCGTCGAAGACGGACTGCCCGGTCCCGTAGCGGTTGTCGAAGAGGTACTTCATCTTGGAGTCGTTGACGTCCATGACGGGGAACTCGAGCTTTTTGTCGGCAGCCATGGCTTTGAGTCTGACGATGCCGGTGGTGGTCTCCTCGTTCCCTCCCTTGATGTTGGAGAGGGCATCCCTGCGGGAGGTGTGCGCCATGGTGATGAGGTCCGCACCGTCGTCGATGACGAAGTCTGGCTTCATGTCGAGGACGCTGTTGAGGTTGGCGTAGTACTCCTCGTCGCTCTCGAACTTCTTGGCGTAGACCTTGAGTCCGAACTCCTCGCGGAGGGCGGCAGCGACCGAGTCGTCGGTGGACAGGGGGTTGCAGCTTGCGAGCCTGATCTCCGCGCCCGCGTTGGCGAGGGTGACGGCAAGCATTCCGGTCTTGGCCTCGGTGTGGAGGGCCATTCCGATCTTGAGGCCGGCAAGGGGCTGTTCCTTGCGGAATTTTTTATCGATCTCCTGGATCACGGGCATGTGCTCGTAGGCCCAGTGGAGCCTGAGACTTCCTTTCTTTACGAGTTCGTCCATTTGATTACTCTCCGAATTCGGACATCAGTGATTTGCATATGTGGTCGATGGTGTCCCTGCGGGTCCTGACCGATGAAAACTGTTTGATTATGGCATCGATCTCATCGTCCTTTCCGCGGAGTTCCTCGACGAACTTCCTAATGTTCTCCACCGCTCTGCTGATTTCGTCGGATATGGGGACGGATGCCACCCTGGATGTTCTTGACAGGGGGTTCAGGTCAATAGAGATTACTGTCTTCCCCATGGCGATGAGGGCTTCTGCGCGGTCGCCGTCCTCGATAGGAACGACGATCACGTCGGAATCGAAGATCCCCTCCTTCGTGCAGAGTGCCCTATCGGATGTGAGGTTGGGGATCCTTGCATCGGGATTCCTCCCGAGGATGCCTTTCGCCCCTTGGGATTCCATGTACTCGATGAGCTGCTCCATTCTCTCTTCTGTGCGATGGAAGATGTTGACCTCCATTTTAGCGGGAACGGACTGTGCCAGAGCAATCAATCCCCCGGGTTCCAGTGCGATGGAGTTTCCGTTCACGCAGACGATGGGTTTCTTCGCTTTGAGGAGGAATGCTGCTGCGGCTTTTTCAGCCTCTAATGCAGGGGTTATGGTGTGCTCACCCATCAGATAATCGAAAGCCTCCCCCCTCCCATGGGAGATGAGGCCGGTGGGGGTCACGAGGCCCTGTGCGACCATATCTGCGAGGTGTTCCCTCACCATGAGGGATTTGTAACGGGGGTGGTTCTTGGGAGTAGACACGGTTCTGGCACCGCCATCAGGGGATATATTACAATCGGTCAGGAGAACATCACTTCTTGTGATGGTGGGTCGCGTTGTAGATGATGTGCTTCTCATCCATGCTCGCGACGATATCCTCTGGCGATTTGCGCTTGAGGAGGACGAAACCGACGATTCCCATGGTCAGCGCACCGAGGAAGTCCATGTGGATGTCTTCCAGGGAATCGGCCATGTGGTGCTGCATGTAGTCCCCGCCGACCAGCCAATCGATGGTTCCCTCCATGAGCTCCCAGACGTTCCCGAATGCGAATCCTCCGATGAAGGTGAGGAAGCATAGGATGCCTGTAGGCATATCAGTCCTTCCGCCGAAGCACTGGATCAGGCACAGCGCAACGAACACGACCATGGAGACAAAAAGGGTCGACATCCAGTGGGCGAACTCGTCCCACCACCAGAAGTTGTCGTAGAACCCGAGGAACAGCGGGATTCCGTAAGCGTAGATGTTGAGGGTGATAATGATCACGAACCAGTACGGGAACACCAGTTTCCTGGTGTAGCGGATCGCAGGGATGATCGCCACGAGCATCGCGATGACGATGTGGGTGGCAGCGATGTACGTGTCGCCGTATTCGCCGGTGGCGTATCCGAGTCTCGCAAGGACGAAGAATATCAGCAGACCCGCGGGGAATAGGAAAATGCATGCGAGATCGATCTTCCTCTCGAACTCGACGTCGGTCATTCCTCTCCCTCCAAAACCCTTTCGGAATCGAAGAAGCGGGGCAGACCCTTCATCTTCTCGTAGACCATGAACGCCACAGCGAAGACAATGCACCACACGAATGCGGCAGCGAACTCCTGGGTGTTCAGTGCGTTGTTGACGGTGATATCGAACTCGGAGTGATACAGCATGTAGATGACCACCCCAGTGAAACTGGAGATGGCCAGTCCGAACAGGAAGATGAACGTCGCGATGAGCTCTCTGTAGAACTTCAGGTTGAAGAATGCAATCAGGGAGATGACCGCGCAGAATCCGAGTACAGGATACGGTATGACGCACAGCCTGAATCCTGGGTAGCACTCTGTGTCGATCCCATAGGCGAGTGCCAGAGAGACGGCGAGTGCGATGATATGGAGGATCGGGAACACGATTCTGATGTTCCTTCCCAGGAATGCCTCCACAATGTACAGCACGGAAATGAAGACTGACACGGCGGACGCGGAGACCAGCGGCGGTGATTCAAGAGAGATTCCCGCAGCCAGGGATATCACGGAGAAAAGCACCGTAACCGCGTAGATGCACATGCCGATTTTCGAAGACACACGACCCCATTATCGGTACTATCGATAAGTGTATCGCTTTGTAAAGTACAGAAGAGTACGTTTCACTTCCCGTTCTTTCCGATGACGTAGTCCTTGTAGACACTGCAGGGGTAGCCTGTCGCACCGGAGCGGGCACCCTCGGGGGGAGGGGTCATGTAGTTCCCGTAAAGTTGGGTGAGGACGGCATCGTATTCTTTCGGGAGGGGCACATCGGTATCCTCGAACCGATGCATGATCGGCTCGCCCCACCATTCCTTGGGGAAGACATCGTTCTGACGTATCGCACAGCGTATGACTGAAAGAGGAGTGTCCTTGTTGCATATCATGTCCGCAAGGCGTTGGAACACTCCCACCGTCCATGCAAGACATTTATGCAGCCTTATCGAGGAAATGTGGTCGACTACGGTGGCGGACAGGTGGATGCCTGCAACCGGCAGCTTGATCAGCAGGGACCGGACCTTTGTAGACGGGGAATCCGACAGAACGAAGAGATCGATGAAGGGGGCCCTTTTGTTCTTTAGGTCGTCCTCGAAGTCCTCCGTTTTGAGGATGACATGCGGGTGGGTATCGGCGGAAGGAAAGTGCCAGTAGTACTTGTTTGAATCAAGATCCTGAGTCATCGCATCATCGATGCGGGGCAGGTCCTTCTCCCAAACGGCCAGATCGATGTCGTCGTCCCATGGGATGAAACCGTCGTGTCTGACGGCGCCGAGAGCGGATCCGTAGCAGAGGTAGAAGGGGATGCCGTGTGATTCCAGAACCTCGGAGACATCCTTGTACATCGAAATCAGGCGGGCCTGTTCATCGTTCATGGGCACCCATGCGATTGGTTAGTGCGTATAATACCGTGTCGGACAATCAAGCATATATCATCCTGCATTCATCAAGGGGCAGAAGTGTTCCACATGATCAGGCAGGCAGTTATCATGGCAGGGGGTCTGGGGTCCCGTCTGAAGGACCGTACCGCCACCATGCCCAAGGGTTTCCTGGAGATCGACGGCATGGCTATCGTCGAGAGTTCCGTACGCAAGCTCATCTGGGCGGGCGTGGAGGAGATCATCATCGGCACCGGCCACTGCAGCGAATACTACGAGAAGCTGGCGGAGAAATACTCCTGCATAACCCTCGCCCACAATCCCGATTATGCGAACACCGGCAGCATGGGGACCCTCGCATGCTGTGCCGAGAAGGTCTACGGCGAGTTCCTCCTGTTGGAATCCGATCTGGTCTATGACCGCATAGGGCTGTTCGTCCTGGTCAACGATTGCCACAGCGACGTCATCCTCGCGTCCGGGAAGACCGGATCCGGAGATGAGGTCTATCTCGAGACCGATGCTGACGGTAATCTCCTGCGCCACTCCAAGAAGAGGGAGGAGATCGGGACCGTCGCGGGGGAGCTCGTGGGCATCACCAAACTCTCCAAGGACACACTGTCCCGCATGGTCGAGTACATGAACGCCGAGAAGGCGGTCCAGCCGAAGATGGAATACGAGGTCGCGATGACCTACGTGTCCACCCACGGCAGCGGCATCCACGTCCGCACAGTGGAACACTACGTCTGGTGCGAGATCGACTGCGAGGACCACCTCAAGCGCGCCCTGGGAACGGTCTATCCCCATGTGAAGGAGAACGAGTCCCTCATGGATGTCCGCAGGGAGGTCCTTCTGAACCCCGGTCCGGCCACCACCACCGACGGTGTGAAGTATGCCCAGGTCCAGGCCGATATCTGTCCCCGCGAGAACGAGTTCGGGGACGTGGTCGAGTGGGTCGCGGACGAGCTGGCACTTATGGCAGGTAAGCCCGGACGCGTCGAGACGGTGCTGTTCGGAGGATCCGGAACCGCCGGCGATGAGGCCATGATATCATCCTGTGTCCCAGATTCCGGAAAGCTGCTGATTGTCGACAACGGCGCATACGGGAAGAGGATGGCAAAGATGGCCGAGATCTACGGCCTTGATTTCGAAGTGTACCACAGCGACGGGGTCAACCGTCTCGACATCCCGGACATCGAGAAGAGGCTGGTCGACGGGAAGTTCACCCATTTCGCAGTCATCTATCACGAGACCACGACCGGCATCCTCAATCCAGTGCCGCAGCTCTGCAGGTTCTGCCACTCCAAGGGCATCGTTACCATCGTGGATGCCGTCAGCGCGTTCGCCGCCGTACCCATCGACATGGACGAGGACTGCATCGATTTTATGGCCTCAACCTCCAACAAGAACATCCAGGGGATGGCTGGCATCGCGTTCGTGTTCTGCAGGAAGGATGCGCTCGAGGCGATCAAGGATTACCCGATGCGCAACTACTACCTCAACATCTACGATCAGAACGCCTACTTCCAGAAGACCCACCAGATGAGGTTCACTCCTCCGGTGCAGACCTTCTACGCACTCAGGCAGGCGATCATCGAGACGAAACTGGAGACCATCGAGGGAAGATATGCCCGTTACACGGAGTGCTGGCACATTCTTATGGATGCCGTCAAGAAGCTGGGGCTGAGGAGCATCGTTTCCGAGGAGGAACAGTCCCATCTCATTATCTCCATCGAGAATCCGAGTTCGGAGAAGTACGATTTCAACACACTTCATGACCTTGCAAGAAGCAGGGGATTCACGATCTATCCGGGTAAGATGAGCACCCTGCCCACGTTCCGCATTGCGAATATCGGTGACATCCGTCCCGAGGAGATGGCGGAATTCACCAAGATCCTGGGAGAATATGTGAAGACCCTGTGATTCACTCGGATAGGTGACGCATGAACGCTTCCTTGTTCTCGACGGGAGTGGTCGTGGGTCTCCCCAGGTCCTCTCTGGAGCCGATGGCGGAATCTATCTCGATGAAACAAGGGCCCTCGATACTCTTTACAACGGTGAATTTCCACTTTAGGTCTTCATAGGTATCGACTTTAACAGCATAAGCATACCCACATGCTTTTGCAACGGATACGAAATCGACAGAATTAGCAACAGTGGGCATTCCACCGACAGATTCGTGTGCGAAATTATTGATGATTATATGAATTAAATTAACGGGCTTCACAGCACCAACAGTGGCCATGGATCCCATGTGCATTAGTGCAGAACCGTCTCCGTCGATGCACCAGATGCGGGTTTTAGGTTTGTTAATCGCGATGCCAAGGGCTATGGAAGAGCTGTGGCCCATTGAACCAACGGTCAAGAAATCATTATTGTGTCCTTGTCCAAGGGACTCTCTAACTTCGAAGAGTTCTCTTGAGGTTTTTCCAGTAGTCGAGACAATGGGGTCATCACCGCTAGCTTTTACAATGAGTTTTATGATTTCTTCCCGAACAAGTTTGCTTTTGTTCTTGTAAGATACCTTGTTGGAGTAGGTGAACGCTCCTTTCTGAACTATAAAAGCGACCTGTCTACCCTTATCCAGAAGAGGTTGCCATTCTTTGAACTGGGAAGATACATCTTCGATGTCTGTATCTTTGCCAATAATCATGAACGGTACATCCATAACATTCATGAGTTCCGTGGTTACCTTACCTTGCTGTATGTGCTGGGGTTCGTCATGAACCCCGGGCTCACCTCTCCATCCGATGATGAAGATACAAGGGATGGCGTAGACCTCTTCGCTAATTAGCGATGCAAGCGGGTTTATGATGTTGCCTTCTCCGGAGTTCTGCAAGTAGACGACTGGCACTTTTCCAGTTGCAAGGTGGTAACCTGCTGCCAGACCGACGGAGTTTCCTTCGTTGGCGGCTATGAGGTGATGTTTCGGGTCGATACCATAGGTGTCCATCAGATAATCGCACAGCTGCCTGAGCTGGGAATCCGGGACGCCGGTAAAGAAATCCGCACCGAGTATCTTTGCAAAGTCGCCTGCATCCATTTTCAGACCTCAGAGTTCGTCTATAAGTGAGATGATGTCCTTGATCGGAAGTAGACGGGAGTCGACTTCTTGGGCCCGGTGGTACCTGAGGATGTCCTTCGCGGTCTGTTCCATGGCGGGGAACGCGCTGCGGGTGAGCTGGTTGGCGTAGATGACGATGTTCACACCATGTTCAGCAAGTTCCGATTCGGTGATGGAGTTGAAAGAGGTCGGGACGACCACGATGGGAGTGTCCTTGTTCTCCTTCCTGAACAGGTCGCAGAACTCGAGGATCTCCGCGGGATCATTTTTCCTGCTGTGGATCATGATTCCGTCCGCTCCCGCGGCAACATATGCCCTGGCCCTGGCTAAAGCGTCATCCATGCCCTGTTCCAGGATGAGGCTCTCGATCCTGGCGATGATCATGAAGTCATCGGTGAGCTGCACCCTCTTCCCGGCCTTGATCTTCTCGCAGAAGTTCTCGATGGAGTCCTGGGTCTGTTTGACCTCGGTGCCGAAGAGGGAGTTCTTCTTGAGACCTGTCTTGTCTTCGATGATGACCGCGGACACGCCCATCCTCTCGAGGGAGCGTACGATGTAAACGAAGTGCTCGGGAAGCCCTCCGGTGTCGCCGTCGAAGATGATCGGCTTGGTGGTGACCTCCATGACGTCATCTATGGTCCTGAACCTGGAGGTCATGTCGACGACCTCGATGTCGGGCTTGCCCTTGGCGGTGGAATCGCAGAGGGAGCTCAGCCACATGGCGTCGAACTGATCAATCTCGCCGTTGTGCTCCACGCAGGTCTTCTCGACGATGAGCCCGGTAAGGCCGCTGTGAACCTCCATAGCCTTGACGATGGGGCGGAGTGCCAGGAGCTGCTTCAGACGCTTCCTCCTATACTCGGGCATGGCGAGCTTCTCCTTGATCCTGGCATCCTCCCTCCTCACGCTCTCGCTGAAGGTGTAGGGGACGTCGATAATTTTGCCGCCGTAGGGGGCGATGAGCTTCTCGGCGTTGTCACGGATGGCCTTCATGGCACCGGTCTTCCAGTTGTCGCCGTGGATGATGTAATCGGGACGGATCTGCTTGACGATGCCGTCGTACATGACATCGTCCTGGACGAGGACCCTGGTGACCCCGGGGATGGCCTCAATCATCTTGAAGCGGTCCTCGAAGGAGACCGTCGGGAACTTGTTGTAGCGGATCGTGGCCTTGTCGGAAAGGACCCCCACGTAAACGTCGCCGTACTTCTGGGCGTTCTTGATGATGTTGAGGTGCCCCTCGTGCACGATGTCCGTGCTGAAACAAGTGTAGACGATTGCCATGATAATCCCGATTAGTCACCCGTATGGTGTTCTTTGATTTTTAGATAATCATGCCTGAGGGGCGGTTGACTGGTTCGTTTTCAGGCCCCTCGACTCTTTGAGGTGTTTGATGCTCGAGTAGAGGATGATGAGCATTATCCCGAACGTGCAGAAACTCTTGATCATCGGTACGCTGGGGACAAGTGCGAATATCAGTGCGAACAGCACCGTTATGATCTGTGTGGGTCTGTCCCATCTCTCGTATTGGGTGATGAAGAAGATGAATCCGGGGAGCAGGTAGAGGAAACCGTAGGTGGTGGATACCCCGACGCCGATGGCCATGTTGCATCCGAGCAGGGTGATCGCCTGCCACAGCGGCATTTCCCTGTCAAAGACGATTAGCAGAAGGGAACCAGCCAGGAAGAACAGCGTTACCGGGAGTCCGATGTAATTCAGGTTGTCGTCGAAGAAATACAGTCCGAAGGCAGCGAACCATTCGCGGATCCCAATACGGCTCCTGCTGGTGTCGTGGGGCGAGGAGAACGAGAATAAGTTATCGAGGAACGATATCGGATCCCCGTCCGTAAAGAGGAATGATACCAGGAACACTCCTGCGACGAGTCCGACGCAGATGAGGAATTCTTTGATCTCCCTTTCGCGGAGGATCAGGATGGCGAGGAGGGCGGGATACAGCTTGATGCCCGTTGCGATTGCGAGGCAGACGTAAGACGCGTATCTGATCCATTTTTTCTCGGAGCGGTATCCGAGGATGAACAGGAGCATGAAGACGATTGCATAGAAGATGCAGTTCCCCCTCTGGATGGCGTACAATGCCGGGAGGGAGAAAAGGATGAAGAAGAACAGGAGTTCCGTTTTTGAAACCGAATATCTCCGGGATACGAGGCGCTGAAATACGAAATGAACCGCGTAGATGCCCAAAGCCATGAAGATTACGAACACAACGATGGATGAGTCGGATGTAGACAGGATACGTGCTAGATTGTCTCCAGTTCCATCGGCGTAGGGGATTGTAATCCATCCTATGAATGCATAAACTCCTGTGATTATGGGAGGATAGATCACCTTCCATTTTGAATATGGGTTATCGGAGCTATACATGACGCTATCGAAGTGATCTCCGAAAACGTAACTCGCAGGATTAAAGTCGATAACGTGGTAGAAGTAATCTCCTCTTGTCAATAGGAGTAAACAAAGAAGAACCACAAGAGACAGGGCAGATAGAACAAGAAACAGCATCGATGCTGACGATATTGTCTTCTGAATCGTTTTCCTTATCAGAGTTGATGAAGTGGTAATCATTTCTCACCATCATAGACTGGTTAATCGTGAACGAGCGCTTAGGTATATGTGGTAAACCGTCGATGGCTCTTTGAGTCTTTTAGGTAACTCTTATTATATTAATTGGCATCCCCGATAGTATGTCGAATAAGCAACTGAAAGCCGACCTGGAATACACCCTGGGGAGACTTTCCAAGGAAGAGCAAGAAAAAATGCAGAACAAGACCGTTCTTATTACAGGTTGCGCCGGTTTTCTTGGATTCTACTTTATGCACTTTTTCAGGGAGTTTGGCGACAAACTTGCCGTGAAGAAAGTGATTGCGTTAGACAATTTCATGCTCGGAACCCCGGATTGGCTGAAGGAGTTCGAAAAAGACAACAGATTCATCATTCGCAAATTCGACATTATCAAGGATCGCATCGAGAGCATCGAGGAGGCTAAAGACGCCAATTACATCATCCACATGGCATCGATTGCGTCTCCGACATTCTACAGACAGTATCCGATTGAAACACTCGATGCCAATATTTGGGGACTTAGGAACCTCTTTGATTATTATGTAGACAAGAAGGTAGACGGATTCCTGTTCTTCTCTTCCAGTGAGATATACGGTGATCCTGTCCCTGAGGCCGTGCCAACATCGGAGGATTATTTCGGTAATGTCTCCTGCACTGGCCCCCGCTCCTGTTACGATGAATCCAAGAGGTTCGGAGAGACGATGTGTATGCTTTTCGCTCAGAAATATGGCATGCCGATTGCGGTAGTGAGGCCGTTCAACAACTACGGTCCAGGTATGAGGCTTGGTGACAAGCGCGTCCCTGCTGATTTCCTCAAGAACGTTATTGAAGGGAAGGACATCGTTATTCTCTCCAACGGAAGCCCTACCAGGACGTTCTGTTATGTTGCAGATTCGGTTGCAGGATACCTCAAAAGTCTTCTTCACGGAGAATATGATTACTTCAATATTGGTGTAGAGTCTCCTGAAATCTCCATGACTCAGCTTGCAGAGATCTATAAAGAGGCTGGGAAGGAGATTTTCGACTACAATGGAGAAGTCAAATACGCAACCTCTGAAGATCGCCAGTACCTTACCAACAATCCTCAGAGAAGGTGCCCGAATATCTCCAAGGCACGCAAGATCTTGGATTACAATCCTACAATCAAGGTGGACGAGGGAGTTAGGCGTTTTATGAGGTACATGAAAGAAGAGCTTCAAAGCAGGGGGGCCAACTGATGCCTACGGTGACTGTGTTCGGACTTGGTTTTGTCGGACTGACAACTGCGCTCGGTTTCTCTCATATCGGATGCAAAGTCTACGGAATCGAAGTCGATGAGCGTCGTAAAGACATTCTTCGCTCCGGAAAGCTTCCGTTTTCGGAGCCTTATATGGAGGACGTTCTTAACAAACATCTAGGAAAGCAGTTCATCGTTTGTGACGATGTGAAGGAGGCCGTCCGCTCCTCTGATTACATTTATTAATGAGTTCACGAACTAACGTACTATATCAGCTCTGGGACTTCTTTGGCTTACCGCGTTTTCTCGGTGGCTTGTCCGGGTTCTTCCTTCTATCGGACCTGTCGAGTAACCCTTTTATGGTCTCGGTCTTCACACGGCCTTTTGCGAGATGCAGAACGACCATCTCATCCAGGGCATATTCGAAAGGGTGGACCCACCCTTTCGAATCGCGTCCGGGGTTTTCATCGTCACAATCCGTCTTTCTCCATACTCCCGAGAGATCATCGAGGATGTCTCCGAAGGACATCTCGCCCAACAGTCCCGAATCACGAGCACATTTCAGCATCCTGCAGGTTATTGTCGTAGCGATGAGATTCACGAACTCCTCCCCGATGACCGTGTAATCATCCTGTACATCCGTCGTCGCCAAGTCGATGTCGTTCTTGTAGAATCTGAAGACCATCTCGATAAGCCAGCGTTCGGAGTATATTGCATAAGCATCCTCCGGTTTCAGATCCTCATCGGAGAGGAATGTGATTGTTCCGAACTGCTCCTTCTCGGAGAATTTGTCGTTATCGAATTCACCGTTCAGACGCCTGAGGTAGGCCGCCTCTTCGATGGCGGCCTTCTCAGGATCCCTGAACGAATAGAGGAACCGTCCTCCTTTGAGTCTGGTTTTCTTGAAGAGGATGCCGGAATCGTAACCCGGCAGGAGTCCGGTGAATTCCATCATCTTATTCGTCTTTATCCGGGTGTCGTTACGTTTCAAAGGGGTTATGAAATGCAGATTCGGACGCTCATCCAGCTCCTTCGATATTTTGGAAGGGGGGAATCCCTTGTCCGTAACGAGGATTCCTGAACGGACATCGTTATCGCAGATGAAAGCGGAGTATGCGGCGGCATCAATCTCATTCCCCGGGAACACTTCGGAACAAACAATCTCCTTCTTCTCCAGATCGTATGCGAAAATCACCGAGATGTTCCGAATGCCTTTCACACGCCCTTTGAACGAGAACCCCGACAGGTCGTTTACCGAACTGTTGTCTTCCTTGAGCATGCCGTCTATGATGAGGTGATGCCCCGGCATCACCCTCTCGAGACGTGCGGCAGTGAATGCCGCACGGATGGTACCGTCCATACCGATATTGCGGTACAGCTCTGTCATCGCATTCTTCCCAACATTCACCCCAGGATACCAATGGCCTACGAACGTGCGGTTGTATTCCATGCTCATTCTTTTGGCTTTGATGCCGGGTTTGATCACTTTCAGAAGAGCGGAAACATAGGCACGCATCGCATAATCAATATCCATCGTACCCAACAAATCCTCCATAAGATCACCGGATTCTCTTCTGGCGAATGCCGCTGCTCCGTAAGATCTGGAGTCGGGACCGTTCACGGCAGGTTCGTCCCGTACCGGGACGAACCTCCCTTCGAAGATGTAGCCGATGATTCCTCCATTGATGGGCTGCGGATTGCCGCCCGGTACGTACTTCACACCAACACGGGCACGTACCCCGTAATGCTTGGGTCCTTCGCATTTGTTCTCGACAACCACCGTGTTCGGCGGCCTAGGCACTTTTCTGATCTCTTCCGGCACTCCCATCGATTCACCTGACCCTATTTTATATGGTACAAATACTGTATAACGTACTATATATTTAAACAAATCGATATGGATTTGGCAGGGAAAACAGGTCTCACGGACACTTTCGGAAATGTATGCCTGCCGTCCCCGGCAGGCGGATCGGAAAGGAATCGGGGAATGTGGACAGAATGAATGAGAAAAAAGTGCAGTTCGAAAAGAATATGTGGTTCAGAAAGAGGATTGCGTCATTTTTGATATAGTACGCCACCTCGTGAACTCATTAATTGATTGGATGGTCACATCATTGTGACCGAATTGTATTCAGGAACCTTCGTAATCCTCTTGGAGACGTTCATCTTCCTCGAGAAGTTCTTTGACCTGACCTCGCCACTTTGTGACTGCTGAACGAAGTCTGGCCCATTTGCCACTTATGGATTTGCATAGCATCCGCTGCACGATGCTTCGATGATCGCGGTCCCGAATGTGTGTTTTCAGGCCGGAATTACCAGATTTCCTTCAAGATCCGCACGGATATTGCCAAAAATCTCCCTCGAGATAGGATTCCAATTGCTGTAGATAGCCTGTTTCCTGTGCCCGTTCCCGATTATCCTCGTAAGTGTCAAATGGCCTAACGACGAAACGATGGATTCGGTGTTCGGTTTCTCGATTACGGTCTTGGTCCTTCCCCGTTTGTTCTCCGTTTTTTCTACGCCTTTCATCTCGTATCTTGCCATGGCTATCGCAGTCTCGGAAAGAAGGGCCAGCATCATCGATCCGCGGATCGATGATTCACTCCATACCCTCAGAGGCTTCAATCCAGTGACTCTTTTCAGGGAGTGGATCAAATGTTCTACGGTGACCCTTGCACGATACTTGTCGAGAGCTTCCAGCGGTGTCAATTGTTCCGAGGATTCCAGTTTGAAAATCCCTGCACGGGCACCCATGATCTCCCTGATGATGCCTTCCCTCTCGTTCTCTTCGAATGTGAATTTGGTCTGCAGACTCACCTTCACCTCGATATCTGCGAGTACGTTCCTCTTCACGGTAACGAAATCAGACTTCCTGAAATGCCCGCCCTCATAGGTCTTCACCGCTTCGACCATGCGGTCGAAGCTCCTGGAAGCGGAATGGTACGAACGGTACCAATTGTCCAGGGAGAAGAACAGATACGTCGTCCTTCCGGACGAATCGAAGGTATGTTTCTTGCAGCACACCCCGTCCTCCACATATTCCCATTTGCACTCGGGATCGGCTATCCTCTTGTCATCGGAAGCGTTCATCTTCACCCTGGTGAGATACTTGTGCCCCGATTTCACTATGGAATCCAATATGTCTCCAGAGGCTCCCCCGTTGTCCACGATTATCCACGACCCTTCCCGAATCATGGAGAAGATATCCGGCAGGGCATCCCGGTATTGCTCAGGGTCGGAAGTGTTCCCTTTGTATGCCCTCATGAAGAATGGGATCCTCGATTTCTGGAGTTCCGCTGTCAGGAACTCCACCTGTTTCCTGCTCTGGTCCCTGAAATCCCTTGGGTACCCCACGGCCCCGAGCTCCGCTTCGGGGCCGTTTACCACCACTGCCGAACCGTCGATGTTCACATCAGTGTTCTCGAAATGATTCTTGCATCGAGACCTTCCCACAGTCTCACTAGGATCTCATCGCTGTGATCCCCTATGAGCGAAATAGCACGGTTAATGGTCCTCTGCGACAAACCCGAATCCAATCCGAGTTCCTTCCTCACATCCCTGTTCTTCAGCCAATCGGAACACCTGCTCATGGAATTGCTGCCCATGAGGATGTGCGTGCACATCGCTGTAAGGATCCTGCTCATGGGTACACCACGGTGCTTGAACGTATCCACAAAGTCCAATACGCCTGTGGCACCGAGATAATGTTCGATTGTTTTTACGAGCCCCGTCGGAACTGATATATTCTCGTTCGGACTGGGAAGTTCCGTCCCAGTCGTTAAGGTTCTTTGTGTCATAACTGAACATTCCGGCCGGGACACTTTTTGCTTTCGGTCCCAAAGCCAAAAATCAATGTTCAGTTGCTCTTGGTGGCGAGGTTAGGCTTTGAATCTTTGGTCGAGTTCGGGTATCCTGGCACTGTTTGTTTTCATGTAAATTTTGGCGAGTTCGATGAGTGCCATCGGGTCGCCGGAGTCGGCGGCTACTAGGAAGTACTCCTCCGCTTTGGCGAGGTCCTTTTCAGTTCCTTCTCCCTGGAGATGCATGGAGGCTGCGTTGAACGCTCCCTCGGGATTGCCTTCCTCTGCGGATCTTGTGAAGCAGTCGAGTGCCTTTTCGAAGGATTGTTCGGTACCTTTGCCTTCGTAATACATGTAGCCGAGATAATCGAGAGCGTAGGGTTCGTTCTGTTCAGCAGCGAGGGATACCCACTTGAATGCCTTTTTGTCAGATTGCTCCCCGCCTTCCCCGTCGAGGTACATCCTTCCGAGGAGGCTTGGGCTTCGGGATCCCCAGCTTCCGCAGCGGAACGGAAGTATCCTGCCGCTTCCTTGGGAGATCCGAGTTTGGGGTCGGCAATGATGAGCTTGCCGAGCTCCAGCTGGGAGAGGACGTGGTTCTTGGAGGCAGCTGCATGGAACTGTTCGGCAGCCATTTCTGGATTGTCTTGTTCCAGGTATTCCAGACCCTTTTCGTACAGTGCCTCGATTTCTTCAGAGGAGAAGTCCATGCATGAAACATGGGCGGGACATAATAAAAGATGTGCGCAGGGAAACTATATTCAGATGTGAACCATCACGTATATCGGATAGTTTTGGATGAAGTACTCCCCTCTGACTGTATACTGGCTTCCGGGGTCAGTCATGCAGGATTGTAGCCATTTGTACATTGCTCTCTGTCCCGAAGGCTCTCCGTTACGGTAGAGCTTCTCCTCGTAATTCATGGCGTCCTCTCCGTGATCCGCAAAAACTAGGAGTTTGGGTTCAACGGCTTTCACCGTGTCTAGGTCTTTATACAATGCATCATCGGACGAGACATCGAACCACGGTACCGGCGCCGTGACGAAGGGGAGCTTATGTGCCAGCGTATAGAACACGGGGGTTGCGGCATACACATACATTGGGTCCGAATCTGAGAGCTCGGTCTGACAGATTGAGACGAAATCTTCGTACACGTACTTCTCTGTGTCCGTGAGTTTTATCCCTGCGAAGTAGTCGATATCCGTGTAGTTGTCGGCAGCGAAATAGGATTCGGTGTCGATGGTGAACCATACATAGGTGTTGTTCTCCTTGATGCAGACTGTGGATACCAGTGTGCAGACGACCGCTCCTACAATGATGAAGTCGAGTGCCAACCGAAGTTCTTTCTTGGGGAGTTCTCTGATTTTGAGGATCAGCATACCTGTGAGCAGTCCGAAGCACATGAAACAGTGGCGGAACGTAACATCTGCCGAAGTGCCTCCTCCGAAAGCGATAACGAACAGGATTCCCGCAAAGAACAGGATGGACATCCTTCCCGGTTCTATTTCTTTACCCAGGCGGACGCTGTTCAAGCCTTTGACGAGTACTACGAGGAAATAGGTGCATATGAAGCTGAAAACTATCGCGCAAAGATCCATCGGTCCGAGGACCCAGGTGGTGCAGATCTCGCTAAGTTCCCTCAGGAACAACGTCAGCAAGAGGAACAGCATGCAGGCCACAATCAGTGTGAGTTCATGGTGGGTTCTCGATACGGCGGGATCCCTCTTCTCCGCGTTCCTGAAGAATAGGGTGAACAATGCGAATCCGATGCCTATCAGCAGGAAAATCCAGCGTTCTTCGACAATCCTGACGAGGAACCCAGTCAGCATGACGACGAAACTGCCTTTGGAGCCGGAGAAGAACATCATGTGGATGAAGGAATCCAGCACCCCCATCGCTGCGAATATCGCCAACAGTGCCAGGATGGGAATGGCTACCCCTGCGAGGAAAGCGAGCAGGTTGACGTAGTTCACACGATACTGTTTCTGGAACTTTGCGACCACCAATAGAAATATGAGCAGATATACGATGAGTATGAGCCCCGTCGACTGCCTCAGCCAGAATGACAGTCCTGCTAGGATTCCTATCAGCAGCAGGTCGAGATTCTGCCGGGCCATCGAGACCTCTTCCTGTTGTCCCAGCACCTTGAGTAAGAGGTAGGACAGAAGGAACACGACAAAGTTGAAGAAGTACACGTAGTCGTAGGAGATGAAGATGCCTTCCGCAAAGAGGATCATCACCGATATCAGGGTGGACAGCAGGGCAGTCTCCGTGGGGAAGAACAAACGGAAGAGCTTGAATGCCAACACTCCTGTCAGTACGAAGAGGATGGAACCGATGATCCTCCAGACTATAAGATGGTCACCGAACACCGCATTGACTCCGGCGGTGAAATAGGTGTACAGCGGAGTGAACGTGAGTTCGAAGTCCGAGTACGGCATCTTCCCGCTGAGGATGAGATCCGCGTAGACCGTGAACCATCCCTCGGTAACGGGGGCGGTCTTGTTGAACGTCAGCAGGGACCATACGGCCGTGAAAAGCACTATGAGAATGAGGAAGAATTTTTCATCATGAGTATCCAGCCAGTGCTTGATTTCCGATACCCTGAAATCCATTTTTCCTCCCCGCGTGGACTTATCATAAACTGCTATAAAAAGCCGTACCCTCCCATTTAATGGTGAATTGGATTGGTTTAGAGTTATTTTCGGGATGTCGCAAATGCCAACTTAACGAAATATATATTATATAGCCGTCACTCACACACTTATGTTCAATTCCCAGTTGAAAGCAGATCTGGATTACACGCTGGATAGACTTTCCGACGAGGAGAAAGCCAAGTTATCTGGAAAAACAGTCCTTATTACCGGTTGTGCAGGATTCCTTGGTTTCTACTTCATGAACTTCTTCAAGGAGTTCGGAGACAGGCTCTCCGTCAAGAACGTCATCGCCCTCGACAACTTCATGCTCGGAACCCCCGACTGGTTAGAGGATTTCAAAGAGGATAAGAGATTCATCATCCGCAAGTTCGACATCATCAAGGACAGGATTGAATCTATTCTCGAGGCCAAGGATGCAAATTACATTATCCATATGGCGTCCATCGCCTCCCCCACCTTCTACAGGCAGTACCCCATCGAGACCCTCGATGCAAACATCTGGGGACTCAGGAACCTCTTCGACTATTATGTCGAGAAGAAAGTCGACGGATTCCTGTTCTTCTCCTCCAGTGAGATCTACGGTGACCCCACCCCCGATGCTATCCCCACCCAGGAGGACTACAGGGGATTCGTTTCCTGCACTGGGCCTCGTGCCTGCTATGATGAGTCCAAGAGATTCGGTGAGACCATGTGTATGCTCTTCTCCCAGAAGTACGGCATGCCCATCGCCGTCGTCAGGCCTTTCAACAACTACGGTCCCGGCATGAGGCTCGGGGACAAGCGTGTTCCCGCAGACTTCCTGAAGAATGTGGTGGAGCACAAGGATATTGTCATTCTTTCCAACGGAAGCCCCACCAGGACCTTCTGCTATGTTGCGGATTCGGTCGCAGGATACCTCAAAGCGCTCCTGCACGGAACTTACGATTACTTCAACATTGGTGTCGAGACTCCCGAGATTACAATGGCACAGCTTGCAGAAATCTATAAGCAGGCAGGAAAGGAAATCTTTGGTTATGAGGGAGAGGTCAAATACGCTCAGTCCGAGGACAAGCAGTATCTCACCAACAATCCCCAGAGGAGATGCCCCAATATCGAGAAGGCCCGCAAGGTACTCGATTACGACCCTACCATCAGGGTCGAGGAAGGAGTGCGCAGGTTCATGAGGTACGTCAAGGAAGACCTCGCCAACAAGGGGGCCAACTGAATGCCGGCAGTCACCGTCTTCGGACTCGGATTCGTCGGACTGACCACCGCCCTCGGATTCTCCCACCTCGGATATACTGTCTACGGAATCGAAGTAGACGAGCGCCGCAAGGAGATTCTCCGTTCCGGACAGCTTCCTTTCGTGGAGCCCTACATGGATGAGGTCCTGAAGGAGCACCTCGGCAAGGACTTCTTTGTCTGCGACGACGTTAAGAGGGCTGTTCAGAAATCCGATTACATCTACTATTGTGTGGGAACCCCCTACGGAAAGGACGGCGCCGCCGACCTCACCTATCTCTTCTCCGCCATTGACACAACCATCGAGGCACTCACCGACGCCAATGGCAACCCCATCGATGACAAGTTCCGCTGCCTGGTGACCAAGTCCACCATCCCCCCCTCCACCACCTCGGACAAAATCGTGCCCTACGTGCAGTCCAAGGGGAAGATCGCCGACAACCTCGGCATCTGCAACAACCCCGAGTTCCTCAGGGAGGGCAAATGCTGGGAGGACTTCATCAACTCCGACAGGATCGTCATCGGCGTCGATAAGGAGAAGAGCAAGGAGCTCATGGGAAAGCTTTACGAGCCTATGGGACGCCCCATCTTCTTCGTCTCCCACTCCACCGGGGAGTTCATCAAATACCTCTCCAACACCCTGCTGGCGACTCTCATCAGCTACTCCAACGAGATGGCTCATGTCGCCGACACCATCGGCGGCATCGATGTCGCCAGTGCCTTCAAGATCCTGCATATGGATAAGCGCTGGAACGGCTGCAACATGACCTCCTACGTCTACCCCGGATGCGGATACGGCGGATACTGTCTCCCCAAGGATACCTGCGCCCTCCTCTCCCAGTCCGAGGTCAAGGGCTACGAGCCCGCCATTCTGAGGGAGGTCATCAACACCAACGCCAACCGTCCCCACATCATCGCTTCCAACATCACGAAGGACCTTCCCAAGGATGCCTGCATCGGAATTCTTGGTCTGTCCTTCAAGCCCGAGTCCGATGATGTCCGTGACACTCCCGCTTCGAAGATTATCAAAGAATTGATGGCGATGGGATACAGCAACATCGTCGCTTACGACCCGATTGCCAACAAAGAGTTCGCCTTCAGGTTCCCCGATATCAAGATTACCCTTTTGGATTCTGCCAGAGACGTCTACCAGAAAGCCGATGTTATAGCGATTACCACCGCCTGGAAGGAGTTCAAGGAAGTCCCGAAGTTCGGCGACAAGAAGATTTTCGATTGCAGGTACATGCTCTGAGTGATAAAATGGAAAAGGAACAGATTTTCGAGATGGTGAAAGCTTATTACGAGGAGCATCACAAGAAACCCGAGTTCAAGGCGGGCGACAGAATCAACTATGCGGGACGTGTCTACGACTCCGAAGAGATTGTGAACATTGTCGACTCCGCTCTGGACTTCTGGCTCACTGCCGGAAAGTACGTCGACCAGTTCGAGAAGAACCTCGCCGAATACCTCGGTGTTCAGTTCGTATCCACCGTTAACTCCGGATCTTCTGCCAATCTCATCGCATTCATGGCTCTGACCTCTCCCCTTCTCGGGGACAGGCAGATCAGGCGCGGCGACGAGGTCATCTGCGTCGCGGCTGCCTTCCCCACCAGCGTGGCACCCATCCTCCAGTATGGGGCGGTGCCCGTCTTCGTGGATGTCGAGCCCCGCACCTGCGACATCGATGTCTCCAAGATGGAGGCCGCCCTGAGCGACAAGACCAAGCTCGTCTTCATGGCGCACACCCTCGGCAACCCCTTCGACCTCGCCAAGGTCAAGGAGTTCTGCGACAAGCACAACCTCTGGCTCATCGAGGACAACTGCGACGCCCTCGGAGGAGAGTACACCCTCAACGGCAAGACCTACAAGACCGGTACCATCGGAGATATCGGAACATCCAGCTTCTATCCCGCCCACCAGATGACCATGGGCGAGGGAGGCGCGGTCTACACCGACAACCCTCTCCTGCACAAGCTCATCCGTTCCTTCAGGGACTGGGGAAGAGAGTGCGTCTGCACCGGAGGACAGGACAACAGTTGCGGACAGAGGTTCATGGGACAGTTCGGAAAGCTCCCCTTCGGATACGACCACAAGTACGTGTACTCCCATTTAGGATACAACCTGAAGATCACCGAGATGCAGGCCGCCGTCGGAGTCGCACAGCTCAAGAAGCTGCCCGATTTCGTAGCCAAGAGGAGGGAGCACTGGGATTACCTGCGTGCCAACCTCGACTGCCTCAAGGACGTCCTCACCCTTCCCGAGAAGCAGGCCAACGCCAACCCCTGCTGGTTCGGATTCCTGATGATCGCCAAGTCCAACAAGGACTGCAACCGCATCACCAGCTACCTGGAGTCCCACAACATCCAGACCCGCAAGCTGTTCGCGGGCAACATCATCCTCCACCCCTGCTTCACCAACCTGGTCGAGGGCAAGGACTACCGTGTGGTCGGCGATCTCACCGTCACCAACACCCTGATGAACAACGCGTTCTGGGTAGGGGTATATCCCGGAATGACCCAGCCGATGATGGATGAGATTATCGCCTGCATCAAGGACGCAGTCAAGAACCTTTGAAAACCGTTTCCCGGCCGCCGGACAGACGGCCGGCCCCATCTTTACTTTCCATATCTGAGGGTTACCATGAAGGTCAAAGTATCCGATTACATCGCACAGTATCTGGTGGACTATGGGATAACTGACGCATTCACCATCGTCGGCGGGGGTGCCATGCACCTCAACGACTCCTTCGGCAAGCAGAAGGGTCTGAAATGCTATTACAACCACCACGAGCAGGCCTGCGCCATCGCCGCGGAGGCCTATGCGAGGGTCACCAACAGGCTCGCACTGGTCTGCGTCACCACCGGACCCGGAGGCACCAACGCCATCACCGGTGTGGTCGGAGGGTGGCTCGATTCCATACCTATGCTCATAATCTCCGGACAGGTCCGTTATGATACGACCGCCCGCAGCACCGGTCTCCCCCTCAGGGCCATGGGCGATCAGGAGTTCGACATCTGCACCTCGGTAGCTTCGATGACTAAGTACTGCGAGATGGTCATCGACCCGAACAGGATCCGCTACTGCCTGCACAAGGCGCTCACCATCGCCACCAACGGACGTCCCGGACCCGTGTGGCTTGACATCCCCCTCAATGTCCAGGGAGCTTTCATCGAGACCGATGATCTCGAGGATTACAATCCCGACGAATACCTATCCACTCTCCCTCTGAAAATCGAGGAAAAGACCGTCAGGATAATACTCGACAAGGTGAAGAACGCGGAGAGGCCGGTGTTTTACGCCGGTAACGGAATCCGCCTGTCCGGCGCTTACGACACCTTCCTACAGGTCATCGAGAAGCTCAACATCCCCGTGGTAACCAACTGGGACAGCGTCGACATGCTTCCCGACGACCATCACCTCTATGCAGGCCGCGGAGGCAGTCTCGGAACCCGCGGCGGTAACTTCGCCGTGCAGAACAGCGATCTCGTGATTTCGATCGGCAGCAGACTCAGCCTGAGGCAGACCAGTTTCAACTGGAAGCGCTGGGCCAGCCACGCATACGTGATCATGGAGGACATCGACGAGGCGGAGCTCAAGAAGCCCATCCTCCATGTGGACATGCCCCTGCATGTCGATGCCAAGGTCCTACTGGAGGCCATGGACGGCCTCATCAAGGACAAGGTGTTCGCCAAGCAGCAGTGGATCGACAGATGCATCGAGTGGAGGGAGAAGTACCCTGTCGTGCAGCAGAAGCACTATGACGACCCCAAACTTTCCAACCCTTATTGCTTCATGAAAGAGCTAAGCAGGCGTCTTCCTGAGGGAGCAATCACCGCTGCCGGTAACGGAACCGCCTGTGCGGTGGGAAGCCACTCCTACGTCATCAAGAAGTCCCAGAGATACATCACGAACTCCGCCATCGCAAGCATGGGATACGACCTCCCCGCGGCGATCGGAGTGTGCGTCGCCAACAAATGCCGGAGCGTCGTCTGCCTGGCAGGCGACGGAAGCATCATGATGAACCTCCAGGAACTGCAGACCGTGATCACCAACAATCTGCCCATCAAGATCTTCATCATCAACAACTCGGGATACCAGTCAATCCGCCTGACCCAGACCAACATTTTCGACAAGCATTTTGTCGGCATCGGGAAGGATTCCGGTGACCTCAGCTTCCCCGACTACGAGAAGCTGGCGACAGCCTTCGGATACCCCTACTACAGGATATGCTCCAACGCCGAGATGGAAAAGCTCGACCAGATCCTGAACGAGACGGGCTACCTCATCTGCGAGGTGTTCTGCAACACCGAACAGGCCTTCGAGCCCAAGGTGGCCACCAAGAAACTCCCAGACGGTTCCCTCTATTCCCCTCCCCTCGAGGACATGGCGCCGTTCCTGGATTCGGAAGAGCTCAAATCGAACCTCTACTACGAGGGCTGATCCCATGAGGATAGCGATCACCGGCCCCACCGGGGCCATCGGCACCGCGCTTATCAAGGAGGCAATCTCCGCAGGACACGAGGTGATAGCGATAGTGCGTCCCGGTTCCTCCCGCATGTCCAACGTCGCTGTCACGAAAGGTGTGGAGATAATCGAATGCGACATCTCGGACTACGCCTCGCTGCATGGGAAGAGGCAGTGCGACGCATTCTTCCACCTGGCCTGGATGAAGACCTTCGGAGCTGCCAGAGACGACGTCTATTCACAGGTCGATAATATCAGATATGCACTGAACGCGGTCGACCTGGCGGAGAGCTGGGGCGCCAAGGCTTTCGTGGGTGCGGGTTCCCAGGCGGAGTACGGCCATTCCGAGGTCAGCCTCAACGGCAGCGTTCCCGTTGATCCCACCAGCGGATACGGTATCGCCAAGTACTCCGCAGGCAAACTGTGCAGGTTGTTCTGTCAGCAGAAGGGCCTCCGCTTCAACTGGGCTAGGATCCTCAGCGTGTACGGGGAGAACGATGCAGACCATACCCTAATCATGTACCTGATCCACACCCTTCTCGAAGGAGGAGTTCCGGAACTTACCAAATGCGAGCAGATGTGGGATTACATCTACTCGAAGGATGCCGCCTACGCATTATTGTGCATCGGGGAGAAGGGAGTGGACGGCAAGGTCTACTGCATCGGAAGCGGCGAATGCAGGCCGCTGAAAGCGTACGTAGAAGACCTCCGCGATGCGGTTGACCCTTCGAAGGAAGTCAGGTTCGGCGTCAAGCCGTACTATCCCCATCAGGCTATGTATCTATGTGCCGACATCTCGGAGCTCACGGCAGATACGGGATTCAGACCCAGGTACGGATTCAAGAAGGGTATCTCGGAACTGATCGGGATCATCCGTCAAGGATGATCCTTCTCAGGTCATCCACCGTGGCGGCGAAGTGGTACTTCTCCGGGATGTCGGAGGGTCTGCGGAAGCCGAATCCGAATCCCACTCCGATGAAGTCCGTATCGCATTGAACGGCGGCGTTCAGGTCGCTGCTCGTGTCCCCGACCATCACAGTGCCAGACGGGTCCACTCCGAGCTCCTTCATGCAGTTGTTGAGGATGTCGGGTTTCTTCAGTCTGTTGTATTGGTCGCCCCCGCAGATGCTGCCGAAGTACTGCTTCAGGCCGAGATTGTCCAATAAGGTAAGGGTATAATCGATCCTCTTGTTGGTGGCTATGCCGAGACGGAATCTGCCCTGTAGTTCCTCCAGCATCGCTGGGATTCCATCGAACACCTCGCACTCCATCAGATGCTTGTCCTTGTAGATCGGACGGAACACATCGTAGAATCTCCTGATGGTCTCCTCCGAGTATCCCATCTTGGAGCCGATGGAATCCCCGATGGGCGGACCGATGCAGGATTCTATGAACTCCCTGGAAAGGGTCTCCAGACCCATGATGTCGATGGTTTCCACGACGGAGTTAACTATGCCCTCGCTGGAATCAATGAGAGTCCCGTCGAGGTCGAAGATGACTGCGGCAGGCCCGGACATCAGTTTGCCTCGTAGAGGGATTCGGTAAGGAATTTGATATTCATCGTCTTCCGGCAGGCCTTGATCTTCTTGGTCATGCAGCGGTTGAGCTCCGAGAGGTAATCGTATCTCTTGGAGAGGTCGAAATCCGTGCTGATGTAGTTGTCATCGACGTTCTTCTTGAAACCGTCGAAACCTGCCAGTGCGACATCCTTCAGGCCGATCTTCTCCAGAAGGGTGAGGAGGATGGCCAGGGCGTTGTCCCACTCGGTATTCTCGATGAGGGCGTCATACCTGACCGGGTACTCGAAAGGTTTGCCGACCGAGGTGATGTTGGTGGTGGCAATAACCTTGACATCACTATCTTTCAGCTTGGGCAGGGCCTGATCGTAACGGGAGGGTCTGCTCAGAAACACGAATCCCACGGGGATGTTGTCGGGGACGAAGTTGACTCCGATTGCGAGGGGGTTCTCCGAGGAGATGTAATCCTTGATCTCCTTCTCCCTGGCGACGATGGAGTTGCCGGGGCCGATCAGGAGGACCTTCCTGTCCTTGAGCGTCTGGGACAGCGCCTCCACATACTCCACGTCGTTTATGCCGTTGAGGATGTACCTCTCGTAGAGAGACTCGATGTACTCTTCCTTGTACCTCAGTTTCCTCTCGAGTTCGATCTTCTGAAGGATGGTGTTTACATCCTTGACGGAGAGGGTGTGCCTGTCGAGGAGGTATTTGACGTAAGTGGGGTGGCAGTCGTTCATCGCCGCTATGTAGAACAGGAGGTTGTAACCCCAGTAATGCTTGGCATAGATCGGCATGATGTTGACATCGATGGCGGTTAGAATCTGATCGATATCGTATTTCTTTCCGAACCTCTGGTTGAGGTTCATGGCGATGAGCTCGAGGGGGGCGTTGCCGGCGCTCTTCCCCATCCCGTACAGCGAACCGTCGAGAACGATGTCCCTGTCGATGCCGAGATCGAGGATCTCGACGGTGTTGGTGTAAGCCAGCTGGAAGTTGTTATGGGAATGGTAGCCGATGGCAATGTCCTTGTTGAGGTACTTGTTGAGAAGGATGAAGTAATTGGTGGCCTGGGGCTTGTGCATGAGGCCGTAGGTGTCCACGATGGAGATGGCGTGGGGGCCGATCTTGTTGACGTATTCGCAGAAGTCCCTGATGTCCTGCTCCTCGTAATCAGTGATGGAGACCAACTGAAGGAATACCTTGTATCCCAGATCCATGAGCTGTTTGCCGAAGTCGGCGGCCTTGTACATGTTCTCCTTCTTGAAGATGACCCTGATGCCGTCGAGGATTGTGTCCTTACAGGGCTGGACATTCTTGATGTCGCAGGTGCCGTAGTCGATCATCGCCACGACCATAGAAGTCGGTTTGATTGTGTTGGAGAAGGTTTTGGCTATGGCCTGCGTGTTGGGCTGGATGGAACGGTTGATGTCCTCGGGATTGCGGTCGTCCAGGAATCCGATCTCGATGATGTCGACGTGGGCCTCGTTGAGCCTGTCGAAGATACCGGTAATGGTGCTGTTGCCGAAATTCCAATCGTTGACATACCCGCCATCGCGGAGAGTGCAGTCCAGCAGTCTTATGTTGGAACCCATCGCTCCCATATATCCAGTCTAACTATTTAATGGAGATATGATGACCCACGTTAAGTTGCTCAAGTATGGAAAAAGTGTTCCCCGAGTGATAGGATTAATAAGTCAAGTTACATCCTGCACCCAGAGATTATGAAGAAGATTTCCGTAATGGTCCCGACATACAACGAAGAGGAGAATGTCGAACCAATATCGAAAGCGATCATCGAACAGCTGGAACAGTTCCCGCAGTACGATTACGAGCTGCTGTTCATCGACAACTGCTCCAAAGACAGCACCCGCGAGATAATCCGCAGGCTCTGTGCGGAGAACCCCAAGATCAAGGCGATCTTCAATGCCAAGAACTACGGGCAGTTCAGTTCCCCGTACTACGGTATCCTGCAGACCACCGGGGACTGCACCATCTCCATGTGTGCCGATTTCCAGGATCCCCCGGAGATGATTCCCAAATACATCGCGGCTTGGGAGGAGGGATACAAGCTAGTCATGGGCCAGAAGACCTCCAGCAAGGAGTCGTTCCTCGTGTACAGGGCCCGTTCATTCTACTACAACTACATGAAGAAGCACTCCAACATCGGGTTCCTGGAGCACGTCACCGGTTCGGGACTCTACGACCGCTCGTTCATCGAGGTCATGAGGAACCTGGACGACCCCAACCCTTTCCTCAGGGGAGTCGTGGCGGAGATGGGATACAACATCAAGCTGATCCCCTACGAACAGCCGCAGAGGCGCGCAGGGAAGTCCAGCAACAACCTGTTCTCATACTACGACGGCGCGATGCAGAGCCTCACCGCCTACACCAAAGTAGGAGTCCGTCTGACCATCAGCACTGGACTCATCCTGACCTTCGCCAGTATCTTCACGATAGTGGGGTTCGGAATCTACAAGCTCCTTAACTGGAACACGTTCAGCCTCATGCCCTACGGCCTGGACCTGCTGATATTCTTCGCCGTGTCGCTCAACATCTTCTTCCTGGGATTCATCGGAGAGTACATCCTCGACGTGAAACAGCAGGTGAGGAAAAGACCTCTCGTCCTCGAGGCGGAACGTATCAACTTCGACAAGGATTGAAATAAGATCTTGGAAAAAGTTGTATACGTGTGTGCTCACAAAACTGATGGCGAATCGCTCAAAAACAAATACCACTGGTAAACAGACATGAGCCTTGGAAAACAGATATCCTACAACACCCTTGGCAACGTTGCCTCGCTCTTCGGTCAATGGTTAATCATAATGATCATTCCCATCCTCACTGATTTCAGCGAGGCGGGAGTGTTCGCTGTAGCTGTATCTGTGTCCTCCATCCTAAACCAGATTGCACTTTTCTCTCTGACTCCTTATCAGGTTGTAGACCAATACAAAAGATTCTCAAAGAATGATTATGCAGTCACCAGATTCATCACCATAGTGTTGAGTTTCGCATTGATTCTGCCCATATCAGGCATATTCGGTTACGGACTCAATCAGATTCTGATTATCGTGGCATATACGATCTACCGCAACCTAATCAACTATGCATATTTGCATCTGTCCTCACTTCAGATAATCAACCATCTCGACTATGCTGGAAAATGCATGATTCTAGAAGGAATGGTAAGTTTCACGGTATTCGTCGGATGTTATGTCCTGACATACAATCTCCTGCTGTCCACCCTCTTGATGGCACTCGTGGGCGGAGGGATCTTCCTCTACCTGATGGCCTACGGACATAAACAGTATTTGGGACACGGATTTGGACTTTATCTGAAAGACAGAGGGAACGTTCGCGCACTCCTCTTGGTGGGGACACCGCTATTGCTGTCCACCTTGTGCCCCATCGTCATCACCGCACTCCCCAAACTCATCCTGGAGAACATGTGGAACACGGAGATTGTCGGCATATTCAACACCCTGACCTCGCCAACTATCATTATCCCCACCCTGGTACAGGCGGTTTTCGTCCCGTTCACGGTCTATTTCGCAAGGCTGTGCCGGGAAAACAATTTCAGTCTTCTGAAAAGACAGTATGGAAAATTCCTACTGGCAATGGCTTCGGGCGCAGTCGTCTGCTATTTCGTATCGGTATTATTCGCCGAACCGGTTTTCGTCCTGCTGTACGGTAGTGAAATCAGTTCCTACGTGGATTACTTCAACATCCTGATTGTTGGTATCTTCTTCTACAGTCTCGGTATTTGCGGAATAACCGTACTCATTGCCAAAGAACAAGGCAGGGCGGCAGGTTACTCCGCGATTGTCTCGTTGATCGCGTCCATCGCAATTTTCTTTATGCTGATTCCCGAACACGGAATCGATGGGGCCACATGGGGACTGTTCCTAGCATACGGGCTTTTCGGAATACTCATTACCGCATGCATCTACCTGATTCCGCTGAGAATGGGTGATGTCTCAGGAACCCAGTAACTTCAACCATTCGACGGTACGGGCTACACCCTCCGCCAAATCAACGGTCTGCCTGAATCCGAGTTCCGAATATATCCTCCCGATGTCGAATTGGGTCACATCCAAACCGACGGGAGAATCTTCGATGGCACCGAAAAGAAGTTCTGACGACGACCCCACTATGGATTTCATCGATTCGACATAGTCACGTATACGCCGAGGCGTGTCGGAACCGACATAATAGCAACAGTTGGCCTTACCTTTCTCACCGAGAAGGATTATGGCGTTGGCCAAATCTGTGATGTAGATGAAATCGTAATCCTGAAGACCTTTGGTGAGTTTGATGGGTTCATTGGCCAGCATCTTAGTCAGAACACTGTTCATGAAACTATTCCTATTCGACCCAGGGCCATAACCATTCATTATTGCAGCTTCGACGTACTTGATGCCCAAGTTATAACAAAGGGTACGGGCCATGAGATTGGAGGCCTGTTTCGCAGCATAATATAGGTTCCTCAAACCGGGTTGGGAATCATCCGAACAGACCACCTTGCCAAAACTGTACTCCATCACGGTGCCCGAAAACACGAACCTGTCGGCATTCAGTTCCTTTGCCACCTTTACCATTGAACAGGTGAATGAAATATTCTTGGCCTGTATGGTGGGATCGCTAGAATTGAAAGCCCCTTCCCAGGCGAAATGGAAGAAACAGTCTATGTCCTCGTGAATCCTGACAGACAGTTCTTCAACGTGTACCGAATTGGTCTTGATGATGACGATATTATCGGAATCTCTCAGATTGTCCGAACGTTCGTTGACTAAAGCGAATACCTTGACACCGGACTCGGCAAGTGTGTTGCAGACGTTGGAACCGATGAATCCGTTGGCTCCGGTCACTACAGCAGTTTTCATTTCTTGACCAACTCCTTGTAGACTTCGAATGCTCTACTGGCTGCGTTATCCATATCGTAGTATTTGTAGTCTGCAAGTCTTCCGCAAATGGTCAGATTGGAGTATTTACCGGAAAGTTGCTTGTATTTCTCGTAAATCTGCTGATTAGCCTCACTGAGGATAGGATAGAACGGTTCCGAATCCTTCACGGTATGATCGTACTCGCCAGGGAACTCCTTAAGAACCACCGTCGTTCCGGCCTTTTTCTGTCCGGTGATGGATTTGAACTCAGTCATGCGGGTCATTGTCGGGTGCATGGGGTATGCGACAAAAGGCGCATTGAGGTAATAGTCCACGTGCTCGGTAAAGAACTCGAAGCCTATCGTACGATACGGCAACTGCCCGTATTGATAGTCGAAGAGATCGTCCAATGCTCCGGTATAGACAATCTTAGCATCGGGATTCACTCCATCTACCACGACCCTGTCGCCATCAAAAGAAATCATGTCTTTGAAATCGGTTTCCAGGCGCAATTCGATGTTCGGGTGATTGAGCATTCTCTTGAACATCTCCGTGAACCCGTCGCGCGGAGTAAACTGGTATTTGTTGGTGAAATACCTGTCATCGTACGACAGAGCCACCTTCACCCTGGAAAGGATGGAGGGTTCGATCTCCTCGGGTTTTCTGCCCCATTGCTTGCAGGTATACGGCTTGTAATCGTTCTCGAAGAGGAACAGAGCGAATTCTCTGACAAGTTCATCATCAGAGTTGATGAGCTCCAGAATCGGAACCCTTTCATCGTCGGGGTATTTCTGCTTCAGACGGGTCTTCAGTTCTTCGCTGCGGTCAGGGAAAAACGTGTCTATTGCCGCGTAATTGAATGGGACTGGGACATACTTTTGCTGGATCTCCGCCAGACACGTCAATTCGTAGTGATCCCATTCGGTGAACCTGGACAGGTACTCGAAGATATTGTCCTTATCAGTGTGGAACACATGGACTCCGTACTTCTGGACGAGTATTCCGTCGGAGTCATATTCATCATACATATTCCCGGCGATATGATTCCTGCGATCCAGGATGAGCACCTTGGCACTCTGCTCTTCTGCCAGCCTCCTTGCGATCACCGATCCGCAGAATCCGCAACCGACAACAACATAATCCACATCGGAACCCATTTGCATCGCCTTATGTTGAAATATAATGGAACTTGGAAATCGTCAGGAAACCAAACAGTGCCAGACCGAATATATGCATACGCTCGCACAGTACCAGTCCCCTCATCAGAATCTTGCGGGATCTACTCCCCATATGCCCGGATAACAGTTTCATGTCGAGCTCTTTGCAATAGTCCGGGAACTTCTCTTTGAAGTAACCGTTTATCGAACAGTATGCAGCCTTGGCATCACGGTACTTGGCCCCTCTCGTTCCCAGCATTATGAAAGAGTAATAGAGGCGTACAATCTGCATCAGGCAAGAAGCTTTCTCGGAATCCTCGGTCGAATCGAAGACCTCTTTCATTATGTCGATGAATCCGGTATACGTGAATCTGCCTGTATCCTCGATTACGTTGTGGACCATCTTGTTATTGTTGGAGGTCGACTCATGAACATAGTAGTTGTAACATACAGTTGGGACGAATACCGTACTTTTGCTCACGACTGAGAATTTCATCGTCTTCTCAGCATCGAGGAAAAGAATGTCGTGGAGCCTGATTCCGTTCTCCACATATACCGAACGCTTGAAGAGACTGCACTGCTGCATCGTGTAGAACCACTTGTTGAGTCCTTCCCCCTCCATGGCCATTGTTTTTATCGTCTCCCCATTCTGATTGACATAACGGTACGAGCCAATTACCCTATCGGCATCGGTCTCTTTAGCCTTCGAAGTCAAGCACTCAAGACAATTAGGGTCCATCCAGTCGTCAGCATCCACGAACATAAGGTATTCGCCGGTCGCTTTCGATGCGCCTTCGTTGTCTCCGTTGGCAGGACCTTTGTTGACTTCGATATATACAATCTTGCAGGAAATCTCCGGATGATCCTTCACGAACTGGTCGAAAACCTCGGCTGTGTTGTCCGTGCTCCCGTTGTTGACGAGTATCAATTCGTAATCTGTGAACGTCTGTTCCGCAATGGAACCCAGCACCCTGGGCAGCAGGTGTGCGTAGTTGTAACAAATGAGGACGACAGACACGTAACACATGTAAACGCCAACTCATTCACGCTAAACTATATAGATATACGCAGTAGCCAGTGTACAGAAGAGTGCCGCTGGATTCCGTTTCGATCCAATCTATTACCTCGGCGATTTCGGTCTCGTGCCCCTTCGGTTCTGAACTCATGATGAGATAGTAGTGCGGATACGCATGAGCACCCAATATCGTCTGAATGTCCTGAAGATTGTCAGCACCTAGATAAGTCACGTTGTGACTGGTATAGTCATAGTATGCCCGGGTCGGACCGATAACCAAATCATCCAAGTCGGGCAAGAAGATGACACAATCCCCGTCCTCGAGGACCTGCGACATCTCATTGGCCAGACCCCTGTAATCAGCCTTAGTTTCAGTAGTGTAATAATTGTAGACGAACGGTGCAGAAACGAGAACAATCGCGCATGCCGTAATCAAAGAAACCTTCCGGATGTCATACTTTTCCAAATATCCGATTATTCCGGATATGGATATCAGGAATACTGGCAGACAGAATAAAGCATAACGCGGTACCATGCGCATCTTAAAGGATAGTAAAACCAGAATCACCAAAGTACTGAGTTGAACGAATAGGATACACCGGAATTCCTTCTGTTTAAGCATGCAAAATAACTTGATCGCTCCCACAACGGCAGCTGCAAGTGCAATCACCATGAGATAATCCGTGAGGAAGAATGCCTCGAAGATGTCCATTAGTGCAGCAAGTCCGGAGGCCCATACGCCCATATTCGTAACAGTCCTCACAGCGAAGATTGCATGGTACAATATCGGCGAGCAGAGCACGCAGATTATTGCAATGAAAAGCAGCCAGTGAAGGAGGCACCTTAGTAGGTTCTTGAACCGATTCTCTCTATATTCGGCGATGAGCAAGTACACGAAGAAACAGACTATCGGCAATATAGCCAGATAGTTAAAATAGATGGTCAGGGCGGACACTAAACAGTATTTATACCAATCCTTCCGGTCATTATTACGAATAATCTCCAAACACAGATAGAGTTCCACCAAGGTTAGCAGGAGATCGATGGAATACGGACGGCCGTCCTGTGCATAGAACAGGACAAATGGAGAGACGAGGAGCATCAGAGCGGTAAGGCCCGCCATGTGTTCCGAATCAGTGAGTTTCAGCGTCAGAAGATAAATCATCGGGACAGAGAGTCCGAACGATATCGCTGAAAGTATTCTTACCGTAAGTTCGCTTATCCCGAACGTCTTGAGAATCGAGCCCTCGACCAGGAAATAACCTATCGGGGTGAAGTCATTCGATGCCCACAAATCCGACAGGGACATCATAGAATAGTGTATGGTCGACCCTTCATCACACCAAATTGACTGATAGGTCAGTCTGAAGAATGCAAGTAACAGCGATGCCACTAAGAGAACAATTAATGCGGTACGCCGATCCTTCAGATAACACGATAATGCTGCCGTTGTCCTCTCCATCAACATTGACACTATGTCCCAATATTACTTTTTCGGAACTTGACAGCATCCCGGAAGTCGCTCCAAAAATAATTTCAGAGGATGTTTCCGGAAATCGGGCAATCACTCCCAGCTCTTCCAAGGTGCTTTCTTAGATTCCCATAGAGCTTCAAGTTTCTGTTTGTCCCGAAGGGTGTCCATGCACTGCCAGAAGCCGTTATGCTTGTATGCCATCAATTCGCCCTTGGCGCTGAGAGCCTCCATAGGCTCCTTCTCGAATGTTGTTTCGTCTCCGTCGATCAGATCGATGACCTTCGGATCCAGTACCATGAACCCGCCATTGATCCAATCGGTCTGGGACTCAGTCTTCTCGCCGAACGAAGTGATCTGATCCCCGCTGAGATCCAGTACACCGAACCTTCCCACAGGATGGACCGCGGTCAGGGTGGCAAGTTTTCCATGGGACTTGTGGAACTTGATCAGTTTCTTGATGTCCACGTCGGAAACTCCGTCCCCGTAAGTAAGGAGGAACGGCTCGTTCCCAAGGTACTTGGCGACCCTCTTAATCCTTCCGCCGGTCAGGGTGTTAAGTCCGGTGTCCACCACTGTGACCTTCCATTTCTCTGAAGAATTCGCATGGACGGTCATGTGATACTCATCCGTAAAATCGAAGGTAATATCACTGCGGTGCAGGAAGTAATCTGCAAAGTATTCCTTGATCATGTGCTGTTTGTATCCTGCACAGATTATGAACTCGTCAACTCCCTGAGAATAGAAGATTTTCATGATGTGCCAGAGGATTGGATATCCGCCAATCTCGATCATGGGCTTAGGTCTCAGATAGCTTTCCTCGGAGATACGTGTGCCAAGTCCTCCTGCAAGGATTACAGTTTTCATGAATCGTGAAAGAAGCTAGCACTATATATAAGACTTCATTGGATTGGAATAATGTCATACTGCATCCGTTAACTCTTGTCTCAACGAACAGAATTTTTGAACTGACTCCAACCGAACATCTGGACATATACAACTATGATATATGATACGGCCATATTCTTCACGAATGAGTCGGTCTGACCGCATGTCGCTGGACAGCGTACGTAGTTCTCTCGCAAGGTGTTCTGAGACCTGGTACATTTACTATCCCGCAGTTGTACTGATAATCTCTCTATCAGTATTGTTGATTACCCTCGCGGTCAACAACGCTCAAACGGTCCTTGACAGGATAACCTGGAACGCGGACGACTCTCTTATCCCTGACTTCACAGAAGTCGTTTGGAAAGCATACAATGGAAATCCCTATGATATGGGAAGTACCTACCTTCCGATAACCTTCCTGATCTTCAAACAATTTTCGTATCTTATCCCCGACATATCTTCAATGGAGTCTTACTCCTTGACGCCCTCAGACCCGAACATCCCCTACTTCCTTGCGGAATTCGGAATCATGATGGGCCTGTGTATCGTTGTGACGATACTGATTCTGTACAAAGAAGTGAAAGAGCGCAGGATTCTCTCGATTCTGATACTCCTCCTGCTTCTGGGCACCCCGATGATCTGGATGATTGAACGGGGAAATATCATTTTCTTAGGTTTCACGTTCCTCCTCTATTTCTACTTCAACTATGACAGCGATACCGAGTGGAAGAAGAAAACGGCAGTGTTCTGCCTGATTATGGCATGCTCGATTAAGCCCTATCTGTGGGGGTATTGATTATTCTTCTTCTCAAAGATAAGATGTACAAAGAGATAATCCAAGCAATCCTCGGTCTCCTCATAATCAATCTGATTGCATCGCTGTGGTTCGGAGGAGCTGAGGTAATCGGCCAGATAATCTCCAATATGACTAATCTGAACCTGACGTTCATGTTCATAGACGGATTCAAGATAGGTGCGGCCAACACGCTGGAAATCATCTTTTCCAACATGGGCGTCGAGATGAATCAGGTAGCAGATTTCATGAAGTATCTCATCTGCATTGGATTGCTGGTCTACAGCATCCTCTCAAGATACAGAAGCCTATGTGCATTATCCGCAATACTTTGCTACATAATGTTCTCCAATGTATCGTGGACTTATCTCCTCATTCTGCTCATTATTCCCATTGCCGCGATATATCTAGAGAATATTTCTGAAGAATTCGCAAAACCCGTGTTGATTCTTTTGATATTCTCCCTTGCGATACTGCCCGTCGGAGTTTACATAACTCCAAGTTACAATACCGTACCGATAACTTATTTCGTGAACTCATTAGTCTATTATCGATTTCAATCGATCAATAAGAAAACCAGCAGTATATCATCTCGATAATGTCAACGTGTTCGAGGAACCTCTGAGTCTGGAGGATTTCGGGATATCCTGTCCGCCGCAATCGTTCGCATACATCGATGATGATAGTTGACTTGTTGCTAACTGTGTTCTCAAGTGTGTATCAAACAAGGGGGTGTAGCAGGCAATACGGCCAACTCACGTCACTGTGACGGGTTGGTGGTTTTTGTCAGTTGCATCAAAACAATAGGTTTTGAGAAGACGAATAACTGTTTTGAAGATGTGTTAATCATTTCGGAAAACTAACTGCAGTCTTCACGTTTTTAATATCCACAACTCAAACTGCATCTATTGGGAGCTTATGCCCCCAAACGGTGCGGAATGAGAGTCTTGATCGAAGAGAAGAATACATTCGGGAAACAGATCCCAATCTGTTCTTAGCAGTTGTATTTCGGAATATTAACTATTAAATATGATACAAATTGTATCAAATTTCAGAGTTAAGTGAGAATATGACCGCAATCAGGAGAATCACACTCGACAATTACAAATCGTTCGGCCATGTGGATTTCGACCTTACAGACGGGAAGGATCCCCTCCCTTACGCGTTCGTATACGGAGAGAACGGTTCCGGAAAGACCAATCTTCTTGAGACCATCTCCTATCTCAAGGATTCGGTGCTAACCCTTTCCCGCGGGAACGAGGTCGTGGACAGGGGGAGGGAATACGTGGAGGCTTTCGGCACCCTAATCGGATCCATGGGGCATGACTTCGACAGGGAGGAATTCGGGCAGTCGTTCATGGATATCCTCCTCCCCAAGGACATCACGCATCTCGCATCGCGGCACAGGATGATTGGTTCCGCAGAGGACATGAGAATCTGCATTGTCTTCGACATCGACGGGCGTGACGCAACGTACGAGATGGTGTTTAACGGCGACAATAACCTCGTAAGCGAATCCCTGAAATGCGTTGCGAACGAGCGTACCTCAACACTCTACCAACTGACTGCGGATTCAGGCGCTATCGCAGCGAAGTTCAGCCGCACGTTCTTCGTCAGCTCCACCTACGAGAAGACCGTCCGTGAACTTATATCCAAACATTGGGGAAAGCACTCCTTCCTGTCCATCATGAACTATGAGACCGTCAGGAACAATTCAGAATTCATGGAAAAGTCAGTTTCCGGCAGTTTCTTCAGATTCATGGCCGCACTGGAGGACATCAAGGTGGAGAACGGGCCCTACAGCGAGATGATCTTCCGGGAACGCAGCGTTAGGTATAATCCCGAATCCGGAATAATCGAAAAGAGCCGGATGGGGGAACTAAAGCGTTACGAGAGCGCGTTGAACAAGGCGTTCACGAGGATATACTCCGACGTCCGCAGGGTGTATTTCGAACTCTCCGACCGCGGGGAGGACAGGGTGGAGTATTCGCTTATCTTCGTTAGGCACATCCACGGGCAGGACAGGGAGATCTCTGCCGAGTTCGAATCCAGTGGAACCGAAAAACTGCTCGAAATCCTGCCCTTCCTCCTCGACTGTGCCAACGGAAAGGCAGTCCTCATCGACGAGATGGATTCCGGCATACACGACAAACTGGTGTTCGATCTCATACGTGAGGTCCTCGGGGAGATCAAGGGGCAACTCATCGTTACGACTCACAACACCTCTCTGTTGAGGATACTGGATCCTGCAAACACGTTCATTATCAACGTGGACCTGAACGGCGAGAGGGAAATCCGTTGCGTGAAGAAGATTCTCCGTACACAGAAGAACAACAACAATCAGGACAGGTACCTGAAAGGCATGATGGACGGGGTTCCCTACATGGGTTCCCTGGACCTTGACGAGATTGCATCATCTCTCGAGAACGATGTCAAGGGGACGGAATGAGCAGGACAGATATCGTCGTCATAGCTCACGGTAAATCGGAGATGATCCTTGCCAAATCCATGAGGAGGGCTCTCAGGCTGCCGATAGAGGTGTTCAATCCGTTCAACGGGGAACACGACATCGCCATCGGAAATATCCTGGAAGTGATGGAGGAGTATGGTTTTCACGATGACCTCTCCCTCCACAAGATGTTCGACGGACTGCAGTATTCTCCGAAAGGCCGTCCGCCTATGAAGAATCTGGCGGTATTCCCCATACTCGACATCGATGCTTACCGCAAAGAGAAAAAGGCCTATTCCACCGGCAACATGTTCAGGGACAGCGCATTCGCGGACCGCATCCATCCGATCTTCAACGATACCGACCTGGACACGGTCCTTCAGAGCCTGGGATACGACATCAGTACCGGAGGGGCGGTCAAGACCACATCGTATCACAACGTCTTCGATTCCATGACCGCGGAAGGGTATCTTCAACTGAGCGAACAGCTCAAAACCGTTCCCGAAAACAGCAACATGCACATCTTCATCGACTTCTGCCTGAGTCAGAGGCCGGAATACCAGGGAAAGGTGGAATCTCCCTTCTAATCTTATTATAATCAGTACCAACTCTTTTTATATAATCACCAAATAGTCCCGTCTGCTCTTTTAGAGCCGATGAATGATGAGGGCCCCTAACCGGGCCTGAAAGAGGTATTGATATGGCAGTATACGTCAAGTTTGAGACCCCCAAGGATGTTTCCGACAAAGCCTACGCCGTCGCCGAGATCGCTCGCGACAGCGGAAAACTCAAGAAGGGAACCAATGAGGTCACCAAGGTCGTCGAGCGCGGAGAGGCAGTCTTTGTCATCATGGCTGCCGACGTCGAGCCCCCGGAGATCCTGGCCCACATGCCCGCCCTCTGCGACGAGAGGAACGTCCCCTACGCGTACGTCCCCTCCAAGGAGGAGCTCGGAAAGGCCATCGGACTCGAGAAGCCCACCGCGTCCGTCGCCATCGTCGACGCCGGCAACGGAAAGGCCCAGATCGACGAGATCGCAGCAGCAGTCAAGGACCTGAAGAACTGAAGGTGTCTGAATGGTCGACACTGACAGCATCCCGTCCGAGGTGGTCGAGATCATCGGCCGCACCGGTATGACGGGCGAGGCAACCCAGGTCAAGGTCCGTGTCCTCGACGGCCGCGACAAAGGAAGGATCATCACCAGGAACATCATGGGCCCGGTCAGGATGGGAGACATCCTGATGCTCAGGGAGACTTCCAGAGAGGCCCGCAAGCTCGGAATGGGCAGGTGATTTTGAATGGTCGAGATTAGGAAGTGCTCTTTCTGCGGACAGGACATCCCCCCGGGAACCGGCAAGATGTTCGTGAAGAAGGACGGAACCGTCCTCTACTTCGACGCTAACCGCTGCTACAAGAACATGATCCAGCTGAAGAGGGTCCCCAGGACCACCCGCTGGACCCAGAAGGCCCACGACGAGAAGGATGCCCGCCTCAAGAACGAGAGGGCCAAGGCCGAGCAGGCCGCCAACAAGGAGTGAGCCCCGTGGCATGCGAGAGGACCTACCTCATGGTCAAGCCCGACGGAGTCCAGCGCGGACTCGTCGGAGAGATCCTCAGCCGCTTCGAGAAGAAGGGTCTGAAGCTCGTCGCCGCCAAGCTCATGGTCATCCCCAAGGAGACCGCCGAGAAGCACTACGCCGAGCACAAGGACAAGAAGTTCTTCCCGTCCCTGATTTCCTACATCACCTCCGGACCCGTCTTCGCGATGGTCTGGGAGGGAGAGAACGCCGTCCAGGTCTGCAGGAACCTCATGGGGAAGACCAACCCCCAGGAGTCCGCCCCCGGAACCATCCGCGGCGACTACTGCATGGTCACCGGCGTCAACATCATCCACGGAAGCGACTCCCCCGAGTCCGCCGCGCGCGAGATCGGCATCTTCTTCCCCGAGGGTGTCGTCGAGTACAAGCGCGACGCAGACAAGTGGATCTACGAGTGAAGTCACCCTGCGGACCCTTACGGGTCCGCGGAAACCCTTTAATTTTCATTTCAGAGTACACCGGATGTGATGTGAGATGGCTATAAGGCAACCCGTCGTCAGCGTTCTGGGACATGTGGACCACGGAAAGACCAAGCTCCTCGACCGTATCCGCGGGACCGCCGTGGGCGCGAGGGAGGCGGGAGCCATCACCCAGCACATCGGCGCGACCGAGGTCCCCATCGACCGTATCTACGAGATGTGCGGCTCGATCATCGGACAGAAGAAGTTCACCGTCCCGGGGCTGCTTTTCATCGACACCCCCGGACACCAGGCATTCACCTCCCTGCGCGCAAGGGGAGGTTCCCTCGCGGACCTTGCGGTCCTCGTCATCGACATCAGGGAGGGACTTATGCCCCAGACCATCGAGTCCATCCACATTCTGAGGCAGTACAAGACTCCCTTCGTCATCGCACTCAACAAGGTGGACACCGTCGACGGGTGGATCGCGGAGCCGGACCGCCCGTTCATCCTCGCCGAGAAGCAGCAGATGGACCATACCAGGCAGATGTTCGAGACCCACATGTACAACATCATCTCCCAGCTGTCTGAGAACGGGGTCTTCGCCGACCGCTACGACCGCATCGAGGACTTCACCAAGGCGGTCGCCCTCATCCCCATGTCCGCCAAGACCGGGGAGGGAGTGCCCGACCTCATGCTCATGCTTATCGGCCTGGCACAGCGCTTCCTCGAGTCCAGGCTGGAGAAGGGAGAGGGTGCCGGGAAGGGTACCGTCCTCGAGCTCAAGGAGGTGAAGGGACTGGGTCAGACCATCGACATGATCCTCTACTCCGGCACCATCAAGACCGGGGACACCGTGGCCATCGGTACCAACAGCGCACCTCTGGTCACCCGTGTGAAGGCCATCCTCAAGCCCCGTCCCCTGGACGAGATCCGCGACCCCCAGGACACCTTCGAGAGGGTCAAGGAGGTCCACGCCGCCGCGGGAGTGAAGATCGCGTGCAAGGAGTCCGACGGAATCATCGCCGGAGCCCCGATCCGTGTGGTGAAAAGCCCCAAGGACCCCGCCGTCAAGGAGATCTCCGAGGAGACCTCCATCAAGATCGAGACCGAGGAGAAGGGAATCACCATCAAGGCCGACGCCATCGGTTCCCTGGAGGCCCTGGCGTTCGAGGCCAAGGCCGCAGGCATCCCCATCCGCAAGTACGGAATAGGGGATATCACCAGGCGCGACATCCTCGAGTCCTCCTACGGCAACGACACCTACCACGTCCTCCTGGGATTCAACGTCACCCTCACCAAGGACGCAGAGGCCGCCCTCGAGTCGCAGCCCCTCAAGGTGTTCACCAACAACATCGTGTACGCCCTCATCGACGATTACACCGAGTGGATGGAGGACTCCAAGAAGACCAGCGAGGCCGACCTCCGCCAGCAGTTCACCTTCCCCGCGAAGTTCACCATCCTTCCCGACCACATCTTCCGCGTCAACAAGCCCGCGGTCGTCGGAGTGAGGGTGCTCGCCGGGCGCATCAGGGTCGGAATGCCCCTCATCAACAAGGAGGGCAAGGACTGCGGAATCATCAAGTCCGTCCGTGCCGACGACGGGACCGTCCTCGCAGAGGGGGTCCAGGGAGATGAGGTCTCCGTGGCCATCGACGGGGTCACCGTCGGACGCCAGATCAACGAGAACGACATCATCTACACGGACATGATCGAGAGCGGGTACAAGGCGCTCTCCAAGATCGAGCTCACCGAGGACGAGAAGATGGCCATGCAGGACATCGTCTCCATCAAGCGCCTCACCGAGAAGTTCTGGGGAATGTGATTTTCCCTCTGGCAGATTCGGGTTCGACTGTGTTAGTTCAGCATTAATTGATGCCATTCTGGTACATCATTTGAACAATTTCAAAACTCTTCAAAACTCTTCAAAGCTCTTCAAATGAAGAGTTAAATATCTGCATGCCCATCAGGCAAGTGTGAAAATCCCTGAAAAAGCACCCGAGCTGTCAGAAATGGCGGTTCTGGACCTGTCATCCGTTTCATCAGATGCAATGAAATATGCTAAAATTTACAACGACAAGTATTATCATTGGGATGAACTGAAATACAAAGATTTTGGGGATTCGAGCAGAGATGATGTATGGAAGATTATGAAAATCTTCAGAATTCTGTCATATCGCTCGGTCAATATCGGAAATAAAACTCTTTACTACAGTGTTGCAGATGACTACATTCAACGTGCTTTGCACGAGATTGATTCGAGAATAGCTTCTGGTTTTCTCATATCTGGAGATGTGACAGAGAAGAGAAGAATTATGCTATCTGTTAGCTCGATGATGGAGGAATCAATAGCTTCTAGTCAGCTAGAAGGTGCATCTACAACTACTAAACTGGCCAAGAAACTGTTGCGCTCCAATTTAGAACCAAAAGATCGTTCTCAAAGAATGATTTTAAACAACTACCATGCTATGCAATTTATTAAAGAACGTCTTGATGAGCCTCTGTCTCTCGAATTAATCAAAGACGTTCATCGTGTCATTACCGAGAGTTTAATGGACGATCCGCAAACTAGCGGGGAATTCAGAACAGATGATTCGATTGCTGTCAGAGACGTCTATGAGGACGTCACATATCATGTGCCAGTGTCGCACACAGAAATAGGAAAGATGATCGTCGATTTATGCGACTATGTTAACGAGGATGCCGAATTTATTCATCCCCTTATTAAAGGAATAATGATTCACTTCATTTTAGCATACATTCATCCTTTTCTTGATGGAAACGGACGTGTTTCAAGGGCTTTGTTTTACTGGTACTGTATGAAAAATGGTTATTCCATGGTCGAATTCTTATCGATTTCAAAGACCATAAAGAATCATCGTCAGGATTACGACAGGTCTTATTTGTTAACTGAGACCGATGGAATGGACGCTACGTATTTCGCAAGATATAATCTAAAGATGGTCTCCGAAGCCATCGATGTATTCGATACATATCTTAAAAGAAAGATGGATGAGCAGAAAAAACTCATCGAAGATCTTCATATGACCGGTCTAAGTTACAGACAGAGTCAGATTTTGAAAGACATGGTTCGTAGCGGAGAGCCAGTGTCTCAATACGAATTGTCTGTGAAATACCAGACCACTGTACCAACTATTAGAAGAGATTTGATTGCACTTTTGGAATCTGGGTATATTTCCCTTGCAGGAAAAGACGGCCACAGGCAGTTGTATATATACAGCAAGGAAAAGAATTAAACTCTTCATAACTCTTCAAAACTCTTCATTTGAAGAGTTATGAATATCATGCATAGCATCTGCATACGTGCGCGCGTGTAGATAACTATATAAACGGTCCCAGGATAACGCAGTTTTACAGGTGTTCAAATGGCTGAATACAAAGTCGTTATCAACGATGTGAAGACCGGTAAGTCCTACAACGTTACCGTGTCGGGCAACTACGCGAACTCCCTGGATGGAAAGAACATCGGGGAGATTGTCGACGGAATTTTTGTCGGACTTCCCGGATACAAGCTCCAGATCACCGGCGGATCCGACTCCACTGGAACCCCCATGAGGAAGGACCTTCCCGGAAAGAAGAGGGTCAAGCTCCTGCTGTCCGACGGACAGGGATTCCACGAGATCTACCAGGGAGAGAGGCGCAAGGTCGCTCAGCGCGGATCCGCCATCTCCTCCGAGATCGTGCAGATCAACATGAAGGTCACTGAGTACGGCGGAAAATCCATCGAGGAGTCCCTCGCTGCCGGCTCCGAGGAGAAGAAGGAATGAAGGTACCGAAGCAGCCCGAGATCAACATCGGGATGATCGGTCACGTCGACCACGGGAAGACCACCCTCACCAAGGCCCTTTCCGGCGAGTGGACCGACCGCCATTCCGAGGAGGTCAAAAGAGGGATCTCCATCCGTCTCGGGTACGCCGACGTCGCATTCTACAGGTGCCCCAACTGCGAGGGCGTCGCCGCCTACGGCACCGCCAAGAAGTGTCCCGTCTGCGGAGGCGAGGCCGAGTTCCTGAGAGCCGTCTCTTTCGTGGACGCTCCGGGTCACGAGACCCTGATGGCCACCATGCTGTCGGGGGCCGCCCTCATGGACGGCGCACTCCTCCTGGTGGCGGCCAACGAGCGCTGCCCCCAGCCCCAGACCAAGGAGCACCTGATGGCACTGTCCATCATCGGAATCGACAAGATCGTCATCGTCCAGAACAAGATCGACCTCGTCACCCGCGAGCAGGCCCTCCAGAACTACAGGGAGATCAAGGAGTTCGTCAAAGGCACCGTCGCCGAGAACGCCCCGATCATCCCCGTGTCCGCCCAGAGCGGTGTCAACATTGACATGCTCATCAAGGCGATCGAGGACAACATCGTCGCCAAGGTAGAGAGGGACGTCTCCGCGGACCCCATCATGCACGTTGCGAGGTCCTTCGACATCAACTCCCCCGGAACCGTTCCCGAGGACCTCAAGGGAGGGGTCATCGGAGGTTCCCTTATCCAGGGAAAGCTCAAGGTCGGCGACGAGATCGAGATCGTGCCCGGCCGCAAGGTCGAGGTCGCCGGAAAGACCACCTACGAGCCCATCACCGCCAAGGTCGTTTCCCTCGAGGCGGGGGAGAGGAGCGTCAAGGAGGTCCTGCCCGGAGGACTCATCGCAATCGGTACCCAGCTCGATCCCTCCATCACCAAGTCCGACGGACTGACCGGAAGGGTCATCGGGAAGCCCGGCAAGATGCCGCAGGTGGTCAGCACCTTCAAGATGAAGACCGTCCTGCTGGACCGCGTCGTCGGTTCCGCATCCGAGCTCGACGTGGACGAGATCAAGAGCAACGAACCCCTCATGCTCAGCGTCGGCACCGCAACCACCGTCGGTGTCGTCAAGAGCGCCCACAAGGGCAACGCCGACGTGGCACTCAAGCTGCCGGTCTGCATCCTGCCCGGACAGAGGGTCGCCATATCCAGAAGGATCTCCAACAAGTGGAGGCTCATCGGATACGGCATCGTCGACCAGTGACCATGCAGACAGTCGTCCTGGACACAAACGCCTTACTCATGCCTTTTGAGATGGGCATCAACCTGGATGCCCAGGTGCGCAATGTTCTCGGGGACGTGCGTTTCGTCGTTCCCGGCCCCCTCATCGGGGAGCTCAAGCACCTCACGGAGACCAACAGGCACGCCAAGCCCGCCCTGGCACTTGCCAGGACAAAGGAGATCGTGCAGTGCGATTCCTTCGGCGACGATGCTGTCATCGAGGTCGCCGAGAGGGAGCACGGGTACATCCTCACCAACGACAAGGAGCTGAGGAGAAGAGCCAGAAAGCAGCTCATTCCACTCCTGTTCCTGCGCTCCAACACGCATTTGGAACTCGAGACCTACTGAGTTCAGAGAAGGGGCCGGGGATCGTCCCTCTCGGGGGTGCCGTTCCAGAACGTTTTCCCCAGGGATTCGAGTTTGGAACCCACGAGATCCTTGCCGAAATCGGTTATCGCCACAATCTGCACCTTGTTACCGGCGATGAGGACGTCCTTTCTGGACATCATGATCTCCCTAATGGGGCCGGATGCGCAGGCCGTGGTGAAATCGCAGTTGTCGAAGAGCATCTCCGCCTGTTTCCTGTTGAGGGTGCTGGTGTGCACCCCGACGATCACGGCGGAATCGCCGAAGGCCTTCCGGATGGCGAGGGCGTCCAGGGGCCTGGAGACGGTGACTGCGAATTTCCTGAATCCCTTCGAGAATGCCAGGGCCGCACCCGCGGCCTGGTCGATGGGTGTCGTGCGGGGATCCACGACATTGTCCCTTCCGACGGCATCAAGGACGACGTTCAGAGGTGAAGTCTCGATTATTCCGGAGATCCTCCCGCAAAGACCCTGCAGGACCTCCGGATCGGTGACGACGGCGGAACCGCAGCCGTCGGCCACAATTACCGCCGCGTCTATCTTACCGTCTCTGATCGCCTTGTTCAGGATCTCCGACACCCCGAACGTGACGATGTCCGGGGCGCGGACCACGCGGTCCTCGGTAAAGAGGCCGAAGTCCCTGATGCGGAACTCTATGTTCTGGCGGACGGCATCCTCGTCGATGGTCTCGATATTCCTCATCTTGTTGAACATCGGGCAGTATCTCAGGACGGGCGGTCTCATCTCGACGATCTTCCCGTCGGAGACGACCACGGTCGCCATCCCGAGCACCTCCATGACGTGCCTGTCCGCCATTTGGATCACTCGATGACTTCCGCTCTCTCGATGACGACATCCTTGAGGGGGCGGTCGTTCCTGCTCCTGGGGACCTCGCTGATCTTCACGACGAGCTCGTATCCCTGGGTGACCTCCCCGAAGACGGGGTGGGCGTAGGGGGTCGAGGGGTTGTCCCAGTCCAGGTAGCCGTTGTCGGCCACGTTGATGAAGAACTGGGAGCCTCCGGAATGTGGGCGTCCGGTGTTGGCCATGGCGATGGTCCCGGGCTGGTTGCTGTGGCCCTTGACCTTCTCGTCGTCGATGGTGTATCCCGGACCTCCGCAGCCGGTCCCCTCGGGGTCCCCGCCCTGAATCATGAACCCGTCGATGACGCGGTGGAAGATCGTGCCGTCGTAGAATCCGGATTTCGCCAGTTTGACGAAGTTGCCGACGGTGATCGGCATGTCGTCGTACATTCTCAGAGCGATGTCTCCCATGTTGGTGTGGAGTATGACCTGTACCATGACGGGGGTATCCCCGTGAATACTAATTAAGCCTCTGGCATCTACTATTTTATACTCATTCAACTTAACCAGTCTCAGTTGGTGCACCAGCACCGGTGTCGGATATGGAAAAAATCAGCCTTAAGCCCAGCAAGAGGGTCCTCATCGCCGCCGTGATGATTGTCGCGGTCGTCGCAGTCCTGGTTGTCTCCTTCGTCTGGGGACCTGCATCCCAGTGACCCACGGGTCGGTTTTGTCGGTATGTATCAGCGTGAGCTATGTTTCTATATCCCGGCCGCATGAAGTATCACGGAGTGTACCCAGATGACCCCCGAAGAAGTCGTAGCGTTCATCGAGAATTGCGACAGCGAATCCGCCGTCTCGGCAGCAAAGGAGCTGGTGGCATCCGGCATGGATGCCCAGGATGTCACCGTCAGGACCGCCGAGAGGGCCATCTACAACATCGAGAAGAAGTTCACCCTCGGAGCCGTGGGTCTCGCACCCATGATGAAGGTCGTCAAGGCGGCCAACGATGTACGCGAGGCCCTGGGAACCGTTCCCGACTTCGGGAAGGCCGTGGTTTGCACCGTCGATAACCACACAAACGGACGTGCCCTCATGGCACTCCTCCTGCAGGTGGCAGGGTTCGATGTCAACGAGGTCTCCAAGGATTACGTCATGGACGATATCCGCAGGCTATGTATGGACCCGGATGTCCATGTCTGCACAGCATCCTCAGCTTTCGCGACCACCGAGGTCAAGCTGAAGGAGATCAACCAGTGCCTTATCGATGCCGGAATCCGCGACCGCATAGTATTCAATGTCGGGGGTTCCCCCGTATCGGGATTCGCCGCGGAGAAGGTCGGTGCTGACGTATACGCGGACAACGCGGCCGACACGGTGATGCTCATAGTGGAGAGGATCCACCTTCTCAAGAAGGAAGGCAAGATCTGATCGCATTCTGCAGAACACCATGCCGAAGTCGGCATCGGCCACTCTTATGCACACGCGGCAGATTCCCGCCGGGATATCCGGATGCTTCATCCGATGGTGACGTCGTATCCCTTGGCAGCCAGCATATCGTGGACGGTCTTCACGTCCTTCTCGTCATGGAGTTCGATACGCAGGGAACCGGTCTCGACCTCGCGGTTGTGGATGATCCCCACATTCTTCACGTCTATCCCGCGGGATGCTATCATGGTAACGACGATTGCGAGAGCCCCGGGCTCGTCGGGGATCTCCACGTGGACGGCATTGTCCGTTTTGATGGGTCCGCTGGAGGCATCGATGAAGGAGTCGCGGTAGGTCCTGGCACTGTCGAAGAACCTCAGCAGGGAATCAGAATCCCCGGAGACGATGCCGTCGCGGATCTCGGTAAGCCGGGCGATGTAGTCGCCGAGGAGCTTGGTGATGTTCTCCGAGTTCCCGAGGCAGATCTGCTGCCACATGGCAGGGGACGATGAGGAGATCCTGGTGATGTCCTTGAATCCGCCCGCGGCGATCATGCGCATCTCCCCTTCGGGGTTGTCGCTGTCCCTGACGAGGTTGACCAGGGATGCGGAGATTACATGGGGGACGTGGGAGACCGCGGCGGTGATGTAATCGTGTTCCTCCGGAGTCATCACCAGGGGGATCGCACCCATCATGCGCACGAGGCCTTCGTACCTCTCAACCATGGCATCGGTGGTCTCGGGGGTGCGGGTGATGATATAGTATGCGTTCTCCAGGAGCTTGGCCTTGGAGTTCGCGAATCCCGTCCTCTCGGAGCCTGCCATAGGATGTCCGCCGATGAACCTCCCGTCGAGTCCCAGGGCGTGTATGCGGGCGTGCATGGGGCCTTTGATACTGCCGACATCGGTGAGGACGGCACCGTCCTTGAGATAGGGGCGGAGTCTTTCCGCGTTCTCGATGTTGAAGTCGATGGGGGCACACAGGAATACGTAGTCGCAGTCCGAGAAGTCCGGACCGATGTCGGAGACCATGACATCCGTCACACCCTCCTCGAAAGCCAGGGTGACGGCTTTCCTGTCCGAATCGAAGGCCTTGATCTTGACGTCCGCTTCGGGGTTGGCCTTGAATGCGCGGGCTATGGAGCCCCCAATGAGGCCGAGTCCAATGAATCCGATCGTGACTGTCATGGGTTTCCCTCGGTGGTACCGCAGTGTGCTGTGATGTCAAGGGAATCCTGCGGGGATAAAAAAGGTTGGCACCGGACGGTCTTGCCGTCCGGGTGCCGGTTTAGAGTTTAGTTCACATTCCGAACTTGGCCTTCACATCTCCATCGAGCATGAATATGGTCATGAAGATGTAGATGATGATTCCGCAGATGGCGGAGATGAGGGCGACAACGATGGCGAGTGCGCCGTCGTAGCCGAACGCTCCGAAGAGAGCGAGGAAGTTCAGGATAATCATGATGACGAAGATCACGAGGAGGATGATCCACATGATCCTGTCAAAGGTGCCGACAGAGTCGTTGGTGATCTTGGTGTAGATGAAGTAGATAATCAGACCGATGATGATGCTGACGATTCCGCTTCCAGCGACGGCGCCCTTGTCGTCGAATCCGATGCAGGAGATTGCGGTGAAGATTCCACCGATGATGGTAACCATCGCAACAACCATGACAAAGCGGGTGACGATGTCGAACTTGTCGGAGAGCTCTCCGGATTTGATCATCTTTCCGAATCCGAGCATGATGAAGCCGCAGATGAGATCTCCAACTCCCTGGATAGCCCATCCGATATCGTCCTCCTTCATGTCGTCATCGACGAAAGCACAGACAATGAGCAGGATCGCTCCGATGATGGAGAGAATGGCTGCGATGTACAGCGCAAGTCCTGCATTCTTGGTGTCGTCAAAGAATGACATGTGTGGTATATTTTGTTGATAGGATATAAATTATGCGCTAAAAACATCCTTCGACATACGTGTGTGGCTCTTTGGACAGGGCATGACCCAGAGGTTCGAAATTGCCCCGTCGGTGTGCCGGCGCGTTCTTACGTGCATGTTCACAGTGCCACAGGTCAGTTTTTATCGGTTGAAATAATGATGGAGTTCGATGGGCATCGTATCCCGCATCAGCGTATTCATCGTGGGTCATGTGTTCAATTCCCGCTACAGGCTGGCATCGTGGACACGCAGGTTCCCACGTTTCGGGAGGGTCGTGAAGAAGATCGCCTTCGAGGACGACGACATGGTCGTGGTGCCGAAGGCAGCGTCCGTCCGCAGGATGGTGGATGTAAACATCGATATCGACTCCGCCGGGGACCGCAACGTGATGCCCTCGGATCTGGTCAAGGAGGTCATCCGCGGGTCGGAGAGGATATTCATGATGGATTTCTGCCTCTGCAGGCAGTCCAACGGATGCAGGGACTATCCCGTCGACAAGGGGTGCATCTTCATCGGGAAGGGCACCCAGAGCATCCCCTCCAAGTACGGGCACTTCGCAGACGCGGAGGAAGCCTGCGACTTCATCGACGAATGCGACGAGCTGGGTCTTGTCCACATCATCGGGAGGAACAAGCTCGACAGCATATGGCTCCACACCGGCAACCGCAAGGACCTGCTAACGATCTGCAACTGCTGTCCCTGCTGCTGTCTCTGGAATATTGCGAGGGACATCGATCCGGGGATCTCCGATGTCTACAGGCGTCTGGACGGGGTTACCGTCTCGGTGGATCCGGGGAAATGCACCGGATGCGGGTTCTGCGTCGAGCTTTGCTTCGTGAGGGCGATATCCGTGAGGGACGGGAAGGCGGAGCTGAACGATGCCAAGTGCCGCGGGTGCGGCAGGTGTTCCGAGCAGTGCCCCTCGGAAGCGATATCGATTTCCTATGACACTTCGGTGATCCATTCCGAAGCGGAGAGGATACTGTCTCTCGTGAACCAGTGAATCGCCGTCGCCGCCGTCCCGCATTATGCCGAACCCGGCATGCATTCCGCCATTTTTATAGTGGGAAAGACTGTATGCCCGATTGAAATGGCTAGCCTGTCACAGCGCCTCGAATCACTGCCCATGACGAGGACCACCTGGACGGTCCTCCTGCTCATCGGGATAGGCCTGATGTTCGATGCGATGGACCAGGGCATGGTCAGCGGCGTCATCGCTGCCATTGGCGACGACTGGGACCTCTCCAAGTACGAACTGGGATGGCTTACCAGCGCCGGCGTCATAGGGATGATCGTCGGGGCCGCAATCTCCGGCGAACTCTGCGACCGTATGGGGAGGCGCACGGTCATATTGTGCACGCTCCTGATCTACAGTGCCGGAAGCTTCCTCTGCGGTATCGCCACCGAATACTGGATGCTGATGGTGTTCCGTTTCTTGACCGGGTTCGGTCTCGGGGGCGAGTTGCCGGCGGCCATAACGCTTGCGAGCGAGATCTCACCTCTGAGATCCAGGGGAAGGAATGTAGTCCTGGTGGAGAGCTTCTGGGCATGGGGCTGGCTGGCCGCATCCCTGGTGGCATTCCTGCTCATCCCCTCGCACGGATGGCGCGTGGCGTTCTTCGCCGGTGCCGTACCCGCTCTGTTCGCCGCCATCCTCCGTTTCAAGGTACCGGAATCGCCGAGGTACCTGGAGCTCAACGGCAGGAGGGAAGAGGCCGAGAGGATCGTAGGTGTCTTCGAGAGGGCGGCGGGCGTGGAACCCGTTGCGGACGACACCCCGGCCGAGAAGGCGGAGAAGAGGCCCTGGTACGTGGAGTTCAAGGGCCTGTGGGGAAGGGAGAACATCCGTTCGACCGCGGTGCTGTGGGTGATCTGGTTCGGCATAAACTTCGGATATTACGGTTTCGTACTGTGGACGCCCACCCTCCTCATCGACCGCGGTTTCGACATTACGAAGAGCTTCGGGTACACCGTCATCATGTGCCTGGCACAGTTGCCGGGTTACTTCAGCGCCGCCTATCTGATCGAGAGGATGGGGCGTAAACCGACGCTTATAATGTTCTTCCTCGGGACCGCCGCCGCGGCATGGTTCTTCGGTCACGCCGATTCGGACACCTCGATCCTCGCCGCCGGATGCGTGCTCTACTTCTTCGCCCTCGGTGCGTGGGGAAGCATCTATTCGTACACACCGGAGGTCTATCCCACGGACGTCCGCGGATCGGGAAGCGGCTGGGCGTCGGCGTTCGGACGCGTAGGCGCCTTCATCGCGCCGTTCGTCGTCCCGGTGCTCTACAACGCTTATGGGACGGAACAGGGTTTCGCCCTGGTGTTCAGCGTACTGGCGGCGGCCTTCGCGGTGGTCGCCATCGTCATCGCCGTATTCGGCAAGGAGACCATGGGAAGCAGCCTCAGGGACTCCACGAAGTGATCCTGGGTTCTGTCGGAAAATGACAGTACTTGTCCCGCTGGGATTCTGGAATATGGCGGGCCTGAAGGAACCCGCACGGTAGACTTATCGATTTTCCAGGAGTTTCGAAGTTCGGATTATTCTAACTATTCTAACTATTTCAACAGCCAGTGGACTAGTTGGAATAACGATAGATATGGGACAGCATCATGGCTGATGTTTGATTTGACCCAACTCCGTCTCAAGTTCCGAGATGTCCTTCAGAACATCATCGAAATTAGGAGGATTGCCGAATATCATGTCTGCCATCGAACCGTAGTCTTTTCTCAGGGCGGAACGTACGGAGTCCGGTGGGACGAGTTTCAGAATGCCTTCACATGCAAGATCGTATCCGTAAGATGTACCGGGGAAGAAGCGCGATTTGAATTCAGCAATCTCCTTTATCAGGTCAGGGTTCGGCGATAATTTGTCGTATCTGTGAATGCACGAGACGTCGTAATAGTGTCTCGAATACCTCTCAGGTACTTTTTCCCTGCATGCAACCGTATGCAGAATCACCAGTTTCTCGCAGAATGTACGTTCCAAGGATAGTGTCCGCACGCTTATTTGCTCCCCGCATAGTTTCGGGAGTCTTTCTGCAACATATGATTGGATGCTTCTTGATACGGGTGAACCCCATAGCCCCCTGGGGCCGATTTCCATCAGAATCTCATTTTTTATCGTCGAAGTATCGAATGCGCAGGGGTACCTGAATATGATGTTGGGACCGTCGGTTTCAATCTCGAATTCTTTCTTCAAAATCTTGTCTAGATCGGATTTCATCCTGGGGCGCATATGCTCAAGAAGGAACATTTCGGTCTTGGCCATCAATTGATCATTGGACTGTTCCTGTTTTTTCCTTGTTTTTTCTTCTTTGGGGCCTTCTTCGGGATACCCGAGCTCGCGCCAGTCCAGAAGAAGATCAATGTCCTCGGAGAATCTACGGATTGCTCCGTAGCATTTGGATAGGCTGGTGCCCCCTTTGAACAGCAACCTGTGTTTCCAAGGAGAGTCCGAGTACAGGTATTTCAGCATCAACGAAACCCAGAAATCCTTCTCAATCAACGAAGGCGGAATGTTCATTTCCGAACCCACCTGCAGAAATATGTCTCTGAGGTCCGAGTCGGGAAGGTTTGCTATCTCATAGTGGCTGTACACGGGCAATCCTCTGAAGCTCCCTCTTTATCCAGGGTGCGGTCCTGCTGTATTCGGCGGAATCCATCGCAATTCCGTGTGAACGGACATATTCAGACAGTGTACGGATGTCATCTTGGGTGAGGTTTCCATTTCCTTTGGTCTTCAAAGCGTGAATAAGTATCGCCAATCCGTCCGAATCAGGCATGTCTTTGGATCCCCTGTGTCTAAGCTCGATGTTGGTGTCCCCTATGTTGTATGTCTTGTAGGGCCCATCGGAATAGTATATGAAACGAGAAGGCACTTGGGTCGAAAGTCCTGTCAGGTTAAGACACGAATTCCCTCCGGGGATGATGTGCCAGCCATTATTCCTCGCAATCGCATAGGCAACATCGTCCGGATTGTAGGGTATCATGATTCCCAAGAGTTTGTTGTATTTGGGCTTGTAATAAATCCCGCGCATGATACGTACGATGCGACCTCTTTTACATGCAACAGATAGTTGAGTCTTTATAGAATCGGAACTGGAATCATTGAGTATGTCGCATATCGCAAAAACGGTCCCGTCATCGATGGAATCTACGTATTTTGCGACCGCTCCCGATTTCATTATATCACCGAATATTTACTTTCTATATATGTAAAACATTAATTAATGATATAAAACTGGTGATGGTGGGATTGCAATATGGAAGGAATGAAATGGCGAATGAATAACTTCAAAGTCGACAGAAGGTCAAAGAAATGGCGGGCCTGAAGGGATACCATACATCGTTAGCCAGTGAGCTCGAAACTTTTTCTATTAGGGGCCGATTTTTCGGCCATAGCGGACTCGAACCTTCAGTCGTAAAGCTATATGGTTTCGAACCCCATATCTTCACCCTCTTCCCGCTATCGTTTCAAGGGGAAGAAAGGGGGTGAATGGGATTACGGGACCGAGCTGATGAAGGCCCTCTATTCGGGCAGATCGTCCCTGACGGACGAGTCCATTCAGGCCGATTTTCTCGATTGGATCCTCACGGACAAGGTCAATGTGTTCCGTAACCGGGAGACGAGGGAATTGGTATACGCACTCGTCTCCAAGCGTGGTAATTCTCTCTATGCTGCGAAGAAGAACGAGACCCTCAATGAGATCATCGAGGCCGCGAATAATTCGGTACTCGATTTCCCGGTCGATGGTCTTCGTGACAGTAAATTCAGGATGACGAAGGTCTTGTTCTTCACTCTGACTTTCTCGCATAAGAGATATTCCCAAGAGGAAGCTTGGTCGATGCTCAGGTCCACCCCCATCGAGGATTGTTCCAATCAATGCGGGATTCTCAATAAGTTTGGTGCCAACATTACGAGCATCTTTGGAGGCAATGGGAAGCTTACATGCAAGGAATCGGACAGTCGCGGTTATCCTGCTCCTCACGTGATTGTAATCTTGGACCGCCCCGTCTTTGTGAAGAGGCATATCGGGAAGGATGGTACAGTCTCATGGAGGCTCGCAGATAGGCATTTTCTCCAGCGTGTCGGCAAGGACCTTGCCTCCAGATCCAAATCGTGGAATGATGTTGAAGCTGCTAACGCCAACAATCCGATCTGGCCTTATGGCCTTATGGATGTTCAGGGAATTGTTAAGGATTCCAAGTTCGGCAGGTTCTCTAACGGTTTCACATATCTTTTCAAGTATCTCATCAAGACTGTATCCCTCGAGAAGTTCCCTCAGCTGAACGATCTCTCATCGTTCACGGATTATTCAGACAAATCCCTTCGCACGATGATGTTCACCCATCTGGGGAACAAGTGTTTCAGGACAAGGGACATAGTGTTCGGGAAGGCCTTCAAGGATCGTCTGGGTATTATGAAGAAAGAACCCTATTCTCCTTCAGGTCAATGGGAGAGATTGAAGACAATTCCCGAGACTTTGGCGGAGTATATCCAACGTAGATCCTCGGAAAAATCGGATCCCTCGTGAACAATTTTCATTCTTTTTTCATAGCATCCATTAGCGAACGCTATCTTCTCTTTTCTCCTTCTTCATAACCTACCCCTATCTCGTGTCGGCCGAAGGCCGAAACAACAAGGCTGAGTGCGGTAGCCCGCGACGGCTCTGCCGGCGGGCGACGCACCAGCCGCTTTACCCCGAGCGTAGCGAGGGGGAGCAGGGCGGAGCGAAGCGTAGCCCTGCCATACGACTTGATAGATAGTACACGAATTAAAACTCAAAGGCCTGGAGTATCAATGTGCATGACCTCTGAGAAGACTTCATCATCTAGAGAGTCAATAGCTTTGGATATACTTTTTTCAGTAGTCGGAGGTTCGTTCAATTCAAAATTACATAGTGGTTTTAGATGGTCATATAACTGTGTCAAAGGCATAGTATGTCTTATCTGAATCAATTTTACATTGTGTTTTTCGGCAGTATCGTAGATATTTGTTTTTGCACCTACAATGTCGAATATTACAACCCCTTTGGGCCCAACACGGTTTATTTTATCTTCAATCACTTCTTGATTTCCACTCGCAATTAGTCCAAGTTCGATTCTTATCCTTCCTCTTTTGGTTTCTACTTCTGCATCGGTTTCTCTCTCCACTTCATTATCTCTTTGAAGATCAACCCAGAAGTTTTTGTTTTCCGTAAATCCTAGAAGAGTGAGCATTGATTTTAGAAGGACACGTTCAACCCATTTACCATTCTTGGATTTGTCTGATCCCCTAATGGTTAATGCCGCAGAACCACACATCATCATAATCCAAACATTATCCAACTCTTTCTCCCTTTTAATGGAAGTAAGGGTGTCTGTTAATTGTTCTTCTAGTTCGGATAAAAGGGAAGGAAGTTCCTTTGTGTTACCATCAATGTTATTGAATGTTTTTTGTGTTAAGCCAAGCAACCAATATTGAAGATATTTTTCTTCTGTAGTTTTTTTCTTTTTATCTAGGAGAGCCGCTAGCATTTTTTCCTTCCATGCCAGTCCATATTCTTTTCTTGCAACTTCTACGACATCAGACAACCACAGATCTGTGAGTGCAATTTTACATTTAGTATTGAATTCAGTTATTGCGCGATAGTTTCCGCCACAAAGTAAGTGCTTGGTCAGCTTTTTCAAAGAATCTGCGGTATATGCATCAGAGATGTAGACATTTCCTTTTAACCACGTTTCATATTTTTGAATTTGAAAATCCATTTAGTTCACTTCCTCGTAAGCATAACATTCAACATCCGTATTTTCGTCCAATTCTTTCAGTACTGTATCTTTCATGTAATCATAGTATGATCTTTCTTTATCGATTACCATAAATCTACGGCCCATTTCATGTGCCACTTTCGCCACAGTTCCTGTTCCAGCAAATGGATCCAAAACCATATCACCAATGAATGAGTAATATCTTATCACTCTACGACACAATTCTTCAGGGAATGTGGCGGGATGTAATTTGTTGTTGCTAGGTTTTATCTTCCATATATTGGTGACGTCATATTCGCCCAATATTTTCGAATCTTTTACAGCTTGTTGATCATAATGATTGCGAATGTTCCAGTCAATCAATTTATCGGTAGATTTGCGATATACCAATACATATTCTGTTACCGGCACAGGTTTATACTGTAGGGGGTTGCGATCGGCTTTGAATCTTCTCCCGCGGCCAACATTCCACCCTGCTCCTTCTGGTTTTTCCCAGATAATGTCATCTATGAATTCGAATCCATTGTTTACCATGATGGTATTGATATCGAATGGAATCGGGATACGTTTACTTGAGGTATTCCTCGACGTTCTTTTTATCAAAACAGGGGAGATATTGATTATGAAGAATCTTCCTTCTGAAAGGATATCTCTACAGCGTACGATAACTTTTCTCAATGCATCCAGATATTCTTGATAATCTACATATTCCGAATATTCTGGTTTCGCATTGTAGTATGGGGGTGAAGTAAAGACTAATTGTACACTGTTAGGTGGATAATCTTCCAAAACTTTACACGAGTCCCCTAATATGATCTTGTTTCCCATGGGTACTGGTTTGAATATCTCTTTTTTGCTGGAACGTTTTTTGGGAGCAGCATCTTTGTTTTTTGCAATTCTTTCTTTTATGAGGGTCAATTCCGTTGTCTCAACCACTTTGGTCAAACCAGAATCTATTCTAATCTCGCCTATATTTTCGGAATTATTTTTGATCATGATAGAAACATGCCAATTATCCGTACGATCATTGTATTCAGGCAGTCCGATTTTTAACTTTGTATGAATTTCTGGAAAGTACTCTTCTAGCCACGAATTGGCAATCTCTCTTGCAATTTTTGTGGACCCTTTTTTGAAATTCATTGAATGTCCCTCTTATTTTTCGCAGATTCCCTAAGTTTTTTGTCTCTTTCATATTGCTCTCTTGCAATACGCTCAGCTTCTTCGGGATCATCGACTACCGGGAAATTTACTGCAAGATTTTCTTCATAGTCCCGTAGCCTGTCTGCAATTTCATCACCTTCGAAGTCGAAAGTTCCGTATTTTTTGGTATCTTTTTTCACAATAAGGCGACCCTCGTGTAGGAAGAAAGAGACATAATCTTCGCCTTTTTCAAGGTTCATTAATTCTGCGATCTCCCTGAGGATAGTAATACGCCCGTTATTGTCATACTTGCTTCTTCCCACGTATTCCATGTTTACCATTAATGGTATTGATGGTAATCAATAAATATGTTGCTTGGTATAGATGGTATTGATACCATGAATGGTAAAAAGTTAAAACATTGGTGGAGACACAGGAAGAGCCGTCGTTTCACCGTCATACTCGAGGGGAAGGACGGCTGCATCCATCCTGTTAGGTTCACTCTTGTCGAACCCGGAAGATATGAACTCGAGAACATGGAAGACCGCCGTGTCTGGCGTTTCGTTCACAGGTGGAACTGACATGGGAAGGTATCCTTTCAGCGAATGCATCAACGAGTATCTCCCTGCCGAAGAGGGTCACATCGCCAAATCTACCATGGGGACCACCTCAAGAAGGCTCAGGCAGATTGGCTCGATATTCCATTATCTCAGGGGCGAAGGGCTCGTATCTACCGATAATCCCAGAGAGATCACTCCAAAAGACGTCGACGTTTTCGTCGGTTTCCGCAGGAAGAACGGCATCAAGAATACCACTCTCCACAAGGATCTGGGTCTTCTCTCGAAGTTCCTCGCATATTTCGATAATGAGGCCGTCGTGAAGTTCAAGGCCAAGTATCCCGCACACGTTCCCAAGAAGTACAAGAAACGCGGGGCCTCGATGGAAGAGGATACCGTTCAGAGGATCATCGAGAAAGCCGAAAAGCTCAACATTGCCGATTGGCCGAAGATGGAAGCATACGGTGTCGTAGTCATCGCAATCTGCACCGGGCTGAGGCCTCAGGAGCTGCGTATGCTCTCCATCAGGAACGTCCACGAGACCGATACCTCGGTCGAGATCTATGCGGAGCATGTCAAAGGGGAAGGAACGTACGGATCCGAGAGGTTGGTGGTAGTCCATCCCGACGGAGTCCCCTTCGTCAAGAAGTTCCTTGCCGCCAGAAGACTCAGGCTCGAGAAAGCGGGCAAGTTCGAGGACTCTCTTTTCCCTCCCCTGAAGAACAAGGGCGGATATCTCAGTTACAACCGTATCCGCATGCTCAAGACCAAGGTCGAGCAGGATCTTGACATAACCTTCGAGCTCAGGAAGTGCAGGCGTACTTTCGGTCAGCGTGCAATCGACGAGGGTCAGGATCTCCATAATGTCTCGTTGGTCATGGGACACACGACTTTGAACACCACGCAGAAGGATTACTGCGACAAGGACGAACGCGTCGCCGCGAAGGACATGAGAGTCTTCTGGGAAGGGTGCGTCCGCAACAAGAGGTGCGACTGAGGGCAAAAATCCGCAAACAATAGAATTTTTTTGAAGCTTGCTGGACAAAGACATGGCGGGCCTGAAGGGATTCGAACCCTTGGCCGTCCGATTAAGAGTCGGACGCTCTACCTAGCTGAGCTACAGGCCCGTGCGAACCCTCTGATTCCATTCTGGTTAATAAAACTATTGAGCCCGCATCCAGCCCGAACACAGCATAACGCGAAAACAAATATATGGATTCCAGATGATAGCGTACGCATGAGTCAGCTCAGGGTTAGGGATCTTATGACCACTCAGGTCATCACCGTCAAGCCTACCGACACGGTCAGGCATGCGGTCATCAGGATGGCCATCGACAACGTGTCCGGTGCGCCGGTCGTCGACAACAGGAACCACGTCCTCGGTATCCTTTCCCAGAACGACATTCTCAAGCTCATTCTCAAGAAGCAGCAGGAGCTCGATGCGGGAACCAGCGGACTCCACCTCCTGGACAACCCCCTGGATTCCGCCAACACCGAGGCGGACATCATCGAGAAGGCGAAGCAAGAGATCTCCGATATGAAGGTCGAGGATCTCATGGTCCGCAGCACCCTCTGCACCACTCCCGACGCCGAGATTATGGAGGCCCTGAAGGCGATGATGAAGATGGACGTCGGAAGGCTCCCCGTCCTGGAGCAGGGCGTCCTCGTCGGAACCGTCTCTAGATCGGACATCATTTTCTACATCTACAAGAAGAAGATCTGAGCTGATCGTAGATGTTCGAGGTCCACGTCATAGCCAGCGGTAGCGACGGTAACTGCACCGTGATACAACTGGACGACGAGGCGGTGGTCATCGATGCCGGCCTGAGCTACAAGAAGCTCCATTCGCTCATGTCCGTGGAGGGCGTGGACGAAGGCTGCATCAAAGCGATGCTCATCACCCACGAGCACAACGATCACATCCTGGGCGCCGGTGCGATGGCGAGGAAGCTGGATATCCCGATGTACTGCAACCTTCCCACCTTCGATGCTTTCGGCCACGGTTCCGTCTCCTACAGGCAGATATTCACATCCCGGCCCTTCGATCTCTGCGGGATGAGGATCACGCCCCTTCCGACATCCCACGATGCCGCCGAGCCCAACGCCTTCGTATTCGAGGCCGAGGACAGGAACGTGCTCCTCGCCACAGACACCGGAAGGCTCACCGAACCCTGCCAGGCCGCCCTCCAGAGGGCGGATCTCGCCATAATCGAGTCCAACTACGACCTCAGGATGCTGAAGGAGGGCCCGTATCCGTATCCTCTCAAGCAGAGGATCGCCTCGGATTCGGGCCATATGTGCAACGATGCGACCGGGAACTGGATACGCACCACCGCCACCGCAAGGGAGAGGAAGATATTCTTAGCCCACCTCAGCAGGACCAACAACGAACCGGATCTCGCCAGGGAGACGGTATCCAGGATTTCGGGGATCCCCAGGCACAAAATAGACTGCCTGGAGTTCCAGGGCGACACGCGTTATCTTAGCGTGTCAAGGTGAAGGCTTCACCTCGACCGCCATGTCGCGGTTGATGAGGACCTGTGCCAGATTCTCCGGCATGAGTACCACGTCCTCCTTGCGGAGGGTATAGTTCTGAGTGGATCCCGCAAAGGTAGGGATGCCGTCCGCGGTCACGCGGATCATGAGCATGCCCTTCTCCCTGTAATCGGGGGCGGCGGTATCTGAGGGGGCATTTTCCCCGACGGGTTCCGCCGCCGCGGGAGGGACGTCGAGCTCGTCCGCAGGGATGTCCCGGAACTCCTCCTCGGAGAAGTCGGGTTCGTCCTCAATGGGGAAGTCCTCCTCGTCCGCGGGGGGAATGGCGGGCTCCTCGGTCCGCGATCCCTCAACGGGGAACTCCTCCGCGGTCACGGGAGGCACGGCGGTATCCTCCTCGGCAGGCCCATCCTCTGCGACGGGCGCCGGTGCGGGTTTGGGGGAGGGAGCGGCGGAGATGTCCGGGGAAATGTACTTCTGGGTGCCGTTGAGGCGCTTGAAGATGTCCTTCTGCTCCTTGCAGAGCGCCAGGACCCTATCGAAGAAGGTGCGCTCCTCTTCGGTGAGCTTGTCGATAGGCACGTCGGCGCCCTCGGAAGCGCGCGACGCCAGGTTGAGGATCTTCTTCGTGCGTATGCTGACTATCCTCTGGCTGTTCTCCATGCACGATTTGCGGCGCTGGTTGAGCCCCTCGGCGATGATGGAATCCGGGTCCTTGGAGAGAAGGTTGGAATACTCCGTTTTCAGGACCTTCTGATGGGTTGCCATGGCCTTGTAGAGGTCCCTCCTGACCGTTGTCAATCCGGGAGATTTGGTCTCCATGCGGATTATCGCCGATATCTCGTCGTCGGTCATCGGACCGTTCTCTTCGCCCATCGGAACATCATGCAATCCGCCGTTTTTATCTTCTTCGCCCTTCACGAAAAAATGTTATTCCGCGGGGTCGTTCTAGGGTCATGGAACTGGCGGACGTGTCGCGTAGGAAGGACGGTGCCGTGGAGGTGGACGTCCTCGTATCCCCGAAGGCATCGCGCTCGGGCATAGGCGGCATCGACGAGTGGAGGAAGCGTCTCATCGTCAAGGTCAGGGCGCCGCCGGTGGAAGGCAAGGCGAACAAGGAGGTCGCAGACGTTTTCTCCGAGGTCACCGGCTGCCGCGCGGCGGTCACCTCGGGCATGACCTCCCATCAGAAGACGGTCACCATAACGGGGGATCCGGACGATATATGCGCAAGGCTTCAGAAGACGTTATGAACGACGATGTCCGCCTGGAGGAGGTCCTCAAGGTCCTGGAGAGGCTGAAGGAACTCTCCGCCGACCACATCCTCCTGATCGAAGGGGCCAAGGACAGGGAGGCTCTGGCACATGTGGGGATTGACGGGGACATGTTCCAGATCCAGTCCGGAGGAGGCCCCATCAAGGCAGCCGAATACGTCGAATCGCACGGCGGGAAAGCGGTGATCCTCACAGATTGGGACCGCAGGGGAGGATCCCTGTGCAGACAGCTCAGGGATATCCTCGGACGCGATAACCCCGACATCGACTGCCAGGTCAGAGAGGACCTCGCCACCCTCACCAGGCACTACATCAAGGACATCGAATCCGTCGACAGCCTGGTGGACAGGCTGTCCGGCACCACGTTTTAATCCCTCGAGACCATATCGAGGGAGGATGAAAGGCAGGTTCATCGTCCTCGAGGGGATAGACGGGTCGGGAAAGACCACTCTCGCCAAGAGGCTCGCCGCCGATGCGGGCGATGCCTGGGTGACCTTCGAGCCCACCGACGGGAAGATCGGCTCCGCCCTCCGTTCGGGGGAGTACGGGGACATCCCGCCTGCCGCCGAAGCGCTGCTTTTCGCCGCCGACCGCTCCATCCACACGGCGGAGATCGCCAAGGCCCTCGACGGGGGTAGATGGGTGATCTGCGACCGCTACATGGGATCCACCGTGGCATACCAGTCCGCGTCCATGGGCGATTCCGCCGACTGGGATTGGCTGGTATCCATGCAGAAGGATGCCGTCATCCAGCCCGACGCGGTGATCCTCCTCGACATGGACCCGGAGGTCAGTATGTCGAGGGTGGGCAACCGCGGGGAGGAGCTCAGCCGCTTCGAGAAGCTGGAGTTCCAGAGGCGCGTGAGGGACGCATACCTGCGTCTGGCACAGATGTTCGGCTACATAGTCATAGATGCCTCCAAGGACGCAGACAGCGTCTATGAGGAGGCGGTTTCGGCACTGAAAGGGAGGGGTTTATTTGCATCCGAGTGAGGAGATTTACCGCGAGAAGAGCAACAAACTGATGGGGAAGACGATAGTGGTAGGGATCACCGGCAGCATCGCAGCCGTCGACAGCTTCCATCTTATCAGGGAGCTCGTGAAGAACGGGGCCAAGGTCGTCCCCGTGATGACGCAGGCCGCCACTAGGCTGTCCGCCCCGGACGCCATCGAGTTCGCGTCCGGAATGAAGCCCATCACCGAGATCACCGGGCAGTGCGAGCACATCAAGTACCTGGGGAGCCCGTCCGATGCCGACCTGTTCCTGATCTATCCCTGCACCGCAAACACCATCTCCAAGATGGCCAACGGAATCGATGACAGCCCCGTCACCACCATGGCCACCGTCGCCCTGGGAAGCAGGACCCCCGTCGCCATCGCCCCCGCCATGCACGGCTACATGATGGAGAACCCCGCCGTCGAGAAGAACCTGGAGACCCTAGCGGAGTGGGGGGTTAACATCATCGGCCCCCACATCGACAGGGAGAGGGCGAAGGTCGCATCCGTGAACGAGGTCGTCGCATGGGCCATCAGGCTGCTCTCCAAGGACGATCTCATCGGAAAGAAGATCCTCATCATCGGGGGCCGCAGCGAGGAGCCCATGGATTCCATGCGTCTCATCACCAACCGCTCCACCGGCCTCATGGCGGTATCCCTGGCACAGTCCGCTTTCGAGAGAGGGGCGGAGGTCGAGTTGTGGATGGGCGCATCGAGCGTCCCCATGCCCGACTACATCCCCGTTAGGAGATACGGCACCGTGGACGACCTCATCGGCCTGCTGAAGGACATCGACCACGACGTGGTCATCGTCCCCGCGGCGCTGGCGGATTTTGCGCCCGAGAGCGTCTTCGACGGGAAGATCCCCAGCGAGAAGGGTTTCAGCATGAAGCTCAGGTCCGTTCCGAAGGTCCTCCCGCTGATCAGGGAGAAGTGCTCCTACGTCATCGGATACAAGGCGGAGTCCGGACTCTCCGGGGACAGGCTCATCGCCAGGGCGAGGGAGCGCCTAGAGCAGTACGACCTCGTAGCGGTCGTCGCCAACGATGTCGATGCCGCCGGCAAGACCTCCGCGTCCATGCACCTGGTCACCAAGAACGATGTCCGCAACATCACCGGGACCAAGCCGGTCATATCCGAAGGCATCCTGAACTTCGTCGCAGAGAACCTATGACATCAGCATTCTGTCCCGGCCACATCACCTGCTTTTTCATGCCCGGCGGGTCTTCCGGCGGCGATGCCTTGAAGAGGGGTTCCGCAGGTGCGGGCATTAGGATCTCTACGGGAGCGGCCGCTACCGTCTCCCCCAGCGAGAACGGAGGGGTCCACATCTTCATAGACGGGAATCCCAGCGATGCCCCGGTCACCAGATACGTGGTGGACGAGATGCTCCCGGGACGCAGCGTGACCGTCCGCGTGGAGAATGACGTCCCCATGGGAGAGGGGTTCGGCATGAGCGCCGCAGGGGCTATTGCAGTCGCGCTCTGCTGCGCCGAGATCGCCGGTGTCGACGATTCCGTCGCATACCAGGTCGCCCACCGTGCGGAGATCGCGGGGGGCGGAGGTCTGGGGGACGTCTCCGCCATCATGGCCGATGCCCACGTCCCCGTGCGTGTGGAGCCCGGTCTCCCTCCGAACGGGAAGGTGGAGTCCGCCCCCATCGGCTTCGACAGGCTGACCCTGGTCGTCCTCGGTCCCAAAATGAACACCGGGGTCATCCTCGGAGACGAGGACAATTACGCCCGCATCGTGGCCGCAGGGTCCGAAGCGATGAAGGAATTCGGACAGTGCCAGACCAAGGAAAAGCTCTTCGAGGTCTCCAATGCTTTCGCCGACAGGACCGGTGTGGAGAGCGCGGAGGTCAGGGGAGCTATCGCGCTTCTCGGGGTCCGCGGCATCAAAGCGGCCATGTGCATGCTGGGCAACAGCATCTTCGCAGATGCCTCGCCCAGGGAGATAAGGCAGGTCCTCGGGGATGTCCGCACCTACGAGTGCTCTTCCACCGACGTCCCGGCTCAGAGAAGGGTGAAGAGCTGATCGTCGCCGTCGACGTCCCAGAGTCCCAGCCTCGCGCCGCAGTCGATCCATCCGTGCGAATAGTTCACCGCAGCGAAAGCGGTCACCAGGTCCCCGGTTTCGCGGAAGTGCTTGGCATCGTTGTAGTACGCGTTCGCCATCTGCAGGAAGTTGTCCGCGATGCTCTTGCCGATGGTCCTCTCGGGTGTGACGACCTTCAGTTTGTCGAGGGCCTTCCTGGTGATCGAGAGGTAGCGGTCGATCTTCTCTTCGGTGACGGTGTTGTTGACGTCTGCGCACATGATGGACCGTAAAAGCGCTGGTCGCGTGTATATTCTTTCGCATATGCGCACGTTAATCTTTATTAAAGCGGAGAAAAATGGGGGGTCGATGATAGTAGTTGGCGGTTCGGCATCCATGGACCTCGCGAAAGAGCTCGCGGGGGCCCTTGACTGTAAGTACATACAGGCAGCATCCAACAGATTCCCCGACGGCGAGTGTTACATCCGTATCGACGAGGAGAAGCTGGACGACGATGTGATCATCGTCCAGAACACCTACCCCGACGGAAACCTCGTCGAGATGTTCCTTCTGCAGGATGCCGTCCGCAGGCTCGGAGCCAAGAGGATCGCCCTGGTCATCCCGTACTTCGGATACGCCAGGCAGGACAAGGTGTTCAAGCTCGGAGAGCCCGAATCCGCCAAGGTCATGTGCAAACTCCTCGACCTCAACTGCGACCGCATCATTACCATCGACATTCACAAGGAGTCCGTCCTGGACAACTTCTCCTGTCCCCACAAGGACCTGAAGGCCGCCAAGGCCATCGCCGACTACTTCAGCGAGAAGGGAATCGACATCGTCATCTCCCCCGACATCGGGGCCGCCGGACGCGCAAAGGCCGTCGCCGACTACATGGGCCTGCCGTACGACCACCTCAACAAGACCCGTCTCTCCGGAACCGAGGTGAGGATCGAACCCGCTACCGCCGATGTCAAGGACAAGAAGGTCCTCATCGTGGACGACATGATCTCCACCGGAGGGACCATCATCGCAGCCTCCAACGCACTCAAGGAGGCCGGAGCCAAGGGAGTCTCCGTCGCGTGCACCCACGGTATGTTCGTCAACAACGCCCTGGAGAGGTTCGCGGGATCCTCCCTCGACAACATCCTCTCCTGCAACACCCTGAACAGCGCTGTGTCCCACATCTCCGTCGCCGACCTGGTCGCCGACGCGATCAAGGACGCCATGGCCGGGAAGTGGTGAATTGCCGACCAAGGAACAGGACTTCGGCGAATGGTACAACGAGACCGTCGAGAAGGCCCAGCTCTGCGACAAGCGCTACCCGATCAAGGGTATGAACGTCTGGACCCCCTACGGCTGGCGCATCATGAAGGACATCGATGCGTTCATCAGGCAGGCGATGGAGGATACCGGACACGACGAGGTCTGCTTCCCCCTGCTGATCCCCGAGACCGAGTTCAAGAAGGAGAAGGACCACATCAAGGGATTCGACGAGGAAGTCTACTGGGTCACCCACGCGGGACTCAATCCCCTGGACGTCAGGCTGGTCGTCAGGCCCACCTCCGAGACCGCCATGTACCCCATGTTCTCCCTCTGGGTCAGGTCCCATCAGGACCTCCCCCTGAAGGTCTACCAGATCGTCAACACCTTCCGCTACGAGACAAAGCAGACCCGCGCGTTCATGCGTGTCAGGGAGATCCACTTCTTCGAGTCCCACACCTGCCACGCCGACAGGGAGGATGCCGAGAGGCAGGTCGCCCAGGACGTGGAAATCGTGGACAGACTGTGCCGCAGCATCTGCATCCCCTACTCCCTGCTCATCAGGACCGACTGGGACAAGTTCCCGGGAGCCAACTACACCGTCGGTATCGACACCGTCATGCCCAACGGAAGGACCCTCCAGATCGGTTCCGCTCACTATTACGCAACCAACTTCTCGAAGCCCTATGAGATCACCTACGAGGACGACAACGGGGAGCACCAGTACGCCCACCAGACCACCCTCGGGATGACCGAGAGGCTGCTCGGTGCGGTCGTCGGGGTCCACGCGGACGACGAGGGGCTAATCCTCCCGCCGGCCATCGCCCCCGTGCAGATCGTCATCGTCCCCATCTTCAAGAAGGACAACGCCGACGAGGTCCTCAAGGCCTGCCGCGGCATCGAGGAGGTGCTGAGGAAGGCCGGAATCCGCGTCAAGCTCGACGACGGGGACGACCGCCCCGGAGCGAAGTTCTTCGCCTGGGAGGTCAAGGGAGTGCCTCTCCGCTTCGAGGTCGGAGGGCGCGACCTGGAGAACAACGTGGTCTCCTGGGCCCGCCGCGACAACGGCGAGAAGGGGACCATGTCCCTCGATTCCCTCGTGGACGGCTCCAGGCTCATGTTCGAGACCATCGCCAAGGACATGCTCGCCAAGGCCGAGGAGAAGCAGAGGTCGTTCATCGACAGCATCGACAACATGGACATGGACTCCATCCCCGAGGGACGCATCGTCAGGTTCGGATGGTGCGGCTGCGCGGAGTGCGGCCACAAGTTCGAGGACAAGTACGACATCAAGATCCTCGGAACCCCCTACCGCCCCGAGGAGTTCACCGGCAAATGCATCGTCTGCGGAAAGGAAGGCGCCAAGCCCGCCTACGCCGCACGCACTCTCTGAGTGGTCCGAATGGCGTTCAGCGAGGGCGAGTACCTCTACATCGAGGACGAATCCGGCAAGAAGTTCTGGTTCAGGCTGGAGTTCGGAATGGTCAAGATGGGAGGCCTCGGAGTCATCGACGGGAAGAAGTTCCAGGGACTGGACGACGGCGACACCGTCGACATCGTCGGAAAGCAGTTCGCAGTCTTCAGGCCCACCGTCACAGACCTAATGGAATCCCTGGACAGGGGAGCCCAGATCATCACCCCCAAGGACGCCTCGGCGATCATCCTCGAGTGCGACATACACGAGGGCACCAAGGTCATCGAGGTCGGAGCCGGGTCGGGAGGGCTCACAACCGCGCTCCTCGCCGCCGTGGGGAAGACCGGGCATGTGCACACCCTCGAGATCAAGGAGCAGAACGCCGAGCGCGTACTGAAGAACCTCAAGAGGACGGGGCTGGATGCCTCATGGAGCTATCAGATCGGTGACGCCAGGGAGATGGAGATCGACTACGGCATGGCCGATGTCGTCACCACCGACATGCCCGACCCGGAGAACGCCATAGACAACCTCTCCAAGCACCTGAGGAACGGGGGCCGCATCTGTACCTACGTACCCAACGCGAACCAGCTCGACCTCGCCGTCAGGGCCCTCCGCGACAGGGGATTCGTGGACGTCAGGAGCTTCGAGATCATGCGCCGCGGGATGGAGGTCCACCCCGGCGGCGTGAGGCCCAGTTTCGAGATGCTCGGGCACACCGGATACCTCACCTTCGCACGTAAGAAGAGGGTCTGATTCCGGCAATCTGGCACATTTATCGTCGGGCGTTACTGTCGATCAGCGTGCCTACACACGTCCACCATCGTGTTTATTTATGCGCGCGCGATACTACTGGACATGGCAGTAATCGATATCAGGATCGAGCTGAAGAAAGGGGTTGCGGACCCCGAGGGAAGCAACACCAAGAAGACCCTCGAGTCTCTCGGTTTCAAGGGAATCAAGGCCGTCAAATCGGTCAAGTGCTTCGAGGTCGAACTCGACATGTCCGGCGAAGAGGCAGTCAAGGCAGGGGAGGAGTACTGCAAGAAGCTCCTTGCCAACCCCGTCGTCCAGAGCTACAAGGTCACACTCAGGGAGTGAATCCGATGTCAGCCGAGAACCGCATGGTCAAGAGGGACGCCCCCTACGACCTTTGCGATATCAAGATCAGGGACGCCTCCAAGGAGGAGCTCTCCCAGATCTCCGAAGCCCTCAGTCTCGGTCTTTCCGACGACGAGATGCTGGAGATCCAGAAGTTCTACGTCAGGGAGAACAGGGAGGCCACCGACGTGGAGCTCCAGTCCCTGGGACAGGCATGGTCCGAGCACTGCTGTTACAAATCATCCAAATCCACCCTCAAGGAGTTCGTCTTCGGCATCGACCGCGACGACGTCCTCTCCAGGGGGGATGCCGGGGTCATGGTCTTCGACGACGACTACGGCTACGCCCTGAGGGTCGAATCCCACAACCATCCCTCGGCCATCGAGCCCTACGGAGGGGCGGCCACCGGTATCGGCGGAATCGTGAGGGACGTCATCTGCATGGGCGCGCAGCCCATCGGACTCGCCGACCCCCTCTGTTTCGGTCCCATCGACACCAAAAAGGAGATCCCTGCCGGGATCAAGCACCCCCGCTACCTGATTAACGGGGTCGTTTCCGGCATCAGGGATTACGGGAACAGGATCGGGATCCCCACCATCACCGGCGGATTCTTCTTCGATGACAGCTACACCGGGAACTGCCTGGTCAACGTCTGCTGCTTCGGGATCGTAAAGCGCAAGGACCTCCTGAGGAACTACGCTTCCGGACCCGGGGAGATCATGATCCTTTTCGGAGGAAGGACCGGAAGGGACGGGATCCACGGGGTCAACTTCGCCTCCAAGGACATCACCGCCACATCCGAGGACGATTCCAGGGGGGCCGTCCAGCTGGGAGACCCCATCACCAAGGAGCCAGTCATCCACGCGTGCCTCGAGCTCGCGCAGAAGCACCTGGTCACCGGTATGAAGGACCTCGGCGGAGGAGGACTCTCCTGCGTCGTGGGAGAGATGGCCATCGAGCTGGGATGCGGAGCCGACGTCGACCTCGACAAAGTCCCGCTGAAGGAGACCGGCCTCGCACCCTGGGAGATCTGGGTCTCGGAGTCCCAGGAGCGCATGATGTGCACCGTCAAGCCCGAGAACGTCGACAAGGTCATGGCGATCTTCGACCTTTGGGATATCATCGCGACCCCCGTCGCCAAGACGACCGATACCGGACGCACCAGGCTGTTCTGGGGCGGAGAGAAGATCTTCGACATGGACATCGAGTTCCTCACCGGCGGGCCGGTCTACAACAGGCCCTACACGGCACCCAAGGTCTCATCCAAGAAGGACGAGGTCTTCCCCGAGGTGCCCTCGGTATCCGACGCAGTCCTCACGCTCCTTTCCGACCTGAACGTCGCCTCCAAGGAGTGGGCGATCAGACAGTACGACCACCAGGTCAGGGCGGGGACCGTCCTCAACCCCATGGTCGGCGAGCTCAACGAGACCGGGCCCGGGGACGCGACCGTCCTCATGCCCGTCCCCGGACGCTGGAAGGGACTCGCCGCCGCCGTCGGATGCAACCCCTGGTTCACCGGCGCCGACCCCTACAGGGGAGGGAAGGTATGCATCGACGAGGCCTTCCGCAACGTCGTCGCCGTGGGCGCCAGGCCCAACGCCTTCACCGACTGCCTGAACTTCGGAAACCCCGAGAAGCCCGAGAGGCTGGGGGAGTTCAGGGAGGCCGTCCGCGGAATCGGGGAGATTGCCAAGGAGCTCAACATCCCGATCCCGTCCGGCAACGTTTCCATGTACAACGAGGCTCCCGGGGGAGAGCACATCCTGCCCACCCCGATGATTGTCTGCTGCGGTCTGATCGACGATGTCAGGAAGTCCGTCTCCGCGGATTTCAAGAAGTCAGGGTCCTGCATCTTCGTGGTGGGAGACACCAAGGACGAGATGGGCGCATCCCTGCTGTTCCGCAAGTACGGCGGAAAGGGAGGGGACGTCCCCGACGTCGTCATCCCCCGCCTGAAGGAGGTCTCCGGCAGGCTGCTCGAGGCCATGGGCGAGGGACTCGTCCTGGGATGCCACGACTGCTCCGACGGAGGACTGGGGATCGCCGTGTCCGAGATGTGCATTTCCGGACAGGTGGGAGCCCAGCTCAACCTGTCCCAGATGCCCGGAGACGACATCATGGTGAAGCTGTTCTCCGAGTCCGCCTCTAGATGGATCGCGGAGGTCGACGGGGCCGATGTCGACAGGTTCACGCAGATCATGGGCGATGCCGCCACCCTCATCGGGATCACCAAGGGCGACGAGCTCGTTATCGAGGGTACCGACGCGAGGATCCTCGTCCAGGAGATGAGGGCCGCGTGGAACGACCCCATCTGGAAGATCATGGGAGGCGGTGCGCAATGAAGGCAGAAGACGTGAAGGTATGCGTTATCCGCATCGAGGGAACGAACTGCGAGGACGAGATGGCCAATGCCTTCGAGATGGTCGGCGCCAAGGCAGAGAAGGTACATCTCAAGCAGCTCCTCGGACAGTGTGCCCCCGAACTGAAGAGGAACCTGGAGGAGTACGACGCCCTCGCATTCCCCGGAGGGTTCTCCGCGGGAGACTATGTCCGTGCGGGAGCCATCTTCGCCGCGAGGATCAAGGCGGGCATCGGGAAGGACGTCCGCGACTTCGTCGAGGCGGGTAAGCCCGTCCTCGGAGTCTGCAACGGATTCCAGATCCTGGTCGAGCTGGGTCTTCTCCCCGCTCTCGACGGCACCATGTCCGACAGGCCCACCGCGGCGCTGTACACCAACGACTCCGGCCGCTTCGAGTGCCGTCCCTCCGTCCTTAGGAACGACAACCGTGGCAAGTGCGTGTTCACCTCGGACATCCCCAAGGGGAGCCTCATGGTGTGTCCGTCCGCCCACGCGGAGGGGAAGCTGCTCAGCGAGATCCCCGGATTCGTCCAGAAGCTGGAGGAGAACGACCAGGTCGTGTTCCGCTACGTCACCCCGGACGGAGGGCGCGCCAGCTATCCGTGGAACCCCAACGGGTCCCCCTCGGACATCGCCGGTATATGCAATCCCGCCGGAAACGTGCTCGGGATGATGCCCCACCCCGAGAGGGTGATGACCGGATACACCGTCCCCGACTGGACCAGGTCCAAGGCGGGAGAGGACGGTCCCGGAAAGGCGATCTTCACCAGCGTGATGAAGTACCTGTCCAAGCGCTGAAAACAAATTCCCGTTCCCGCGAGGGAACGGACTTCCCCTTCTTTCAGAGATTGATGCGGACGTCCACCCTGTCGCCGGTGTTGAGGCTCAGGGTTCTCCTCAGGTGGTAGGGACAGATTATCTCGATGACGTCCATGTAATGGGATCTGGCGGGCACCACGACGGCGCACTCCACGTTCCTGATCTTCGCCTTGTATGCGATGACGTCTCCGAAGGAACGGCCCTCGTCGGTGAATCCCGCGATGAGGATCCCGGCGGTGCTCTTGACGACATCCAGTTTCCCGATGTCCTCCTTGTCCACGCCGACGTTGAGGGTCCCGAAGAACGGCTTGAATCCCAGTTTGCTCTCGAACTGGTCCATGTAGCCTTTCTGGCAGATGTAGTACCCTCCCTCGCCCATGCCGTCCATGACCGCCCCGCGGACGGTCATGTGGTCGGTGAGCTCGAATATGCGGCGGTACTCGTTGTACTCCCTCTTCAGTTCGTCCACGCCGCTCTGGGTCATTTTGATGCGCTGTTTGCGGGCGCCTAGGTCGCGGACGATGAGACCGAGGTCCAGAAGTTCGAGGATCCTCTTGGAAGCGGACTGCTGGCTCATTTCGAGTGCGTCGCCGAGTTCCCTGGAAGATACGGCGATGTAGTCGTCGATGCCGCCGAGAAGGGCGATCTTCCTCAGAGCGAAGGTGTATTTCTCGTCCACGTCCGAGTATAGGCCGATTTTGAATTTAAACATTCCTAAATCGATTATAACATCTATAACAGCCCGTGGTCCAAATACACGCACGCGGTAACGGTGTGCGGGATGTGCTTTGCGTTTCGACGATGTTTTCTGGAGGATAAATCAGCCTGTGAGGGCCGTTCAGCTCGTAGGGGAGGTGCTGTACCGTCAGGAGAGGATGTGCCCTCTGGCGGAGCGCGATCTGGATCCGCGGATGTTCGATATGCCTCCGGTCCGCAGGCAGATGTGGAGGGACCTCCTCACGAAGGAGGAGGCCGCAGCGATCTCCTGCTACGGCAGGAGGGAGGCGAGGTGGCTGGAGGTGGAATCCGTCGACAGCATACGCGCAGCGGCGGAGCTCGGATCCCAGTATCCCCTGGTAAGGAGGCTGTCGGCCCTCCTGTCGTCTGCGTGCTCCAAGTCCTAGACCGGGGACGTCGTCTCCTATCATTACATCCGCTCGATGCCCGAACCGCCGTTCGAGGGTTCATCAATCCACGGCAGGGTGTATGTCCTGCAGGGTTTCGCATCGGCATCTCTGGAAAGATGTGGCCGTCCCGGTTCGGGGGCTGTGGAGATCAGGATACTGTCCCCCGCGGGATGTGGGAGAGGGCTGTTCGTGGGTGAGGGGGAGTTTCTCTTCCCCCCGGGCTCCACGTTCAAGATCGTGGGCCGGGGGAAGGACGTGCTGTTCGTCGAACAGGTGCGCCGTCTGCTCACGCCTTCGGAGATGGCCGGGATGTCGCGCGGGAAGTATCTCAGAACGATCCCCGTGCCTGTGGGGAGAGACTACAACAGTATCGACAGACTCAACCGTCTGATGATCGCCAATGCCGAGGTTCCCGAGGGGTTCCTGCCGTCTTTCCGTCCCGCACCTACGGAATCGGCGGGATGGAGAGCGGACACACGTCCGTCCGTTCACGGAATATACGGATAAAAGGGACCGGCCCCGAAGGGCCGTAATTGATTGTTTGCTCACTGAGCCTGGCGAAGAGCGAGGAATCTTGCGGTTCCGTTCATGAAGGCTGCTGCGACGCAGAGCGCTCCGAGGACGGCCTCGATGATTCCGAACCAAAGCTCGAAGTATCCGGCTGCGAATCCGCCGATGGCTGCTCCGAGGGTGAGGAACGCCATGAAGATCAGGACGTTCTGGGTCCACTGGGCGTACCTGGTAAATCCGCCGGCGAGGGCGAAGAACAGGACGGCCATGAGCAGGTAGAGTCCGGCATCGGCGACGGTGTCCATTCCGCTTCCGTCGACGGCGTATGCGAGTGCGAAGGCCATCGCGAAGAATGCGACGATTCCGCCGATGAGGGCGAATGCGAGTCCGGCTTTCATTGAAGGGGCAACGTTCTTATCCATCAGCAGGCACACTCCTTGTTCTCTGCCTTCTTGACACTCAGGTGGGACGCGAGGAAGACGACTCCGTCGATGACAAACCATGCGAGCGCGAGGGCGACTCCGACGTGCTCTGCCTCCTCGAGTGCGAGTCCGAGGGCGCAGGTGCCGACGACGATCGCGAAGACGATTCCGATACCGGCGATGGCGCGCTTGCTGCCGCCGTCAATCCAGAGGCCGGCGCACTCAGCGATGAGACTGCAGGCGACCAGGATGGCAGCGAGCATTCCGAAGAAGCGGAAGTAGTCTCCTCCGGCGTAGTCGAGGGTGAAGACGCCGAGGAAGAGGACGGAGATTCCAACGAAGGCGGTCAGGAGACCGGAGATCTTGTAGCCGATCTTGGCCTCGTACGAAGCTTTTCCAGCGCCGTAAGCGGCGAGGAGGATACCAGACAGGAGGCATCCGTAGTTGAAGTAGTGAACAGCGTCCTCGTTGTCGCTGATTCCGAAGTCACCGAGACAGCTCTCGGTCCAGGACCAGCTGGAGTCGGCAGAGTATGCTGCAATCCAGGCGCAGATGAAAACTGCAATTGCGAGGATCGCGACCCAGCCGTAAGCGGCGCCGCTCTTCTTTGCATCCGCAAACATAGTCCAGAGTATCAGCTACGTGTTTATTTAGCTTATCGTTTACCGCGCCCGCGTAAAGAGGAAGAAAAAGGGGAAAAAAGGCTGAAAAAACTATATCTGGCCGAATCCTAGGGGGTTTCCGGTAGCCATGAACAATGTCTATTTCGTCGGGACCGCCGGAAGCGGGAAGAGCACGATGGTCGGTGCGTTCAAGGAGTGGCTGGATGACAACGAGATCGATTCCGTGGTCATCAATCTCGACCCCGGGGCCGAGAAGCTTCCATATGTGCCAGACATCGATATCCGTGAATGGATAGGTCTCGACGAGGTTATGTCGGAGTACGGTCTCGGACCCAACGGGGCGCAGATCGTTGCGGCCGATCTCATGGCAGTGAACATCGACAGGGTCAAGGATGCCCTGGGCAGCTACAACGTGGACTACGTCCTCATCGACACCCCTGGACAGCTGGAGCTGTTCGCCTTCAGGGAGAGCTCCTCCGTCGTGGTGGATGCTCTCGGCAAGAGCAGGAGCATGCTGTGCTACCTCTCGGACCCCACCCTGTATAAATCCGCCAACGGTTTCGTCTCGGCGATGACCCTTTCCTCCCTTGTGCAGTTCCGCATGGACCTGCCGATGATCAACCTCCTCTCGAAGTGCGACGTCCTCCAGGAATCCGAGGCCGACCGCATCGTGGATTGGTACAACAACCCCGACACCCTCTACGGGTCGCTTTTGGATGAGGACAGGGACCCGCAGTCCGTGATGGGCATGGAGCTCTTCCGCGCCATGGAGGACACGGGGGTCTTCGGCGAGATGAGGCAGGTGTCGGCCAGCAAGGGGGTCGGCCTCCCCGAGATTTACGCCGCCGTCCAGCTCAGGTTCGCAGGCGGAGAGGACGCCGAGAGGGACAGATGATCAGACCGAACCGGTCTGTCTGAGATACGCCAGTCCGAGTTCCGTGGCGGCATCGTCGGACCTGAGGATGTTACGGTATCCGGCGTTGAAAAGACGCCTTCTCGCCGCCTCTATCTGGGCCTTCCCCTCCTTCAGGTCGTTGAAATGGGCGAAGGCCACGTTCCTGCCCATCACGTAGGTTCCCATCATGGGGATGCGGATCCTGGGGACGTACCACGAGGATGCCAGGGTCAGGACGGACCTTATCTGTGCGACGCGGGAGCCGCTCATCTCGCCGAAATCCCCGAACCTGGTGCCGGGGACGGGGATGCGGGGCCTGACCTCGCAGGAGTGGCATCCGATGTCGAGTGTGCGGAAGAACGCATCCACGATGTCGTCGGGTTTGGTATCCACGCCGAAGGGTTCGGTCCCGGCGGTGACCCAGAATCCGGCATCGACCAGGTTCCTGATGGTGGAGAGACGTCTCTCGGGACTGATGGAGGTGTCCTTCCCCTCTCCGATGCGGCAGGAATGATAGGCGCCGAACGCGCCCGCATCCTTTAGCATCCTGCACCCGTCTTCGTCCAGGTCCTTGGTGTCCACGATGATGCGGGTCCCGCGCTTGGAATTGTCCCTGACTATGCCGACCTGTCTCGCGAGGTCCCCGATATCCGCATCGCCGGTGGTCTCCAGCCTTATGCTCCTGACGTCCGAGAACCCGGTGATCTCGTTCGCGAACTTCGCCAGGACGGAGTCGTCGATGTCGAAGAACCTGCAGGACGAGGTGGACTCGGCGAACCTGCAGAAACCGCAGTTGAGGGGGCAGGGACCGGTCGAGGTCTCGATGACCGCGCATATCTGACCCGTGTCGGCGCATGCCTGATGGTTCAGCCTCTCGGCCAGGGAGACCGAGAGGTTGGCCACGGGGGATCTGTCGCGGAACGTGAGGAGATACTTGCAGTCCTCCGGTGTGAGACGCTCGCGGTACCATCCGCGGGAAAGGATCTCGGCAACCCTCGGGTCGATGGTCATGGTATCGAAAAAGTCCATCTGGCACAAATACTGTTTGATGGAAGGGGCGGGGGAAGCCCCCGCTAAAATGTCCGGGATCAGCCGTACAGGTAGGCCGGGACACCCTTGATCTGGTTGCGCTGGGTGTTCATGACCTTGACCTTGGCGGCCTGGAAGTCCTCGGGCGCGACGGTGTCGCGGTTGTCGCGGATGGCAAGCATTCCTGCCTCGGTGCAGATCGCCTTGATCTCGGCGCCGGACGCTCCCTCGGTCTCCTCGGCAAGCTTCCTGATGTCGATCTTCTTGGAGATGTTCATGCGGGCCAGGTGGATCTTGAAGATCTGCTGCCTGCCGTCGATGTCGGGAAGACCGATCTCTATGATCCTGTCGAACCTCCCGGGCCTGAGGAGCGCGTCATCGAGGATATCCGGCCTGTTGGTGGCACCGATGATCTTGATGTCCGCGGTGGGGGTGAAACCGTCGAGCTCGGACAGGAGCTGCATGAGGGTCCTCTGGACCTCCCTGTCCCCGGAGGTGGCCACATCCGCCCTCTTGGCTCCGACCGAGTCGAGCTCGTCGATGAACACGATGGACGGGGCCCTCTCCTTGGCGAGCTCGAACAGCTCGCGGACCAGCCTCGCACCCTCTCCGATGTACTTCTGAACGAGCTCGGAACCCACGAGCCTGATGAAGGTGGCGTCGGTGGCGTTGGCGACGGCCTTGGCCATGAGGGTCTTCCCGGTTCCCGGGGGGCCTACAAGGAGGACTCCCTTGGGCGGGATGATTCCGACCTTCTTGTACAGCTCCGGTCTCTTCAGGGGGTCCTCGACGGCCTCCCTGAGCTCGACCATCTGCTGCTTCAGCCCTCCGATGTCGTCGTAGGTGATGTCGGGCTTCTCGAGGATCTCCGCACCGGTGACCACGGGGTCCAGCGGCGCGGGCAGGACCTCCATGACCGCGAGGGTCTGCTTGTTGAGGGAGACCCTCGAACCGGCGACAAGGTCCTTCTCGTCCACGTACTGCGAGACGGAGACGATGAAATCGGGGCCGGTGGAGCTGTGGACGACCACCTTGTGGTCGGGGAGGACGTCCCTGAGGGACCCTATGACCAGCGGAGGGCTCTTGAGCCTTTCCAGCTCGCCCCTGATTCTGGCGATGTCCTTCTGGAGCCTAAAGAGCTCGCTCTCCGAGTACCTCTTGTCGTTCTCGGCGTTCTGGAGGTCCTCCATGAGGCGGACGTTCCTCTCCTCGAGGGTGATGATCTTCGCCTTCAGTTCTTCGATGTCGGGTTCCTGCGCCATGGTAAACCCTCATAGTATGCGTGACGGGTTATTATAGGGTGTAAGTTACACAAATGGAAGTGCGCGCACGTTGCTTTTAATATCGGCGCGTTTATAGAACAGGCATGAGCGAACGCACCAAATCCACATGCGAGATGTGCGGTAAGGCGTGTCCGACCCGTCCCTTCGTGGTCCAGGGGGTCAGGATGAACCTGTGTCCCAACTGTGCCAAGTTCGGAGACGACTACCGTCCCCCCAGAGGCGCGGGAGAGGACTTCACCCCCGGTTCAAACAACGCGGTCATCCAGCAGAGGCTGGAGAAGCGCGAGAAGCGCATGCAGACCAAGGACATCTACGCCGGCACCGCGAACATCGCGCTGGTCGACGACTACGGCACCAGGATCCGCCAGGCCCGCGAGAAGAAGGGCCTGAGCTGCAAGGACTTCGCCGCATCCATCGGCGAGAAGGAGATGACCATCAGCAAGTACGAGTCACAGAGGCTCACTCCCGACGACAAGATGATCGCCAAGCTGGAGAAGGCCCTGAACATAAAGCTCACCGAGCTCGTGCAGGACGGCAAGGTCTCCGGTTCCGGCCAGGCATCCCAGGGGATGACCCTCGGCAACTTCATCATCTACGAAGACAAGAAGAACTGAAACTCCAACCCCGCCGAACGGCGGGTTCCCTTCTCTCACTCGAACGGGTCGTGTCCCGCTTCCCAGTCGCTGTCCTTTCCTCCGACGAGATGGTCGTGGATGTCGTGGGTATGCTCGTGTTCGTGGTCGTGGGTGTACTTCGACGAGTACATGGGGACGACCAGGGGGACACCCCTGTGGTAGATGATTTCGGAGTCGATGTTGTAGACGTCCTTGATGAGCTCCTCGGTGATGATCTCCACGCCGCCGTACGCCCTTGCCTTCCCGTCCTTGACGAACAGGAACTTGTCCGAGTAGTGGACGGCGAGGTTGATGTCGTGCATGGTCATGATGGTGCTCATGCCGCGGGAACGGACGAGGTCCATGATCATGTGCATGGTCCTGTGCTGGTTGGCGATGTCGAGGTTGTTGGAGGGCTCGTCGAGGATGAGCACGGAGGGCTCCTGGACGATGGCGCGGGCGATCTGCGCCTTCTGCAGCTCACCGCCGGAGATCTGGTCGGCATACTTCAGTGCCAGATCCTCCATTTTGAGTGCGGTGAGGACGGATTCGACCTTCTCGTAATCCTCTTTGCTCGCATACCAGTCGATGTACGGCTTGCGTCCCAGGAGGACGGTGTCGAACACCGTTGTGCGGGTGGCGGGGGTGCTCTGGGGTACGAAGGCGATCTCCTTGGCGAGTTCCTTCCCTCTGAGGGTGGAAACGGCCTTTCCGTTCACTTCGACGCTTCCCGAAGCGGGTTTGTACATGCCGCACAGGCACTTCAGCATGGTCGTCTTGCCGGTGCCGTTGGGACCCAGGATGGAGATGATGCTGTTCTCCTCGGTCTCGAAGGAGAGTCCCCTCAGGACCTCGTGGGACCCGTACGAATAGTGGAGGTCGTCGACTTTCAGCGTCTGCGATGCCCCCTGACTAGAATTGCGATGAATATCGGGCCGCCGATGGCCGAGGTGATGATCCCGACGGGCAGGACGGTCTCGAAAGCATATGATCCGACTATGTACGACAGCAGCAGCACCACCGCTCCCACCAGCATCGCGCCGGGCAGGACGTACCTGGTGTCGTTGCCGATCAGGCGCTTCACGATGTGGGGCCCGATGAGTCCGATGAACCCGATGATGCCCATGAACGATACGACGACGGCGGTGAGGATTGCGGACATGATGAGACCCAGCAGGCGGGTCAAGTTCACGTTGGTGCCTAGGCTGCGCGCCACGTCCTCTCCGGACTCCATCGCGTTGTAATTCCAGCGGTTCCAGAAGAAGAACACGAACACCAGAACAAGGACGCCCATCAGCATGTACAGCTGGTCCCAGGAGACCTTGCTGAGGCTTCCGAACTGCCAGTAGACGATGGCAGAGAGCGCCACGTCGCTGGCCATGTACTGCAGGAATGCCAGTCCCGCGGAGAATATGGAACTGATGGCAAGTCCCGCGAGGACGATGGTCTCGGGGGTGCATTCGGTGAGCTTCACCAGGAGCAACATGATCCCGGTGGCGACCATCGCGAACACGAAGGCGAGGGCGGTGACGAGGAAGGGGTTGGTGACGTTGGTGTAAGCTGCTGTCTGACCCACGATGATCCCTCCGTCCAGGAACATGATGGCGAGTGCCGCTCCGAACGCGGAAGCGTTGGAGATTCCCAGGGTGAACGGGGAGGCCATAGGGTTGCGGAGGATGCTCTGCATGACCGCTCCCGCACATCCGAGGGCGGCCCCTGCCACGATGGCGGCCACAATCATCCTGAAACGGAGGTCCCACACCACGGTGCTGTTCCACGAGTCGTCCGGGTGGAACAGGTACCTGATGATATCGAAATACGACAGGTCCGTGGCTCCCAGGTGGATGGTGAACACCGACAGTACGGCCAGCATCACAGCTAGGATAAGCAGGAAAAGGAGTTTGGTACGGGTATAGCGAAGGTATCCTTCGGACACCTTTTGGTCTGCTGTCTTCTCACCGATAATCATCGGAACAACTCACGCTGCGCCAGCCTTCACGGTGTACTTGCTGTTCTCGTACACGATGTGGACCTGGGACAGGAGTGGGAACTCCACGCCGTTAGTTGAAGATTTGCCCTCGAAGAAGGTCACCATGCTGTCGTAGACCTTCTTTCCGTGCTCCTTTCCGTAGAACACCTTGAAGATGTTGTTGATCTTCTCCTTGACCTCATCGACGGACAGGGTACCGTACAGGAGCGCCTCGATGTAGTATGCACTTGCGAGGGCGCAGTCGTAGTTGATGGAGTCCCAGACGATGGGCATGGTGATGTACATCGGGGTCGAGGGAGCGTTGTCGAAGAAGTACTTGAGGGAGTTCTGCGAGTCGAGCTCCTTGATCTTGTCGGACGAAGAGGGGTCGATCACGATCAGGTCGGGGCTGTGGATGACAGATGCATCGCTGAAGCTCTCAACGGGGATGGTAACCTTGCTGCTGGTGGAACCTCCCACATATGCGTTCTTGGCGCCGATCAGCTTGAAGGGCAGATAGGTGGGGAAGGTGGTGTTGAAGGTGTTGCTCCCAGAGATGGTGACGCCTGCGACATACACGTACTTGTCAGAAGTGCCAGTGTGTGCGCGGATGTCATCCATGATGTCCTCGATTCCCTTGATGACCTTGTCGGCGCGGGAGGACTCGTTGACCATGTTCCCGACGAGCTTGATGTTGTCCCTGAGGGTGGCCTCGAGCTTGTTGTTGTCGTCCCACATGGTGGCCATCGTCTGGTTGTACAGGACGATTACAGTGCATGCCTTCGCCAGGAGCTCGACATTGGTCTGGTAGTTGGTCCAGATGTTGTTCCCGACAATCACGAGGCTGGGATGCTTCTCTGCAATCTTCTCGACGGTAGCACTCTCAAGCTTGTTGTCGTCATGGTAGGAGGTCAGCTTGTCGTAATCCCATGCGTAGGAGTACGCACGACCGTTCTTGCTGTCGGTGACGTCTCCCTTATCGCATTCGATGACCTTCTCGGCGGCATCGAACATGGAGAGGATCCTCAGAGGACCGATGCTTCCGACGGCGACGATTCCGTTCTTGAGATTATCCGGTGCGACGACATCCCTGCCTACCGCATCGGTGAAGTGCATTCCAGCGGTGCTGCTTGAGTCGTCGTCTCCAATGTCGGTGACCACATAGATCCCGACGCCTGCGGCGACGACCGCCACAACCGCGATTATAGCGATAATTTTCGAATCCATTATCGATGCATACGATTGTTTCGATATTAATATCTAGTGTTACTAATTAAAAATTCGTGTGATTTGTTATGTTGTGATTAAATACGAATATGCAATTATGCGGCCATGGACAAAGTTTACTGGGAAAGATGCCAGGAGTTCCACGGCCATGGATGTCCCGGTCTCGCAACAGGGTGCCGTGCAGCATACGAGGCAGCAAGGATCCTGGGAATCCCCCTCGAGACCGCGCGCGACGAGGAGATCGTCTGCGTAACCGAGAACGATGCCTGCGGCATCGACGCCATACAGCGTCTCCTGGGATGTACCCTCGGAAAGGGCAGCATGATTATGAGGATGCGCGGCAAGGCGGCGTATTCGTTCTTCGACCGTCGCAGCGGCAAGAAGGTGCGCCTGGTGGCTAAGTTCGACAGGTCCATCCCCCGCGAGGAGCTTATCGAACTCATCCTCAACGGTCCTCTCGAGCAGGTCTTCGACGTTAAGGAACCTAAGTTCGACCTTCCCGAGAAGGCGAGGATGTTCGACAGCAAGAAGTGCGACTGCTGCGGCGAATGGTGCCGCGAGGATCTCGTCAGGTTCCAGGACGGAAAGATCGTCTGCCTGGACTGCTTCAGGGACTACTCCGTCCGCTGGTGAGCCCTCAGAGCCTCGAGACCTGTGCGTACACTTTCTCGTACAGGTCGGACACGTCCGCTCCGGAATCGCGGAGCACGATGAGCGCAGCGGATATCATGTCGATACCGAGGTTCTGCCTCACGCGGTTGCACTCGCCGACGAACTTGCCCTTGGGGATGTCGTTGTCGGTGGCGATGTCCACCATTACCGGGAACATATCCTCGGAATCATCCGCTTTGGGTTTGGGGGGAGCGCTCAGCGCAGGACCGGAGAGGTGCCCGTTCACCTTCCTGCGGAGGTCCTCGGAGGGCTTGTACGCGATCGGCACCTGTACGTCCGAAAAATCCTTCGCGGGGCGCACGTAACCGTCGTTCAGGGAGACGCATCCCTCGGATACAAGCATCTTCAGGAGGACCGCCGCCTCCTTGACGGACATCCATCTGAGGTCGAGACCGATCCCCATGGTGAACTCCTTCTCGGTGACGACGTCCTTCCCCTTCGCGCGGAAGAACGCTGCCGTGCAGATATCCGATTCGTCTGCCATGTCCCTCCCCATCCCATGCTGCCTATTATAGGTATCGCGCGATAATGCTCGCGCGCGCGGATTTTGTATTTCCACTAACAAAATAAAATAAGGACGCGGGCAAATGATTATAAACAAGTTGGGAGTACCGCGGTTCAGTTCCGTATGGTGACGAACATGGCGAAATACACAAGATTCGAAAAGGCGAGAATCATCGGTGCCCGCGCACTGCAGATCTCGTACGGTGCTCCTGTTCTGGTAGACTATCCGGAGACCATGATCGACCCGATCGACATCGCGCTCACTGAGTTCGAGAAGGATGTCATCCCGATCACCGTCGTGAAAAACTGAAGAGGTATCAAAATGGCAGACAATGATGATGTGCAGGTTATCGACGGCGAACTCCTAGTTCCCGAGGATGTTTACCTGACCTCCGGTGTCCACATCGGAACCCAGTTCAAGAGCTCCGACATGAAGGATTTCATCTACAAAGTCAGGCAGGACGGACTCTACGTCCTTGACATCAAGAAGACCGACGAGAGGATCAGGGCAGCCGCCAACTTCCTCGCGAAGTTCGACCCCCAGAGGGTCCTCGTCGCAAGCATGAGGCAGTACGGACAGCGCCCCGCCAGGGAGTTCTCCAAGGCAATCGGCGCGCCCGCCTTCGCCGGCAGGTTCGTTCCCGGAACCCTCACCAACCCCGTGAACCCCGCATTCATGGAGCCCGACGTACTCGTCGTCACCGATCCCGCAGCCGACAAGCAGTCTCTCTCCGAGGCTCTGAACCTCGGAATCCCGATCGTCGCCCTCTGCGACGCCAACAACGAGACCCGCAACGTCGACCTCGTCATCCCCACCAACAACAAGGGAAGGCGCTCCCTCGCATGCATCTACTGGCTGCTGACCAGGGAGGTCCTCATCGCCCGCGGAGACATCAAGTCCGCAGACGAGTTCAAGATGGAGATCGAGGACTTCGAGGCGAAGTACTGAAACTAACTTCCGGGGCATCGCCCCGGTCCTTCTTTTTTTGCACAATTAATTAATCCGCGTTCGTCCATGGCTTGGCCATGCGCGTACCGGCAGTGGCAGACAGGTTCTATCCGTCCCAGGAGGGCGTCCTGAGAAACCAGATCATACAGTGTTTCAGGATGGGCCCCGGGGAGCCGAAGGAATGTTCCAACAAGCGTTCCATCTCGGCGGTCGTTGTGCCCCATGCCGGTTACCAGTGCTCCGGTTCCTGCGCGGCATACGCGTTCAAGGAGATTGCCGAGGACGGTCTGCCCGATGCATACGTCGTCATCGGACCCGACCACTACGGGGTCCCCTATGAGTTCGTGATGTCCAGCGAGGACTACTGGACACCCTTCGGCCCCTGCATGGTCGACCAGGGCATCGCATCCAAGCTCAGGGAGTACATTCCCGACGACCCGCGCGCGCATACCAGGGAGCATTCCATCGAGGTGGAGCTGCCCTTCCTGAAGTACATCGACCCCAAAGCGAAGATAGTCCCCATCATCATGGGAAGGCAGAGCCGTTCGTCCGCCGAGAGGCTCGCCCAGGCCATCAAGATGGCCACCATCGGGAAGGACGTCATCATCATCGCCTCCAGCGACCTGTGCCACTATGTACCGAAGTCCTATGCGGACACCGCCGACGCGGGATTCCTGGGATTCGTCAGGAACGGGGATGTGGACGGGATGTACCGCGATGTCATGAGCAACAACCTGTCCGTATGCGGATACGGTCCCATCGCCACCGCGATGCTTGCGACCGGCATGGGGAGGACCGAGATCCTGAAGCAGACCGATTCGTTCGAGGCCCTCAACTTCGGCCGCGACAGCGTCGTGGGTTACGGTTCCGCTGTCAAGTACAAGCCTGGATTCTGACAAGTGCCAGATATTCTTTTTCTGACGCCAAAACAACAAGAATCGGAGGGGCCTTCCGGCCCCTTTGGTGTTTCAGATGCGCTTCAGGTAGCGCAGGTTGGGTTCGTAGACGAGTCCCTTGTCCATGAGGGAGTTGGTGAGCTCCTCGAGCTCCATACTGGAGATGCCCTCCTGCATGGCGCGGGTCTCGAGCTCGTCCCTAGGTGCTCCCTTCCCGTCCCTGTCCAGCTCCGAGAGCAGGTTGAGGACGATCTCCTCCTTATCGTCGGAATCCGAGGAAGAGGAGGACATAGAAGAGCTGGGCTCCATATCCATCTCCTCGGGTTCCTCGACGTTGTCCTCGGGCAGTCCGAAGTCGACGTTCCTGTCGGGCAGGAGACTGCGGAGGGCGGCCTGAATGGACTTGAGGAACGGGGTGGAGTCGGGGGTGCCGTATTGGTCGATGGCCATGGAGATGCCGGAGGCGGCCTGTTCGGACATCCCGGCGTTCTTCAGATCCTCGTAGGTGGCGTCGCCGGTGTTGAGGGCCTTCCTCATGGCGACCAGTCTGTCCCAGGTGGAGCGGGCGGTGTCCAGAAGCCAGTCCTTGCGGACCTCGTCACTGATCTGGACGATCCTCTCGGGCCTGACGGACACGTAGGTCTTCTGGTCCTCGGTGGTGTAGGAGCGGACCTTTCCGACAACGGCGACCAGGCAGGGCGCCTCGATGTCGACCATGGCGGCCGCGGCGTCGGGTTGGTAGCGTCCGATGTTGATGAACACGGTTCCGGAGGTACCGTCCTGTATGCGGCCCCTCCACATGGGCTCATCCTCTGTTCCGACGTTCTCCTTCTCGACCAGGACCCCTGCGACCAAGACGCGGTTGATCTTGGCGCCGAGCCTGCTGAGCTGGTAGGTGGGTTTCATCTCCTCCTCGGAGTCCTTGACCTCGTAGTGGGCGGAGTTGAGCTCGTAGGCGAAGACCCTCCAGGAGGTCTCCCTCGGGTTGACGGTCATAGCGCCCCCTCCATCTCGCTGTAGAGTCTTTCAGCCTCCGCCTTCACATCGGTGTTGGTAAGAACGGTGGATCTGGCACTCATCTGCGGGCCGAACTTCTCGTCGGTCATGATGTTGCCGGTGACGGTGACCTTCTTGAGCAGGACGGCGGCCGCCATCTTGTTGGCGACCACTCCCATGTCGCCCTTCTCCCTCGCCAGGTCCTGGGCCTCCTCGAGGGTCATTCCGGTGATGGCCTCGGTGTCGCGGCGGTTGATGATGACGCTGATCGCGCCGGTGCCGTCGTCGATGGTGGTCTTCAGCCTGAGGTCGATGACCGGGCTGTCCACGTGTCCGTGGATGGCGCAGTCCTCGTTGAGAATGGACCTGTTGCACTCCGGGCACCTCTTGATGAGACCGCTTCCGGTCTTGACATCCACGATGGTGCCGGTGATGGAGATGTCCAGGCCCCCGCCTATTTCGGTGATCTCCTGGACGGTCTTGGAGGTGGTACCGTCCCCAGCGACCTCTCCGAGGTCCGCCTCGGTATCGGTGACGGTTGAGCTGTTCCCGATGTTCAGCTGGGGGATGCCCTTCCAGCTGCGGATGTACGCGTTCTCGATGCGTACGGTCTGTCCCTCGGACAGGTTGTGGTCGTCCCATGCGGTGAACTGGATCTTTCCGCTGGAATCGGCGATGAGACCGCCCCAGACGGTGCGGGCCTCGCCCTTTACGGTGATGTTGCGCGTCTCCACGCTGAGGATCTTCCCGACCACGGTGGCCGAGGAGGTGTTCTCGGTGATCTCCCCGATCTTCATCTCGGCGGCGGGTGCCCTGGGCGCGGAGGAGCCGGAGGGCTGTCCGTCCATCCTGGGAACGTTGTCGATGACGACTCCCTCGGCCAGCTCTACGCTGCCGCGGGCGCCGATATTGATCTGAGCCTGGTCGCGGAACATCTTGGTGTACGCGTTCTTGAAGACGTACACCTGGCCGGCCTGGAATTCGCCGGCGTCGGACCAGATGGTGAAGTTGGTGGAACCGGTCTCGTCCCCGGCGATACCGGAGATGATGGTCTTGCTGACGCCCTTGGCGTTGATCTCCTTCTTGGCTACGAAGAGGATCTTCGCGGTCACGTTGACGGCGACCTCGGAGCCGGTGAGCTCCGCGACCTTCTTGGTGACCGCCGCGCCGCTGACGCGGACGGCGTTCTTGGGGGCGTTGTACTTCTTGATGATTCCGCTCTTTGCTGCGTCGATCCCGATCTCGTACTGGAAGACGTATTTCTTCATGTCCTCCAGCAGCTTCTCCTTCGGGACCTCCCCCTTCAGTGTCTCAAAAATCTCGTCGACGTAGGGGGTAAGATCTACTTGTTCTGTCATGTTCTCGGCCTCTTAGTTCAGTGGTTTCCTGAGGCAATTTTGCCCGTCGGGAAGACGAGTCTTCCCGGCTGAAAACACCATAATTTCGGCGGTATTAAACACCTCGCACTGCAGTTAATGTCCTCAAAAGCGGTCGCCTCCCTCATCGAAGAAATTCTTGGCGGGGCTGACCGCAGGGGGCGACCTCACGGCAACCCGTCTGATGAGAGTCGTCGAGGACACGATGAACTCCGCCTTCGAGGGAGTACAAGAGGAGAACATCCGCGTTACTGGAGATACGGTGATTGCCGTTCTTTCTAACATCGACAAGGATTTCGCGTTGTACGTTATGTCTCCGTACACCAACCCATTCTACACTTGCTAAGCACAAACCCTCCCGGCGAGAAGATGCATGTGAGTAAGAATTACAGGGGCCCGGATCTCTGAGAGAAGGGGAAGTCTTGTACGTATCGCACCTTTTTTCTCATGCGGCGTTTTACCGAACTCAATGTCGGGAACCGAATATTTAATAAGATAAGGTTTATAATCGGATATGGTTCCAAAGAAGAGGATCGATGAAATCCTCGACGGCTACGACCCGTCGAAGATCACCATCGCCACGCTCTGTTCTCACTCTTCGCTGCAGATTTTCCACGGCGCCCGCAAGATGGGGTTCCGCACGATCGGTCTCGTCACCAAGAAGAACGAGAAGATCTACGACGCCTTCCCCCTCGCAAAGCCGGACGAGTTCATCGAGTACGCCGACTTCGACGACATGAACGAGCGCACCGGAGAGCTTCTGGACAAGAACGCGATCCTCATCCCCCACGGATCCTTCGTGGAGTACATGGGAGCCAAGAAGTTCGAGGACTTCGAGGTCCCCTCCTACGGAAACCGCGGAGTCCTCCAGTGGGAGTCCGACAGGGCCCTGCAGAGGCAGTGGATCACCTCTGCCGGAGCACCCATGCCCCGTCTCATCACCGATGCGAGGGAGATAAAAGAGCCAGTTATGGTGAAGTACCACGGTGCCAAGGGCGGGCGCGGGTTCTTCATCGCCAAGGACTACCCCGACTTCAAGATGGGCATCGACAACTCGCAGCCCTACACAATCCAGGAGTACTGCCTCGGAACCAGGTACTACCTCCACTTCTTCTACGACCCGCTCAAGACCGACGGATACCGCATCAAGCAGGGCGGGTCCCTCGAACTGCTGTCTATCGACAGGCGCGACGAGTCCAACATCGACGAGATGTACAAGCTCGGAAGCATCGAGGACGCCAAGAGGCACGGCCTGTACCCCTCGTTCGTGGTCACCGGGAACACCCCCGTCGTCATCAGGGAGTCCCTGCTGCCCAAGGCCTTCGAGATGGCCGAGAACATCGTCAACCGCTCCTACGAGCTGTTCGGCGGGATGTGGGGACCGTTCTGCCTCGAGACCGTCGTCAACGACAAGCTCGAGTTCAGGGTGTTCGAGATCTCCACCAGGATCGTCGCGGGCACCAACCCGTTCATCAACGGCTCCCCCTATGCCGAGATGATCTACCCCGGGCTCAGCACCGGCGGACGCATGGCAATGGAGATCAGGGACGCTATCGCCAGCAAAGAGCTCAAGACGCTCATCTCCTGAGACCGCAAGGGGGCCATGCCCCCTCCTTCTCTGTTCATTTGTCCAGACGCGGGCCCCGTGGAGGCGTTCCGGATGGACGAATGTCTCGGAAAATCCCGTTCAGAGACCCAACTATTATATCGGACGTGAAGAATCATCAAAGGAAGGCGCAGCGTAATGGTACACGTTTCCAAGAGGCTTCAGCAGATCCCGGCGTCAGGCACTATCGCAATCTCCAACCTTGTCAGCGAGATGAAGGCGCACGGGGTCGACATCGTCTCGTTCTCCATGGGCGAACCGGATTTCGTCACCCCGGAGAACATCATCGGTGCCGCGAAGAAGTCCCTCGACGAGGGTTTCACCCATTACACCCCCAGCATGGGAGTCCCCGATCTCAGGGAGGCCATCGCCAACGCGGTCAGGAAGGACAACGGCATCAACGCGTCCTCCTACAACGTCCTGGTCACCCCCACCAAGCAGGCGATCTTCCTCACCGCCCTCGCATATCTCGATCCCGGGGACGAGGTCATCCTGCCCGACCCCGGATGGGTCTCCTACGAAGCGGACATCAAGCTCTGCGGGGCTAAGCCCGTGTACGTCCCCCTCTTCTACGACGAGGACTTCATCCTCAGCCCCGAGAGGGTCGAGGCCGCGATCACCCCCAAGACCAGGATGATTGTCTTGAACACCCCGGCGAACCCCACCGGATGCGTCCTCCCCGAGGCCACGATCAGGGCCATCGCCGAGATCGCCGAGAAGCACGACCTCATGGTCCTCGCCGACGAGATCTACGAGAAGGTCATCTACAGCGGCAGGCACTTCTCCATCGCATCCATCCCCGGGATGATGGACAGGACCATCACCGTATCCGGTCTCTCCAAGACCTACGCCATGACAGGATGGAGGGTCGGATGGGCGGTCAGCTCCGTCGAGAACATCAAGAGCATCAACAAGCTCCAGACCCACTCCATCTCCTGCTGCACCTCCTTCGCGCAGATGGGAGCGGTCGAGGCCCTTAACGGCCCCACGGATTCCAGGGACAGGATGGTGGCCGAGTTCAAGAAGAGGCGCGACCTGGCCCTGGACCTCCTCGCAGAGGTCAAGGGGATCGAGTGCAAAAAGCCCGAGGGGGCGTTCTACCTCTTCCCCAAGTACGATGCCGACATCCACTCCGCCGACCTGGCGACCAAGCTCCTGAAGGAGGCCCATGTAGCGGTCACCCCCGGAGCCGCGTTCGGCCCACACGGAGAGGGATTCTTCAGAATCTCCTACGCCACATCCGACGATCAGATCCGCGAAGGCATCTCCCGTATCAAGAAGTTCATGCAGGACCTCTGATTGGATAATCTGGCACTTTTGTTTTCACCCCTTCCGGGGCACTCCGTCCGTACATCCCAGGCACACGAATGTAACTTATATTCGCTCGCGTATGCGCACCCATACGCCTCTCTATAAAGGGAGGACATCAGGGATCCCAATGAGCAGAAAATTGTACACTGTCGGCCCCATCAACGTCTCCGCCGACACGCTTCAGGCCATGGACAGGCCTATGATGACCCACCGCACCAAAGAGTACAAGGCACTCCACCACGGAATCATGGAGAAGATGCACAAGGCTCTCGGTACCGACGACGACATCTTCCTCGTCGCGGGTTCCGCCACCGTCCTCCTCGAGGGCGCCGCCAGGAACGGTATCAGGAAGCACTCCCTCGGTCTGACCGGCGGATCCTTCGGGGACCGCTCGATAGAGGTCGCCAAGCTCAACGGCCGCCAGGTGGACGTCCTGAAGAAGCCCATGGGGATCGGGTTCACCCCCGCCGACCTCGAGGGCAAGGTCACCTCCGACATCGACGCCGTCCACTGGGTGAGCAACGAGTCCTCCTCCGGAGTACAGCTCGACAACGTCGCCCTGGCCAAGGAGGTCCGCGACCAGAACCCCGACGCCATCGTCATGATCGATGCCGTCACCTCCATGTTCGCCCTCGACCACCGCATGAAGGAGCTCCAGGCGGACTCCGTGGTGTTCGGATCCCAGAAGGACCTCGCCCTTCCCCCGGGAATCGCCTTCGTCGTCGTCTCCAAGGAGATGATGAAGAGGTCCGAGAAGATGGAGAACAAGGGATTCTACGCCGACTTCGTCAAACTCAAGGAGAAGAACGACGAGGACTACGCCCTCACCACTCCCCCCGTATCCCTGATGTACGGTCTCGACTACCAGCTCGACAAGATGCTGAAGGAGGGGATGGCGACCAGGTACAGGCGCCACGAGGAGATGGCGGAGATGGTCCGCAAGTGGGCCGACGAGAAGATGGAGGGAATCTTCCCCGAGAAGGGATTCGAGTCCAAGACCATCGGAGTCGTCAAGAGGGGAGACCTCGATTTCGACAGGTTCCATTCGATCATCAAGTCCAAGGGGATGGAGATCTCCAACGGATACGGTGACGCAAAGAAGTCCACGTTTAGGATCGGTACGATGGGAGACCTGACCAAGGACGACATCAAACAGCTTCTCACCACCATGGATGAGGCACTCGAGGAGATGAAACAGTGAGCGTTAAGATTCTTGTATCCGACAAACTGAGCAACGACGGACTCGACATCCTGAAGGCGTCCGGCTTCCCCGTCGTAATGAAGCCCGGAATGACCGAGGACGAGCTGTGCAAGGAGATCGTCGACTACGACGCACTCATCATCAGGTCCGGGACCAAGGTCACCAGGAAGGTCATCGACGCCGCCAAGAAGCTCCGCCTCATCGGCCGCGCCGGGGTCGGTGTCGACAACGTCGACATCCCCTACGCCACCGAGAAGGGTATCCTCATCATGAACACCCCCACCGCGAACATCCTGTCCGCGGCGGAGCACACCTGCGCCATGATCATGTCCCTCGCCAGGAACATCCCCTTCGCCCACAAGTCCATGCACGAGGGCAAGTGGGACAGGTCCAAGTTCACCGGGGTCGAGCTCAACGGGAAGGTGCTCGGAATCATCGGTGTCGGACGCGTCGGAGGAGAGGTCGCCAAGAGGCTCAAGCCCTTCAACATGACCATGATCGGATACGACCCCTTCCTCCCGAGGGAGGTCGCCGACAGTCTGGGCGTCAAGCTCTACGACAACCCCGAGGAGATCTACAAGCAGGCGGACTTCATGACCATCCACACCCCCCTGCTCCCCTCCACCAAGAACATGATCTCCATGCCCCAGTTCAAGATGATGAAGCCCTCCGCCAGGCTCGCCAACGTCGCCCGCGGCGGAATCGTCAACGAGGACGACCTCTACACCGCCCTCAAGGAGAAGATCATCGCCGGAGCCGCGTTCGATGTCTGGTGCAACGAGCCCCTCGACGAGAGCGAGCAGAAGCTCCTCGAGCTCGACAACCTGGTCACCACCCCCCACCTGGGAGCATCCACCGAGGAGGCACAGGTCAGGGTCGCCGTGGACGTCGCCGAGGCTGCGGTGAAGTACCTCAAGGAGGGGATCATCACCAACGCCATCAACGCACCCCGCGGCAAGCTCGCACCCGAGGCGGCGCCCTTCGTCCCCCTCGCGGAGGGAATGGGTACCTTCATCCACAACATCAACGGCAGCAAGCCCATCAACGAGATGCAGGTCATCTACTTCGGCGGCCTCGCGGACATGGACAACAAGCTCCTGACCGTCTCCGCCGTCAAAGGGGTCATCAAGGGCATCGTCGGAAAGGACGGGGCCAACATCATCAACGCCCTTCCCGTAGCCAAGGCCAAGGGAATCGAGGTCAGCGAGAGCAAATCCGACGCACCCGCCGGATACTCCAACGCCATCGAGATCAGGATCAAGTCCGAGGGCAAGGCCTCCTGCGTCCGCGGAACCGTCTTCGGAGAGGAGCCCAGGCTCGTCCACTACAACGGATACGCCTTCAACGTTCCCATGGCCGGGGACCTGGTCTTCGTCACTTACAAGGACGTCACCGGAGTGGTCGGCAAGGTCGGGTCCATCCTGGGCGAGGAGAACATCAACATCCAGCAGATGGCCGTCTCCATGAAGGAGGGCAGCGACATCGCCCTGATGGTGATCGCCGTCGACCAGCCCGTCGCCGATGCCGTCACCGACAAGATCGCCAAGGCACTCGGCGGAACCGCGAAGTTCGTGGACCTTACCGACAACTGAGAGGGATCCGAATGATCAGCATCGACAATCTGGCCGTTGCTATCGAGAACTCCATCGACCACGAGCAGGACCTGGAGTACGAGGACGCGTTCAACCTCGCGCAGCACGTCCTCAACTTCTTCGGGTACTCCGACAGGATCATCGACAACGTCCTGGAGCCCGAGGACCGCGATGCGTTCTACATGCTCGAGGACTCCGGCATCCTGACCACCGAGAGGGAGGAGATCACCCTCTACGACGGCCGCGAATGGAGGATCCACTACTGGCTCTTCCGTAAGGACAAGATCGCATCCCTGATGGAGAAGAAGCACTCCGTCGACAGGGAGGACGATGACGAGTCCGCGGTCTACAAGGAGCAGGACTGGTGGGGCATGAGGGGCCAGTCCCAGGAATCCCAGTGAAATCCATTATGCCCCTCCGGGGGCATCCTTTTCATCCATGACCAGGAACGGAGTGTTCCCGTACTCCTACCGCCCGTGTCAGAAGGCGATGGTGGAGTTCGTCCGCAGCGGAGTAGCCGGTGACGGCACCGTGGTCATGGAATCCGGTACGGGTACCGGGAAGACCGCCGTCTCGCTATCGGGAGCCATCGAGGGAAGGGGGAGGTCCGCGAGGATAGTCTACCTCACCAGGACGAAATCGCAGCAGAGGCAGGTGGCTCTGGAGTGCAGGGCAATCTCCGACAACATCCCCCTGATATCCGTCGCGGTCCAGGGGAGGAGCGCGTCCACCTGCCCCATGATGGCCCACGACAGGGACCTCTCCGACGGTACGCCCGAGGAGCTCTCCCGCCTGTGCTCCGACCTGAAGAAAGGGGACGGCCCGGCCGGGAAATGCGAGTACTTCGAGGCCATGGGGAGCACTCAGGTCGAGGCCTGCATCTCCTACATCCGCACGGCCCACCCCGATCCGGAGGAGTTCGCGGAGTTCTGCGGCGCCATGGGGGTCTGTCCCTACGAGATGGCAAAGAAGGTCCTTCCCTACGCCGACGTGGTCAGTGCCCCGTACCCGTTCTTCTTCATCCCCGCCGTCAGGTCCCGCCTGATGGATTGGATGGGCACCGCCGAGAAGGATGTGGTGGCGATCATCGACGAGGCCCACAACCTCCCGGAGTATCTGAGGGAGATACAGACCTACACCGTGACCGCCAGGTCCCTGGAGCTCTCGCGTTCCGAGGCGGAGGCCAACGGCAATCCCTTGCTCGGTTCGGACGTGCGCGCCACAGACCTCGTCGATGCGGTAAGGGACGTAATGGACGACGCCACGGATGAGTTCCTGACCAGGGAGAACGACCCGATCCCGCCGGATTACCTCTCCACCAAGCTCATGTCGAGGTTCTCCAGGTCCACGGTGGGGATCAAGAACCTGTTCGTCCTGCTTCACGAGGCGGGAATGGCCATAGCCGAGAAGAAGAAGGCCAAAAGGAAGCTCCCACGTTCCCATTTGGCTACTCTGGCACTGTTCATCCTGGGATGGCTGGAGTGCGATGACGAGTCCCACGTGTTCCTAATCGCGGGAGGGGACAATCCTTCGCTGGAGGCATATTGTCTCGATCCCGCGGATGCAGCGGAGCCGCTTCGCCTGTGCAGGTCCTCCGTGAGCATGTCCGGGACCCTGGAGCCACTGAGGAACTATGCCTGGGAGCTGGGACTCCGCGAGCCCGAGACGGAGACATTCCCCTCTCCGTTCCCGCCGGAGAACCGCAGGACGGTCTTCGTTCGGGACATCTCCACCAGGTACGCGGACCTCTACGGTCCCGGGGACACCTACGGGAGGCTGAAGGATTACGTCATCGGCATCGTGGACGCAGCCAAGGTCAACACGGCCGTGTTCTTCCCCTCGTATTCCCTCATGGAGAGGTTCATCGACGACGGAGTGGACTTCGCTCTCCGCAGGGACGTGTTCTACGAGAGGGCCGGCTCCACCCAGGCGGAGCTGATGGACCAGGTGATGGGATTCCGCACAACTCCGGGCAGCGTGCTGTTTGCGGTGACCGGCGGAAGGATCAGCGAGGGCCTCGACTTCCCCGGGAGGGAGATGGAACTCGCGGTGATCGTGGGCATCCCCTACGGCAGGCCGTCCGCCAAGACGGATGCCCTCATCAGGTACTGTCAGGGCCGTTTCGGCGACGGGTTCGGCATGGCGATGAAAGTGCCAGCGGTCAGGAAGATGAGGCAGGCGATAGGACGTCTCATCCGTTCGGAGAACGACAGGGGCATTGCCGTAATCCTGGACAACAGGGTGCCCACCCTCCCGGGTTTGGATGCCGAGCCCACGGACGATCCTGTCGCGGATGTCCGCTCTTTCTTTGAATAACATTATATTGGACTCCGCGGTACCCGTGTCCAATGGCAATACAAGTCGACGAGGACGTGAAGAAACTCATCATGGATGCGAAGCACGATTACCGTGTGTGCACCGCATGTCTCGGTCCCGCACTTGTGTCCACCGAGGTCAAGCCCCCGAAGGACTCCGATACCAAGATTCCCGTCGGCGACTACATCCTCTACGTTTCCAAGGTCCAGGCGCCCTACCTCGAGAGGGTCACCATGGACATGCTTTATGACGAGGACGAGATCGATTCCTGTCCCGCCTTCTACGCCTATTCTTCCAAGAAGTACCGCGACGGGTACTGATCAGGACACCCGCACCGCGTTGGCGGCGCAGACGTCGGTGAGCTCCTCGATGGAGACGTCATCGTAGAACTTCTGGGCCTTCTCGGGCTTCGCCTCCGTGATGACCTTGTTCGGGAGGATGGTGCAGCCCGATACCTCCATGATGGAGATGTCGAAGGTGCCGATGTCCTGTGCGATCCTCTCGATCTCCAGCTTGTCGTAGCCTATGAGGGGGCGGAGGATGGGGAAATCCACGAACATGGTCTCGGAGCGGATGTTGAGAAGGGTCTGGGACGCAACCTGTCCGAGGGAGTCCCCCATGATGATCGCGTCCGCTCCCAGTTTCTTGGCGAGTTTCTTCGCGGTCAGCTGCATGCAGTGCTTGCAGAGGACGCACTGATACATGCGGTCGACGGTCTTCGCGATCTTATCCTGAGAGGGGCCGTGGGGAGCGGAATAAAGGGGCAGCTCCTTCCCGGTCACCTTCCTCAGCTGCTCCGCGAGCATCTTCACGCGCTCGAGGGACCTGTCGTCGGCGAACGGACGGTTGTCCATGTGGAGAAGGACGACGTCGGCGCCCACTTTGCTCATGACGTAGGCGGCCACGGGCGAATCGATCCCGCCGGAGATGAGGCAGACTGCTTTCAAGTGTTGAGCCTTCCGAATTCGGCACCGCCGAGGAAATCGGCGACGCCCTCGTAGTCCTCTCCCTCGTTCATCATGACGTAGAGGCCCCTCACGAAATCGCGGAGGGTCTTCACCTCGTTCCTGAGGGATATCACCTCCATGCGGAGGTCCTGGAGTTCCTTCACCTCGTCGGGGCTCATATCTTCACGTCACCGTAGTCGTCGGCGAGCTTGCGGGGCTGGGACTTTTTGCACTTGGGGCAGAAGACGTTCTTGCCCCTCTTGGTCATCTCGGTCTTGCAGGTGCCGCAGAGGGCCCTGATGACCCCGAGGTGCTCGTCTTTGGTCGTGAGCTGGAGCGAGGGGGTTACGCCGATGACGCGGGCGCGGATGAGGTCTCCCTTCCTAAACTCGTTGGCGACATCGTTGGTGTAGTCGGGGGAGATCTTGGATACGTGGATGGTGGCGACGGTACTGCTGGAGATGTTGCGGCCGGAACCCTCCTTGCAGAGCGCGGTGGCGGGGGCCATGGTCTTCCTCACGTCGTCGATGCTGGCGTAGACGATGTCCCCGATCTTGAGGACGTTGGGGGCGTTGGGGCACTCGACCCTGGCGACGCACTCGTCATCGTCGAGGATGAGCCTGCCGAACTGGGATGCGTAGATCTTGCCGTCCTTGACGAAGGTTCCGTCGGAGGCGACGTACTCCTCCTCTACCGCGACCTCGTCGCCCGGGAGGACCATTTTGTCAGACATTGTTTTCACCTTGATTATGAGAAAACGACCGCCACGATTTCGACGGTTTGTTTCGCTTTCGTATGGAATGAGAAAGTATGAGGGATGCTATACTTATAAATTTTATAAGAGTCGAGCGAGCGCCCCTTGGATTCTGCGAACTCCCTCAGGAAACCGATGGTGTTCGCCATGTGTATGGAGTACACCTTCTCCGCCGAGTCCAGGGCCTTCTCGAGGAAAGGGCGGTCGGCATGCTTGTTCTGGGATCCGAACGGGGGGTTCATGAGGACGGTGTCCGCGCCCTCGTTCACATCACGGATGTCGGACAGCTTGAAACTGACGTCCAGATTCATGGATCTGGCACATTCTTTGGCCTGTTCCAAGGCGCCCTCGGAGACATCGTATCCGACGACCATCCCCGCACCCATCAGGGCCGCCGCGACTGAGAACATCCCGGTTCCGCAGCCCAGGTCCATGACCTTCATCCCCTCGATGTCCCCCGCGCAGTATGCGTCGAAGACGATCTCGGCGGCGATGTTCGCGGGGGTGGGATACTGCTCGAGGGACGCATCCGGGTCCGTGAACACGGGCACCTTGGCGAGGGCCATCTCGAGCTCCTTCCTCTTCATGCTCCGATGAACACATTCGGTGTATTTAGGGTGCGCGCGCACGTGTGTGTACACCAGCCGACACTGCGTGTCGGCTTATGTTTATTAACGGTGGCGGGATAACGTTTCAACGGTGTCAGCAGTCGCGGGCTGCGGCCGGAGGAATATCACTGGTAAAGATCAAGAGAGCCATCATCAGCGTTTCTGATAAGACCGGCATCGTCGAATTCGCCAAGAAACTCGAAGAGTACAAAGTCGAGATCATCTCCACTGGCGGAACCTACAAACTTCTGAAAGACAACGGCGTCAAGGTCAAAGAGGTCTCCGAGGTCACCGGTTTCCCCGAGATGCTTGACGGACGCGTCAAGACCCTCCACCCCTTCATCCACGCGGGCATCCTCGCCAGGCGCGACGTCCCCGAGCACATGAAGGCAATCAAGGACATGAAGATCCAGCCCGTCGACATGATCGTCGTCAACCTCTATCCCTTCCGCAACACCGTCCTGAAGGAGGGCGTCAGCATGGAGGAGATCATCGAGAACATCGACATCGGCGGACCCTCCATGATCCGCGCCGCCGCCAAGAACTGGCAGTCCGTCGCGGTCGTCACCGACCCCAAGCAGTACGGCACCGTCACCGGCCACCTAATCGCCGACGGCGAGATCCCCGAGTTCATCCTCAAGAGGTTCATGGCCCAGGCCTTCACCGTCACCGCGCAGTACGATGCAATGGTCTCCCAGGTCATGCAGAAGAGCTTCGGCAACGAGATGTTCCCCTCCTTCTTCCCCCAGCCCTGCGAGAAGGTCGCGGATCTGAGGTACGGGGAGAACCCCAACCAGAAGGCCGCCTTCTACAAGGACCCCTTCACCAAGGGATGCACCGTCGCCAACGCCCAGCAGCTCGGCGGGAAGCAGCTCTCCTACAACAACATCATCGACCTGGACAAGGCCCTCGACATCGTCCTCGATTTCGAGCGCCCCACCGCGGTCGTCATGAAGCACACCAACCCCTGCGGACTGGCCTCCGACGAGACCATCTCCAAGGCATTCCGCACCGCCTACGACGTCGATCCCATATCCGCCTTCGGATGCGTCATCGCCCTGAACCGCGAGTGCGACGCCGAGACCGCAACCATGATCCACGAGTACTTCGTGGAGGCGGTCATCGCACCCTCGTTCACCCAGGACGCCCTCGACGTCCTCCGCCTGAAGAAGGGGGTCAGGATCCTGGCGACCAACATGCCCATCGGACCCGACACCCGCATCCGCGAGATGAAGGTCCGCCGCGTCCAGGGAGGAGTCCTGGTCCAGACCGACGAGGACATCGGGCTCAACGAGAGCAACCTCAAGGTCGTCACCAAGAGGGCCCCCACCAAGGAGGAGGTCCACTCCCTGCTGTTCGCATGGAAGCTCGCCAAGCACGTCATGTCCAACGCGGTCGTCTATGTCCGCGGAGAGCACGCCGTCGGAATCGGTGCCGGACAGATGTCCCGCGTCGACTCCGCGAAGATTGCCGGATTTAAGGCACGCGAGCCCACCAAGGGATGCGTCATGGCATCCGATGCCTTCTTCCCCTTCAGGGACGCGGTCGATGCGGCCGCCGAGGCGGGTATCACCGCCATCATCCAGCCCGGAGGAAGCATCAGGGACCAGGAGTCCATCGACGCCGCCAACGAGCACGGCATCGCGATGGTCTACACCGGATGCAGGGTCTTCAGGCACAGCTGAGGATCAAACCATAACGCGGGCGGGGAGACCCGTCCGCATCATTTTCAGGTGATCGCCATGACCGACCTTCTCCCGTTCTTCAAGAGCATAATCGATCAGGACGGGATGCCCGTGGTGGTCTGCAACACCCTTCACGAGATCATATACATGAATCCGGCGGCGGTCGAGGCCTATGCCCACCGCGGCGGGGAGAAACTCATCGGCCTGAACATCATGGACTGCCACGGCAAGGAGTCCAGGGTGATGATAGACAGGGTATTCTCCTGGTTCCAGAAGAGCAGGGAGAACAACATCGTCCACACGTTCTACAAGGAGTCCTCAAACGAGGACGTCTACATGGTGGCCCTCCGCGACGGAGAGGGCAACCTGATCGGTTACTACGAGAAGCACGAGTGCAGGACGAAGGAAAAGGCGCCCAGATACGTCATGAACTGAGTATCTGGCACTTGTGTTTTACTCAATCGTTGCGGGGATCCGCGGAGGGGTCGCAGTTCTTCGCTCCCTCCTCTGCGATGTCCTCGGGGACGATAGGCCTGCCTGCGGCCTTCCTCGCCATGTGCCCTCCCGGGCCTCCCCTGGCATCGCGGGCGGCGTTGACGCACTCGTCCTTGTCGCAGACGAAAGCGGCGAAGATGACCTGGGTGCAGGGTGCGCCGCAGAACTCGCATTTGTATTGGCTGAAGTCCAACATGATAAACCCCAATCGACGAACTGATAGATAGGGTTTCACTCGACATCCATCGAGAAGTGGGTGGACCTGGCGGAGTGGGTGAGGGCCCCTAGGGACACGATGTCCGCGCATCCGGCGAAGTCGGCGGCGGTCTCGGCGGTGATGTTGCCGGAAGCCTCCACGAAGATGCGGGGGTTGATCTCCCTGAGCTTCTCCCTCATGGTCCTGACGTCGGCGGGGGACATGTGGTCCCCCATGACGATGGACGCTCCTGCCTTGGCCGCCTTGATCCCCTCCTCTATGTCTAGGACCTCAATCTCCACGGGAATCCCCTTGGGGACGTCCTTCATCTTCTCCGCGATGGCATCGATGCCTCCCGCGGCCGCGATGTGGTTGTCCTTGACCATGGCCATGTCATAGAGGCCCATCCTGTGGGGCCATCCGCCTCCGAGGGCGATGGCCTTCTTCTCGAAGTACCTGAATCCTGGGGTGGTCTTCCTGGATCCCGCGATCCTAAGGTCCGGGTCCTTCTCGTGGACGCGCTTCGATATGGACCAGGTCGCCTCCGCGATGCCGCTCATGCGCATGAGGAAGTTCAGGGCGGTACGCTCGCAGGTCATGAGGGACCTGAGGGGACCGGAGGCCTCCAGGACCTTGGTGCCGGCGGCCACCCTGTCGCCGTCCTTCACGAACGTCTCGCAGGAAACCCCCATGATCGAAAAGATGGTGACGGCCTCGTCGAGACCCGCCACTACGGAGTCCTCCTCGCAGGTGATGACGGCCTTGCCGTCCCTGTCGGGGAGGAACGTCTCCGACGTCACGTCGCCGGTGCCGACATCCTCCTCGAGGAACGGACGGAGATCCGGGGCTCTCATACGTCCAGCTCGAAGGGCTTGTTGACCTCGGGCAGGATCACGTTGTAATCCTCGAGGTCGGGGAGAAGGAGCTCGCGGCTCTCGGAGTGCATGATGATGACGTTCTCCGGGTCGCAGTCCCTAACGAACTGAACGAGCTGGTCGTGTCCGGCGTGTGCGGAGAAGTCGAACTTCTCGACCTCGCACTCGACCTTGACGATCTCGCCGTCGAGGTTGATGCACCTCTGCTCCATGAGCATCCTTCCGTTGGTGTCCTCTGCCTGGTATCCGACGAGGAGGATTGCGTTCTTGGGGTCCTCCCTGAGGTATCTGAGGTAGGAGAGGACAGGTCCGCCGTCCAGCATTCCGCCGGTGGTGACGATGATCTGGGCTCCCAGGGCCTTCTTCCTCATGGAGTTGTTCTTGATCTCGTTGAACGTCCTCTTGGCCGCCTTGAGGGACTTTGCGTTCCTGATGTACTCGGGGTAATCGAGGAACAGGTTGGTGACGGACCTTCCCATTCCGTCTACATACATGTCGTAGCCGAGGTTCTTCAGCAGGAGCATGATCTCCTGGGTCCTTCCGACCGCGAAGCAGGGGATGATGACGATACCTCCCCTGTCGATGACCTCATCGATCTTGGCGACGAACTTGTTGATGGTCTCCTCTTTTGAAGGGTGGTTGCGGCCGGCGTAGGTCCCCTCGATGAAGAGGTTCTTACAGTCGCGGGGCCTGGCACCCAAGACGAGCTTCTGATCCTCGGTGTGGATGTCTCCGGAGTAGATGGTGCTGCCGTCTCCGATGAACTCGAACATGGCCGCTCCAGGAACGTGTCCAGCGGAGTGGAGGGTGACGTCGATCTTGCCCAGTTCGATGGTGTCGCCGAAGGTCAGGGGAACCACATGCTTCATGGTGGTCTCGACGTCCTTCGCGGTGTAGGGCTGGGGATATCCCTCGGCCTTCGCGATCTTGAGGGAGTCGTACATCATGAGCTCCGCGATCTCGGCGGTGAGCGGGGTCGTAAAAAGCTCACAGTCGTTCTTTCCGCAGACGGCGGGGATCATCCCGCAGTGGTCCAGGTGGCTGTGGGTGAGGAAGACGTGGTCAATCTTCCCCTCGGGGGCCAGAGGGTACTGCGGGGGCTTGGTGGGGCTGATGCCGTACTCGACAAGCATACGTTTATTGTCGCCCTCGATCGTCATGCCCATACGGCCGACGATGTCAGCACCTCCCAGGAAGTTAAATTTCATTTTCATGGTGTTTCACCTTTGCTCGTGATGTGTGAAGGGCCCCGTCCCGGGACTCTGATGATGCGGGGAGCCGAACCCCCATGACGGCCGGCGGGGCTCCATGGCGTCCGCCATCTGATTCTCTTCCTTACATAGTCGCGATATATCTATTTTCGCAGGCGCGCGTGTAGGTGCGAAAATACGGCTCAGACAACATAGCCAGATGGGAAAAAGTGGATAAAAGGAGCAGGAAATGAAAAGAGCCAGACATAGTAAATACAGTATGGCCAGATGTAAGCCAGTGTAATGTGCCAGAATGACGAAGATGTATTTCCGCAAACGCCCGTTTTTGGTAAAGTAATATAAGGGTAAACGTCCTAACGGTAAAGCATGAATTCACTGGCAAAAGCCTACGGCATTGTCGGCATCGCCGCCGCTGTCGTAGTTTTCATGGCTATCGTCATCGGAATCGTCAACGAGGACCTGTCCGTCGGTACCGATTCCTTTGAGGCATTCGCGGCCAACAGCAACGTGGCGCAGATCTTCGCCATTGCTGGTGCGCTGATGATCGTTACCGGAGCATTCGCCTTCGCGGACGGTGCAAGGACCAGGCGCTCCTGGGCATCCGTTTACGGATTCCTGCTCATCGCCGGCGGACTTCTGTTTGCCATCGCCCTGTACGAGTCCGAACCCGCACTCAAGTGGGACGACCTTGTCCTCTACCTTGCAATCGTCTTCGCCGCGGTCGCCATCGCGGCCGTCGCCGTGCAGATCGCCGACAGGTGCTACATCCTCGCATCGGTCGACATCATCATGGCTGCATTCGTCGCCCTCGCATACATCCTCAAGGACGAGGTCATCGAGGGAATGCTCCTGCCGATCGCCATCGCAGTCTCGCTCCTCGTCATCAACATCCTTGCCATTGTCGCAATCCCCTGCAAGGCGAAGCTCGCCGAGGAGGAGAAGAAGGCTGCAGAAGAGGCAGCCGCCAAGGCGGCAGCCGAGAAGGCCGAGGCAGACAAGAAGGCAGCCGAGAGGCAGGCCCAGATTGAGAAGGAGTACGCCGAGAAGAAGGCCGCCAAGGCACAGGCCAAGGCGGACGAGCAGGCCAAGAAGGATGCAGCCGCAAAGGCAGCAGCCGAGAAGAAGGCCGCACCCGCAGCCGAAGCTAAGCCCGCAGCCGAGAAGCCCGCAGAGGCCAAGCCCGTTGCCGCACCTGCAGCCGAAGCTAAGACCGCAGAGACTAAGCCCGTTGAGGCGGCCCCGGCCAAGAAGGAGGAGCCCGCCCCCGCAGCCGTCGCAGCAGCCGCCGCGGCCCCTGCCGCCATCGCAGCGGACGAGGACATCTCCGGAGACGACGACCTCACCCTCCAGGATCTCGGAATCGAGGAGGACACCCCCATCACCTTCGTGAGGCGTGCCAGCTGGAACAAGGGTCTCAGGTGCCGCCGTGACTACGGGGAGAAGAAGATCCCCGTCGCCTTCGTCAAGGGAAGGGTCGCAGTCTATGTCGACGGAGCCGTCCCCGACCACTCCAACGATGCCGCCCTCGCCGATGAGGGATGGACTGTCCTCCACTTCAAGGAGGCCGACGTCACCGACGGAGAGGCCGAGGCAGTCCAGATTGCAGCCGCGGTCAAGGAGAATCTCCGCGCCGACAAGGCAGCGAAGGCCAAGGCAGCCAAGAAGAAGGCCGCCGCCAAGGCCAAGAAGAACTGAAACTCAACCCCGGGGCATCCGCCCCGGACAATTTTTGTTCAATCCAGCACCCCGCAATATTCCTTCTTTCCTCTCTCCAAGAATAGTTTATTATAATCTCAAGGGATGGGGTCTTCCAATAAAAGAGGCCGACCATGTTTTGCAAAAATTGCAATTCACTGATGTTCCCGAAGGACGGGAAGTACGTCTGCCGCAACCCGGACTGCGGATACGAGGAACCCATCTCCGGTAACGCGCAGACGTTCACAACCAAAGCGAAGAACACCGAGACCATCGTCATGGAAGAAGGAGGGGCCACCCTCCCCAAGGCGCGTGTCACCTGCCCCGCCTGCGGATACACCGAGGCATACTACAACGTAAGGCAGACCAGGGCCGCGGATGAGCCCGAGACCATCATGTACCGCTGCTGCAAGTGCAACAACCGCTGGAACCAGTACTGAAACCTCAACGCAAAGGTGAAACAATGTTCAAGGCAGAGATCAAAGCTGATACACTCAAGAGCCTCGTCTATATCGTGTCCACCCTTGTGGACGAGGTCAAGATGTCAATCCGTTCCGACTCCGTCGTGATGAAGGCCATCGATCCCGCTCACGTCGCCATGCTCGACATCAAGGTGAGCTCCGATGCGTTCATCTCCTTCTCCGCGGACGAGGCGGACATCGGACTCGACCTCGACAAGGTCAAGTCCGTCCTCAAGCTCGCCGACGGCGATGACACCATCATCATGGAGCACGACCCAGACCAGGGAAGGCTTACCCTCAGGATCGGCAACATCACCCGCCGCATGAGTCTGGTCGACACCTCCTCCATGTCCGACCCCAAGGTTCCCCAGATCGACCTCTCCACCGACATCATGGTCGGAATCGAGCAGCTCAAGAAGGGAATCAAGGCGTCCGAGTCAATTTCCGATCACATCTCCCTTGAGGCGGACCAGTACGGCTTCGAGCTCGCCTGCGAGGGTGACACCGACATGGCCAGCCTCAGGATCCCGGTTGCGGACCTCGCCGGACTGAAGGCCGACAGCAAGGTTAGGAGCCTCTACCCCCTCGACTACTTCTCCAACATCGTCAAGGTGATCCCTGACAAGACCGTCGTCGACATCCAGCTCGACAACGACTACCCCGTCAAGATCCTGTTCTCCCTCGCCGAGGATAAGATCAACGTAATCTACTTCCTGGCACCCAGGATCGAGAACGAGTGATACCATGGCGGAAATGGGTATGGAAGAGCTTCAGAAGATGGCGAACAAGCTCCGTCTCGACGTCGTCGAGATGACCACGGAGGCCGGCTCCGGCCATCCGGGAGGATCGCTCTCGTCCGCGGACCTCCTCGCAGCCCTGTATTTCCGCATCATGAACGTCGACCCCGCAGATCCCTACAAGGAGGACCGCGACCGTTTCATCCTCTCCAAGGGACATGCGGCACCCATCCTCTACGCCGCCCTGGCAGAGAGGGGTTACTTCCCCGTGGAGGAGCTGAAGACCCTCAGGAAGATCGGTTCCAGGCTCCAGGGGCACCCCGCCTACCGCGACGTCCCCGGCGTCGAGGTGACCACCGGTTCCCTCGGACAGGGGCTCAGCATGGCCTGCGGAATAGCGATGGCCGGCCGCATGGACGGCAAGGACTACCGCGTATATTGCCTGCTGGGGGACGGAGAGCTCCAGGAGGGACAGAACTGGGAGGCCGCGATGTTCGCCCACCAGTACAACCTCTCCAACATCACCGCGTTCGTGGACAGGAACAAGCTCCAGATCTGCGGGAACACCGAGGAGGTCATGGCGCTCGACCCCCTTATGGAGAAGTGGAGGTACTTCGGATGGAACGTCATCGTCATCGACGGGCACAACATCCGCCAGATCATCGACGCCTGCGACAAGGCGGCCAGGTCCAAGAAGAACCCCTCCATGATCATCCTCAACACCGTCAAGGGGAAGGGTGTCTCCTTCATGGAGAACAATGCAGGATTCCACGGCAAGTCGTGCAGCCCCGAGGAGCACGAGAAGGCCGTTTCCGAACTCAGGGAGGTCATCTGATGGCAGGAGAGAAGCTCGCACAGCGTTCCTACTACGGCAAGGCCCTCGCGAAGCTCGCGGAGACCAACCCCGACGTCGTCGTCCTCGACGCCGACCTCGCGGGATCCACCAAGACCGGCGACTTCCAGAAAGTCTGCCCCGAGAGGTTCATCGAGTGCGGTATCGCCGAGGCCAACATGGTCGGCGTCGCCGCCGGACTCGCCACCTCCGGAAAGATCCCCTTCGCATCCACCTTCGGCGTGTTCGCCTCCGGGCGCTGCTGGGAGCAGATCCGCATGGCAGTCGCCTACCCCAGACTCAACGTCAAGATCGTCGCCACCCACTGCGGCCTCTCCGTCGGACCCGACGGGGCTACCCACCAGGCGCTGGAGGACATCGCGATCACCAGGGCACTGCCCAACATGACCGTCATCGTCCCCTGCGATGCCCATGAGGCATACGCGGCCACACTCGCGATTGCGGATTACGACGGGCCCGTCTACATGAGGATGGGGCGCTCGTCCTTCCCCGTCCTGAAGGAGGAGGGGTGCACGTTCACCATCGGAAAGGCCGACGTCCTCAGGGAGGGCAGCGACATCTCGATTATCGCCTGCGGACAGATGGTGCAGTCCTGCATGGTCGCCGCGGAGCAGCTCGCTTCCGAGGGCATCAGCGCGGAGGTCGTCAACATGGCCACCGTCAAGCCCCTGGACCGTGATGCCGTCCTCGCCACCGCGAAGAAGACCGGTGCGGTCGTCACCGTGGAGGAGCACAGCATCATCGGCGGACTGGGATCCGTGGTCTGCGAGTGCCTGTCCGAGGAGTACCCCGTGCCTGTCCTCAGGGTCGGCACCAAGGACACTTTCGGCGAGTCCGGAGAGGCCGAGGAGCTCCTCGAGAAGTACGGGCTCGGCGTGAAGGACATCGTCGCGGCAGTCAAAAACATGATTCAGATCAAAAAGGAGAGATGAAAATGAAGTTCTTTATCGACACGGCAAACCTTGACATGATCAAAGAGATCAACAGCTGGGGGATCCTCGACGGGGTCACCACCAACCCCAGTCTGGTCGCGAAAGAGGGGACCGATACCCCCACCCGTGTCGCTGAGATCGCCAAGATCCTCGGCGACCGCCCGGTCTCCGCCGAGGCCATGGCAGTCGATGCCGAGGGGATGATCGCCGAGGGAAAGAAGCTCGCGGCCATCGCACCCAACGTCAACGTCAAGCTCCCCATGTGCATCGAGTCCCTGAAGGCCACCAAGGCTCTCTCCGAGATTGGAATCGACGTGAACATGACCCTCATCTTCTCCCCCCTGCAGGCCCTCATGGCCGCAAAGGCAGGAGCCAGGTACGTCTCCCCCTTCGTCGGAAGGCTGGACGACATCGGTACCCACGGCAACGACATGCTCACCGAGACCGTCGGGATCCTGAGGACCTACGGTTTCGAGACCGAGGTCATCGCCGCCTCCATCAGGCACCCCGTCCACGTCCTGGACGCCGCCGAGATGGGATGCGATATCGCAACCATCCCCTACGACATCCTCAAGAAGATGGTTTCCCACCCGAAGACCGACGAGGGTATCGCCAAGTTCAAGGCGGACTACGAGAAGGTCAACGGCTCCCAGTGAGGAACTACATGCCGGATGTCACCGTGGTGGGAGGGGGGCCGGCAGGCTCCCTGACCGCACGCCTTCTGGCGGCATCCGGCCGCGACGTCGTGCTCCTGGAGGAGCATAACGAGGCGGGGGTCCCGACCCATTGCGCGGGATTCGTCTCCGACGACGTCATCCAGAAGATGGGCGTGCGCCCTAACATCTACAGCACGATCTGCCGTGCCGACGTGAAGCTCCCGGACGGCCGCGTACTCGAGATTGGGAGGAAGTCCCCCATCGGCTTCATCGTCGACCGTGCGGACCTGGACGCCAAGATGGTGGACCTCGCCGCCAAGCACGGCGTGGACGTCCATATGGGCGAGAGGTGCACCGAGGTCACCGCGACCGACGCGTATGTCACCGCGAAGACCAACGACGGCGAGATCAAATCCGACCTCCTTGTGGGGGCGGACGGGCAGAATTCCACCATCGCCGCCTCCTGGGGGAACAACATGGCCCGCGAGTACCTCCGCGGATTCCAGATGGACGTCAGGCACACCATGGACGAACAGGACAGGATGATCCTGAGGGTCGGCAACGACATCGCCCCCGGACTCTTCGCATGGCAGCTGCCCATGGGAGACCTCACGCGTGTGGGGGTGTGTGTCTCCCCCAATGCGGGTACCCCTGCGGAATACGTCAAGAGGCTTCTCAAGAACATAGGCCTGGCCGACTGCAAGGTCGAGCAGTCCTTCGGGGGCAAGGTTCCGATCGGCGGAAGGCGCACCTCGGTCAACAACCGTGTCATGCTCATAGGCGATGCGGCGGGGCAGGTCAAACCAGTCTCGGCGGGTGGTCTTTACCCAATTGCCGTTGCGGCGCCCATCCTCGCCGACACCGTCAGCAAGGCCTACGAGATGAATGTCTTCTCCACGGCCGTCCTGGCACTCTACGAGAGGGGATGGAAGAGGGAGCTAGGCAAGTCCCTCGACGGCGGAATGAGGCTCCGTAAGATGTACTGCAGGATGAGCGACCGCAACCTCTGTGCGATCGCCAAGATATTCGATACCCCGGAGATCCTGGGGATACTGAGCAACATCGACATCGACGACCCCACCACCGTCGTGAAGCCCATCCTGAAGCAGAGGGGAGTGAAGTCCAGGCTTCTTGGAATCTACCTGAGGTCTCTGTTTTGAGAACCGTAGCGGTGGCCCGCGTCCCGTCGGACAAGGCTTCTGAGATCATACCGGTCCTTCGCGAGAAGGGGATATTGGACCCTTCCGCACGTATCAGCGGCGGGGACGGTTTCCGTCTGGTCCCCATCGTTCCCGGGAAGGAGGACGAGGTCCGTTCCATGGGCCTCGGTATCGGCGAGGCTCCAGCGTATTCCGAATCATCCCGTCCCCCGATGGAACATATCCGTGAGTGCCTGAAAGGCATGTCATCCGGGCATCTGGCACTGTTGCCGGGTAAGTGGGAGATCGCGGGCGACGTGGTCACCCTGAAGATGGATCCCGTCCTCTATCCGGAGGGGAGGGAGATCGGTAAGGCATACGCTGAAGCCCTGGAGGTGAGCACAGTCTACGCCGACATCTCGGGTGTCGCGGGGGAGTTCAGGCTCCCGGACATGAAGCTCCTGTTCGGGGAGCCCAGGCTCTCCGTCAAGACCGAGAACGGGATCGTCTACGAGTACGACGTCACCAAGGTCATGTTCGCTTCCGGCAACCTCGCCGAGAGGAAGCGCATGGAGGCCCTCGACTGCAGGGGGGAGACCGTGGTCGACATGTTCGCCGGAATCGGTTATTTCACCCTCCCTCTGGCCAAGTTCTCCGGCGCCAGGAGGGTGTTCGCGTGCGAGAAGAACCCGGATTCGTACGGATTCCTGGTTAACAACGTCAGGAGGAACGGCGTCGAGGACGTAGTGATACCCATCCTCGCCGACAACCGTTCCCTCTGCGGGACCGCATTCGCAGACAGGATCCTCATGGGCTACGTCCAGACCACTTCCGAGTTCGTCCCGTACGCCCTGCGCATGGCGAAGCCAGGCTGCATCATCCACTATCACGACACCTTCCCCGTAGGGAAGGAGAGGGAGATGACCGAAGACATCTTTAGAAAGGCTTGCGGGGAACGCGGTTTCGAGATACTGGTACTCCGCGAGGTAAAGAGCTTCGCCCCTTCCGTATCGCACTATGTGGCGGACATCCGCGTGGACTGATCACACCGATTCGCCGGAACTGCACGCCATCAGGAGGGTGTTCATCTCGTCGCGGTAGTTCCTGCCGTCGGCGTCGATGACCTTCTTTGCGAAGGGGATGAGGAACTCCGCGAAGGAGAGGTCCTCCTTGGACATGTTGAGGTGGACGTTGGCGTTCCTGTCGAAAACGTAATAGAACGAAGCCACCAGCGCCTTGGACTTGCTGTCCTTGGTGGACAGTCTGGCGGCGGACTCCTCCACCATCCTGATGCCTCCGACCTTGGCGGACTTGGCGAGGGTGTCGGCGATCTGGGTCATGTATCCCATCTTGGTGAAGGCCGGGAGGCTCTTCACGACATCCTCGGATATGAACGCGCGGACGGCGTCCGCGATGACGTCGGACGGGGTCTGCCTGGGTTTCTCGGTGAACGTGCGGGATGCGAAATCGGGGGAGGTGAAGGCACCGATGAGTCCCTTCCAGTCGTCGTCCCAGAGGGAGGAGATGATCTCTGCGGTGCGTCCGTTCCTGAGGACCAGTGCACGGGGGTTGTCGCTGAGGAAAGCGAGCAGGGCCTTCTTCTCGTTCTCGGGCCCCTCAACGTCGTTCATGAACCTGTCGAGGTCGGAGCCGTAGTTCTCCTCCCCGATGATGAGTGCGGTGGCGCCGCTCTTGGAGAGCTCTCCGAGCTTCTCCCTCCTGGTCCTGTCGATGAGCGCGCGGTCGGTGATCTGGCCTCTCATATACTGCATGAGCACGTCGCCGGTGATCTCGACGGACCCGGACTCGTTGGCCGCGTGGTACTTGTGCTCCACGGTGACATCGAAGTCGTCGAGGGGGTTGGCGGCGCACACCTTGGATACCAGGAATGCGATGGTGGACACATCCTTGGCGCAGTCCTCGCAGATGTGGATGGTCTGATCCAGGCTCTTCACCCTGATGTTGAGGGAGACCGCGCCCTTGTGTCCGCAGTCTGTGTCATCCTCCGGGAACTTGTAGGGGGTGTCCCACCAGGCGTCGTAGAGGTAGTCCTCGGGCATGTTGGGCTTGTCGGAGCAGACCAGGCCCTCGTCCCAGGAGTAGAGGTGCATGCCGGCCTTCTTGATCAGGCCGTTGTAGTAGAGCAGGCGGAGACGGGCATCGTCGTAGTGCTGGCATCCGATGAGCAGGGCGTTGCTCACGGACCCCCTAACCACGTACGGGACCCTCTCGCCGGCGATGACCGCGGTGGCGAGGAGCGGGATGTTGCCTGCCGCGTCGACGGATATGGTCCCCGCGTAGGCTTTGGCGAGGTCGTCGAAGCCCTTGCTGGCGAGTTTGATGAGGGTCTTCTCGTCCCCTCTGTAGCGGGAGATTTTGTCGATATCCTTGAACACCTTGTCGAAGATGCACTTGCGGCACCCTCCGGCGCACAGGGGACGGAGTACCGAGGGGTTCTCCGCGAGTTCCTTGGCGCGTACAAGGATGTCGTCCTGCTGCCTCTTGGATGCAGTCTTAACGCCTCTCATACGGAGGTGCTTCTTTCCCGCCATGTCCGTGCCAATATGTTATGCTCATAAAAACGTAATGAGTAATCCCCCCGTCCGCCCGCGCGCATTATATTAGTGTGCGCGCCCATATAGGTGGACGTGCAGGACATTATCGCCTCAACGGCTTCAGACATCAGGGAGATGAAGGTCCGCGGAGCCGGACGCATCGCCCGCGCGGGAGCCTCCGCCCTCGCTCAGTTCGCGGAATCCTATCAGGGATCCGATCTGGAGAGGTTCAGGGCCGACATCGGGAAGGCCGAGCGCACCATCCTTGATTCCAGACCCACCGCCGTCTCCCTCTGGAACGGCGTGAACGCCACCGTGAAAGGGGTCGACAGGGCCACGGATTTCGAGAGTGCTAGACAGTCCGTCATCGACAACGGCCGTCTGTTCGTAGAGAAATCGGAGAAGGCCGTGGGTGTCATCGCGAAGATCGGCGCCAAGAGGATCAAGGACGGGGACGTCATAATGACGCACTGCAACAGCAGCGCCGCCATCGGGGTAATCGCCGAGGCCGTCCGCCAGGGCAAGGACATAAAGGTCTACGCCACCGAGTCCCGCCCGTGGAGACAGGGCATCCTCACGGTCAACGACCTGGCGAAGGCGGGTGTGGACACCACCATGATCATCGACAGTGCCGTGCGTACCGTGATGAAGAGGGTGGACCGTGTCTTCGTGGGTGCGGACACCATCACGTCATCCGGGTCCCTCATCAACAAGATAGGGACATCCCAGGTCGCGCTGTGCGCCAACGAGGCCGGTGCGGAGTTCAACGTCTGCTCCGAGACCTACAAATTCTCTCCGAAGACCCTGTTCGGGGATTCGGTCACCATAGAGGAGAGGAACGTCTCCGAGGTGGTCAAGCCCGGAGAGATCCCTGAGTCCGTCAAGGTGTTCAACCCCGTGTTCGACAGGACGCCGGCGAAGTACATTGACAACATCATCACCGAGATCGGGATAATGTCCCCCGGATCGGTGTACGGAGTGATGGCGGCGCAGCTGGGCGACCGCATCTTCGACATCAAGTGAGTGACAGTCATGAAATCATATTCTTACCTCTGTCTCGGGGAGGAGATCGACAGGGATGCGTACGTCGTGACGAAGTACCGCGTCTCCACGGACCTCCCCATGGAGAAGGCGGCGGAGAGCATCGCCGCCGAGCAGTCGACCGGAACCTGGACGGGGATCTCCACCCTCAACGACGACGTCTTCACCAAGTACGCCGCGAAGGTCACCGAGATCGACGGCGACATGGTCACCATCGCATACCCCGAGGAGGACTTCTCCGTCGAGGTGGGTGCAATCCCCCAGATCCTCTCGGTCATCTCCGGCAACCTGTACGGTCTGGAGACCCTCAAGGGGGTCAGGCTGGAGGACGTGGAGTTCCCCTCCTCCATCCTGAAGAAGTACAAGGGACCCAAGTTCGGGGACACCGGACTCAGGGAGATCCTGGGACGTCCGGAGAAGCCCCTGGTCGGGACCATCGTGAAGCCCAAGATCGGACTGTCCCCCGAGGACACCGCGAAGTACATCTACGAGGCGGGTTCCGGCGGGCTCACCAACAGCAAGGACGACGAGACACTGGTGGACCAGAAGTTCTGCCCCATCGAGGCCAGGACCAAGGCCGTGGCCGAGGTACTCGACAGGCTCGAGGAGGAGGGGCACAAGATGCTCCACGCCGTCAACATCAGTACCAACGGGCAGGACATACTCCAGCTCGCCGAGGACGTTCAGTCCTGGGGTGCGAAGCAGATTATGATTGATGTCCTCACCTGCGGATACGGTGCAATCCAGGCGGTGGCAGAGGACCCGAAGATCAAGGTCCCCATCCATGTCCACCGCACCATGCACGGTGCCATGACCAAGGACCCGTTCAACGGGATCTCCATGAGGGTGATCTCGAAACTCGTCCGCATGTGCGGAGGGGACGCCCTCCACATCGGGACGCTCGGAGTGGGCAAGATGGCGGGAGGAATCGGGGAGGGACGCGCCAACCAGGAGGCATGCCAGTCCGGGGACGTCCCCTTCAAGACCGTCATGCCGGTGTGCTCCGGAGGGATGTACCCCGGAATCGTCCCCGCGGTAATGAAGGCCGCGGGAAACAACATCCAGATACAGGCCGGAGGCGGAGTCGCCGGCCATCCAGAAGGTGTCAGGGGAGGTGCCCTGGCAATGTGCCAGGCAGTCGATGCGGGATTCCTAGGAGTCTCCCTTGACGAATACGCGAAGGACCACAAGGAGCTCCGCGAGGCACTCGAGAGGTGGGGTCAGAAATGAAGCTCAGAGCAGTATCGACCGACGCGCTGTCGGGTGCGGCAGTAGCCTGTCTGGATCCGTCGGACGCCATGGAGATCGGGGTGAAGGAGAACGAGAGGATGCACATCGTCGGCCCGAAGTCCGAGGTCACGGTGTTCACCATCCTGTCTGAGAAACTAATCGAGCCCGGGACCGTTGCCGTCCCATCGGGCATCATGAAGAGGATCGGCGCCAGCGAGGGGGACATTCTTTCCGTCACGTTCAACCCCAGTCCGGAGTCCGTGCGTTCCATCCGCCGCAAGATGGACGGGCTGGTACTGGATCCCGCCGAGATATCCGCGGTGGTGAAGGACATCTACGGAGGCAATCTTTCGGGCATCGAGGTCTCCGCATGGCTCACCGCCCTGTACATCAACGGGATGAACATCGACGAGATCGCCGCCTTCGCCGTCGCGATGGTCGACACCGGCGACAGGGTCAAGTTCGACCGTTCCCCGGTGTTCGACTTCCACAGCATGGGAGGGGTCCCCGGAAACAAGATCACGCCCATCGTCGTATCCATCGTCGCCGCTGCCGGCCTGATGATACCCAAGACGTCTTCCAGGGCCATCAGCAGCGCCTGCGGCACTTCCGATTTCGTGGAGTTGTTCTGTCCCGTAGAGGTGGATGCCCAGCAGCTCTCCGAGATCGGGGAGAACGTCGGCGGGGCATTCGTCTGGGGAGGCAGCATGAACATCGCTCCCGTGGACGATATCGTGATCAAGATTGAGCACCCGCTCGGCATCAATCCCCGGGCCCAGATGCTCGCCAGCATCATCAGCAAGAAACTGGCCATCGGTGCGCAGTACCTCCTGGTGGACATTCCCACCGGGAGCGGTACCAAGGTCAAGACCCTGGACGAGGCAAGGGCATACGCCAGGGACTTCATGGATCTGGGAGACAAGCTAGGAATACACATCGAGTGCGCGATCACCTATGCGGACCAGCCCATCGGCAGTGCCGTGGGTCCCGCACTGGAGGCCAGGGAGTGCCTGAGAATCCTGGAAGGTTACGAGCATCCCGCAAGCGTCATCGAGAAGGCCTGCGAGTGCGCGGGGATCGTCCTCGAGATGGGAGGATTCAGCAATGGCGTCGCCAAGGCGCACGAGATCCTCTCGTCCGGAGCCGCCCTCAAGAAGTTCAAGGAGATCGTAGCGGCTCAGGGAGGCAACCCCGACCAGACCTCCGAGGACATCCCCCTCGGACAGTTCACCGCCGACATCGCCGCCCGCCAGTCCGGCTACGTGCACAGCATCGACAACAAGGAGGTCGTCGCCATCGCCAAGGCCCTGGGCGCCCCCACGGACAAGGGCGCCGGAATGCTCCTTCTGAAGAAGAAGGGGCAGAGAGTGGAGCAGGGCGACGTCCTGTTCCAGCTGTTCGCGGACAACAAGACCAAGCTCGACCGCGCCAAGGACCTGGCGGAGAGATACAACCCCGTCCGCATCGAGGGGATGCTCCTCAAGCACGTGACGGCCATCCAGCCAAGGTGAGTCCCTGCCTGCCGCCTTCTGCCTCACGGTGGACGTCGACCGCGACGCCAACATCAAGCTGGAAGGCCAGGCGGCCGCCGGCTCGCTGGACAGAGGGGAGGGCACATCTCCCCGTTTTTCGTCAAGCATCAAGGGCCTGGGTCTTTTGGCGGACCTGCTCGACGAGATGGGCATCCCCGCCACATTCTTCTGCGAGGGGCGCACCCTGGAGGAGATGAGGGACAGCGCCGGCATCCTCGACGGGTTCGAGATCGGCGTCCACGGATACGACCACGAGTTCCTCCCGGGCATGATCCGTCCGGATGCGATATCCGCGGTAGAGCACGGGTGCCAGGCGATCAGGGACGTCACCGGCAGGAACCCCACCTGCTTCCGTGCCCCGTACATGAAGCAGCCCCGCGACATAGCCGATTTCCTGAAGAACACCGGCATAAGGGTGGACTCATCCACATACGCCCAGGCCGACAGGTGCATCCCGTCCATGCTCCCGGGCTACGTCGTGGAGATCCCGGTGACCGAAGGCAGGGACATCAACGGCAAGAGCGTGTCCGCATACCTGTGGCCGATGCACGAGGGGAAGCGCAACCCCCTCGATTATTCCGACCTGGCAGGATGCGTCCCCGAAGAGGGGTGTTTCGTCCTAGCGGACCATAGCTGGCACATTTGTGAGCTGAGGGAGAGGGGGGTTCTTTCGGAAGAGGATGTGAAGGAGAATCTTGAGCTCGAGAGAAGGGCCCTGCAGGGCATCCTCGACGCGGGTCTGGAACCCATGACCATATCGGACGCATCCCGTTTGGCGTCTCCCTACTGACGCGCGCGACTATTATATAACGGTCGGGCTTTGTGGTTTCCGATACAGATGACGGCCAACCTTATTCTCGGAAAGGAAGTGTCGGAAGAGATCTACGCGGAGCTCAGGCAGCGCATCGAGGCCCTGAAGTCCAAGGGAATCATGCCCGGACTCGCGGTCGTGCTCGTCGGGGAGGATCCCGCATCCCAGGTCTACGTCAGGATGAAAGGCAAGAAGTGCGAGGAGCTCGGAATGCATTCCGTGACCATCGTCATGCCCGAGTCCACCACCCAGGAGGGGCTCCTGGCCAAGGTGGCCGAGCTCAATGCCGACAAGAGCATCGACGGATTCCTCGTCCAGCTCCCCCTGCCGAAGCACATCGACGAGAACGCGATCATCAACGCCATCGACCCTGCCAAGGATGTCGACTGCTTCCACCCGTTCAACGTGGGTAAGATGCTCATCGGGGAGCCCGACTTCATGCCCGCGACCCCCGCAGGTGTCCAGCAGATGCTCATCCGCCGCAACATCGAGACCAAGGGCAAACACGTGGTCGTCGTGGGAAGGAGCAACATCGTCGGCAAGCCCATGGCAGCCATCATGATGCAGAAGGGCAAGGGGGCCGACTCCACCGTCACCGTCACCAACTCCAGGACCGAGAACCTGGCAGAGATCACCCGTACCGCGGACATCCTCATCGTCGCCATCGGCAAGCCGAAGTTCGTCACCGCCGACATGGTGAAGGAGGGTGCCGTGGTCATCGACGTCGGAACCAACAGGGTCGACGACCCCGCCGCGAAGAACGGCAGCCGCCTGGTCGGAGACGTGGACTTCGACGCCGTCGAGAAGAAGGCCAGCTACATCACCCCCGTACCCGGAGGAGTGGGCCCCATGACCATCTGCATGCTCATGGCTAACGCAGTCCACGCGGCCGAGAGGAGGGGCAGCCAATGATCAACGAGTGCGAGCAGCACGGATACTACCGCGACGACTACTGCCCCGTCTGCGGCGAGAAGGGGAAGTTCGTCATGAGCGACTTCGAGGTCGAGAAGCTCGGCCGTACCCTGGCAGCCGTCCTCCGCCACGGGAAGTACGACCTCGAGATGGACCCCCAGGGATTCGTCGACATGAGGGACATCATCTCCATAGTGAAGGAGAACAACCCCCGCATGAAATGGCTCAGGTCCCGTCACATCGAGGCTCTGGCACTCACCGATCCCAAGGGTCGCTACCAGATCCGCGGACATAACATCCGCGCCACTTACGGGCACACGATCAAACTGGACCTCCAGCTCCCTACCGACCGCGTCCCCGCATACCTCTACTATCCCGTCTCCGAGGAGGAGGGGGACATAATCATGGAGACCGGCATCAGGCCGACCGACAGGGCGATGGTGCACCTGTCCGCCACCTACAGGGATGCCGTGAACGCCGGGAGGGCACACCTCGACGACCCCCTGATCCTGGAGGTCGACACCGAGGCGTGCGCCGAGGCCGGACACCCCATCGGTCGTGCGGCGAAGACCGTCTACCTCTGCGACATGGTCCCCGCGGACTGCGTCTACGAGGCAGAGCCCCCGGACTCCGGAGAGGACGACTGAAATCCATTGCAATCTGAGGAATCATATGGTAACCACACTCACACCCGACGAGGTCAGGAAGAAGTACGGGCAGATGTTCAACAAGGCCCTCATAACCATGGTCGACGAGAAGGCGGGGAAGGCCCGCATCATCGAGACCTGTTCAGCAAAGGGGCCTGCCGAATGGGACATGGTTAACCGCCGCAGAACCGGCGGGGTGATCGACGTCATCAACATGTCGGGAACCACCATGGTCATGGACTGCACCATCGGCGAGAGGGACATCAGGTTCGGACCCGCCTCAGCAGACTTGGGAGGGCAGGGAATCAAAGCCCTTAGGGTCGAGGGCGACGAGGTGCGCACGACCTGGTACGGCATCGCCGGGGCCAGCGTTGGCATCGGAGCATGCCTTCCTCAGAACCCCGATGTCATCCGCACGGAGTATCCCGACGATTTCAGGATGGGCGGGGGATTCGAGGCCCACGTCGACATCATCACTCCCAAACTCGTCCGCGTCATCATCGGCGTCGACGATACCGACACCAAGGAGAAGGGGGCCACCTGGGCCACCGCCCTCGCCATGGCAAGGGACTGCCCCATCGGGAAGTTCATGGAACACAAGCTGATCCAGCTGAACCCCAAGGCTCCCAACAAGACCACCAACTGCGTCGCGTCCGCGGTCTCCTTCGCCGTGAAGGAGAAGGACATCCCGGCACTCATCGAGTTCTGCCACGGATACATCAAGGAGCATTCCTACTCCGAGGACGCCGTCATGACCGTCTTCCAGGGGCTCGAGATCCCCAAGGCGCTCACCGACTTCGGATGGAGCGCCAAGAGTGTCATGTATCAGAAGAGGGATGCGGAGAAGGTCGCCTCCGAGAACGGCGTCCAGATCATGCGCGTCACCGGCTGCGGCGGCATCATAGGGGCCGTCGCCGCCATAGGGTGCTTCGACCTCGGTCTCGAGGCCGCGGGCGTCCCCGAGGATTTCCAGTGAGTGGTTGAAATGACTTCCAACTCCAGCATCATCAAGAGACAGGTGTACTCGTCGTACGAGCACAAGCTGGAGAAGGAGGTCGCCGAGGGCCCCGTCCCTAAGCACCTGGGCATCATCATGGACGGCAACCGCCGTTACGCCAAGGAGTTCCTGGGCGACAACATCGACGAGGGACATGAGCTCGGGGAGAAGAAGATCGAGGACGTCATCGACTGGTGTTTCGACCTGGGGATTAGGTACGTCACGGTCTTCGCGTTCTCCTCCGAGAACTTCAAGCGCGATGCCGAGGAGGTCGATTTCCTGATGGACCTGGCGGAGAACTCCTTCCTGATGATGGCGGACAATCCCAAGATCCACGCCAACAAGGTCAGGATCAGGGCCATCGGTCAGATAGACAAGCTCCCCGAGAACGTTCGCAAGGCCATAGCCTATGCCGACGAGAGGACGAGCTCCTACTCCGATTTCGTCGTGAGCGTATGCATCGCATACGGCGGCAGGCAGGAGATCGTGGCCGCAGTCAGGGAGATCGCGAAGAAGATCCAGAACGGGGAGATCCAGCCCGACGATATCGACGAGGAGATGCTGTCCCTTCACATGTACACATCCGACATCCCCGACCCGGACCTCATCCTGAGGACCTCGGGCGAGGTGAGGGTATCCAACTTCCTCCTCTGGCAGCTGGCCTATTCGGAACTCTATTTCACCGACGTCTACTGGCCCGGATTCCGCCGCATCGATCTGCTAAGGGCGATCAGGACCTACCAGCAGCGCGTCAGACGCTACGGGAGCTGAGCGATGGCGAAGTACGACGTCGTGTTCCTCCACGCGCCCAGCGTTTACGATTTCAGGAAGAAGCCCATTTTCTACGGGCCGGTCAGCGACGTCATCCCGTCATCCCCGGTATTCGAGATGTACCCCATCGGGTTCATGACCATCTCCGCGCACCTCATGGCCGCCGGATTCAGGGCCCGCATCGTGAACATCGCCAACCTCATGCTCAGCAGCGAGAAGTTCGATGCCGAGAAGAAGATCAGGGGCCTGGATGCTACCGTATTCGCCATCGATCTGCACTGGATGCCGCATGCCCACGGTGCGATAGAGCTAGCCAAGATCGTCAAGAAGTATCATCCGGACGCCAAGGTGGAGTTCGGAGGGTTCACCTCGTCCTACTTCTACGACGAGCTCATCCGCAGGCCGGAGATCGACCTGGTGATGAGGGGGGACACCACCGAGGAGCCCACCGTTAGGATGATGCAGGCCCTCGAGAGAGGGGACGACCTGTCATCCGTACCGAACCTCGTCTGGAAGGACGCCGGGGGCAAAGTGCACGACAACGGCGTGACCTGGTCCCTTACGGATCTGGACTCGGTGATATTCGATTACGGCGTCATGATCAAAGGCGTCATGAAGACCATGGACATCAAGGGCTCCCTCCCGTGGAACAACTGGGCGAAGGTCCCCCTGACCTCCGTCTTCACCGTCCGCGGCTGCAGCGTTAACTGCGCCGAGTGCGGAGGGTCCCATTACGCCAACAGGAAGGTGGTCTGCAGGAGCCGTCCCGCATTCCGCAGCCCCGAGAAGCTCGTGGAGGACATGGAGGGCATCCAGGACTACATGAAGGCTCCTATCTTCATCGTCGGGGACATCAGGCAGGCGGGACAGGATTACTGCGACCGTCTCCTCAAGGCGGCCCGCGAGAGCGGCATCAGGAACCACGTCGTGATCGAGCTGTTCAACGGCGCCGGAGGGGAACACTTCTCCAAGATCGACCATGCGTTTCAGGGCGGATGGAGCATCGAGTTCTCCCCCGATTCCTATGACGAAATAGTACGTCTGGCACTCGGTAAGGGATATACCAACGACGCCATCGATAAGACCATTCCCGCGGCCTTCGGCAACGGCTGTTCAAGGCTGGACCTCTTCTTCATGACCGGCCTTCCCAAGCAGACCCGCGAGTCCGCTCTCGATACCGCCAAGGGCGCGGAACACCTCTGGTCCCTCGTGGACAGGGATGCGGGGCTGTTCATCTATGACGCTCCTTTCGCACCTTTCGTCGATCCCGGGAGCAGGGCATTCGAGGAGCCCGAGAAATGGGGCTACAAGCTCCGCGCACGCACCCTCGAGGACCACAGGAAGCTCCTGGACAGCCCCTCATGGAAGCACGTCCTCTCCTACGAGACGGAGTTCATGACCCGCGACGACATAGGGGAGGTCTCCTACGATGCCGCGCTCGTCCTCACGGATGCGGAGATGCACTCCGGAAGGATCTCCGAGGGAGCCGCGAGGGAAAGGAACGACCGCACCGAGATCGCCCGCGATATGATGCACAAAGTCGACGAGGCCCTGAGGCTCCAGGACCCGGAGGAGCGCGACGCGCGCCTGTGGGAGATCAAGGACGAAGGCGTCAGGCTGATGGACAACACCATCACCAACAAGAACAACCTCGATTGGCACTCCGGTTCGATCTGGAGGAATGCACCCCGCGTGGGGATCGGGGTGATGAAGAACATGTTCCGCGGCAGGCGTTGACGCCCGCCGCGTTTTGAGTTTTACTGTTTGCCCATCTCGACGGAGCGGGCGACGGTGGCATCGACGCATCTGACGACGGTGCCCTCGAATCCCTCCTGCTCCAGGACCTTGCAGCCCTCTATGGTGGTCCCTCCCGGGGAGCAGACACCGTCGATGAGGGCATCGAGGCCCATCCCGGACTCCAGGACCATGTGTCCCGCACCGATGAGGGACTGTGCCGCCAGTTTGACGGACTGCTCCTCGGTGAGGCCGTACTTCATGCCTGCCTCGACGAGTCCCCTCGCCATCATGTAGATGAACGCGGGGGAGGAGCCTGCGATACCCGTGACGGCATCGAGGTCCTGTTCCCTGACCTGCACGGACAGGCCGATGGCGGCCATGATCGTGTCGACGGTCTTCCTGTCCTCCTCGGAGCATCCGGGGCCCATGACGTATCCCGCCGCACCCTCGAGCACCATACAGCAATGGTTGGGCATAACACGTACGATCCTTGCATCTGGCACATATGACTGAAGGGTGTTGATCTTGACTCCCGCCGCGATGCTGATGAGCAGGTGGTTGGAGCCCAGGACGAGCCCCTCCTCATTGAAGAGGGGAGCGATGTTCTTGGGCTTGCAGGCGAGGACGATGATATCTGCGAGGGGAGCGATGTCAGAGGCCTTCTCATAGACCTTGATTCCGCTCTTCTGGCTCATGCGTTGTCTCGATGATTCGGTAGGCGCACAGGCGACGATCTCGTCCCTGCTGTAGACCTTCTTGGCGATGAGGCCGTCAATCATCGCGCCGGCCATCCTGCCGGCCCCGATGAACCCGATCCTGACACCGGGTTTGGCGGTCTCTTTGACCTTGTCGAGGATTCCCATGCCCTCAGTCACGCGCTCCTTATAGTTAAGGGCGATGAAAATTCTTTTAAGAATATTTAAGTTCAATTAAATTCCTGTAAGGGATGGGGTATATAAAGGCGAATACGAATTTTTTCATCCCTTATTATATAGGAAAAAATCATCGCAAAAGCAATGTCACTGATCGCAGCATACTTGCCATTGATATTCGTAGGATTAATTTCCTTCGTATTTGCGCCAGCGGCATGGTTGTTTTCCAGGCTTCTGAGGCCTGAGAAACCTTCGAAATGGACTGAGGAGACTTACGAGTGCGGTTCGGTTCCGATTGGAGACACCAGGATCCAGTTCAGGTTCCAGTACTATGCATTCGCCCTGATTTTCGTCGTCTTCGACCTGATCACCACCTTCCTGCTCATCTGGGCGGTTGCGTTCGATGGTCTGTCCCGTGACGCGACTATCTGGATGCTCCTCTTCCTCGGAATCATGCTGTTCGGTGTGACCTACGCACTGAAGAAGGAGGAAAACATATGGATATGAGCCTGTACCCGCACGCCGTAGCCATGTCCGCCGATGAGTTCATGAGCTGGTCCACGACCCTTATCAACGACTTGCTCAGCTCCGGCGTCCGCCGCACCATCGACAACCTCACGGGACCCATCTGGTCCTGGGCCATGAAGAACTCCATGCACCCCCTGCACTGGGGACTCGCATGCTGTGCTCTCGAGATGGCACAGGCCTCCGCCCCGAGGTTCGACGCCGAGCGTTACGGAATGATCTACAGGTCTTCCCCCAGGCAGACCGACATCCTTTTGGTCAACGGATGGATCTCCAAGAAGATCCGCCCCGACATCAGGAGGCTGTGGGAGGAGATGCCCGGACCGAAGTGGGCCGTCGCCATGGGCGAGTGCGCCATTTCCGGAGGACCCTGGTATGATTCCTACAACACCGTCCAGGGACTCGACCAGATTATCCCGGTCGACCTATACATCCCCGGATGCCCCGCAAGGCCCGATGCGATGATCGACGGTTTCATGCTCCTGCAGAAGAAGATCGACTCCTACTTCAAGAGAGGAGTTCTGCTCAAGGATCGCTGAGGTGTCTGAATGGTCGACAAAGCAATTCGCGAATATTCGGATGCCTGGATGGGCGAGATCAAGGGCGCACTGGAGTCCAAATTCTCCGGCAAGCTCGAGGTCACCTCCACCGAGACCCGCAGGGTCTACGTGAAAGCCCAGCGCGAGGCACTCCACGACATCTGCCTGTTCCTCCACGACGAGCTCAACTTCGAGCACTGCGCCACCGTCATCGGTGTCGACATGGTGGATTACATGCAGGTCGTCTACCACATTCTCAATTATACTAATTATAGGGGAACGATGGTCGAGATCACCGTCGACGTTCCCAACGACGACCTCCACGTGCAGTCCGTCTCCGATATCTGGGGAGGATCCAACTGGCACGAGAGGGAGCAGTGGGAGCTCTTCGGAATCGTCTTCGACGGTCACCCGAGGCTCGAGAGGCTTCTGACCCCTAAGACCTACGAGTTCTTCCCGTTCAGGAAGTCCTATAAGCTCAGAGGGTGGGACTGATGGCAGACGAGAAAAAGAAGATGGACGTCTCTATCACCGAGAGGCGCGCAAAGGTCGACGACCTCTGGGAGGGAACTTCCACCCTTCCCGAGAGCCAGAGGCTGAGCCCTGAGGCGATCGCCGAGGGTGCGCTTCCCGAGAACGTCCCCAAGAACCCGGCACTGTTTGCTGCCGAGACCCAGAAGATGGATACCGAGCAGATGTGGATCACCATGGGTCCGCAGCACCCCTTCTCCCACGGACTCTGGACCCTCAGGGTCAAGGTCGACGGAGAGATGGTCACCGATGCCGAGCCTATCGTTGGATACCTCCACAGGGGCTGGGAGAAGGAGACCGAGAACCGCTCGTACCCCAAGATCATCCCCATGGCCGACCGTCTCTGCTACGCGGCTTCCATGACCTACACCCACCTCTTCTGCATGACCTGCGAGAAGGCGCTGGGACTCGAGGTCCCCGAGAAGGCCAAGTACATCAGGATCGTTGCCGACGAGATCAACAGGCTGCAGTCCCACCTCATGTGGCTCGCTGCGGTCGGAACCGACCTCGGTAACTTCACGGCTTTCCTGTGGGCGTCCAGGGAGAGGGAGTTCTGGATGGACATGAACATCAGGCTCTGCGGAGCCCGTATGACCACCAACTACCCCCGTATCGGAGGAGTCAGGAACGACACCCCCGAGATTTTCGATAGGGACATCATCAGGCTCTGCGACAGATTTGACAAGATGGTCTGGGAGATCTTCGGGCTCATTGACGACAACTCGACGTTCACGAGCAGGATGATCGGAACCGGAATCATCACCAGGGAGCAGTGCGCCAACCTCGGAATCACCGGACCTGCGGCAAGGGGTACCGGAATCGACTTCGACATCAGGCGCGACGACCCGTACGACAACTACGACAAGATGGACTTCGACGTCCCCGTCTCCACCGCCGGAGACTCCTATGCCAGGTACCTGGTCAGGAACGAGGAGATGCTGCAGTCCACCAAGATCATCAGACAGGCGATGGCCAAGCTCAGGACCATGGGCAAGGACGAGCCCTACAGGATCAAAGCACCCATGAACATCCCCGCTGGAAGGCACTTCATGCACATGGAGGACCCCCGCGGAGAGTCGCTCATGTACCTTGTGTCCGACGGAACCGACAAGCCCTACAGGCTGAAGGTCCGCAGTCCGATCTTCGTCAACGTCTCGTCTTCGAAATCTCTACTCCAGGGATGCAGGATTGCAGATATCCCGGTCATCATGGCTATGATTGATATGTGTCTCGGAGAGACGGACAGGTGAGAGAGAAATGGTCGACTATGTAAGTATCCGCGATTGGATCAACTTCCCCGATCCTCTCTCCAACCCGAACTACCCGTTCGGCGATGTGTACAACCTTCCGTACGACATCTCCTACAAGCTGTGGGAGATCATCGGCGGAACCCTGGCCTGGCTGATCAACCTGATCTTCCCCGGCAACCCCGTCTCCGACTGGCTCGTGTGCGCTGGCGCGATGAACTTCTTCGCGCTCATCGTCTTCATGATCCTCATGTTCCTGGTGCCCTTCACCGGATGTCTCGTATCCCTATGGGAGGAGAGGAAGGTCCTCGGACGTGCGATGGACAGGCGCGGAACCATGATCGGACTCATGGGATTCCTGCAGTGCGTCGCGGACGGTTTCAAGACCTTCATGAAGGAGGATATCAAGATCAAGGAAGGAGACAAGATGGGATTCATGTGGACCTGTTCCCTCATCATCGGAACCTCCGTCCTCATCGCAATCATGATCCCCCTGTCCCCCAGGTGGTTCGTCGTCAACTACGGCAGCGGACTCCTGATCATCATGGCTCTGTATGCGCTGGCACCTTTCTTCATCCTCGTTTCGGGATGGTCGCAGAACAACAAGTATGCGATGATCGGAGGTATCAGGGCTACCGAGATGATGGTTTCCTACGAGGTGCCCCTCCTGATCATCATCGCAACCGTTGCTCTTCAGGCTGGCACTTTCAACATCGGAGGCATCGTCGACGCCCAGTACGACACCATGCCCTACATGATCCCGCAGTTCATCGGATTCATCACCTTCTTCCTCTGCGCCACCGCGGAGTCGGAGCGTGCACCGTTCGACCTCGCCGAGGCCGAGTCGGAGCTCGTCGAGGGATGGCAGACCGAGTACGCCGGAATGAAGTGGGGACTCATCATGCTGGCAGACTATCTGAGAGGGTACGTCTCCTGTGCGATGCTGGTCATCATGTTCTGGGGCGGCTGGAACCTCCCGTTCATCGGAGACTACAACACCTGGATCCCCGAGATCGTCTTCCTGCTCAAGTGCTGGCTGGCGTTCTTCTTCATGATCATCTTCAGGTGCGCAACCGGACGTGTCAGGACCGATACCATCCTCAACCTCGGATGGAAGGTCTTCATGCCTCTCGCCATCCTCAACCTCATGGTTGTGCTGGCACTCAAGGTAGGAGGTGTCTGCTGATGGTAATGACTTACTTCGAGAAGTACAGGGACGGACGCCACAAGAACTGGAAGGATCTTTGGATCATCAAGCCGTTCATCATCTGTATGAAGGTCCTCTTCAGGACCACCATCCACAGGCCCGTCACCGTCCTGTACCCGTATGAGAAGCTCTGGGAGCCCGACAACTATCGCGGACGCCCCGGACTGGACTTCAACAAATGTATCGGATGCGGAATGTGCGCACGCATGTGCCCCTGCGCGGCAATCATCCTGGTCGAGACCCCCGACGACGAGGGTCAGCCTGTCATGAGGCCCCAGGTCAACATGGGAAGGTGCTCCTTCTGCGCCTACTGCGCGGAGTACTGCCCCGTCGATGCTATGACCGTCACCCCGATCGTCGAGCTCGCCGAGTTCACCCGCTCGGACCTCATCTACGGTCCCCGCAGGCTCGCGTACGCCGGAACGACCGAGGGTATGAAGGTCCCCCTCAAGGAGACCCTCATCTCCGACTACAAGGCCGGAAACAAGGTCATGCGCGACCACGCGTCCATCGACCGCCCCGAGCTCGAGGGTGCCAAGTGCATCAGCTGCAAGAAGTGCTCGAAGGTCTGCCCCGTGAACGCCATCACCATGGTGGAGCACGGAGTCAACGCCAAGGGTCGCCCGATCCTCTGGCCCGAGATCAACAGCGAGACCTGTGTCAGCTGCAGCAACTGCATAGATGCATGTCCCAAGAGCGCTCTTTCCATGAAGGAGGTGCTTTGAAATGGGTATACTAGGTAACATCTGGGACTTCATCTGTGATTTCACCCAGTACGTCTGGGACAACCCCGACCTGGTCGCTTTCCTGATCGTCGCGGCCATCGGTGTTGCCGGAGCCCTGTGGGTCGTCACCGACAAACAGCCCATGCACAGTGCGTTCTACCTTGCGCTGGTGTTCACCACCGTCGCAGTGACCTACTTCTTCCTTGAGACCGAATTCCTCGGTGTCATCCAGATGCTGGTCTACGTCGGTGCCATCACCGTCCTGTTCGCATTCTGTGTCATGCTCACCCGCAAGACTATAATGGAGGATGAGGACGATGAGTAAGAGAGCAGCAGCAGGAGCGGTCCTGGCGATTTCGCTGCTCGTCGTCCTGGGAGCGGCCATCTACATGACCTCCTGGGACGGATTCGGCGACTCGCCTGAACCCATTCCTTACGACAACGTGGTAGAATACGACGCCAACGGCGACCCCGTCGCCGTTACCGACGGCTCCCTCAACGAAACCCTGTTCGAGGACTACGGCCCGGTCCTCCTGGTCCTGGCCATCCTGATGTTCGGGGCCATGATCGGCGGAGTCTGCATCGCAAGAGAGGAGGTTGAGAAGGATGATTCCAATTGAGTACTTCCTCTCCTTCGGTGCGATCCTCTTCGCCATCGGAGCATACGGCGTCTTCACCAAGAAGAGCACGATCATCGTGCTGATGTGCATCGAGCTGATGCTGAACGCAGCGAACATCAACTTCGTCGCGTTCTCCGCATACGGCTTCGACCCGCTCGGACAGGTTATGGTCATCATGACTATCTCCGTCGCGGCCGCCGAGGTTGCAGTCGGTATCGCAATCGTGCTGAACGCATACAAGATTTCCAAGACCGTCGGAACCGACGATCTTACGACCATGAGGTGGTAAGATGTTCGTAGAATACGTATGGCTCGTACCCCTCATTCCCGTGCTCAGCTTCGTCATCGTGGGATTCTTCGGAAACAAGACCCCGCAGGGCGGAGGATACATCACCGTCTTCGGTGCAGCCGCATCCTTCATCATCGCACTGCTCGTTTCCTACGAGTTCTTCACCAGCGACGAGTTCAGCAACCCCGGATACATCACCGACCAGATCGACTGGTTCGCGATCGGCGGACTCCAGCTCCACTTCGGATATTACGTGGACGCCCTCGCCTGCCTGATGATGCTGTTCGCATCCTTCATCTCCACCCTGATCTTCGTGTACTCCCTCGGATACATGGGCGACCAGGGAATCAAGAAGAGGAGGTACTTCGCTGAGGTCGCCCTCTTCCTGACCGGAATGCTCGGACTCGCGGCATCCTCCAACATGGTCGAGATGTTCGTCTTCTGGGAGATCATGGGTCTCTGCTCCTACCTCCTCATCGGATTCTGGAGCTTCGAGCACCCCAGCGGCGACGATGCCGCCGACAACGCCGCATCCGCGGCAAAGAAGGCGTTCCTCGTCACCAGGGCCGGAGATGTCTGCCTGATGGCAGGTATGTTCGTCCTCTTCCAGGCGATCGGATCCCTCGACTACGTCGATATCTTCAACGGCGCCAACCTGAACGCCGCCGACCCCGGACTCCTGTCCCTCTCGGCGTTCCTCATCTTCGGCGGAGCTATCGGTAAGTCCGCTCAGTTCCCGCTGATGGATTGGCTGCCCGACGCAATGGCCGGTCCGACCACCGTCTCCGCGCTTATCCACGCCGCGACCATGGTCAAGGCCGGTGTCTACATCGTCGCCCGCTGCTTCCCCCTGTTCTGCATGGATATCAACGTCATGCTGTTCGTCGGAATCATCGGAGGCGTCACCGCGTTCTTCGCCGCCACCATGGCGATGAACAACATGAACATCAAGAAGGTCCTGGCATACTCGACCCTCTCCCAGCTGGGTTACATGTTCCTCTCCCTCGGTGCCGGAGGATACCTCTTCGCACTCGGAATGAAGAACGGTGACGCAGCGCTCATGGCGGCGGGATCCCTCGGATACACCGCAGGTATCCTCCACATGGCCAACCACGCCTTCTTCAAGGCACTGCTCTTCCTCTGCTCCGGATCTGTCATCCACAGCTGCGGAACCGAGGACATGCGCTACATGGGCGGAATGGGCAAGAAGATGCCCATCACCTCCGTCACCATGCTCATCGGATCCCTGTCCATCGCCGGATTCCCGTTCTTCGCGGGATTCTGGTCCAAGGACCTGGTTCTCGATACCGCGATGGACGCCTTCCACCACGGACTCGACTCCTCCGCATGGATCTTCATGGTCCTGTGGTTCCTCGGAGTCGTTACCGCGTTCATGACCGCATTCTACATGTTCAGGCTGTGGTTCATGACCTTCCGCGGCGAGGAGCACGAGAACGCACTGCACTGCCACGGTGAGTCGCCCAACGCGATGACCATGCCTCTGTGCGTCCTCTCGATCTTCGCGGTCGTCTTCGGATTCACCCTCCTCTTCGGATTCGACGGACTGTTCAGCATCACCTACACTGCCGCCACCCAGGTCTGGCAGATCGGTAACCTGGACGGACACACCGGACTCCACTTCGTCGAGGAGCTCTTCACCAACGTGTACACCTACCTGACCATCGTCCTGGTCCTCATCGCGATCGGACTGGCCTTCCTGATGTACTGCAAGAAGAGCATCAACCCCGGCAAGTTCAGCAGGAACGGAGAGTCCGCGCTCTACAAGACCATCCAGAACAGGTGGTACATGCCCGAGATCTACAACCAGGTCTCCTGGAAGCTCGGATACGGAGTTGCCAAGATGGTCAACTTCTTCGACACCCAGGTCATCGACGGTTCCGTCAACGGACTGTCCGGTGCCGTCGTCGGTGGAGGAGAGGCTGTCAGCAAGGCGCAGGACGGAAACGTCCACACCTACGCCGGCGTCGTCGTGGCGGGAATCATCATCCTGTTCGTGGCTGCTCTTGCCCTCTGCTTTGCATTCGAGGTGATCTGAAATGGAAGGTTCGTTCATACTCCCCGCAATGGTCCTCATCCCCCTGATCGGAGCCATCCTGACTCTGTTCATGGGCGGCCTGAGGTCGAAGTACGCAAGGATAACGGCCTTCGTCTTCACCCTCGTCGACCTCGCACTGTCCCTGGTGCTCCTGCTCTCGGACGACCTCAGCGAGTTCGACTTTACCGCAAGCTGGATCGACACCGAGACGCTCAAGATGGGTCTCATCTTCCGCGTCGACGGACTGAGCATCCTCATGGTCTTCCTGACCGCGCTCCTGGAAGTCGTTGTCGTGGCGTTCTCCTACAAGGAGGGCGACCGCCCCAACTACTTCTTCACCCTGATCCTCGCCATCGAGGTCGGACTGATCGGAGTGTACACCGCCCAGGATTACTTCCTCTTCTACATCATGTGGGAGGTCACCCTGATCCCGATGTACTTCCTCATCAGCTGGTACGGAGGACCCAGGCGCCACTATTCCGCTATCAAGTTCTTCATCTACACGCACGTCGCGTCCCTGGTGATGCTGATCGGAATCTTCGCCCTGGCATTCGAGTCCGCGGCCGTACTCGGTCTCGGATACGTCGACTTCTCGTTCGACGCCGTCCGCGCCGCTTACGGAGGATTCAGCGAGGTCTTCCAGACTCTTGTCTTCGGACTCCTGTTCTTCGGATTCCTCGTCAAGATGCCCGCGGTCCCCTTCCACACCTGGCTTCCGGACGCCCACACCGAGGCGCCTACCGGAGGATCCGTCCTCCTGGCCGGAGTCATGCTGAAGATGGGTTCCTACGGTATCATCCGCGTCAACCTCGAGGTCCTGCCTCTCGGATTCGAGAACTGGCAGTACATCATGATCGCGATGGGTCTCCTTGCAGCGGTCTACGGCGCATACGCCTGCATCGCCCAGAGGGACCTCAAGAAGATGGTGGCATACTCCTCCATCAGCCACATGGGACTGGTCATGCTCGCGATGGGACTCGGAACTGCAATCGGTGTCGAGTTCGCGATCTTCCAGATGTTCGCCCACGGTCTCATCTCCGCCATGCTCTTCATGGTCTGCGGAATGGCCGGACACAACATCGGAACCAGAGAGATCCCGCTGCTCGGCGGAATGGCCTCCAAGATGCCCGTCTACGCGGCATTCATGATGTTCGCGTTTATGGCATCCCTCGGACTCCCCGGACTCATCGGATTCTGGGGAGAGTTCGGTATCGTCTACGGATTCTACGAGTGGGCACAGGCAAACGACATGATCCCGATCATCGTCTTCTGCCTCCTGTCCCTCCTGCTGACCGCGGGATACTACCTGTGGGCCATGCAGAGGTCTCTGTTCGGAAGGCTTACCACCAAGATCGACGTCTCGCACGCACACGACATGGACACCATCGAGGCCATCTGTCTCGGAGTGCTCGCCCTCCTGGTCGCAATCTACGGATTCTGGCCGGACCTTGCCCTTCACTACATCGACCTCTACGGCCTGTCCGTCACCGGGGTGATCTGAAATGGATGCAACACCTATTGCTGATATCTTCGGGGTTACCACCCCGATCCTCCCGATGATCGTCATGCTCATCGGAGCGCTGATCATGCCCGGGTGCTACTTCGTCTTCAAGAAGAAGGCACCTCTGACCGCCATCGCCATGGTCATCGTCCTGGTGTCCATCGTCCTCAACGTCATGCTCCTCACCGGAACAGTCGACGACGTGGACTATGCTGGCGTGTTCAAGGGAATGTTCGCCTACAACGACTTCAGCGGTCTCATGATCCTCCTGTTCCAGATCGTCATCGCGATCGTGATCTTCGTATCTGGATCCAGCACCGAGGTCACCACCCTCCACTACGGAGCGTACATGGGACTCCTGTTCGTCGCGACTTCCGGAATGATGTTCGTCGCCGAGGCAACCGATCTCGTCGCCATCTTCGTCGGTGTCGAGGCCGTCTCCATCTCTTCCTACGTCCTCGTGGCTATGAAGAGGAACGACCCCCGCGCCGCCGAGGCCGCCGTCAAGTACGTCGTCATCGGAGGACTGTCCACCGCTCTGACCATCTACGGTATCTCGATGATCTACGGATCCCTCCACACCCTGGACCTCGCCGATATGGGTGCAGCGCTTGCCATGTACGGCTACAGCTGGGCCTTCATCATCGGTCTGATCGCCATGGTCGCCGGATACGGATTCAAGATCGCCGCCGCCCCGTTCCACATGTGGGCACCCGACGTGTACGAGGGAGCATCCACTCCTGTGTCCGTCATGCTCGCTACCGGATCGAAGAAGATGGGTATCGTCGTGTTCATCAAGGTCTTCCTGCTGATGTTCATCATCGCACAGGCCGTTGTCAACATCGAGCCCGCCCAGTACCTCTTCGCGGTCATCGCGGCGTTCTCCATGACCATCGGAAACATCGTCGCCATCGCGCAGAACAACATCAAGAGGATGCTCGCTTACTCCTCCATTGCCCAGGCTGGTTACATCCTGATCGCAATGGCAGTCATGAGCGAGTATGCCCTGACCGGAGGACTCTTCCACATGTTCACCCACGTGTTCATGAAGGGAGGAGCCTTCCTCATCGTCGGAGCCCTCATCTGCGCCGGTGTCGGCGAGAAGATCAGCGACTACAACGGTCTCGCAAAGCGCGCGCCTCTGCTCGCCTTCGCGATGCTGATCTTCCTGTTCTCCCTTGCGGGAGTGCCGCCTCTGGCAGGATTCACCTCCAAGTTCGTCCTGTTCTCCGGAGCAGTGTACGGACCCGACGGAGTCATCACCCAGTGGATCTGGCTGGCATTCATCGCCATCCTCAACTCCGCTATCTCCCTGTACTACTACGTCAGGGTCATCAAGGCAATGTACGTCGAGAAGCCCGCCAAGGAGCCCGAGTTCGGTGAGAAGCTGGCCATCCCGAAGACCTTCGCCATCGCAATCGCTGTCTGCGCTGTGATGGTCGTCGTCCTCGGAGTCTACCCCCAGCTGATCCTCGACCTCTGCGAGCAGGCATCCGCCTGCATGTTCGGCGCTTGAAACTACTTCCCGGCCCTAACCGGCCGGGATTACCTTTTCCATTCCAATACCGATAGGCATTATATCGTACGATGCCGATGCTTTTCCCGAGGTGCAGTAATGGCCGTCAAAGACGAAGTCATCAAAGCAATGAAGGAAGCCGGAAAGCCCCTCAGCGCAGGGGATGTGGCGAAGATCACGGGAATCGACAGGGCGGAGATCGACAAGGCATTCAAGGAGCTCAAGGCCGAGAACGCCATCGTCTCTCCCGTCAGATGCAAGTGGGAACCCGCCCAGTGAAACTGCTGGCACATGGTTGAACCCATGTGCCGTTAATTTCTTACGGTAATCTTATCAGTATTCCGTAATAATTTTACGGGATTGTGGCACCATATTGGGCGCTTAATAATATTTAAGTATGCCAGGGCCATGGGTCGTGTATGGCAAACGACTGGCACTCCGTCATCGCGTCCGAGATGGAACGCGTTGAGGGAGTCCTTTTCCATGCGGGGAAAGCGGACAATCCCGAGCTCACGGAGATGTGTCAGTACGTACTGGCCAATCACGGCAAGAGGGTAAGGCCTGCATTCTCGATTCTCTCCTATTACGTGTGCGGCGGGAAGGATCCCACCCGGGCGATCGACGTCGGATGCGGTATCGAGCTCATCCACAACGCCACCCTCATCCACGACGACATCAACGACCAGGGAGAGCTCAGGAGGGGGGCTAAGGCGCTCTACCGCGAGTATGCCCTGGGCAAGTCCATCGTCTGCGGGGATTACCTCTTTGCCCTCGGATACAAGCTCATGGGCTCGTCCTCCGGGGATCTGGTGAACTTCATCATCGAGGCCGCATCCGGTCTCGCCTGCGGGGAGTTCAGCCAGAAGAAGTATGAGCGCAACGTCATGGTCGGCGAGGCCGAATATATGGACATCATCAGCGGGAAGACTGCCCGTCTGATCGAGTGTGCCGCGAAGTGCGGTGCCTTCCTCGCAGACAGCACCGATGCGCAGACCATCGACGCCGTCGGCAATTTCGCATTCAAGGCCGGACAGGCATTCCAGATCATCGACGACGTCCTCGATGTCGCCGGAGACGTGTCCAACACCGGCAAGAAGCTCGGAAACGACATCATCGAGGGGAAACCCACCCTTCCCACCATCTACGCCATCGAGGACCCTTCCTGCGGTGCACGCATAAGGGAGGTCTTCGAGAACCCCGAATCCACCCGCGAAGAGGTGGCAGAGGCCATCGAGCTTATCAACAAGACCGATTCCATCGCACGCTGCCGCCGTCTCGCGGAGGCCATCGCCGAGTCCGCCAAGAGCGAGCTCGACACCTTTGCACCCTCGGTCTACAAGGACTGCCTTTTCGACCTCGTCGACTTCATCGTCTCAAGGGACAGGTGATTCTTCTGGATACCATCGAGACCGACGTTCTGATTGTTGGATCCGGTCCCGCGGGAAGCCTTGCGGCCAGGGCTGCAGCCGAGAAGGGAGTCAGGGTCACATTCATCGAGAGGCGCCCCGAGGTGGGCGTCCCGGTCCGCTGCGGGGAGCTGGTGCCTTCCGTACAGGAGATCAAGGACATGTTCCCCAACCTGGAGCGTGCCGATCCCCTGTTCGATCTCCCCGACAGCCTCCGCTGCAGGGACGTTGAGGGCATCAGGCTCATCGACCCCAGGCAGAAGGTCAGGGAGTTCCCGTTCACCGGATACACCACCGACAGGGACAGGTTCGACCAGTATCTGGCGGACCAGGCGGTCTCGGCGGGTGCGGAGCTCATAAGGAAATGTGCATTCGACAGGATCGAGGACGGCATTGCGAAGACAAGCCTCTTCGACATCAGATACAAGGTCATAATCGGGGCAGACGGGCCCGGTTCCAGGGTCGCCCAGGCAATGGGGCTCCCCGCCAACAGGAACTGCTATCCGGCGGTCTCCGCCCAGGCAGAGGGGGACTTCGACCCCGTCATCCAGATGTTCTTCGGACGCATCGCTCCCGGCGCCTACGGATGGATCATGCCCAAGGACGGAAGGGCCAATGTGGGGGTGGGATTCTCTCCCAAGTTCTCCAGCGGTTCCCTCTCGGGATACATGGAGCGGTTCGTGAAGGACCACGGCCTGAAGCTCATCACCCCGATCAAGGGCAAGTATGTGCCCAGCGAAGGCCCGATCTCCAGGACCGTCACAGGGAACTGTATGCTCGCGGGAGACGCGGCGGGAGTGGTCATGCCCGTCAACGGCGGAGGCATCCCCCAGGCGATGATTACCGGCAGGATGGCCGGGGAGGCGGCCGCGGAGAACATCCTGGACGGCAGGCCCCTGGAGGTCTACGAGCAGGAGTGGAAGAACGTCCTCTACAAACCCCTCCACATCGCCGCCGGCAACAAGAGGCTCGCGGACAGGCTCGCCTTCAAGACCGACCGCAGGACCGCGCTCTGCATGAGCATTCTCGGAACCCGCAGGATGGGCAAGCTGATCAGGTGCAAGCGCCTGTTCCCGTGATCATCTCTTCCTGTGGGCGCGCATGGGCGAACCGCAGATCGGACAGTCGTCCCGCTTCTCCTTGTACCATTTCCCGCAGCCGATGCACTGGTAGTTCCACTTCTCCACCTTGGTGATGCCGTTCTGTCCCACGCCGCGGCAGGGGATGCCCATGATCCTCGCGGTATTCTGTATGGAGTAGTCGTCGGTAAGGACGGTCCCGCCCACGTCCAACGCAAGTGCCAGCACGGTCATATCGACGGGTGAGAGACGGCCGAGGTCCCCGCTCTTGCGGGCAGTCTCCTCGACCTTCTTCAGGGATGCCTCGGTGCAGTCGGACACCCTCAGGAGGTCCCCCCAGAGGCCGAGCCTGCGGTCCTTGTACTTCTCGAGTTCCCTTATAACACCGGGAGGGCAGCAGAACTCCTCATCCGGGAGCTGCTCCATTGAAAACAGTGCGGAACTGTCGAGTACGAGCATTTTACCGCCGAATAATCTATCTTTAACAATAAAAAGAAAGGGGTTCGTGACGATACCCTTATAGGATTCGCGGATATCTTCCGACCATGGACGCCCTGGGTGTCATCGTCATCATGCTGAACGGTTTCTGGCTCTTCCTGCCGGCCATGATCCCCAATTCCGCCGCTGTCGTTTTCGGCGGAGGGACCAAGATGGATTTCGGCAGATCCTGGAGGGGCAAGAGGATCTTCGGCGACGGGAAGTCCTGGAGGGGCTTCTTCGGAGGAGCGTTCTCCGGAATAGTCCTAGGTCTCATCCTCATAGGCATCTCCGCGCTCTTCGGCAGCGACGACTACTGGGGATACGGGAAGTTCTGGGGATGCCTAAGCGTCATAGCGTGCCTGTCCTTCGGAGCCGTCCTCGGCGACCTCTGCGGCGCGTTCATCAAGAGGAGGTACGGACTGGAGAGGGGAGCCAAGGCGCCCATCCTCGACCAGTACGACTTCGTGATCGGGGCGCTGTGCATAACCGCCCTGTTCAACCCCGGATGGGTGTACGACATCTACATCGAGGGATGGCATATCGCAGCCCTGATATTCCTCCTCGTCGTGATGTTCTCCATCCACCGCATCGTCAACATCATAGGATACAAGATGGGTCTCAAGAAGGAGCCCTGGTGATTCACATGGCAGACGTCAAGAAGGCTTTGGAGGAGTGCGGGGCACTCCAGTTCGGAGACTTCACCCTGGCTTCCGGGGCGAAGAGCAGCTACTACATCGACATCAAGAAGGCGAGCACCAAGCCCGCAGTCCTCGCGCTCATCGCCAAGGAGATGGCAGCGGAGATGAGGGAACTGGGACTCAATCCCGATCGTGTCGCCGGAGTCGTCCTGGGATCCATCCCCCTCGCCACCGCCCTGTCCCTGGAGACCGGGATCCCCCTCCTCATGGTCAGGAAGGAGAGGAAGGACCACGGCACCGGGAGGCTCGTGGAGGGAGACCTGAACAAGGGGGACGACGTTCTCGTTGTCGAGGACGTCATCACCACCGCCGGTTCATCCATGAAGGCCATCGCCGCCCTCCGCGAGGAGGGGGCCAAGGTCGAGAAGGTCTTCTCCGTCATCGACCGCGAGGGAGGCGGAAGGGAGAACCTCGATTCCATAGGCGTCAAGCTCAACGCCCTCGTGAAGGGTTCCGATCTCCTGAAGGATGCGAAGCAATGAGTTTCAAGACCCCCGAGAAGGACTGCAGTCTCTGCGACCTCTGCAGATGGCGCACCAACCTGGTCCTTCCCTCAGGGGACCTGGATTCCCCCGTGGTCCTCGTGGGAGAGGCACCGGGGGAGAACGAGGACCTCCAGGGGAAGCCCTTCGTAGGAAGGGCGGGGGAGATCCTCAACAAGATCCTGGAGGACGTGGGGCTCGACCGCGGAAGGCTGATGATCACCAACACCGTGAAGTGCCGTCCGCCCCAGAACCGCGAGCCCCAGCCGGAGGAGATGGCCGCCTGCAGGCCGTTCCTGGATTCCGAACTGGCCACCAAGAAGGTCATCGTCGGTCTTGGCAAGAGCGCCATACGCGACCTCATGGGGTACGAGGGGCCGATGAAGCCCATCGTAAACACCAGGCAGCACATCACAGTCGGCGGCAAGGAGATCCTCTTCATCCCCACCTACCATCCGATGGCATGCGTGTACCAGAAGCCTGCCCGCGAGCAGCTGAAGCTCACCATGGTCATGATCAAGGAGGAGTTCCTTCCTTGATCGGATTCGCCATCGACATGGACGGGACCGTCTACAAGGGCGACAATCCCATCCCGGGAGCCAAGGAATTCATCGCAGAGCTCAGGAAGAGGGGGATTCCGTTCAGGTTTCTGACCAACAACTCCTCCCACACCCGCGGATTCTTCGCCGCCAGGCTGAAGAGGCTGGGATTCGACGTCACCGACGACGATGTCCTATCCAGCACTCTGGCCACCACCCGCTTCATCGCCGACAAGAGGAAGGGCAAGACCGTCAGGGTGATTGCCACCCCCGACGTGTGTAAAGAGATCGAGGTCTCAGGCATACAAATGTGCCAGACAGGTCAGCCAGACATCGTCCTGCTGACTTTCGATACCACCATCGACTACGCGAAGATAAACGACGGGTACCATTGCATGCTCGCGGGTTCCGAACTCATCGCCACCCATCCAGACGACGTCTGCCCCACCGAGGACTCTTACGATGTCGATATCGGCCCCTTCATCAGACTCTACGAGTCACTTACCGGTAAGGATGCCACCGTCATCGGGAAGCCCAACCGCCTCATGCTGGAGATGGCGGGTGCAGAGATGGGCATCCCTCCGGAGGACGTGGTCATGATCGGCGACCGTCTGTCCACGGACATCAGGATGGCGGAGCTTGCGGGAACCAGATCCATCCTGGTACTCTCGGGTGAGACCGACAGGGCGATTTTTGAATCCTCCGATTCTAGGCCCACCTTCGTCCTGGATTCCGTCGCGGACATAGTCCCGCAGCTCCTGGACACCGGACGCCTCCGACCCTCAGTCTTATAAGCGGGGGGCCTATTCAAAGCCGATAACATGGACAACTTCCGCAAGACCTGGCTGATGCTCCTCGTCCTCTCCACCGCCCTGTCCCTCATTTCCGGATACTTCCGCGCGGAGTTCGGGTGGCACAACGGCCTTTCGTTCCTGATAATGTTCGTCCTGCTGTCCATCCTGTCCCGCGTTCCTTCGGGATACGGCAAGCTGAATTCCGTGCAGATGTTCGGCCCCGTCCTCTTCGGGGTGATCCTCGCAGCCGCCCTCAGCACGGTGGCGACCGCCTGCGGGATCGTCGGAGCCGGCGAGGATCTGGGATACGGGGGAGCGGTCCTCTACTTCATCGCGATCGCGGCCTGCGGTTTCGCCCTGGCGGGGGTCAACCTGTTCATCGCCGCACGCGAGGGGGTCGAGCCCATCCTCGGGCCCAACATCCTCCGCGGCATCATATCCTTCCTGCTGTTCATCATCGGACTGATCGCTATCGCAGCAGACGGGGACAATCAGGACCTTATGACCGCCAGTTATGCGGGATTCTGCGCGTTTGTCGGTTTCGTATTCATGTGGCGCAGTACCCGTACACCTTACGCTTTGTGACAGAAAAAGAGCGTAAAAATCGCGCTAGATTTAAAATAATATAAGTAGGTCTTGTACTTGGATCGGTGATTGTCTATGGACGCAGGAAAGAAGCGTTGCTAGGTCATCGTCGCGGCCGCTCTCGTGGTGGTCACAGCGGGCCTGGTGTGCCTCCTCGACCTGAACGACGGTTCACTGAGCGTCAGCGGACGTTCGGTAAAATACGTCCCCACGGGATCCATGGACGGTCACGTGACCGAGTACGACATCGACAGCTTCCCCGCGAAGACCCTGGTGACGGTGAAGGACGCCGACATCGGGGACGTGGAGATCGGGGATGTCGTGGTGTTCGACAACAACGGCATCACAACCGTGCACCGCTGTATCGGCATCGGCACGGATGCGCAGGGGAACCTGTATCTCACGTGCAGAGGAGACGCAAACTCCACACTGTCCACCGAGACGGTGCATGCCGGGGACGTCGAGGGCATCGTGGTCGGGACCTCCCACTGGATGGGAGTCCTGGTCGGGTTCGTCAAGAACAGCACGATCCTGTTCGTGGCGGTGATAATCGTCCTCTGCGTGATGGCCGTGACCGTCAAGGACATGGTGGTCATGATGAGGAATAAGGAGTGAGGGAATGAGCGCAGAAGTCAGCTACAGGAACAGGACGGTCATCCTCCTTGTTGCGATGATTGCCATTGCGGCGGCATGCGTGGGCGTAGCCCTGGCTAACGTTGTATCCACGGTCAGTTCCACCGACAACACGGTCTCTGCCGACTACATCTCCCTGGACATCTACAATGTCTCCGGCGACACCGCTATTTCGGATTCCCTCGACTCCGGAAGTCTGGCGTTCACATACACCACCTCCAACGGGGTCATCACCATAGACGGTGCCTCGCCACTGTCCTTCATCGCTTCCGGCAGCTACTATCTCAAGGCCAGCAGCAACCAGAACTACTCTGTCTACCTGAGGGCATCGTATTCCCTCGACGAGGCCGCAATCCAGGCCGATTCTCTCGATGTTGCTACCGTCAAGGAGAATGTCCTTGCGGTCATTAAGTACATGACCCTAACCCTGACCCCGTCTCCGGGCCTGCAATCTCCGAGCAGATGAGTCTTGACGCCCCCAGTGACAGTGTCACGCTCAGTCCGAATGCGAACTACGGAATCGCAATCACCGTTCAGTCCCCTTCGTATTCCTTGTACGCCCTGCCTGACATCGAGGAGTACATCAAGTACATCGTTCTCGATTTCCGTTGCGCATGGGTCGATATCTACAACGGTGCCAGCGGATACGGAAGCCTCAACAGTCTCCCCTGATTGCATCAGAGAGAGGCATTCAATGCGCTGGCACATTCCTTTTTCCGCATTATTTTAAATACTGACAAAATATTCCTTTATTAGGGATGCACGACGGACGTAAGTCCGCATATGCCCCGATCGATGGGATGTCGGGATGTATCTAAAGCAGATTGAACTGGAGAATTTCAAATCGTTCGGAGGGAAGGTCACCATTCCCATGATGGATGGGTACATGGCCATCACCGGTCCGAACGGGTCCGGAAAGTCGAACATCGGCGATGCGATCATGTTCGTTCTCGGGCCCAAGAGCCCGAAAGCGGTCAGGGCCGGAAGGATCCCCGACCTGGTTTTCAGCGGAGGAGCCAACAAGGCGAAGGCCGATTACATGAAGGCCACCCTCGTCTTCGACAACACGGACAGGGTAATGCCCTGGAACGCCGACGAGGTCAGGCTCACCCGCTACGTCAAGCTGAAGGGCGAGGACAAGAGCGATTACACATCCTACTTCTTCATCAACGACACCAAGGCAACCCTCGGCGACTTCGACACCCTGCTCTCCAAGGCGAGGATCAGCGCCGACGGATACAACATCGTGCAGCAGGGAGACGTCACCAACATCGTCAGGATGGGGAGCGTCGAGAGGAGGAGGATCCTGGACGGGATCTCCGGAATCGCAAGCTTCGATTCCGACATCGACAAGGCCGAGAACGAGAAGGAGGAGGCCACTGCCAACCTGGACCGCATCTCGATTATCCGCGGGGAGAAGGAATCCCAGCTGAAATCCCTGGAGAAGGACCGCGAGCAGGCGAAGATCTACCTCGAGCAGAAGGAGAAGCTCGACATCGCCAAGGCACAGCTCGTGGTCAGGCAGCGCGACAACGAGAAGGCCACCCTCGACGGGATCAACACCTATGTCGCACGCCTGCAGAACGACGTCGACGAGCTGGCCAAGAAGAAGGCGGCGAAGAGGCTCGAGGCAGACGAGAACGACAGGGCCATCGAGGCAAAGGAGAAGGAGATCGAGGACCACACCGGTCCCGAGTACAGGCAGGTCAAGAACGACGTCGAGGAGACCAAGGTCAAGGTCGCCACCGAGAGGGAAAGGAAGGCCGATGCCCTCCTCGAGGCCGAGGACCAGAAGAACTACCGCCAGGAACTCGCGGACGATATCGACGCCAACCGCGGACAGTACAGCGAAGTGGCCCAGAACATCGCAGACCTTCAGTCGCAGCTGGATTCGATCACCGCAGAGAAGAAGGCCGCCCAGAAGCAGGCCGAGGACCTCGGCAGGGAGACCGCCAGCCACGGCGGGGAGATGACTCAGATCCAGAAGAGGATCGAGGAGCTCGACAGGGCCATCGACCAGTTCGGAGCCGAGGACCAGCAGGCGAAGGCCGACGCGGCATCAGCCGTGTCCGTATCCGAGACCGCGGAGATCGCCCTCGCCAACGCCGAGAGCGCCGTCGAAGCGGCCAAATTCGAGGTCAAGGACGCCGAGTACAACCTGGCGGAGGTCAAGAGGGCGGCCGGCCCGGACGACGCCGAGGAGCTCGGGAAACAGGTATTCGCATTCAAGCAGAAGGAGGCCTCCCTGGAGAAACAGGAGGAGGACCTCCGTGCAATCGCCGAGAAGAAGAATGCGGAGTTCAACCGCCTCAACGCGGAGAAGAGGGCGTCCGATGCCGCCAACAGCGGTTCCGAGGCGCTCTCGCAGATCCTCGCCCAGAGGGACTCCGGGCAGATCTCCGGCATCATCGGGGCGGTGTCCGAGCTGGCCACTGTCGACCCCGGATACGAGACCGCCCTCTCCGTGGCGGCCGGTAACAAGATGCGCGCAGTCGTCGTGAAGGACGACGACGTCGCCGCAACCTGCATCAAATTCCTGAAGGACAACCGCCTCGGAAGGGTCACCTTCCTCCCCATCAACAAGATGATGCCCGGGAAGCCCCGCGCCAAGGCGATCATGGTCCTCAAGCAGACCGAGGGGTACGCCACCGACTTCCTGCAGTACAAACCGGAGTACGAGAACGTGTTCTGGTACGTCCTCGGGGACACCCTCGTGGACTCCAGCATCGACCACGCCCGCTCCATCATGGGAGGTATCAGGATCGTCACCAAGGCGGGTGAGCTCATCGAGGCCTCCGGCGCAATGACCGGAGGAACCCTCAGCACCAAGAACATCCCCAAGTTCGGAGCATCCTCCCAGGGGGAGCTGTCCAGGGCTGCCGAGGAACTCTCCAAGGCGAACGCCGCCCTTGAGGGTGTGCGCGCCGAGCTCAGGGCCATCCGCGACCAGATCAGGGAGACCGACGACCTCATGCGCAGGGCCAACTCCAGCAACGCCGAGAACAGAGGCAAGGTCGCGGCGGCGGAGGCATCGCTCAACGCCGCCAAGAAGGCGCTCGCCAAGGCGGAGGAGGACCTCGCACGCATGAGGAAGTCCACCGCGGAGGCGACCGAAACAGTCAACACCAGGCAGGCAAACGCCGCCGTCATCGCGGAGAAACTGGAGAACATGCGCAACGAGCGCACCGCCGCCCGCGAGAGGCTCGCGGCGATTGCCCCGGCCGACCTGCAGGAGCGCATCGAGAAGGCGCGCAACGCCGTTTACGAGCTCACGCAGAAGGAGAATGACCTCCTCAGCCAGATCGGAGGGGCCAGGGCCGAGCTGTCTGGATTGGACAAGCAGAAGGAGGCCCTGGACGACCAGGTCTCCAAGACCGACAAGGCCATCGCCGAGGCGGAGGCCGAGGCCGGGCAGCACCAGAAGGCCATGGACCAGCTGGATATCGAGCTCGCGGCCAAGAAGAAGATCCTCTCCGACATGGAGTCCGGGGTGGAGGACCTCAAGTCCGCCCGCGATGCCCTGGTCGAGAGGAAATACAAGCTCGAGGGAGAGGTCGACAAGGCCCAGGGAGACATCGAGACCAAGAACGGAATACTCCAGAGCCAGCAGGCGCAGGTGCTCATCCACCAGCAGACGCTCCAGGGATTCGAGGAGGAGATCAAGCAGATCACCGTCGAGATCCTCGAGCCCATCCCCGCCGAGGAGACCCTCAAGAGGACCATCAGGACCTGCGAGGGAACCATCGGGGAGCTCGGCAACATCAACCTCCGTGCCATCGAGGACTACGACGTCCGCAGGGCGGAGCTGGAGGAGCTCCTCGGGGAGGTCGCCCGCCTCAACAAGCAGATCGACGAGCTCAACAAGCTTACCGACGAACTCACCGCGAAGAAGAAGGGCCTGTTCATGGAGGCCTACACCGCGGTCAACGACAACTTCAAGCGCATCTACACCCAGCTGTCCGGAGGCGGAGAAGGCTTCATGGACCTGGACAACCCGGAGGATCCCTTCGCGGGAGGACTCCAGATCAACGCAAAACCCAGGAACGGCAAGCTGCTGAGGCTCGAGTCCCTCTCCGGAGGGGAGAAGTCCCTCACTGCACTGTCGTTCATCTTCGCCATCCAGGAGTACCAGCCCTCGCCGTTCTACGTGCTCGACGAGGTCGACATGTTCCTGGATGCGGTGAACTCCGAGATGGTGGCCAAGAGGGTCAAGGAGAGCTCGCGCAAGGCGCAGTTCATCCAGGTCTCCCTCAGGAAGGTCGCGCTCACCGTCGCGGACCACCTGATAGGGGTCACCAGGCCCCCGTCGGGGATCAGTAAGATCATCATGCAGCCTGATATCAGCGAGGTCTCCAAGTACGAAGAGGAGGCCCTCAGGAGGCAGAAGGAACAGCAGGACAGCGAGGTCCAGCAGTGAAACCGCTTAAGTCAGAAGGGATGAGAAGTATGGATGGGAACATACAGATGGAAACCATGGAGCAGCACCTGCTGTTCCACAAGGCGATGGCGGAGGATCCCGAGACCCTCCGCAAGATGAACGGATACATAGAGACCCTGCACCACGCCGAGGACGGGGAGAAGCTCGAGGATCCCGTCGACGAGATGATCCGCGGGATGTTCAGCCTCGTTCTCGACAGCGGCATGGACCCCTGGGCGATCGACCTCGAGGAGTTCGTGAAACTTTACTCCGAGAAGGTCGCACGCAACGCCTTCGACATGGTCGTCGCCGGAAGGCTGGTGCTCATGGCATGGAGGGTTCTGAACATGCAGTCCGCGGAGGTCCGCGACCGTGCTGACCCGCCGGTACTGGACGAGCCCGAGTACGACGAGGGGGACTTCGCCTTCGAGGACGAGGACCCCATGATCGTGCCCGAGGTCAGCTTCACCCGCGCCTATGCCCGCGACGAGCCCCGCGCAGTCACCATGATGGACCTCATCGAGGCCTTCGAGGAGGCACGCGCCGAGTCCGAGATCAGGAACGCAAGGCTCATCGCCCGCGCGAAGATGGAGGCCAAGGCCCCCCTCAAGTTCGAGAACAAGGCCCACGAGGAGGATGATGAGGCCGTCGTCGAGCGTGTGCTCGAGAAGGTCCGCTCCGCATCCTCCGGATCGCCCATCGCGCTGTCCTCCCTCTACACCCAGGACATCAAGGAGAACATCACCATCTTCGTGTCCGTCCTCCACCTGGTCAGGGACGGCATGCTCGACGTGACCCAGGAGACCCTCCCCTACGGGGAGATCATGGTGTCCGTCATCTACAGGCCCGCGGCGGCACAGACCGACGTTGCGGCCACCGCATGAGGTGTTCGGCATGAGGGACAAGACCGCAGTGGAGGCAGCGCTGTTCGCTGCCACCGCTCCTCTCACCGTCGCGGACATCGTGGAGCGTACCGGGCTCCCCGAGGCGGACGTAAGGTACGCCCTCAAGGACCTCCGCATGGAATACGACATGCGCGATTCCGCGATCATCATCTCCGCCACCGGCGGCGAGTACCGCATGATGCTTCGCCCGGAGTACCAGAAGTACACCGACCTGTTCGCCAGGCCGGAGATGCCCCCGGGAGTCATGAGGACCCTGTCCGCCATCGCGTACAACCAGCCCGTACTCCAGTCAAAACTCGTGAAGGCGCGCGGACCCCGTGCGTACGAGGACGTCGCCAGACTCATCGAGATGGGGTACGTGTACTCCAGGCCATCGGGACCCACCTACGAGCTCACCACCACCAAGAAGTTCTCCGAGGATTTCGGTATCGGGAGTACCCGCAAGGAGGACATCCGCAAGTGGATCGAGAAGATGTCCACGGGCAACTACACTCCCAAGAAAACAAATGTGCCAGATGAGGAATCTGACACAGAATCGGAATGATGCCGAAGGCCGCGGCAGGGACCTCATCCCTCCTGTCCGCGGCCGAGGCGTTACCGAGGCTTTTCCCCTTTTCACGTTCGCGCGCGCGAACAAGATATATAATGTGGCGGGACGGTTCCCTGTCTAGATAACATGACCATCACCAAGGCCAGCATGACGAACGTTCCCCCCAGGGACCGGCCCTGAAGGTCATTTTTCGAGTGGCTAGCATGTCTTTCGTGGACAGGATCAACGGTGTATCGGACAACAACAACGTCCGCAAGGCCTGGCTGGGTCTCGCCGTGGCGGTGTTCGTCTGCATCATCCTGGTCCCCTCCATGTTCGTCGTCACAAAGCTGTTCACCGAGTGGGGCCTGGTCTCCGATGTCCTCGGCTCCGACCAGATGTCGGTGATCCTGGGAGCGGTCTGGAACTCGTTCTCCCTCGCGATCCTCGTCACCGTGGTGGACATCATCGTCGGACTGCCCATCGCATGGATCATGGTGAGGAGGGATTTCGGCGGGAAGAAGCTACTGGACACCCTTCTGGATCTGCCGCTGGCGTTCCCGACCGCCGTCCTGGGTCTCTCCGTCCTGATGTTCTGGGGAGCTCCCGAGGGGGTCACCATCCCCAGCCTCGGCCTCGGTATCGGGCCCTATGCGATGCTGATCCTCCTGCACTTCATCTTCACCTACCCGTATATGGTGAGGTCGCTCTCCGCGATCCTGGAACAGATCGACTCCTCCTATGAGACGGCGGCCATGACCCTGGGTGCCAGCAGGTTCACCGCCGTGAGGACGATCACCCTGCCCCTGTTCAGGGCGGGACTGGTCACGGGATTCATCCTCTGTTTCTCCAGGTCCCTTTCGGAGACCGGGGGGACCCTCATCGCCCTGGTGCTGATGAAGGTAGACACCACCTTCTTCACCGGACCTACATACATCTCCGCCGCCCACGGAGGAGACATGGGGCCGATGATCCTAATCAGCGTCATCATGATCGCCATCGCGCTCCTTCTGCTGGTGGTCGTGAAACTGCTGGTCACCAAATTCCACATAAAATGGGACAGGATCCTGCCGGATCTGGGAAGGAAGCTGTCAAGGGGACTGGTTCCCAAGGCCAAGGACATCTCGGCCATCGTATTCCTGTTCCTGGTGATCCTGATCCCGTCGTTCTATATCTTCGCCTACCTGGCGGAGCCCGCCTCCATCGAGACCGGGGAGTTGCTCGGTTCGATCGGGATGTCGTTCCTCGTCGCGGGTGCCGCAGTGGCGTTCGACATCATCTTCGGAATCCCTGTGGCGATGTACATCGCCAGGCACAAGAAGGAGAAAGCCGCGGGAATCGTGGATACTCTTGTGAACATCCCGCTGCTGGTCCCCACCACTGCACTGGGATTCTCACTCACCCTGTTCTGGGGAGCCGCCCACGGGAGCGGTCCCTATGCGGTCGCCCTGGTCATACTGGGTCATATCGCGTTCACCTATCCTCTGGTGGTCAGGAACATCACCGGGGCCGTGGAGGAGGTGGACCCCTCGTACGAGGAGACCGCCATGACTCTGGGCGCAAAGCCGTTCCAGGCGTTCTACAAGATCCTCCTGCCGGTCATCAAGTCGTCCGTCATAGCGGGAGGCATCCTCGCGTTCACCAGGAGCCTTGGGGAGACCGGTGCGACCATCGCGATCGCTCCCGATGTGCGCACCGTGCCCTGCTACATCGTGGAGCTGGTGAAGGCCGGCCACACCCATTACGCCGAGGCCGCGATGTGTTCCATCGTCCTGATCGCCATCTGCTTCGTGTTCCTCGTCGCGGTCAGGGTGCTCACCAAGGGGAAGGAGGCGAGACATGACTGAGATAGTCCTGGAGGACCTGGTGAAGACCTACGGGGGCGACATCAAGGCCTCCGATCACCTGAGTCTTACCGTGAGGGACGGGGAATACCTCTGTCTCCTGGGACCCACTGGTTCCGGGAAGACAACGGCACTCAGGGAGATATGCGGGCTCACCGTCCCGGACAGCGGGAGGGTGCTGTTCGACGGCAGGGACATGTCCGATGTCCCCATCTCCGTTAGGAAGGCCACCATGCTCTCCCAGAAGTACGCCCTGTTCCCCAACATGGACGTCTACGGCAACGTGGTGTTCTCTCCCGTGATAAAGGAATGGAGCGAGAAGGACACCCGCCAGCTTGCCACATCCATGATCGACATGGTCCACATGTCGAAGAAGATCCACAACATGCCCGGGGAACTGTCCGGAGGCCAGCAGCAGAGGACCGCTCTGGCAAGGGCTCTGTCCTCGGAATCCAAGATTCTCCTCCTGGACGAGCCGCTGAGGGCGCTGGACGCCAGGCTCAGGATAGAGCTCAGGAAGGAGTTGAAATCCATGGTCCAGGAGATGGGCCTGACATCCATCCACGTCACCCACGACCAGGACGAGGCCCTGGAGGTCGCCGACCGCATCGCCATCATCCGCAGGGGGAAGATCGTGCAGGTGGGGACGCCGACGGAGGTGTTCCAGAACCCTGCCACCCCGTTCGTGGCGAATTTCTTGGGACGTTCCAACAACTTCACGGGGAAGCTCATCGCGTCGGACACGGACCGTTCTGTGATCGAGATCGCACCCGGCATCCTGATAAGTGCCAGATCCACGGATATTCCTCCCGGGGAGGACGTCGTGGTCACCGTCAAGGTGGGAGCGACCGTCCCGGAGATCGTCGGTGCGAAGGTCGATGTGCAGGACAAGCACAAACCCGACGTGCTTCCCGAGGGGTACTTCTAGGGAACCGTCAGGAGGGTGCTGTACGAGGGGACAACCATAACGATAGAGGTGGAGGTCGAAGGCATAGGCCTGGTGAGCGCGAAGCGTTCGTCCAGGAGGTACGAGGCATACAACCAGGGGGACATAGTCGCGGTCACCTGGCAGCCGGAGAAGGCATCCGTCTTCCGCATCCCGGAGAACGGATTGGAGGACGAACTGAGGCTTGACTGACATGGCGAAGATCGAACTGCAGCACGTATCCATGAGATTCGGCGATTTCTACGCCATCCGCGATATCAGCCTGGAGGTCCAGGAGGGGGAGTACATCACCATTCTCGGGCCGTCCGGATGCGGGAAGACCTCCCTCATCAGACTCATCTCGGGGATCTGGACGCCCACCGAGGGTAAGGTCCTCATCGACGGGAAGGACGTCACTCACGTCCCCATGGAGGACCGTGATGTGGGATACGTGTTCCAGAACATCGCTCTGTTCCCCAACATGAACAACCTGAAGAACGTGGGATACGGGCCGAGGGTTAGGGGGGCGGATTCCGAGGAGGCCGATAAGAAGGCAAGGCTCTACCTGGAGCTCGTGAACATGCTCGGCAGGGCAGGGATGTTCCCCGACGAGCTGTCCGGAGGGGAGCAGCAGAAGGTGGCGATCGCCAGGGCGCTAGCCAGCGGCTCCAAGATAATCATGCTGGACGAACCCCTCTCTGCCCTGGACACCAGGGTGAGGACCGAACTGCGCTACGAGATACGCAGGATCGTCAAGGAGCTGGGGATCACCGTCCTCCACGTCACCCACGACCAGGAGGAGGCCATGTCGGTGTCCGACCGCATCGTCCTGATGAGGGCGGGCACGATACACGATTCCGGCGCCCCGATAGACATGTACCGTTCCCCCACCAGCATATTCGCCGCCTACTTCATCGGCGAGACGAACCTGCTGGAGGGATTCGTGACCGGGTTCACCAAGAAGGGCAGGACCATGGTCCGTCTCAGGGGCGGGAAGGTCGTCAGGGGGGAGAAGACGGAGTTCGAGGAAGGGGACGCCGTGGTCATATCGGTGCGTCCCGAGAACGTTTACACCGCCACGGAAGGCATCAGTGCCAGAGTGGTGAATTCAGTGTTCATGGGCACCTATTGGAGGGTGCGCACGTCGTCGGAGACCGGCGACTACATAGAATACAACATCAGCGACAATCTCGTGCCGCCCGAGAACGGCGAAGAGGTCTTCCTGGTGTTCAACAAGAGGATGACGAAGGTTTTCGCAAGACCCCCCGAGGGATTGGCGGAGGCGATTAGTCTTGAGTGAAAAGGGATTGATGGATTGGTTTGGAAAGAGGAAGGAGGAGACCGTAAGCACCAGGGCCAGGAGCCACGGGGTGGCCGTCCTCGACACCGTGTCGGAGCTAGAGCTCGTCCTGGCTTCGATGGCGAAGGGAGAGAAGGAGACCGCGCTGAAGGGCGTCGACCGTCTCATGCTCAGCGAGAGGGAGGCGGACCGCATAGAGGACCGCCTGGCAGCGGACATCAGTCGCGGTGACCTCACCGTCGGGGAGAGGGGCGACCTCCTGCACTTCATCAGGCAGATCGACAGCATCGCAAACTGGGCCAAGGAGGCCGCGCTCCACGTGCAGCTCATCCTGGAGACCGACGCCGTCGTGCCGAAGGAGATCTGGGAGGAGATGGCTGCAACCGTGAACGAGCTCATAGAGGAGGTCAAGTTCCTCGTGTCCGCCATAGAGACCTACAACTCCGACATCAAGAGGACGCTCAGGACCATCGACTCCATCAACGACCAGGAGCGCATCATCGACAGCAAGTATTACTCCTCGATCAAGCATGCACACATGTCCGACATGGATGCCAAGGCGATCCTCCTGGTGACCGAGGTCATCAACGCCATCGAGATGGCCGCCGACAACGGGAAGGCATCCGGGGACACAATCAACATCCTAATCACATCAAGGGGGCTTCAGCAATGACCAAAATGTTCGGTACAAACGGTGTACGCGGCATAGTCAACAAGGACATGAACGTGCAGCTCGCGCTTCAGATGGGAAAGGCAATCGGTTCCGTCTTCACCGGGGCCATCGCCATCGCAAACGACACCCGTCTTTCCTCGGATATGATCTCTTCCGCCGTCTGCTCCGGGCTGATGGCGGTCGGATGCGATGTCTACGACATCGGGATGGTCCCCACTCCAGCACTCCAGTACTATGTCAAGACCCATGACGACGTCGTCGCAGGGGTGATGATCACCGCTTCCCACAACCCTCCCGAGTTCAACGGGATCAAGGTCATCGAGGGCGACGGAACCGAAGCCTCCAAGGAGAAGGAGGGCGAGGTGGAGGAGAAGTACGACGAGGAGATCCCAACCGTCGCATGGGACAAGGTCGGGAACATACACAAGGTCCCCGGTGCCGGGGAGGCGTACGTGGATGCCATCGTCTCTAAGCTCGATATCCCTATGATCAGGAAGGCCAAGTTCAAGGTCGTGGTGGACTGCGCGAACGGGGCCGCATGTTTCACCACCCCTCTTCTTCTGAAGAAGCTCGGGGTACGCTGCATCACCCTCAACGGAACCCCCCAGGGGGAGTTCCCCGGCCATCCTTCCGAGCCCACCGAGGAGAATCTCGGCGACCTGAAGAAGCTCGTGAAGGACACCAAGGCCAATCTCGGTATCGCCCACGACGGCGATGCCGACAGGTGCGTCTTCGTGGACAACAAAGGCAACTATGTGCCCGGAGACATCACTCTGGCACTTCTCGCGAGGAGCATTGTCATGGCCAACAGGGGAGGCTACATCGTCACCCCCGTCGCAACCTCGTCCCTCATCGACGAGCTCGTGAAGAGCGCCGGGGGAGAGGTCGTCAGGACCGCTGTCGGTGCTCCCATCGTCTCCCGCAAGATGATGGAGATCGGCGGGAAGTTCGGAGGGGAGGAGAACGGTGGACTCATCTTCCCCGACCATCAGCACTGCCGCGACGGTGCCATGGCGATCGGGAGGATGCTCGAGAACATCTGCCGCAACGGCGCGCTGCTCAAGCAGATCAGCACGATCCCCGTGTTCTACACGGAGAAGAGGAAGCTCACCTGCCCCAATGAGCTCAAGGAGTCCGCCATGCAGTTCCTCGACCAGAACACCGAGGGTGTCTCCAAGAACAAGACCGACGGTCTGAAGATCATGTTCGATGACGGATGGGTACTCGCCAGGCCCTCCGGCACCGAGCCGATATTCCGCGTGTACGCCGAGTCCAAGGACAGGGACAGGGCCGTCGAGCTCGCAGACCAGTACGAGACGATGGTCAGGAACTTCATCTCGTCCGCTTAAACCATTCAGGGGCTCCGGCCCCTTCCTTTTACAGAATCACGAAGAGCGTTTCTTGCCCGAGGACTTCTTGGAATCGGGACTGACCGCCATGCGCGGGCCGGTCCCACTCACGGGTTTGGATTCGGGGGTCTTCTTCGGAGCGGCCTTTTTCGCAGCGGGCTTCTTGGCGGCAGGCTTCTTCTCCGCAGACTTCTCGGCAGGGACCTTCTTAACGGTCTTCCTGGGCTTTTCCTCAGCGGGTTTGCTGACCCGGACCTCCTCCTCGATTCCCTTCTTCTCAGGGTCTTTCTGCTTCCTGAGCCTTCCGAGCAGCCCCTTCTTCTTGGGTGCGACGATTATGCCGAGGTCTGCGAGCCTCTCCTCCTGGTCCATCTGATAGAGCTTGGCGACCATGGACGACCCGGTCATCTTGCATTCCAGATAATCGTCCGCGTAGCGCCTCTCGGCCTCCCTGGGGCTCATGGTGAGGAACTCGCGGACCTGCAGACTGGATACCGCGAGGAAATTCTGTCCCTCCACTTCGTACTCGATGTTCCCCTTGGCATCGCCGAAGACGATGATGCTCTTGTTGAGGTACTTGGCGGGGACCTCGGGGTGGAGATGCTCCCTGACCTCCTTGGTGAGAATGAAACGGCGGTCTGGCCCCATGGCCTCGTAATGGGATTTGGAGACGATGAGAAGTCCTTCCCAGAACATCCGCTCACTGCCTCATGTTCTTCCCGTAGACGGCCAACGCCTCGTTGATCAGCCTTGCTCCGAGGATGGAGGTTATTCCGGAGGGATCCGAGGGAGGGCAGATCTCCATGACGTCGAAGCCTGCAAGGCGGTCCCCGACGATGTTGATGGCCTTCTTCACGTCGTACGGGTGGAGTCCGAAGGGCTCGGGGGTTCCCGTTCCGGGTGCGTAGGCGGGGTCGATTCCGTCGATGTCGATGGAGAGGTAGACCCTGTCCGCCTTCAGCCCGTCGAGCATCTTCTTCATAGCCCACTCGATCCCGTTCTCGAAGACCTCGTAGGCGGTCACATGGGGGACAACATCGTCCCTTTCGAGTTCCTCGCGTCCGATGCTCCTGTTGCCGACGGAGCAGACGTTCTCTATGCCGTGGACATCGGCGGCCCTCCTGGTCACGCATGCGTGGGAGAGCGGTGTGCCCATGTATTCATCCCTGGAATCCAGGTGCGCGTCGATGGTGATGAGCGCGATGCTCTTTGGTTCGAAGCTCTGGATGATGGGGATGGTTCCGGAGTGCTCCCCGCCGATGGCGATGGGGAACTTGCCGTCGCGGATGCAGGGGCCTACGGCGAACCTAACCTCCTCCACCATGTCCTCGGGGAGGATGAAATCGTCGCAGTTGCCGTAGTCGCAGACGACGGGCAGCTCCTGGTCGAGCCCGTGCTCGAAGTGGAACTCCTCAAAATTGTAGGAAGCGCGTCTGACAGCCGTCGGGGCCTCGCGGGCCCCGGCTTTGTAGCTGGCAGTGTGGTCGTACGGAATGCCGAAGATGACCGCGTCCGCCTCGTTGTACTCGGCGTCCGCGTCCGCGTAGTTCAGTCCGTACGACATTTGTATTCTGACCTCACATCAGTTTCATCCTGTCCATCGCCACGATGTACAGGATCTCGGCGCCATCGGTCAGGACGGACTCGTGGTCGTCGTTGATGGGCATGGAGAAGGTCTCGAAGGTCTCAAGATCCATGATCTGGACCTCGTTGTTGGCCTCGTCGATGGAGATGACCTGTCCCTTCCTCTTGTCGATGATGGGGACCTGGACCTTCGCGGAAACAGGGGCGTTCAGAGATTTCTTGGCGCCGGTGAAAATGTCGGTCGCCTCGATGGATGCCTTTGCGGATCCGTGCTTTCCGGGCTTGGAGGTGGTGATCGAGATGATCTTGCAAGGAGAATCATCGATGTTCACGTACCTTCCGATCTTGAGCTCACGGAGCTCTTTCATCTCCCACTCTGCCATGGTTATTACCTTCTTTATGTTGAAACGCTGCGCTCAGAATACCCGCTTGTTCACCAGGTTGGTCTGGCTGTTGATAACGACATTTGCGCGCATCGTAAACGGAGGTTTATGGCGCCGTGTCTATATAATAATTAACGCGGGCATATGCTGGACCCCGCCCGCTGGGGGGATAAAAGTTTTCAGTGTTTCCGGAAGGGCTTCTTCCCCTTTCCCTTGAAGCCTCCCTTGGGCGCCTTCTTCTTGGGCGGGTCGGGGTATTTCTTCTTGACCTCTGCGATCCTCTTCCTGAGGTCCTCGCTGAGCTTGTCGCCCATGAACTCGCCGTGGTAGGCATCGATCTTGGCGGCGATGAGCACCTTGCCCGCGAGGGCGCGGGCGATGTTGCCTCTCTGCCAGTAGGGGGCCTTGCGGAGGTCGGGGTACTGGTAGATGACCCCGTGCTTGGGCGGGTTCTTGCCGGAGCGGAGGTGCCTGAACATGGCCTTCTCCGCCCCGAGGAGCTGCACGGTGGAGGACGGCAGGGATGCGAGCCTGTCGAGGCCTCCGGCCAAACTGATGAGTCTGGCACTTAGCGGGCCTCCGAGTATGGCGCACATGTTAGGGCACATGTCCTGCACCAGGGAGGTGATGTACTCCTCCGCGGTCTCCCAGGCCTCGTAGACGTTGTAGAGGTTCTCGGCGAGCCCCCTCACGGCCTCGAGGTCGGCGGACTCGAAGTCCGCACCCATCGACTCGATCTCCAGACCGAGTTCCTCGAGGATGGACTCGCGGTCGCCCTTGGCGGCGATGAGGTAAGCGTATTTCTTGTCCTTCGCGTGGTCCGCGAGTTCGGGGAAGTACATCCCGTACCACTCGTGGAGCCTCTCGCTCAGGAGGTTGGAAACTTCGATGAGGTCGTCAAGCTCCCTGATGGCCTGGACAAGGCTCTTGTCGCGGCCGATGGGCTCGGAGGTCCTGAGTTTCCCCAGGCGGAGCATGACATCATGCATGAACCGGTCGTCGAATCCGAAGTCGGAGGGGACGATCCACGAGGAGTCGTACATCTCGGGTTTGCCGAGCTCGGACTGCCTCCTGTCCCCGACGAGGAGCTTCTCCCTGTTGCCGGAGAGCTCGCGCTCCTCGGGAAGCACACCTCCCCTCTGGATCTCCGCCAGCTTCTCCGCGCAGGCATCGGCATCCTTGGGCATCAGGCGCTTGTCCATGATGCGGTCCGACTTGTTGTCGACCAGGAACACACCGAACCATTTGGTGACCAGGATGGCCATGTTCACCTCATCTCCCTGAGTTTCTCCACTTCCTCGAGGGGAAGGGGCTCGGCGGAATTGCCGAGAATGATCTGCAGATGGGCCTGGAATTCCAGCTCCTCCATGCGGTTGAAGGCCTCCTCAAGGGTCCTTCCCTGGGTGATGGCCCCGTGTTTTGCCATGAGCATGGCGGGCGCGTCGGAGCATTCGAGAACGGCCTTCACGAGCTCCTCGGATCCCGGGGTCTCGTACCTGACGGTCGGGACCTGGTCGAGGAGGAGCACTCCCTCGGGGGTGAGGGTGCTCTTGAGCGGCTCGCCCTTGGTGGCGACCGCGAGGCAGTAGAGGGGGTGGCAGTGCACTATGGCGTTGACCTCGGGATTGGCCTGATAGAGGCCGAGGTGGAACCTGTGCTCGATGCTTGGTTTCCCTCCGGAAATGACCTTGCCCTTCATGTCCATGAGGACCAGGTCGTCGTCGGTGAGCATTCCCTTGTTGGCCCCCGACGGGGTGATCAGGATGTGCTTGTCGTCCAGGCGGACGCTCATGTTGCCTCCGGCGGAGACGGTGAGGTTCCTCTGGTAGAGGAGCTTGCAGCACTCCACGAGCCTTCTCCTGAGGAAGGCCTCGGACATCATTCTTTCATCTCCGCGATCTCGGAGGGCTTGAAGATGCCCTTCTCGGTGATGAATCCGGTGACCAGGTCGGAGGTGGTGACGTCGAAGGCGGGGTTGAGCGCCTTGGAGCCGACGGGTGCGATGCGGATGCCCTGCACCTCGGTCATCTCGGTCTCGGACCTCTGCTCGATGACGATGTCCTTGCCGGTCTTGGTGCTGAAATCGAAGGTGGAAACGGGGGCGGCGACATAGAACGGGATGCCGAACTTCTTGGCGACGATGGCCTTATCGTAGGTTCCGATCTTGTTGGCGAAGTCCCCGTTGGCGGCGATCCTGTCGGCGCCGACGATAATCATGTCGACCCCCTGGCTCATGTAATAGGCGGCGGAGCCGTCGGGGATAATCGCATGGTCGATCCCCTCCTGGTTGAGCTCCCATGCGGTGAGCTGCATGCCCTGGAGCCTGGGGCGGGTCTCGGAGGCGTAGACGAAGAACTTCTTGCCCGCATCGTGGGCGTTCCTCATGGGGGCGAGCGCGGTACCGACGTCGACGGTGGCGAGTGCGCCGGCGTTGCAGTGAGTCATTAGCTTCATGCCGTCTTTGATGAGGGCCCCTCCGAACTCTCCGATCCTGCGGCACTTGTCGACGGTTATGTTGGCGTACTCGTCGGCGGCCTCCACGGGGTCGGCTCCGGCCTTGAGCTTCTTGACCATCCAGTCGGTGGCGTAGAACAGGTCGAAAGCGGTGGGCCTGGCGGCTTTGACGTGCTTGGCGGCCTCATCGATGTCTGCTTTCTGGATGGCGGCAAGGCACATTGCGTATGCGGCTGAGGCGCCGATGGACGGAGCTCCCCTGGTGGTCATGTTCCTGATTGCTTCCGCGACGGCCTTGTAGTCATCGAAATCCACGATGACCAGCTTCAGAGGGAGTTCCCTCTGGTCGATCATCCTGCATTTGCCGTCCTCGAACCATACTGCCTTGATGTCCTTGGTCTCGCCGTTCTCCATTCTCGCCTTCATGGTTTGGCCTCTGCCCCCGCAATGGCTTGTAATTTAAAAATAACTGGGGACTCGGTACTCGGGAACGAAGGTCAGGAGGGCGCCGTTGCCGAGCTGTTCGCAGGACTCCATCTTCAGGCGGATGCCTTCGGGCGCGACCCTGCCGTCCCCGTCGGCGGGGGTCGGGGCGGTCCTGCCGCCGATGATCTGGGGGCCCACGAAGACCGTGTACTTTCCGACGAGCTTCTCGCGGAAGAACGATGCGATGACCTCCCCTCCGCCCTCGACCATGACCGATTCGATGCCGAGTTCCTCGCGGATGAGCTCCATGGCCCTCCTGAGGTCGATCTTCCCGTCCCCCGCACGGACGACGGTGGCCCTGGTGCCCCAGTCCTTGGTGCATTCCCTGCAGGTGACGATGACGGTTTCGGCAAGGTCGTCGAGGACGCGTGCGTCATCGGGGGTGCGGCCGTTAGTGTCGAGGACGATCCTGACGGGGTTCTCCTCCTTCATCGGCCCTTTCACCGTGAGGTGGGGATCATCGGAGATGACGGTTCCCACCCCGACGAGGATCCCCCTGTACCGTTTCCTGAGATCCTTGACCCTGGCTATGTCCTCGTCGCTGGATATCCTGACCTGCTTCCTCTCCGGTCCGGCGAGCTTGCCGTCGGCGGACATGGCGCAGTTGACGTGGATAAAAGGTACCTGCCGGCTCATATCCCGTTCGCCCCGGGGGTGACGGTGAAGTGGTATCCGTCGTCCTTCCTCTCGACGCCGAAGCGGACATCGAGGAACGACTCGAGGGTGTCCATCTGCGATAGCAGGTGCTTGCTGATCCTGGAAACGATGAACTCGCTCTTGCCGTCGGCCATAGCCATGTACGGCAGGAGCTGGTCGGCGGTGTGGATATCCACGGTGCTGCCGGTCCTCATCTCCTGGAGGAGGTCGCTTGCCGCATCCAGTCCGGACTGGTGGGCGCTGTGCCCCTTGCTGGAGAGGACGTTGCTCGAGAGCAGTCCGTTCTCGTACTCCGCCACGAGGACCATTCCGGCACCGCGGGAGGTCCCTTCGCACTTCTGGTACTCGATCTCGATGGGATACTCGGGCTCGAAGACCCTCCTGCAGGCATCCATCATGTCCTGGCCGATGCGGTCGGACAGGTGCTGGACGAAGCAGAGCCCGCGGATGCCCTTGAGCTCACCCAGATGGTCGAGGTCGAGGGGCTTGATGGTGCCGATGGGCTCCTGGGTGACCTTCACATGGCCCCCGCCGATGGGGTAGAACCCCCTCTCGATGATCTCGGCGTGTGCATCGATGCCCATCCTCTTCATCAGAGGAAAGAGCACCATGTTGTAGCTGTCGATGGGAGGTGCCCACATGACGTTGGTCCCTCCCCTGAGGTCGAGGTTGAACGGGGTCTCGTAATCCCTGGCGGCCAGAAGAGTGGCCTGCACAACCAGGGAGATGCTGCCGGCGGTGCCGATGTCCAGAGCTATGTCGGGGACGCGGTCGTTCCCGGGTTCCACGAGGAGTTCGGAGGACCCGATCTGGTTGCCGGTGATCTTGGAACCCGTCATCTTGGCGATGGCGGCGACGGCAGTGGTGTGCTGCTTCGACAGCCCGTTGGTGGGGCGGTTCTCCCTGATGCGGGTGAGACGGGTAACGGTATGCGTGAGCGTTGCGAGAGCAACGGACGTACGCACCATCTGTCCACCTCCTTCGCCGCGAGAGCTGTCGATTTCCTTGACCATATCAGCCAACCGTAGTTTGTCGCGATTATTAATGGTACCGCTGTTAGTCGCGCAAAAATGGGAGAAATATGGTGCGACTGCCGGGAATCGAACCCGGGTCAAAAGCTTGGGAAGCTCTCGTCCTAACCCCTAGACTACAATCGCAGCACCTCGGGGATGCCGTACAGGTATTTTATTCCTAGCGTCCGAGTGCCATCAGGATGATTTTCGGCCGCCGAACTAAGACGGTTTTTTATACCGTTGGGAGTATTGGGACGCAAGGGGACCTGTGGTCTAGGGGTTATGACGTCGCCCTTACAAGGCGGAGATCGCCGGTTCGAAACCGGCCAGGTCCACCATATTCTCAAAGCGATTGCAAAAGTGCCAGATCATTCGCTCTTATCGTCTCGAGCGTTTCCGCTCACGAATCCGGGGAACTGTCTGCGATCGTCGCTCTCGCTCTCTTTCGAAGCGGAGACGATGTCCATGACCTCGGTGAAGGGCATCCCGAGCTTCAGGGAGATGGCCACGGGGGTCATGCCCTCTTTGAAAAGCTGGAGGCAGGCCCTCTTCTTCGAGTCAGCGTCGGAGATGTCGAGGACGTCGCGGTCGGAGAGGATGCATTTGCTCATGGACTCCAGTTCGAAGAACAGGGAGGGGTCCTTCTCCTTCGTGACGTTGCCCACGGCGGCACCCTGGCCCCTGAGCATGTTCTCGATCCTGCGGCTGCCGATGACGTTCCCGTTGTGGTAGACAAGGCTCATCCCGGTGCCCTCGCAGTAGTACATCGAGAGCCCGTGGCCGTCGGACCAGATGGGAACGATCCTCCCCGGACCCGACATGCGGGGGGCGTACTCGCTCTCATAGCGGTTGCGGCGGTCGGAGTAGGCGTCGCAGTCGGGGCACATCCCGATGCGGCTGTTGGATCTGAGGACGACGACCTTCCCGCATTTGGGACAGGTGTAGGTGGACCTGGCCTCGTTCCACATGGACGAATGGCATTCGGGGCAGTACCTCGGCAGCTTCTCGCTGCGCTGTTCCCATTCAGCTCCGCATCTCAGGCACTTATGTTCCACCGAGGTCTTGTCCCACCTGGTGGATTTGCATCTGGGGCAGCGGAACGGCTTGTCCGATCTGGGGGACCACTGGTATCCGCATCTCAGGCACCTGTTGCTCATGCTCATCCGTCCTTTTTGTAATCCAACCGATTAGTTGGATGTATATGCCATTAAGTTTGACTTGTTTATAGACCTTACCTGTCTTGGATTGATTATTTGTGTATGGTGAAAAAAGGCCCATATGAAAGAGCCAGATGTGTTATTGCGTGGATGGTTGATTCAGATTGTAATTTACAACGAATTTGGATTGTTAACACAAATAATTGCACAAGTCCAATCGTTCAGTTCTTATCTTCACTAAGATATACGCCTTAATAGTGCCCTTAATGGCGACGGTGAGACGAATGTTCGAGGACGGTAAACTGTGGATTGCTCAGAGCGGCGACAAGAAGGTCTTCCTCTACCCGAGGATGGCGAACAGGCACGGATTGATTACCGGTGCTAGCGGTACCGGTAAGACGGTGACCCTTAGGGTGCTCGCCGAGTCGTTCAGCTCCGCAGGCATCCCCGTGTTCTTCGCGGACATGAAGGGGGACGTCGGGACGATCGTCCAGCCCGGGGACCCTGCAAAGATGGCCGACCGTGCCAAGAAGTTCGGCTTCGAGTACGTCCCCTCCGGATTCCCCGCCAGGTTCTGGGACGTCTACGGCGATCTCGGAACCCCCGTCAGGGCCACCATGTCCTCGATGGGCGCCCAGCTCCTTTCCCGTCTCATGGGTCTCTCCGAGGTCCAGGCAGATGTCCTCAACGTCGTCTTCAGCATCGCCCGCGACAGGAAGTGGGAGATCATCGATACCCGCGACCTCAGGGCCGTTCTCCAGTACGTCAACGATCACAAGGACGAGTTCACCGACGAGTACGGGACCATGTCCACCCAGAGCATCGGCGCCGTCCAGCGCAACCTGCGCTCCATGGAAGAGAGCGGAGGCGACGTCTTCTTCGGAGAGCCCGCGATCGAGATCAAGGACTGGATGAAGTGCGACGACGAGGGAAGGGGATACATCAACGTCCTCAACGCGGAGAAGCTCTCCCACAACCCCGCCCTGTACGCCACATTCATGATGTGGCTGATGTCCGAGCTCTTCGACAAGCTGCCCGAGGCAGGGGACGTTGAAAAGCCCAAGCTGGTGTTCTTCTTCGACGAGGCCCACATGCTGTTCTCCGATGCCCCCAAGGCACTGGTGCAGAAGATCGAGCAGATGGTCAAGCTGATCCGCTCAAAGGGTGTGGGGATCTACTTCGTCTCGCAGAGCCCGTCAGACATCCCGGACACCGTCCTGGCACAGTTGAGCAACAGGATACAGCACGCCCTCCGCGCGTACACTCCCGCAGAGCAGAAGGCTGTCAAGGCAGCCGCCACCGCGTTCCGCGCAAACCCCGCGTTCAAGACTCAGGACGTCATCACCGAGCTCGGCGTCGGAGAGGCCCTCGTCTCCTGTCTCGACGAGAAGGGCGCCCCATCCATGGTGGAGAGGGCATTCATCCTTCCGCCGCAGAGCAGGCTCGGGGCCCTCGACAGGGCCGGTTACGAGAGGGCGATCTCATCCTCCCCCTACGAGGAGAAGTACAGGGTGAGGGAGGACCGCGAGTCCGCCTACGAGAAGATCTCCGCCCTCAACGCGAAAGATAAGAAGGCCGAGGAGAAACCGAAGAAGGAGGCTGTCAAGAAGGAGCCTGCGAAGAAGACCAAGTCCACCGGCCAGAAGCAGGCCGAGAGGGCGGCAGGGAACGCTCTTTCATCCTTCGCACGCTCCGCGGGCACGTTCGCCGCGAAGTCGCTGTTCGGGAAGAAGAAGTGAGATCCGCGGCAATCGAAAATGGAAAGTATGGTGGACCCAGCCGGATTTGAACCGGCGACCTCCGCCGTGTGAAGGCGACGTCATAACCCCTAGACCATGAGTCCGTTGGGTGTCGATTAGTATTTTCCTATTTATGATTGGCGGGGGACCTTCCCCGCCACATTTATGAGTGTTACCGCAGATAACCAGGCATCATGTCAGACCGCATCTTCGATGATTCCAAGTTCGATGCAGCTTACGACCAGGCACTCGACAGCCCCAAGCACGACTTTCCCTCCAAGATCAACGGGGAGAACGTGGCGTCGGGGATCGAGGACCTGCTTGTGAGCCCCGTCGACGACACGATCATCTTCGGACGCCTGCAGGATCCCGTCCCGGGAACCATGAAGAAGGCGGCCGAGGACGCCGCGAGGGCGTTCGAGATGTGGTCCAAGTCCAGTCCGGAGGAGAGGTCAAGGATTCTCTCCGCCGTGGCCGATTCCATCGAGAAGAGGCTCTACCGTCTTGCGGCCGACGTCGTCCTCAGCACCGGAATGGTCAGGAAGGATGCCTTCGCAGAGGCGGAGACCTGCCTCGAGGTCGTCCGTCAGGCATCCAAAGATGCCATGAACGTCAAGGGGAAGCCCCGCGGGGTCTGGGGAATCATCGCCCTCGAGAGTTCCCCTCTCGCATCGGTCATCGGATACTCTGCCGCGGCCATTGCTGCCGGCAACACCGTCGTCATGATGCCCAGCGGACACTGCCCCCGCCCCGTCTACGCCGTGTTCGATCTCTTCGAGCAGGCGGGACTCCCGGACGGAGTGCTCAACCTGGTCTGCGACCGTACCGACCGCTTCGCCACCGAGCTCTCCGACGACGAGAACGTCGCCGGCGTGGTGGCATCCGGATGCGGGAAGGCAATGGATGATATGATATTCCTCGCGGTGGACGACACCCTCGGTTACATCAACGAGGTCAAGGGAATGAACCCCATCGTCGTCTCCCAGCCCGGGGACATCAAGAAGGCCGCAGACTCCATCATCGACTCCGCCTTCCAGAACAACGGAAAGGGACTGTATGCGACCTCCAAGGTCATCGTCTCCGCGGACGACGACAGGGAGCTTACCAAGGCGATCGTCGAGAGGCTCAAGGATCTCAACGTCAACGATCCCGGGGAGAAGGAGTGCCAGATGGGTCCCCTTATGAACAAGGAAGAGGAGAAGAGGCTCACCGGACTCCTGGATTCTGAGGCCGCCTACGTCGTGATGGGCGGCAAGAGGGTCAAGAAGGAGTACACCGAGAACGGCCTCTACTACACCCCCATCCTGCTCACCAGCGTGGACCCGGACGACGACATCCAGTACGTGGACTCCGGTCTACCCATCCTCGTCATCAAGCAGGCTGCCGGCGCCGACGCCATCCTCCAGGAGCTGGACCAGACCGACTGCGGACTATCCGTCGGAGTGATTTCTTCCGATTCCAAGCTGATCTCCAAGATCAAGGAGTTCGCAGACGAGGAGAACCTCCAGGTGTTCGTGAACACCAGCAGCCGTTCCCTCAAGGCAGCATCCAAGGCCAGGGCAGAAAACTTCACCGTCTGAACTCAGAAACCGCGGACGCTTACTTTGTGGGTGTAGGTCTTGGCGGCGCTGTTCAGCTTAATGGAATCGCCCTTTGTGTAAGGCACAATCTTGGAGTAGGCCCTGTCGGGAGAGAACCTGGGGTCGAACTGTCTGATGACCAGGTCGGTCTTCTTCCCCATACCTCTGGCGAGTCTCTTGATGTCGTCCACGTTCGTGAACCCGGGGACGGCTACGATCTGAATCTCTGAAGGGACGTCCAGATCGGGAAGCAGATCGAGGGTCTTCTGAATCTTGGACTCGTCCGCTCCGGGACACGCTTCGGAGAATCTCTCCGATCCCGGGACCGCAGTGAGCACAATGCAGACGTTATCCACCGTCATCGCGCCGGCGAAGTCGTCGACGTCCTCGGGACGGGTGCCGGAGGTTTCGAGTCTGATCGGGACCTTGGTCTTCCTCAGTTCCTTCAGAAACTTGAAAAGAGAGGGATCGCGGAGCGGTTCTCCTCCGAGAATGATGCCCTCCAGTGACGATCTGGCACTTATGTAATCGATGATTGGCTGAGGGTCAAGGGAAGGCCCCTCCTCGTTCCAGAGATCGGGATTTCCGAAGAACGGGCACCTGACGTCGTATCCCCGGAAATCGATACGGCAGCAGTCGAGGCCCTTCCAGTCCTCGACGGTCGTCTTGGTAAACTTCCCGATGCTCATGATCAGAGGCGCTGGATGCTCTTGAGCTTGAAGACGCCGTTCTGCCTGGAAAGGTGTTCGGGGAGCCTCTTCTCTAGCTCCCCGACGGAAAGGGAGGACTTCTTGATGTCCGCCACGACCTCGATGTCCATCATCTGGTAGGAGATGAGGACCTTGGTGAACACGGAGATCAGGTTGATCCCGGCATCGGCGAGCATGCTGAGGGCGGAGTCGATGGACCCCATGCAGTCGGGGACGTCCATGACGATCTTGACCAGGTCGGTGTCCTGCTTGAAGAAGACCACGGAAACGAGCCAGGATCCGGGGTCGAGGGTGATCATGACCTCCTGTCCGTCCACGTCGTTCAGGATGTCGCCGTACTCCTTGGCGAGGTCGAAGCATCCGTTCTCTACGGTGACGGGGGCACCGTGCCTGAGCTCGGTCTTGAGATTGGTGTCGGAACCTGCGCGGAAGATCCTCCCGATCTGTGCGGGCTTGACGGAGACGTACTGGATCTTGTCGACGCTGGGGTCCTTGGCATCCCTGAGCTCCTGGAACTTCTCCTTGATGAGGTCGCCCTCTCCCGCGAAGTTGAGGTCCGCAAGGATGTTCCAGATAATCGTGGTGTCGGAGATGCCGGTCATGGAGACGGAGTTGAGGATCCTGATCTTCTGGTCGGTCAGGAACTTGGCCGCCTGGACGGTGGATCCGGGGACGTCGTCCGCGTAGACGGTGACGTGTGCGAGGGTGCGGAAGTTCTCCTGGGGGTACATGGAGAGGACAAGCTCGTACCTCTTCGGCCCGCTCTCGGGGTACTGGAAGAGGGTGCTGTAGACGTAGGCTCCGTCCATGATTCCCATGGTATCGCTCAGCCAATCGTTCAGTTTGATCTTGTTTCCTTCAACCTTGGTGAAATCCCAACTCTTCACGTTAACGTCTCCTTACTGACGAATGACGATGTCCGTCATATAACTTTGCGGTTCGGGTATTTGGGGGAGCCCAGCGGTTGGGTCCAGAGGGGATCATCGTGGCCGATGTCGCGTATGTCCGCCTCGAGGCTTGGGATGCTCCCAGCCTCCTCCTTCGACGATAGGACGGTGTCTATGGACTCCTCGGCGAACCGCTTCCTGTCCGGGAAGTCGGTGCCTTCCAGAGCCTCCCCTATGAGCCTCTTGGCCGCCCTAAGGTGGGAGGCCGCCTTCCTGAGCTTCCTGATGCGGAGCTCGTCGTCGGGGATCTCTTTGGGGGCGACCCTCACGAACACGTACCTCCCAGGGACGCGGATGTGGTTGGCCACGGAGAAGGCGCACACCGTGCAGTTCCTCTTGACCTCGGTGACGTTCCCGTCCAGGTTCATGTTCATGACCGGGGACATGGCGTTCCCGCAGACGGGACAGATGTCTGGCAGGGAGGTCTTCGAAGTCTCGCGGTACTCGATCTCCACCTTCGCGGATCTGGAAGACAGCGCGATGCGGCGGATGCGGTCGGCGGAGACGCGGACCTTGGCGCCGAGGACGGACTCTAGCTCTTTCTTGACAAGGGAGAAAAGCTCGCGCTGGCTCTCTATGCGCTGTTTCCTGGTCATGACCGAGCGGACGGCCTGGACGATCTCTTCTTCGGAGGGGATCCCGTTCTTCACGTCCACCGGATGCCCGTTTGGTGTAATAATGGTAGCGAGGTCTTTTTAGGGCGGAGTATGATTCGGACGCGCTGCGGGAGTATTCGAGTGGCCAAAGAAGTCGGACTTAAGATCCGGTCCCTAGCGGTTCGGGGGTTCGAATCCCCTCTCCCGCACTCGGTTTGACCTGCCAGACATCTGGTTTTTCGGAATCACAATTATCGGCTAGATGGAATTATTTTGAATCTCTGCCGGGGGTGTTCCGTTGAACCCCAAAAGGAGGGTATGAGGGGGTGCTCCGGGGATCTCCGCGTAATCGCGAGCGCCACTGCAGTTCCTGCTCCCTGTGGGGAATCTCTACAACAACCCATGGGGTGCGTTCTGCACCAGGGCGATCGGGAAGGACAAGAAGGCCCTCATGCTTCGGTGAAGACAGGCACGGGTGTTATAGTATCATTGGATGATATTTCATCAAAACCAGCAATGGGTTCGATAATTTCCGCATCATGAAACCGAGAAAATATCTTTTACACAGAAGAACCAAGCAATAAATACGCGGGAGTCGTGGTTAGCACTGTCTCCTCGAGGGCACGCTAATGTGTGCCGTTCTTACGAAAACCCGGCGCTGTTCGTGGACCGGGCGCGGAGACAGACATGCATTCCTCCGACAGCATATGACCTGCCGGCAGGGAAATTTCGAAAGGATCGGCCGTTAGAAAATGATAGTACAGGGAATCTCATGAGAAAGAAATCATACAACATCATGATGGCTGCTTGTTTGGCCATGATCTACATCCCTTACTTGATGTCATACTGGTTCGATGTTCTGTCCTCTTACACGGGGTTCGTCTTCACGACCGTCTCCTTTATCGCATTTGTTTCGCTTGTATTTTTGAGAGAAATCCTCAGAAGAAGGGGTGTTTTCGAAGAGGATTCCAACGGCTAAATTTTTTGTCAAACGACATGAAGATCGATCCTACGGAATGTGCTTTTCGGACCTCTCGAAAACCAGCGGTTAATCATAGACAGCCACCGTGAGGGGAAACGGCCCCTGCCGCATTTTATCGGACAATGGTTTTGTACATTTTCAGAACGGGGGCGCATATATTACAATCGCACTGCCGCAGACTAGAAGGATCCATCCTGCTATGTCACACATTCTCAATGAATGCCTAGCTCCGACACGGTCTATTGTATACGGTACAGCCACGGGGCGGAGTATGAATGCGGCTCCGTATCCGACAATTAGAAGTCCCGCTCCTAAATGGACATTGCCGGCGAGGACGGGTGCGAGAAAAAGAGCGAGCGGCAAAATGCAATATGAAATGAAGGATTTTGCAAAATTGCCTTCACGGCGTTTGTATCTCGTGAATTCCCTTTCGCATTCACGTGAACAATAATCTCCGGAACAGCGATTATTGCACCATGCGCACTTGATCGCAATCTCCTCAGGATTGCTATTGATGGGGGCATTCCCCTCAACACGGCCGTCGAATTTTCTGAAGTTAAGCGTTATGAAGAATAAGAAAATAACCGCAATCAGAGGAATAATCAGGTCTGCCATCCAAGAGCCAGATTCTTCAAGAATATGTGCTCTCAAGCCCCCTCCGATGGACACTCCGAATATTAGCCCCGCGATTGGGTAATATTTGTATTTCGACCACTCTCCCCTTCTCCAATTCATGTGAATTCACCCATCCCACAATCGTTGCACTGGCACATATGGCCTTAGACTTGTCCATATTTAAAGAGGATTCATGTAAGTAATCACTCACTGATGAGTGCTCAATCAAACACCTTTGCTTTTTATTCATGGAGAAAGTGGAATTTCAACATGGGTAACATAACGGAGGCAACCATGGAAGAATCCACCTCGTGTGGAGCGGGGCGTAGCGGTTTACTCTTTGCCACCCAAATGGCCTCCGTTAACGTTCCCTGCAAGTCGTATTACCTCTCTTTGAACGGCCTGATTGCCCACTCGGGGTGCGGATCTTGACACTTTGCCATCTCAGGAAATACACGACAGTGGTATTCGCAATTGCACTCGTCGCAGTCGCAATTGCCTATATCGCAACGGACCTGTCTCAAGCCGACGAAGATCAGCCCCACACAATCACGTTTGACCCCAACACGGGGGAGGCCAAGGAATCCCGTATTTACGTCGCCGAGAACGTAATCGGTTCCATATACATCCCCGGTAACGATTTCACAGTCGATGGTGTCGAGTATGAGTACACAAAGGACGGCTATTCTTTTGTCGGATGGTCTGAAAACCCTAATTCCCTGACCGCAAACATCATGGAGGGTTCTGTATGGGAAGTCCATGCTGACATGACCCTTTATGCGATCTGGGACGCCAATACATATGACGTCACCCTGCACTACGGGAACACAACAACTACCATCGGTGTGAAGTACGGGACCACTACGGACACGACCCATATGATGTTTCTCTCTCCGCCTGGGATGAGTGACTATGTGATTGTTGGGTGGACAACCTACGATATGGTCGCAGAGGGCGAGAAAGATCTCGGAGGAAACGCATATGTCCTCAGATCCGGAGAAGATGTCGAATACTACTCGTTGAAGATTGCTCTTAAGAGACCGGGAAACGTTGACAACCTCTACCCGGTGTACGCTTACAAATATGATGTCAGCGGCAACGTCTCCGTGAATCTAGGTTCGGAGGCGACAGGGTGCTACTATATCACCGGTTCGGCTACAAGCGGTGGCGGGGTGAATATCAGCGGAGGATCCCCGACGCTGTATCTTGATTCGCTTACACTCGACTTTTCGGCGAGAACGAATTCGAATTCGGCTCCCGTCGTCATAAGCAACGGCGCGGATGTCACGATCGTGACTCTCAGCGACTGCGTCATCAAAGGGGGATCCAACCAATCTGTGACTCCCAGGCCATCCGCATATGTCGGATATGCGGGAATCAATGTGAAGTCCGGATCTTCTCTGACAATCTCCTCGGCAAGCATAGGATCGCTTACGGCCACGGGCGGATCGGTTAAAGCCGTGTATGTAAACAGCGGCTGGGGCGGAACAAGATACAACGCATTCGCGGGGGCCGGAATAGGGGCGGATGGGAGAAACGGCGGCGATGACGGCTGCGGCTCCATCACCATCAACGGAGGGACCGTGACTGCCACGGGCGGATCTGGCTACATACCATACAACAACCCGAACTATTACACCGTGATTTCTGGACCAGGCATAGGGGGGTCCGGTGGCACGGTGACCATCACGACGGGCTGTACCGTTGTAGCAGCATCCGGAAACCTGGCTCGTTATAGCGGGGAGACATACTACACGACAACTGCGGGGATTGCGCGCGATCCGATATATTGCAGCGTCGAGAATGTCGATCCTGATGCCAACGTTAGCAGGTTCGGACGCAACACTAGCTCCACGTCGGCACAGACGGTGGCCACTCTTTCGTTCCAATTTACCGGAAGCGTTGTCGGCTCAGCCACCAGTTTTACGATTGATGGGGAAAACACTGTCAACCTCGGCGGAATCGGAATAGATAATGACACGACGATCGAGATTGATGCCTCTCTGATTTCCGACGGGAGTACGGTGACCATCACCTCCGCCGCAATGAACTACTTTACCGGGACGGCATACGAAACAGACCCCGAGAACCACATGTTCACAGTCAGGAACATCACGATGAGTACAGATGCCTACACCGGTACCGTATCATTCAGCGTCAACGGCAGCCTGCTAAGCGAACCCATCGGTTACTACGGTGGAGTCTACAACTACTCGGAGAGCGGCGGCGAGAGCAGTTACAACTTCTACAACAGTTATTCGCTGGTTCTCGCGGCGAACGGTAGTAATCCTCCGTCCACTACCACTGCTACGGTTCGTTTTGCATTGGTCCTGTACGAAACCTATTCCTTCCTCGGAATGGAGATCAAGTCCGGGAACAACGGGGTTGAGTTCACCGACTATACTGCCGACTATGACTCTGTTCAGGGCGCTGTGATAATCTCGGCAAACGTCACGCTGGGCTATGGAAGGGATTCGACGATAGCGAACGACTTGTCGTTCACCATAGACAAGAAGAGTTACGAGATCACGATACAGAACGTGTACAGCGGAGGGGACTCGTTCCCCGACGGCATTGTGACCTCTGATACTACCGTCCCTTCTGGCATCTCGTGGAACTCGGGTAATTCCATAGGCACACACAGAGTCTACCACGACGGAACCGTAACATACGTTGTGAATACGAACAACGAGCCGAGACCGTTCCATTTGGATTCCGTTATAGTTGACGGCCGTTCGGTAGGATATGCGGATAATGGCGACGGCACATATTCGTTCACGCTCTACAACGTGGTCTCCGACAGGAACATCGCCATCAATTTCACGGAAACCGTGATAGTCAAGGCGTATGTGCCTGTAGTGCGGGGCACATCGACTGTTATCGGGACCATGATACTGGTCGACGAATCCGGCAACGCTTTAGCATCGTCTTACGGAAGCGATTCCGATGGAGAATACTACTATGCCGCAATCGAGAAGAACAAGGCTGTCCGTTTCACCGTGGAAATATTCGGGAACGATTACGGTCTTGCTGCCGTCTATGCGATTGCATCCGACATGTCAACGACGCGTATCGGTTACCAATCCGGAGGGGATTACATCCTATCCGCTGTAACGTCTGACACCTCCTTGGTTGCAGACGTTACCAACCTCACGTACTGGGTTGTCATTAGAAGCGGCTCCACAGACTACCTGTTCAAGGTCCCTGCCGACTCCTATTATGCGGCACCCTCGCTGGAAGAGATCGAATCAATCGGCAGCCTGTACATAAAGAGGGGTTATGAGTTCGGCTACTGGGATATAGTGCAGATCCAAGTGGATGCGGATCAGAACGTGACGGTGATTGGGGTGGGAGGCGAGGAATCCAAACTTCCCGGGGAGGAGAGGAAGATAGCCTCTGACATAATGTATAAGGCAGTTTGGACAGACACCAAGATAAGTTACAGCCTGTCCTTCGATCTCCAGGGCGGAGAAGCAGATAATCCGGATCACTACTTCATCGACGACGGCACAGTCATCCAGAACCCCACCCGTAAGGGATATGTCTTCGATTACTGGACAGGCACCGGAATCGATGGGACCGCACAATCCATTGTTTTCGATGCGGACACCTACGGCGACAGGGCATACGTCGCCCATTGGACAGAGGCGATATTTCTCCAGGTCGAGTTGAGGGACAACAATCTCCACATCAACCCCGATGATGCTGTCATCGAGGTGCGCAGTTTCCAGTTCGGATCTGCATACGGCAGTCTCCCCATATTCTCCAACTATACCGACGGGTCGGTGACATACATATTCTACGGATGGGCCCTTCCGGACGGAACCAAGATTGATTCCAACACCAGAGTGGACATCTACGATGATCAGTACATAGTCATCATCTGGGTGATCAACCACGGCTTCATCATCAACGTCGACAACACTTCGACGGGAGGCGTCATCAGCAGCGTCAGTAGCTGCGCGATTGACACCGAGATTACGGTGAACCTGCTCCCCAGTCAGGGATACACGGCCGTGGGCCTTCTGATCAACGGCGTCCCCGCCGGTGATTTCGTTGCCGGAAGTTCTACATACACCTTCACTCCAGTCAGCAATACCACTCTGAAGGGCGTGTTCCAGACCATTGAATACACCGTAACGATCTACACGGGCATCGGCCCCGACTACAGCGATACGCCGATTGTGTACACCTATACCGTCAACGATAATCTGACGATTTCCTCCGCATCCGTGACATCCATACCCGGGTATGCATTTGACGGATGGTCTCTGCATCCTGGCGGCGAGGTGGCTGTGACCAATGCCATCATCATCGAGTCCCCCACAACGGTAAACTACACCTACTGGGAGGTTTGGCACATCGTCAAATACCACATAACATACGATCCGTTCAGAGGAGATAACGTTTCAGAATTCAGCATCGGCGATTCGATAACCCTGGTTCCCATCTCCGTCAGCGGGATGTATTTCGCCGGATGGTTCGACAATGAGGAGTATTCCGGGGACCCTGTCGAATCGTTCACCGCAACCTCTGACCATGATCTGTTCTTCTACGCCAGACTCATCCCGAAGGCGTATGCTCCTGTGGCGGTTGATTTCGTCTACGATGGCAAGCTGAAGACTGTAGCGTCAGAGAATGAGACCTATTCGGTCCAGCCCGGAGGAGTGATTTCGGCAACCGACGCAGGAACGTACTCGTTCACCCTATCCCTTGCACCAGGATACATCTGGGATGACGGAACAACTGACTCGAAGGATTATGTTTGGTCCATCTGTTCACGGCACGTGTATGTGATAGCGGATAGCTCCGAGTGGAGATTCGGTCAAACGATCGAAATCGGCGGATTCACCGTCATTGGTCTTGCCGACTCCCATATGCTCAGCGCTTCAGCGGCTCCCGAATCAGAGATTGCCGACATCGGCACTTACAGGAACATCATCGATCCGGATTCCGTCACCATCATAGACCAGTATGACGACAGCGTCAAGGCGAACTACATAATCCACCTCACCGACGGAATGATATCGGTCAGTGACCCGATGTACAGTTCGGTGACTGTCACGGTGGAACCAGGGGATGAAGGGGATTCAGATGGTTTCGGAGCATCACTGAGAGATCTTCTTGAATCAGACTCCATGAGGAACGTTGCCCCCTTCCTGATTTTGGCTCTATTCCTGATTATACTCTACGCTGCTCTCTCCTGGAGGTGGGATCGTACTTGATTCCTGAAAATGGCGATTCTCTCCATCGACCTGATGGGGCGAAAGGAGTCGAAACATGTCTGCACTGATTTTCACGGACATTGCGTTAGAGGATCTCGGGGGCCACCCCTTCGAAGATAAGATTCCCGGAGGGGTTGCGACATGCCATCGCTGGGGGCCTCTTGCATTTAGGCGCATTGATGAAAAAAAGGTTGAACTTTTGGCAAAACAGTTCGATAAAGTTGATTTCGGGACGGAAAGAGATCTTCATCTCTATCAGTGCTCTGCAATCGAGAGGGTGTCCGAAAAGATCTACTTCAACATGTATGCTGGCATGCACACATGCTACGCCCTTGTTCCGTTTGCTTGCAGATATCTTCGCGATGGCCACTATGTCGCCATTCACATCGGCGATGAGGGTTGGCATCCTCACTACCACCCAACGATCAACGTAACCGTCTCTCCTGAGGGGATTAGGGATCTTCAACACGGTTTCCTGGACATGGACGGCATGTTCATTTTCCGGCCGCAGGGAGGGACCTATGAACCTCTTGCTATAATCTTCGACCAAATGTGCCAGGATACCCCCGAAAGATCGGACTGGCATACGTGGATGCTTCCCAAGAAGGAGACCACGGTCGGAGAACTTGTAACCAGACTCGGGATAAGGTCGGATACTGTTGTGATCCTCAGACCCCTGGATTCCCAGAGGGACGGCATGCCCTTCGGAAATCATTCGAACATCTGGGAGCTTGTTCACAGGGACTCCGCCTACAAACTGAGCATAGTCGAAGGATACCGTCTTTATTTCAAGACATCCCACGGAGACCCCTCAGCATTCGGTGAGATGGAACCGGAGGTGTACATCAAATTGAAACCATGACGGCATAAAGAAACATCATTTACTGCCGCTGGAATCGGACACATCCTCTTCTGCAGAATCAGGATCGTCCGGAAGCCGGTCAGTCATTCTCCAGCTCCTCATTTTTGTCTTCCGCTTCTGTCGTCCAAGAACAATTCTCGACCGCATCCTCGGATTCGGGGCTGTCTATGGATGTGAAGCCCCCATATACGTAACCGTTTGTCAGACGTATTTCGGGTTCGTCGTAAACAATCACATACATTGCAGATCCGTCAAACGTGCTCTTCATGGCCGTCTCGTAATGAGGAGGGCCGTCATCTACTAAGCGACGCAGCTTCCACCAAGAGATTGCATTGATCACGGCAAAGAAACAGAAAACCAAGAATGCACCCATGGCGAAAGCATGGGAAACTGTCATGCCCATTACGTCATCGAAGACGTATAATGTGTCTCCGCCTGCCAGTGTTTTATAGGCCGTCGATAGCGAGCGGTCGATACAATACGCAACGTATGCCGAGCAAAGACCCGCTGCTGCCATGAATACGCCGGACCATAGAATCCACTTTGAAGAACGGTATATCCCTTTGCCCAATATTGTACGTCCGCCATCACCAGTGCAACCGTTGCAAACAGTCTCCGTGGAATCATCACACTGACACTCGTGTCCTTCGGTTGTTCCATCATTCTTTTCGGTCACATATAGGCCCCCTTCGGCAAAGGAAAGCTTAGGCAAATGCCGTCCCGAGGAAACAAAGATTGTTTCGTGGCCGCAGTCTGCGGCTGTTTCCCAATCGAAATTCCTCCAAGAATCTCAGACGTTGACAAATCGACAGTCACCCCATTCCATATCGTGCCGATCCGTGACGACTCCAGAGGGTGAGACGGCCAACTCTTCCGCAGGAAAAAGAGAACCCGAATCACAACCGTGGGGGTTGCTCTTGACTTCCAAAGTCGTCCCATAACACCGTATCTGCCGTTGGATTAGCGGCAATACGTTGTGTTTTTAGACATTTAACAAATCGTTATGTGAACAATCACTCACTACAAAGTGATTGGTTGCACACCTCTGATATTTATGTAGTGCAGACGATGGAAATGGGATGGCGAATAAGAAGGGGGAGATAATAGATACGACAATACGCCACATTGCCGAACGGGGTGACTCTTTTTCCACGGCACAGATCGCATCTGAAATCGGATGTTCTCAATCACTGATATTCAGGTACTACAGGTCAAAGGATCATTTGATGTCGGAATGTTTCGACAGGATATGCCACGAACTGAAGGTGATTTTCAAAAGTGTGAAAGTTCCAGACGTTCTGGTCCGCGAGTCGGTCATCGAATACATGGTTAATGTCTAGGAAGCATATTGTGACCGGCTGGAATCCAACGACCATGTCGCCAAGGCCTACATATTCTTCGTAAGCACTGGCAGACGATTTCCTCATGGCTTCAGAACCGCTGATGCCGTTCTGAAGAACATACTTAGGCAGGACTATGATCGCTTGAAGAAGGCCTATCCGGATTTCGATTTCGTAGCCGGTTACATCATAATGATATCCAACCTCATAGCAACCGGCAAATTCATCGACCGGACATAGTGCGATGACGTGATGGCAAAACTCGAAGAGATCCTCAAATACGGCATTTTGGGAATCGAAGGGAAAAAAGATTGACCCATTGCAACCGTTAGAATGCACGGATGTTGAAGGGCCCCCTGTGCGCATTCCGAACATATATTTCCCCTTACCGTTGACCGTTCGTTGGTCGTGAACGCCACCGGGGCGGAATTTGATTTTCGTAGCTGAGGCAAACCTTTGCGCAGTACCTGATTGACGAAGGCTTCCGACGGATCATGTCGCAGTGACCCTCGGACATTCCAGTTGCAAAACCACTGAATGTTCTTATGCGAGACCTCGCGACGACAGGATCGTCGCGGAGATTGTGAAGAAATGGTGTGATTGAAAATGAAACCGATTAGAACATACGCCAGCGGCCTCGGGTTAAATGCGCGTCCTCCCGTACCGATTCTGGTGCTTCAGTCGTCCCCGTCCTCTTCGTCGGGGTCGTAGTGCACGGCCTTCCTGACGTCCGAGACGGGCACATCGTAATCGATGGCGTTGCGGAGGAGGTCCTCGTACTCGGGCTTCCACTTGCGGTAGCCGAACCCCTCGGAGACCTTGATCCTCACGTCGCCGAACTCGGTGCGGTAGGATTCGAAGCGGGAATGCATCTCGTAACGCTCGCAGACGTGGGTCCTGACGCCTATGGTCGATGTATGCGCCAGGATGGTCATGGCAAGGTCCTCCTCATCCTCCTCGCGGCAGATGCAGGTAAGGAGGTATCCTGGCCTGCTCTTCTTCATGATGCAGCCGGTGATGAAAGCATCCAGGGCACCGGCCTCCATGAGGATGTCGATGACCGATCCCATGTCCTCGGGGCTCATGTCGTCTATGTTGCAGCTGAGCTCCTTCACGACCGGGAGGTCGCCATCGACCTCGCCGATGAATGCGCGGACCATATTCGCGATGCCCATGTCCTTCTTGCCCAGGCCGTATCCCATGTCCTCGAACTCCATGAGCGGGAGCTGTCCGAAGGATTCTGCGAAGTGCTTGACTATGGCGGCCCCGGTGGGGGTGGTGAACTCCCCCTCGGCGTCCCCGGCGTATATCGACATCCCCTGGAGGATGTAGGCGGTGGCGGGGGCGGGGACCGGAAGGGTCCCGTGGGCGCAGACGACCTCCCCGTATCCGGTACGGAGAGGGGAGGCGATTATCGTCGCGGGAGCGAGCCTCTCGATGAGCATGCACACCCCGACGACGTCGGCGATGGCGTCGAGGGCACCCACCTCATGGAAGTGGACCTCGTTCACGGGCTTGCCGTGGACGTTGGACTCGGCCTCTGCGATGATGGCGTATATCGCGGCGGCGTCGCTCTTGACGCGGTCGGAGACGTTCAGGGAACCGATGAGCTTGAAGACGTCGCCCACCATGTGGTGCTGGTGCTTCTTCTCGTTCTCGACGTCCCCCTCCTCGACACCCCCGCAGCTGATGGAGACGCGGATGCCCGAGATCTTCGATTTCTCGTCGATGCTGACGTTGCAGACGATCCCGGGGATGCCCAGCCCCTCGATCATGCCCTTGAGCTCGAAGGGGTCTTTCAGAAGGTCGGCCAGAGCTCCGAGCAGCATGTCGCCGGAAACGCCGGCGTTGCATTCCAAGTAAAGGGTCCTCATAGGGGTGCAGTTCTCCTGTCGATCATGCCGGCGATGTAGCCGGCCCCGAAGCCGTTGTCGATGTTGACGACGCTTACGTCCGAAGAGCACGAGTTCATCATAGATAAAAGGGCAGTAAGGCCCTCGAACGATGCCCCGTATCCCACGGAAGTGGGGACGGCTATGACGGGAACGTCCACGAGACCTCCCACGACGGATGGGAGAGCGCCCTCCATCCCGGCGACGACTACAACCGCCCTCGCCCTCAGGAGGACATCTGTTTTCGAGAGTAAACGGTGGAGACCGGAGACACCGACGTCGTACACCCTCTCCACCCTGGATCCGAGGGATTCGGCGGTCACGGCGGCCTCCTCGGCGACGGGGATGTCGGAGGTGCCCGCGGTGACCACGCAGACCAGGCTGTTCGGGGAGGGCTCCTGAGGTTTCCCGATGACCGCGATGCGTGCATCCTCGAAGTATCTGGCACGTGTGAATTTACCGACTATATCCGCGGCCTTCTCCTTGGAGCAGCGTGTGATGAGGACGCACTCCGCACCGGACTCCATGAGGGCACTTGCGATGCCCACGCACTGCTTGGCATCCTTGCTCTCGCCGTAGACGACCTCGGTGCTGCCCTGCCTTATGGCGCGGTGGGAATCCGCCTTGGCGTACCCGAGATCGATGAACGGCGCCGCCCTGAGCCGGACGGCAGCATCCTCCGGGGAGATATTCCCGTCGCGGACGGCCTCGAGGAGCTCCCTGACGTTCACTGGGGAGGCCTCCTCTGGGCATAGGTTACGGAATCGTACTGCCCCAGGAGGATCTCTTCGATGTCACGCTTGTTCTGTTCGAGCAGGTTCCTCTGTTCCCTGGGAACCTCCAGAACCGCCCCGTTGCCGCGGGTGCGGATCCTGAAGTCGGTGAACCCGAACTTCTCGATGATGGACTCGCAGTTGTCGGTGCGCTTCAGGAGGGCCTCGGTGATCGGGACCCCCGGCTCGCACCTGGTGGCGAGGCAGGAGTATGTGGCAATGTTCCATGTCCAGAGGCCCGCCTCGTGGGAAAGGCGCCTGATGTCGGGCTTGAGCAGACCGGCTTCGCGGAGCGGGGAGCGGATGCCGAGCTCGGGGAGGGCCCTCATGCCGGGGCGGTCGTCGGGGTCGTCGGAGGCGTTGGTGCCGTCGATGACCAGGTCGTATCCGTCGGCCTTCGCCCTCTCGATGATCTTGGAGAAGACCAGCCTCTTGCACCAGTAGCAGCGGTCCTGGTCGTTGGCGGCGATGCGTTTGTCCGCCAGGGAATCACCCTCGATGACTTTCAGGGGGCGGCCGAGCTGGAGCGCGGTCCTGAGTGCGTCGTGGCACTCGTGCTCGGGCTGGAACTGGGAGCTGAAGAAGTAGACTGCGACGTCGGCATCGCAGTTGACGGCGGCGTAGAAAAGGTAGGAGGAATCGCATCCTCCGGAGAACGCTATGGCGACTTTCGGATTCTTCACGAAGAACTGCTTCAGTTCATCTGGCACATATTTGGTGTTCATCTTTTCTCACCCGCCTGCGGGCGCTTCAGTTGTTTTCCAAAGTTACGGTTCGCGTAGTATAGAAGGTCCATTCCGTGCAGATCGATCGAGGAGGGGCCCGAGCGGACGAAGAACGTGTATGTGTCCTTCTCCGTTAGGAACACCGGCTCGTCGGAGCGCCTGCAGTCGACCCTCATGACTCCCTTGCCGTCGAAGTCTACGATAAAGTAGCCGATATAGGGGATATATTCCTTGCCTATCTGATTTTCGACAAGGTGATTCAGGTGTAATGTTAACTTGTCGCGGCTGCCGTCGAACGCCTCCTCATCGATGCCGTTTATGGTCCCGTCGTCGGAGACCCCGATGAGCAGGGTGCCGCCCTTCGTGTTCAGGAAGGCTACGATGGTCTTCAGCACGGCCCTCTCGATGCGGGGGTCCTTCTCCCCGGTCTTGAGGTTGGTACGGAGGGTGGACTTGAACTCGAGCACCGAGGACTCCCCCCTGGCGATCATCTCGGTTATGGCCTTGCGCTGCCTGTCGTTCATGTCCGCCGGGACGTTCTCTTTGAGGAAACGGTCCAGAGTGTGGGCGAACAGGCCGTTGTGGCGGTTTAGGTAGAATGCCGCGGCCACCAGCAGGACTCCGACGGAGATCCACACCATCCTCACGACGAAGTCGTTAACGGCGGAGACCTCCTCGGTGCCGAACGCCCTGTCGAGTCCGAACGAGAAGACGCAGATCCACATCGAGAACGTCTCCGCGACGCAGAAAGCGGTGAGGGTGACGGATGCGGGGCTCTCGTGGTCGAGGCCAGGCGTGCCCCTGATCATCCTGAATACGACGATGAGTCCCACTAGGCACATGAAGAACCCCAGCAGGATGTCGCCGGCGATGTAGATGTTGGCCCCGTAGTGTTCCAGGAGCTTCGCGGTCTGGAGGGCGACCATCATGCAGGTCATGACGGCGACCAGCGCGACGGGGATGTAGACCTTCCCGCGGCGGCTTATCAGAAGGTAGATGGCGATGGCGAGGGTGGGGACCGCGATGAGGATGTTCTCCCACTCCTCGGTGTAGAGGCCGGCGGCGAGGAAGCAGACCGCGACGATGACCATAAGGATGTATCCCGTGTGGTGGCTTATATCGCTGCCGTCGGCTTGCCGCATCGGACAAAAATAACGCGCGTAACCTATAAGATTTCGCCCTTATCCGAGCCAACCTTTATAACACTCAATTTATGTCCCCGCTCTGGAGAATCTATTTTGGCAGAGGAAACCGAAAAACAGCGCAGGGCTGAGCCCAAGGATGCAGACAAGAAGGCACCCGCAAGGTCCAGTGGAAATGCGCAGTCGTCCGGCCGCGGCGCGTCCGGTCCACGTTCGAGCTCCAGAGACGGACCGAGGCCTTCCGGCCCGAGATCCGGGGACCGCCCCCAGGGCGACAGGCCTTACAAGCCGCGCGAAGGAGGAGCACCCAGATCCGGCGACCGTCCTCAGGGAGACAGGCCCTTCAGGCCCCGTGACGGTTCCTCCCCCTCTTCCGGTTCCCGCCCCCAGGGCGACAGACCGTACAAACCCCGTGAAGGAGGAGCACCCAGATCCGGCGACCGTCCTCAGGGCGACAGGCCCTTCAGGACCCGCGAGGGAGCACCTTCCGCAGGAGGGCCCCGCCCCCAGGGCGACAGGCCCCAGTACCGCGACTCCAAGTTCTCCTCCCAGGAGGACGATGATGCGGTCCGCGGACTCGGGAAGGACACCGGCACCGACGAGACCGATTCCGCACCCGCAGGCGTCAAGATGGCCGTCCGTCTTCCCAGGAAGAACGACGACTACAGCCGCTCCTACCGCGGAACCTCCGCCAGGGCGACCAGCGGTCAGCGCAACGGACCCAACAAGCAGGGACGCCACGGAAAGGCGGCGCCCGGTGCAAAGAAGCAGTTCGCCTCCAGACAGCCCATGCTCTCCATGCATAAGGTGACCCCGTTCAAGTACGACATGAACCAGATCCTCATGACTTCCTCCATGGACCCCTCCATGGCATCCGGATTCCTGGCAACCATCGTCGCCAAGGCCTCCCGCGTGTCCATCAAGGACGCCAAGGAGTACATCGGAACCTTCCTCGAGGCAGGCAACATCACCAAGGACGAGCACGACAAGTTCTGCAAGCTCCTTGACAGGTACAGCAAGTACAGGTGATCCCCTGAGATCGGCCGAGATGCGCGCCGGCAGGATATTCGTCCTCGCTCTCGAGAGCGGAGACCCAATCAAGGCGACCGTCGAGAACTTCTGCAAGGACAAGGGGATCTCCTACGCCACTTTCAGCGTCGTCGGCGGTATCGCCGAGGGTTCCACCTTCGTGGCCGGGCCCGCCATGGACGGCGGAAAGATCAACGAGCCCATCGTCCCCATCGTCCGCCCGATTACCGAGCCCTCCGAGTTTACCGGCACAGGCACTGTCATGCCCTCAGAGGACGGAACACCCGTCATGCACCTCCACGGTTCGTTCGGTCGCGACGGCAGGTCCGTATCGGGATGCTTCCGCGGGGAGGCTATCGTATGGCTGACCATGGAGATCGTGCTCATCGAGCTGATCGGCAGCGGCCCCGTCCGCAAGAGGGACGAGAGGATCGGAGTATCCCCCCTGAAGATAGAAGAATGATCCCGGCACGATAAGTGCCAGATTACGTTTTCAGCGCCTGTTGTAGGTGTCCGCCCAGCGGTTGAAGACCTCGTCGGAGTAGTCGTTCATGATCCTCTGGTCGACCTTGTTGTTATCCGGTGTGATGAATCCCGCGATGGGGAGCTCGGAGTCGCAGTAGGGGCACCTGACGTATTCGCAGCGGGAGGAGGCCTTGGGGCAGTACTTGCACGCGACCGCCCTGGACTGGAAAAGGCTGAACTCCTTCCCGCAGACCGGACACTTGAACCTCTTGGCGGCCACCTTGAGCTTTGGGTCGATACCTGCCTGTCTCTCCTCGGGAGTGATCCACATCGGCTGGGTCGGCGAGATGGGCGCCTGATAGGGTTCTCTGTCGTATCCGGACATCTCAGATTCCTTTTGCTGCTTTGACGACGGCATTCAGGATGCTGCTGTCGGAGACCTTCTCGACGAAGGTTCCGGTGACGATCGCGTCCGCTCCCGCCTCCCTGGCGGCCTGTGCCTGCTCGGGGGTGTGGATGCCTCCTCCGACAATGAGGGGTATGTGGATGACGGACTTGACCGCTTTGATCATCTCGGGGGACACGGGCTGGTCCGCTCCGGATCCCGCCTCGAGGTAGATGAGCTGGAACCCCATGTACTGGGCTGCGAGGGCCCATCCGACGGCCTCCTGGGGGTCGTCGCGCTTCACGAGTTTGGACTCGGTGACGCGTCCGACGGTCATTCCGGGTTCGACGATGATGTAGGCCATGGAGATGCATTCGATGCCGAGCTTGGCGATGTAGGGCGAGACCTTGGCGTGGAAGTGGGTGATGAACGCCGGGTTCTTGCTGTTCATGATGCTCATGTAGAACATCCCGTCGACCTCGGGGGAGATCGCGGACGGATCGGAAGGGAAGTAGATGGTGGGGAGCCCGGTGGCCTCCTTGATCGCCCTCGCGGTGGATCCGAGGTTCTCGGAGGTGACACCGGTAGAACCGCCGATCATGAAAGCGTCGGTACCGGCCTCCTTGAGCCTGGCGGCGATGCTCTTGGTGGTCTCGTCGGTAAGTTTCTCGGGATCAAGGAGGGTGATGTGGATGGTCCCCTTCTTCATCTTCTCGAACAAATAATCCTTCAGTCCGGTCATATTACAACACCTAGCACGAATGCGATGAGGGCGGCGAACATCGCCACCTTAGCGAATTTCTCAGCCTTGTGCGCGTCCTTGAAAACAGTGACTGCGCAGTAGATAAAGATAATGTCAGCGAGGACGACGGTCAGGTAGAGCACCCCGAACGTGTCGTTGATCAGAGGGATGAAACTCAGCGCGGGACCTGCCACGAAGAACGCAGCGGATACGGCCGCTGCCTTCCTGGCACCTATCATCATGGGGAGGGTCTTGCGCTCCCCCTCGTCGGATTCCTGATCCTCGATGTCCTTGGCGATTTCCCTGCCGATGCTGACGAGTGCGGCGAGGAGGCCGAGGACCCAAACCTTGGAGAAGTCGTCGACGACGGCGCCTCCGAAGATGAACACCATCCCGGTGAGGACGGCGATGTCGACGTTGCCGACGAATCCGCGCTGCTTGAGGAGGACCTCATAGGCGACCATCAGGATGACTGCGATGACCACGACGAGCACGGAAATTATGTTGATGAACAGGGCGAGGACGATGGCCGCCGCCAGCCCGAGTATCCCGCACCACAGGCCGGTCCTCCTGGAGAGCTCGCCGGTGACCAGCGGGCGCTCGGGATGGGCGGTCTTGTCGATCTCCACGTCGATGTAGTCGTTGAGGGAGTTTCCTCCGGCTATGAACGCGAACACGACGAAGAACGCGAGGACGACCTCGGTCGCGCTGTCCTTGACATCCCATCCCGCAGCGATGAAGCAGGTGATGAGGAATGCAACGGATCCGAGGAAGCAGTTGCCCAGCCTGAAAAGGCGGAGATACTTGTTCACGGACTGTGCCATAACGCGCGCGTATATTAGTCATACGGGTTGTCAGCGGCTGAAAACGTGATAGTATCTGCTCAGGGAGCCGTGGACGAACTGCTCGTAGACGCATTCGCGTTTCATGAAGGGGGTATCCATGGTGTGGGGGAGGACGACTCCCGCCTTGCCGCCGGCGGAGAGGACCTTGGGGAAGGCCTCCAGCGCGCGGGCGTAGATGCGGTCGATATTCTCGCCGCCGGTCTTGGTGCTCCTTCCGTACGGGGGATCGCAGACGATGGCGTCTATCTCCGAGAAGCGGGAGGGGATCTCACCCACGTCGATGGTCTCGAAATCATGGAGTGCCAGACAGTAGAAATCCATATTCTCGCGGGTACCCGCGACCATCTCGGGGTCGAAGTCCGAGGCGATGGCCCTCATGCCCATCTCGGCCGCCTCGATGACCAGTCCGCCGGTCCCGCAGAAGGGGTCCAGGACGGTCCCTCCCCTCTTCACTCCGGTGAGGTTGATGAGCGCCCTAGCGTATCTAGGGTGCAGTGAGATGGGGGAGAAGAATGGTCTCTCGCTGACCTTCCTCTGCCTGAGCAGGTCTGCATCCATCTTCCTCCTGAGGATGAAGAGGTGGCAGCGGTCGCTCATGAGCATGCGCACGGTGAGGTCGGGCTCCTTGAGGTTGACGTCGTTCTTCCTGGAGAGGACAGCACCCGCCTCGCGGGTGATCTTCTGGGAGTCTACATCCTTCATCCTCCCCTCGAAGCGGTACCCGCGGATGGCGAAGGTACCCTCGGGGAGCTCCACCGATTCGACGGGGGAGAGGTCCGAAGGGTCGAAAGAACAGAGGTACTCTCCGACCTCATGGGTCAGTGCCAGACGGTCGCATATCGGATCGAGGAATCCCTCGTCGAACTCCGATATGAGGTAGCCTGGGCCCTCGGCAAGTACCGAGAACTGCCCAGAGGTCTCGGTCCCGATGGTGGTCAGGGCCTCGTCCCTGGGCATGTTCCCAAGCATCTCGCCGGAAAGGCCGAAGAGATATGATTTCACGTTTGGGGGACTTCATTCGTCCTTTATGCCGTCTTCGGTCACCATGAACACCGCCTCTCCCTCGGGCATGTTGGGCGAGTCGACGAGCCTGGCGATCCTCTTGCCGGCCTTTCCCTTCCTCAGGTAAATCCTGAAGGTGGAGGTGTGTCCGACGATGGATCCCCCGATGGGCCTCATGGGGTCCCCGAAGAACGCGTCGGGCTTGGCGGCGACCTGGTTGGTGACAGCGATGGCCGCGTTGTTGATTGTGGCGAAGCTCAGCAGGTCGTGCATGTGCTTGTTGAGGATCTGCTGCCTCTCAGCGAGGGCCCCCCTTCCGAGATACTCGGAGCGGAAGTGGGAGGTGAGGGAATCCACGATGAGGAGCCTGACCTTCAGATTCTTGGCGAGGTCGTTGGCCTTGTCCACCAGGAGGACCTGGTGCTGGGAGTTGAATGCCCTTGCGACGTGGATCCTCTTGAGGGTCGCATCCGGGTCGACGCCGAGGTAGTTGGCCATCTGGACGATCCTCTCGGGGCGGAAGGTGTTCTCGGAGTCGATAATGATGACGTCGGAGTCGAGACCTCCCCTGTCCTCGGGCATGGTCGCGTTGACCGCGAGCTGGAAGCAGACCTGGGTCTTGCAGCTTCCGAACTCGCCGTAGAACTCGGTGATCGCCTGGGACTCGATCCCTCCTCCCAGGAGCTCGTCGAAGGCCTTGGACCCGGTGGTGAGCTTGGTAACGGACTCCCTCCTCTGGAGGATGGAGTCTCCGGTCTCGAATCCGCCGATGTCGGCGCAGAGCTTCGCGCCTTCGATGATGTCCTGTGCCTTCTTCTCTCCGATCTCGCACGCCTCTGCAAGGTCGGCGGGGGCGGCGACTGCGATCTTCATCATGTCGGAGTATCCGGCCTCGCGGAGCTTCTCCGCGATGGCGGGTCCGACTCCAGGTATGTCCTCAAGGGTCTTCTCAGCCATGGTTCCTTCCTTCTGTTTCTTTCTACGGTGAGACTCTATTTAAGCCTCGGTCAGGGGGGTCACCGAATCTGTCCGAAGACCGAATCACGGTTCTTCCTGTTCCCTGGTATGATTACAACAATAACGTTATAGAAGTTAAAACCATCGATGTTATTGCTCCCGCCCTGTCCCCATATGTTTATAAGTCTGGTAACAATCGGCGGTGTACCATGGCAAAGAAGAGGAGGCTCGTCAAAGAGGAGCCTGAAGAGGAATACGAGTTCAAGCCCACCGAGTTCGACGAGCGTGAGTTCATTCTCTCCCAGATGTACAGCACCAAGGTGCTCTTCATCGTCATCCTCATCGCCATCGGTGTCGGAATCCTCACCGCGGCCATCGTCAACGCTATGGGCACCGGTATGGGGGCCGCCGCAGTCGACACCCTTATCGTCTTCTTCATCGCAGCCATGCTGAAGAAGATCCTTATGGCCATCGGAATGAGGGCAGACCTTATCGAGGCCCGTTCTTTCATCGGAACGATCTTCGTCTACCTCGTGATGTGCCTCGGAATCTGCATCCTGTTCATCAACGTCGTCTTCTGAACGCCGTCTGATCGTTACGGGGCATAATCACTCGATCTTCCAGCTCTGCTGGGGGTCCATCAGTTCCGTGAGCAGCAGCCTGTCGCCGTGCTCGATGGACTCTTCGTGACCGAGGATCTTCATCGAATCGGGGTCGATCTCCCTTCCGATGCCCGCGAGAGCGGCCTCGTCCTCGAGCATCTCCCTGGCGGTGAAGTACATGCGCTCGGTGACGACTGTCCATGAGCCGTCCTCGATGAACGGCTCGCCGTACTCGTTGTTCCTCCATTTGGAGAGGAAGTTGTCGGCGGTGCGGACCCATACTGGGGGACCGACGTGCTTGACCGTCTTCGAAAGGACATCGCGGTCGAGCTCGTAGGCGATCTCCAGGTGGTCGTCACTCATGTAGTGGACCGCCCTCAGGACGTTGAAGTCGAACTCGTCGAGCTTCTTGGCAAGGGCATCCTGCGTCTTCCACAGCTGGGAGTATAGGTTGTCCTCGATGACGTCGGGGCGCTTGAAGATGACGGTGAGGATCCTCGACCCGTGGAGGGAAGCGGTGCTCTCCAGCTGCTCGGCGCTCATGGGGGTGCGCTTGTGCGGGAAGAAGAACCTGGCGTCGGGACCGCGGAGGTAGTCCTTGGCGGCGACTATGAAAAGTGCCAGGGTGTCGAGGTGGACCGCGGAGGCGACGTTCCTCTTCTTGTCCACGGGGTCGTAGACCACGAGGGGTCCGATCATGGGGGGACCGCGCGCCTCTATCTCGATGGTGGTACCTTCCCTCCATCCTCCGGCAGCCGCCTCGAGGACTCCGTCGAAGCTCCCGAACTTCATCACGAGGAGCTCGCACAGGTATCCGGAGAATCCGCGGGTGTTGGGCTCCGCACCGTAGGTGCCGATGCCCTTCATGAACTTCTTGAGCAGGCGGACCTGGTCGTGCTGACCGGGCTGCATGTGGGTGAGCACGTATTCGGTGTGGAACGGGGTGCGGTCCACCGCGGACTGCAGTTTCTCGGTGTCCTTCAGCTTGTAGCTGGGGACGAGGTCCACGTCTACTCCCTTCCAGACGCCGCGGGTGTAGGGGTGCTCGGAGTACATCCTCTCGCCGTGGAGGAGGTCCTCGCCGACCTGGAGTCCGATCCTCTCGACCTCGGACTTCGGGGTAGCGGAGGGGAACAGCATGAAAAGGTCGATGTCGGGGTCGGACAGGTAGGTGTCCTTGGAGAACGATCCGACGAACCTCAGTTCGGCGTCGATGGAGTTGTCGTCGAGGTACTTCTGGACGGCGGCCCTGAGGTCCTCGGCGGCCTCGGCTATGCGCTGCCTCTCCTCCTCGGTGGGTTTGATCTTCCGAAGGACCTCGTCCTCGACGTTCATGAGGCGTGGAATTACATTCGCTTATTAAAGATGTCTATTAATGGACAGTCCGTGTCGGGACATGTTGATTAGCTTACAACATAATCGGTCCCGCATGCATCCGAGTTTCCGCGAGGTCCTCGAGAGACAGGACGGCATCGTCGCCGAGGGCGGCATGCTCTTTTCCGTCACAGAGGGAGGTGCATCCCTCATGATGTACACGGGGAACTCGGACACCGTGTGCGTGCCGGACTCCGTTTCGGGGGCTCCCGTGGTCTCGATCGACGAGTCGGCGTTCTCAGGCAATCTAGCCCTCAGATGTGTGAGCATCCCCGGGTCCGTGAGGGATATCGGGGACAGCGCCTTCGAGGGATGCTCCTGCCTCCAGAGGATCTACATCCAGGGGATACCCTCGTTCGGGAACAGGTGCCTCTCCCTCGGGACCTACGACAGGCAGGTTATCTGCGAGGTGTTCGCTCCGGAGGAGGTGCTTCAAATGCTCTCGGATCCCAGGTCGTGGGCTTACGATCCCGACGGTACATTCTTCGTCCCGAAGAGAAGATGATCATTTCCTGCTGGTGTGCTCTCCGAAGTTTGCGGGGGGACACCATTCCGGCACCCAGAATCCGTCGGATTCGTAATATGTCCTGAGTTTGCCGAGGAGCAGGCTCTCGCCGACGTCCAGGTGCATGAAATCCTCTCCCGCGACGGTGGGGACGCCGCTCTCCTTCTCGCACATGGCCGCCTGGGCGACGGGATCGTTCTCGATCATGACGATGCCAAGATGGATGAAGATCACCAGTTCGGGTCTGACCTGCTTGGCGATCTTGATCGCCTCATCCGTATTCATATGCCAACGGATGAGGTTCCTGGAGGGGGTGGTGACGGGGAGGATAAGCACCCTGCTGCCCATGTACTGCTCCCCGATCTCCTCGGTGTACTCGGTATCCGAGAGGTAGGAGACGATGCCGTGCCCAGTGTGGAACTTGAAGCCCATATTGGTGGGGTCGGAATGCTTGGCTCTGGTGACCTCCACCTTCATCCCGTCGATATCCAGGACGTCCCCGGGGCGGATGATCTCCGAGGAGACGGGCAGCTGGAGATGATATGCGCTGATGGCGGGTCCGAGGCCCCCGGTACCGGTCATGACTGTCTCGCTGCCGTAAACCCTCCCCCTCTTCTTCCATCCGCCGTGGGTCATCCCCTCGATGACGGAGGGAGCATCGGAGTAGTGGTCGGGGTGGCAGTGGGAGACAATCACGCTCTCCGTGAGTCCGGGGTCGTACCTCAGGCGCTTCATGGATTCCAGTGCGCCCGGTCCGGGGTCGATATGAAGGTAGTGGCCGTCGTGCTCGATGAGCATGCCTCCGGTGGAGCGGGTCTGGAAAATGGTGGTGTGACGACCCCCGCCGGTACCAAGGAACGTGATCCCGAAGCTCATAGCATTATAACCCGAGTTTGTCAGTTGGCACACGGTTCTAACTATTTATGTCATACCGTTTCCTGTTCTCAGTTGGTAGACCTCTCTTCCGAACTCACAACCGTTCGTACCTGATTTCCGGAAATGACATAATGTCCAAATGGACCAAAAACACGGGAATTCACAATCTAGTTAGGTAGATTTTTCCTTGTCCGGGCATGTACGAACCGTAACTGGGAACAGGGCCGGCATCAGACGCAATAACAACGAACTCGGGTTAGTAAATGCGGAAAAGGGCCTTCGGCCGGTCGCGGGAGGTATTCTTTTTTTGCGAGTGAGACTCCCTCGGCAAGGCCCGTTCGGCAGCGGGGGCCGAAGGCAGACTCCCATATGTCCCGGTATATATCTGATTCTCCCCGACAACGTTATTTTACCCGTGGGCATTCCAGCAGCCATGATCACAGTATTCCGCGACGCGTGGATCCTCACGCAGAACGCGACCAGGGACGTCATCAAGGGGGACCTCGTTGTCGATGGCGAGAAGATCGTCTCCGTTGGAGGCAAATACAACGGCACCGCCGACAGGGAGATCGACTGCTCCAAAGACGTCATCATGCCGGGTCTCATCAACACCCACACCCACATCGCAATGGAGGTCATGAAGGGAACCCTGGACGACCTCCTCTTCCCCGATTTCCTCAACAGGAGCTTCAAGGTGGATGCGGACAGGACCGACGACGATCTCGCCGTCGGAACCAAGCTCGGATGCATGGAGATGATGGCGTCCGGAACCACCACCTTCGTGGACATGTACTACTCCGAGGATATCATCGCCAAGGCCACCCAGGAGGCCGGCATCAGGGGGGTCTGCTGCTGGTGCTGCCTCGACGAGGACAAGACCACCCAGAAGGGCAACCCCGTCCAGAACTGCAAGAACTTCTACCAGCAGTTCAAGGGACAGAGGAAGATCATCCCCGGTGTCGCGCTGCAGGGGGTGTACTGCTGCAACGAGGACACCTGCGTGGAAGCCAACGCATTCTCCGAGGAGGTCAACGCCCCTCTCACTTTCCATCTCTCCGAGACCCGGGGAGAGGTCAACAACCACAAGGCCGAGACCAGGATGAGGCCCGCCGAGTGGCTGTCTCACATCGGAGTGCTCAACGACCGCTGCATCGCCGCCCACTCCGCATGGCTGACCATGAACGAGATCCGTCTGATGGGAGAGGCCGGCATGAGCATATCCTCCTGTCCGGTCTCCAACATGAAGCTTGCCACCGGAGGGGTCGCACCCATCCCCGAGTTCAACAAGTACGGCGTGAACGTCTCCCTCGGAACCGACGGGAACACCACCAACAACACCCTCGACGTGATTGCCGAGATGAGGAGTCTGGCACTTCTCCAGAAGTCCTCTCGCTGGGACCCTACCGTTCTGCCTGCTCAGGAGCTCCTGGACATAGTCACCGTCAACGGTGCCAAGGCCATCCACATGGAGGACAAGCTGGGATCCCTCGAGCCAGGGAAGTTCGCGGACATCGTCGTCCTCGACGGACGCATGCCCAACATCCGCCCGCTGGTGAAAGAGAACCTCGTCTCCGTGCTCGCGTATTCCGTGTCCTCCGCCAACGTGAAGACCGTCATGTGTCAGGGAGACCTCGTCTACGAGGACAGGAAGTTCCTCACCCTCGATGCCGAGAGGATAATGGACGAGTCCGAGCCCGCCTGGCAGAAACTCTGCCTCAGGTGAAATAATCACGGGGTGCCGGAAGGCACCCCTCAGTAGTTTTTCAGAATCCCAGGTCCTCGGAGACCAGAATGACCTTGATCCTGTTCTTTACGGGGCACCACGCGATCTGCTCGATGAAGTTGCAGATCCTCCCGGGTACGATCTCGTCGACGGTGATGTCCTCGTCGGTGAACAGGGTATCCTCCTTGCCGAAGCGCACTGCGTTCAGCTGGGCCGCCTCTCCCTCCGCCCTCTCGAAGGCGGTGGCCTGGGAAAGGCAGACCTTGTTCATCCCCACCACGGCTATGACGTTGCTGGGGCCGTAGGTGATGGCGGCGACCCTGTTGCCGGTGCCGTCCACGTTCACGACGGTGCCGTCGTTGGCGATGGCGTTGAAGCTAGTGAGGTAGAAGTCCACGGAGAACGCCTTCCTGACGAGCTCCTGCTTCTCTTCGGGGGTCCTTCCCTCCGCCCTGTCGATGACTTTGTAGGGTCCGGAGCGGACGGCATTAAGGAGTCCGATCTGGTCGAGGGTCATGGACCCTCCCCAGGACACGGAAGACTTCGGGGGCATGAGGGAGAGGGCAAGTTTCACGGCCTCTTCGCCGCTGTTCACGTGGTGGACCTCGAACTGCCTCTCCTCCATGAGGGGGATGAGGGCCTCTGCGAGCACGTCGTAGCGTTTCTTCTTCATGGCCTCGATGTCGGCTTTGCTGGTCATGATGTGCGAATCCACTTCGGCGGATAAAAGGGATTCTCTTTCTCTGGGTCTTATGAAAAGATGTCTCTCCCGGAGGGGGCTCATTCGTCATCGTCATCGCGGATGGAGCAGTTGATGGGGTTCTGGCAGCTCTTGTTCCTGCATGATGCGCAGTCGTGGGACCTGGCGCTCCTGAGGGTGTACCAGGCGGCGAATCCGAGGACGAGGATAACGACTGCCAGGACGGCGGCGGTGGCGAGATTCATCAGTCCGCCTCCAGGTTGGCCCTTCTCTTGATGGCGCCCACGGGGTCCTTCGCGGCGACGAAGTAGACGAGCAGTCCGATGAACGCTATTGCAAGGAATATGCCGTAGTCGAAGCTACCCTCTCCCCAGATGAGGTACCAGAACTGGTAGAAGATGGTCGACACCATATAGGCGACGGCGCACTGGTAGAGGAGGGCGAAGCAGGTCTTCTTCCACGATCCGAGCTCGGAGCGCATGGCCCCGATGGCTGCGAAGCAGGGGGCGCACAGGAGGTTGAAGATCAGGAATGCCATGGCGAGTCCCGCGCCGTTGGGGCCCAGGGCATCGACCAGGGCATCCGCGGCGATGAGTCCCTCGCCGTCCACGGATGATCCAAACAGGACCGCGACGGTGGCGAGGAGGTTCTCTTTCGCCATAAGTCCGCTGATCGATGCCACGCTGAACTCCCACACCTGCCCGAAGCCGTTGGGTATGAAGATCCATGTGACGGCGTGTCCGATGTCGGCAAGCATGGAACCCGCGGTCTCGGAGTCCCCGAGATACTCGAAGCCCCAGGTGTAAGATGATAATAGCCAGATGATGACGGCGGACAGGAGGATGAGGGTACCTGCCTTCTTCACGAACGACCAGGATTTCTCGATGACGCTGCGGGCGACGTTGGGAGGGGTGGGGGCATGGTAGACGGGGAGCTCCATGATGAACGGGGCGGGCTTTCCGACGACTCCCTTGAACTTCTTCAGGACTATCCCGGAGATCAGGATCATGGCAATCCCGAGCAGGTACATCGAAAGGGTGACCGCGGCCGACTCGTGGAAGAATGCCGCGACAATCACGGTGATGATGGGCAGTTTCGCGCTGCAGGGCATAAAGGTGGTGGTCATCACGGCCACGTTCCTGTTCATGGGATCCTCGATGGTCCTGGTGCCCATGACCGCGGGGACACCGCATCCGATGCCGATGACCGCGGGGATGACGGTTTTCCCCGAGAGCCCGAAGCGGCAGAAAATGCGGTCCAGAATGTATGCGACGCGGGACATGTATCCCACCTCCTCGAGGATCGCGAGGAAGAGGAAGAGGACGACAATCTGGGGAAGGAACCCTATGACCGCTCCCGCACCGCCGATCATGCCCGTGACGACAAGGCCGATGAGGGCCTCGCTGACCTCGTTATCGGTCATCCAGGATGCGATCTCTTCCTGGATCCACGGGACGGCCTCGTCGTTAATGTAATCCGAACCCATGGTGCCTATGGTCTGTATCGAGACGAAGTAGACCAGGTACATTATCGCGATGAAGATGGGGAGACCCAGCACCCTGTGGATGAGTATCCTGTCGATCCTGTCCGACAGCGAGGATCCGGCGACGGCGCCCCCCACCTTGGTGACCGCGGCCTTCTCGACGGCCGCGGAGGAATCGTATCTGGCAGTGGCGATCATCTGAACGCCGTCATCCCCGACCCTCTTCTCCATCTCGTCGATGATCGCGAAGGCCTTTGCGACGACATCGGCGTCCAGGTCCTGCATGACCATGTCGTCGCGCTCGATCAGCTTGAGGGCGGCCCAGCGCACGACATCGTCGCGGACGCAGTTCCTGATGACGTCGGAGACCCTGTCCACGCATTCCTCGATGTCACTGCCGTAGGTCAGGAATCTGGGGGCTTCCTTCCCGTCGTACGCCCTCTGGACGGCCTCTGCGATGTCATCGGTTCCCTGGTTCCTGACTCCGACGCACTCCACGACCTCGCATCCCAGCGCCTCCGAGAGTTTGGAAGGGTCTACCTTCATGCCGCTCTTCTCGGCGACATCCACCATGTTCAGGACGATCACCATGGGGATGCCGAGGTCCGCGACCTGGGAGAGGAGGTACAGCCCCCTCTCCAGATTGGATGCGTCTACCACGCATATCGCAACGTCCGGCTTGTCGTCGGACGTCCCGATCAGGAAGTCCCTGGAGACGATCTCCTCCGGGGAATAGGGTGAAAGGGAGTAGATCCCCGGGAGATCGACGACGAGGATCCTGTCTTTGGGGGACCTTCTTATGAATCCCTGTTTCCTCTCGACGGTGACCCCGGGCCAGTTTCCTGTCTGCTGGATGCTTCCCGTGAGTTTGTTGAAAACGGTGGTCTTCCCCGCGTTGGGGTTCCCGATCAGCGCCGCGGTGATCATTCGGAACCCTCCGTCCCCGGACGGCGGATGTCGCTGAGTTCCACGATGTCCGCTTCGGTCTTGCGGATGGTGAGACGGTATCCTCTGAGTTCGATCTCGATGGGGTCGCCGAGGGGGGCGATCCTGACCATCTTGATGTCGACGCCCCTGGTGATGCCGAGGTCTAGTATGCGCTTCCTCAGATGGCCCTCGCCTTCGACATTGACAACGGTGGCGGTGTCTCCACACCTCATGTCTTTGAATCTCATTCGAACACCTGCCCGCCGCCGGTTCCGGATCCGACAGCGGCGTTTGCCAAATGGCCCGCTCAATGGGCTCAACATATTTAGGTATTATTAACTTTTATAAGGGAGATTTTGGTTTGCCGAATACATTTACCGGATTATTGTCCAGATGGATCAAGGGAACCGGTCGGTGAAAAGCCCGCATCACCTCGGGAATCCTTTTATTAATCATGCCTAAAATTAAGGGCAGAGATTTAATATAACCTTAACATTAGATGTCTGGAGACCTGGGATAGGCTCCGGAGTGTGCAGTATGAACTTCATGACCGCCGTCGTTCTAGTCGTTGTGATCGCCCTTATGATCCTGGCGATCATCGGTACCAGGAGGACCATGCGCAGCGAGAGCTGCTGCGGGGGTGGCAAGTGCTGCACCTGCCAAAAGACCCAGCACTGCTCGATCAGGAAGGACCGCAGGGACAATTGATTGTGAGAAGGGCCGCCGGATCTCTCCGGCGGAATGATGTTTATCAATCGTTGTTGACGTTATCGAGGCTCTTGGCGAGCTTGTCGATGGAATTGCGGATGTATCCCGCACCGATTACCGCGTCGAGGCGGCGGACCATGGTTTCGGGGGTGTCCATCATTCCGTCGTCGATCCACTTGACCATGACGCCGACGAATGCGAATGAGAGTGCGTTAACGAAGAAGTCGCGGTCTCCCTGGTTCAGGATCCCGTCGGAGCGAAGGTCGACGATGTCCCCGATACGCCTCTTTCCCTCCTCGAGGAAGTAGTCCAGCAGAATCTGGAGCGAGCGGGAGTTGTAGACGCTGATGATGATGTTGCGGAGGGTCACGGTGTACGCGAACACCTGCTTGAGCTTGTCGAGCCAGGTTCCGTATCCGAGGAGGTTGGTGCGGTCCCTCATGGCCTCATCGAAGTAGCACCATTTCACGATGTCGAACATGGACTTGAAGTGGTAGTAAAATGTCTGACGGGACATGTTGCAGCCCTCGGTGATATCGGACACGGTGATGTCATCGTAGGCCTTGGTCTCGAGGAGTTTCTTGAAGGAATCTGCCAGCTGCTGTTTAGTCGCGTCACTCATGTACAGGCCATCCCCGTAGCACATAAAATAAGTTTCTACACTATGCGACATATTGATGTATAAAAATTGACACAAACGTAGTTAGTATATTCAAATAGTGAATTTTTCTGAATTTTTGATTATTTTAAGAATTTATTTTGGCGTATAAGAATAATTTTACCAAATAATGTATGGCTTGGATATAAGGGATAAAAGATGTTTGACCGGCATCGGATCTGGCGGTCACGCGTTCTCGACAGTCCCGTCCGCATGTATTACGGACGTCCTCACGGGAATGTTCTTTCCGGACGCCTTCACCGCATCGGAGACCTGTTTCACCATCGCGGAGCAGCACGGGACCTCCATCCTGGTGACGGTGACGCTCCTGATGTCGTGAAGGGATACAATGTCCTTCAGCTTCTGCCATGATTCCTGCGGATCCAGCTTCGGGCACCCTATGATGCACACCCTCCCCTTGATGAAATCCTCATGGAAACTTCCCAGCCCATAGGCGCAGCAGTCGCCGGAGACCAGCAGTTCGCAGCCATCGAGATAGGGGGCGGCTGAGTTGATCAGGCGCAGCTGTATTGGCCATTGTCCGAGGCGGGACGGGGCCCTGCCGCCGGAGGGGACATCATCGTTGCGCACGATCCTCCTCTGCCCGGAGCCGGGACAGGCCATCGGAACCGCCAGGGACGGTTCTCCCTTGGGGTCGGAGAATTCCCTTGCCTCCCTCTTCTCGATGGAGATGGCGCCGGTCGGGCATTCGGGGAGGCATGCCCCGAGCCCGTCGCAGTAGTCCTCGCGGACGAGCATGGCCTTGCCGTCCACCATACGGATGGCACCCTCGGCACACGCCTCTACGCACGCGCCGCAGCCGTTGCACTTCTCGCGGTCGATCCTGACAACATCCCTAATCATGTATCGGGAAAGGGAATCCGCATACTAAACCAATCGCAGTCATCTTTATTCCCGGAAGGCGATTCCCGAGCATGGACAGCGACACCACGATCGAGGATCTGAAGATCAGGGCCCGTGATTTCTGCAGGGAGAGGGATTGGGAGCAGTATCACAATCCGAAGGACCTCGCCATCGGCATATCCTCGGAGGCGGGCGAGCTCCTGGAGATCTTCAGGTTCCAGAACAATGAGCAGTGCCAGACCATCATAAACGACCCTCAGAAGGGCGGGGACGTCCGTGACGAACTGGCCGACGTCCTGTACTTCACGCTCCGTTTCGCAGAGGTCTGCGGAATCGATCTGTCCGAGGCGTTCGAGTCCAAACTCCGTCAGAACAGGGAGAAGTATCCCGTCGAGAAGTTCAAGGGCGTCAACAGGAAATACAACGAATGATTCATGAATAACATTAATAAGGATATAATCCGTTGAACGCCTCATGCCAGCGCCTAAGACCGTCGTAATCGCATGCGTCACGTTCGAGACCGCCAAGGTCGTCGAGCCCGCGACGTCCTACAAAGCGGACGAGATACACCTTTTCCATTACCTCCGCCCCGATGCACCCGGCATCTACCTCGAGTTCTATGCCGAGGTCGAGAAGCAGCTCCGCACTAATCTCCCCAACGCCAGGATCATCGAGCACAAAGAGGATGCCGTGTACTCCTTCCAGCTGATGCTCAGGGACATCCTCGCCATCGTGGCCCAGTCCAACAAGGAGGTGCCGGGCGCAGAGATCCTTATCAACGCTTCCGCGGGGACATCCGAGTTCTCCGCCGCGGCGATCATCGCGTCCATGATGCATCCCAACGTCACCGCGTTCACCGTAGGGACGAAAGAGTACACCGTGACCGACGACAGCAAGGTCCGTGACATCTACTTCTCCGGAGGCCGTCCGGTGGGACTCACCAAGACCACCCGTGAGCCCAGGGCGATCCCGTATTTCGAGGTCAAGATGCCCGACGAGAACCTGGTCAGGGGACTTCGTGTCTACAACCAGCTCCGCACCTCCAAACAGTCCACCGTCGCGCCCGCGGTCATCAAGGCGCTGGCGGATGCGGGGCTGTGGGAGTACGAGGCGAACGAGGGTTCCGTGAAGACCTCCCCCAAGCAGAAGGAGGTAATGTACTACCAGAGGCACTTCATCAATGCCTGGGTGGAGCAGGGATGGATCGACAAGCCCTCCCGCAGGTCCAGATTCGACCTCACCGAGACCGGCAAGAACGTCATCGATACGTTCTACATCGACTGATAATCAATCCTGTTTGTCCTTAACCTGGACAAACAGGAACTTTTTTACATCCTTCTTGAAAAATCTATTTATATCGCAGAATTTTCAACGGATTGTCGGTCGGATTTTACCTCTCCAATCAAAATACCGATCACCGCAGTCCGGAGTCGCACCGGACTGCGATACTTCTTCGGGAACTGTGCCAGATTCTCAGAAATAGCCCAGGTGTTCGAACAGAACCTTGAATCCTATGGTGACGAGGATGATCCCTCCGAGGATCTCCGCCCTGTTTCCGAGCCTGTCCCCTAAGAGGCTTCCGATCTTAACCCCCGTCATAGAGATGCCCATAGTGATGACGCCGATGATGACGGAAGGTACGAGGATCGTCCCCTCATCCATCGCCAGGGAAATGCCGACAGCGAGAGCATCGATGCTCGTGGCGATGGCGAGAATAAGCATGATCCTGAATCCGAGGCTGGCATCCACGTTCTCCTCTTCCCCGGAGATGCCCTCGCGGACCATGTTGAGTCCGATGACGAGGAGCAGAGCGAACGCGATCCAGTGGTCGTAATCCTCTACGGCATCCTTGAACGAACGGCCGACGTAGAAACCGATGATCGGCATGAGGAACTGGAAGAATCCGAACCACGCACCGATTATGACCATGGAGCGTACGGTGGCCTTCCCCATGGCCAGGCCTTTGCACACGGACACCGCGAAAGCATCCATGGCAAGTCCGATTGCCAGGAGTACGATGGTTAGGATCTCCATGCTTGTGTCAGATACGGTGCGTATTTCATTGTTTCTGATGTAGTCAGGCAGAGCCGTCCTTCGGAGACGGGATCATTACCCCGACAGAAGGGATGGTCACGATGTATCCTCTTCCGAGCTCATCCATGCGACCGATTTCGGATATGGCATTGACCACTCCGTCCACCTCAGATTGTTCCACGACACAGAGGATCTCGACGACCTCCTCGTTCAGCGGTATCCCGAGGAAGCCCTTCTCGCCGGAGTGCACGGACCCATAGAAGATGGATATCTTCGACTGGGTCATTTCGCGAACCCTGTTAGCCACATCGTCTGCGACGCCCTTGGCGACCATGGAAACGATCATGACTGCGTTGTTAGTTGTCTGCATGATATCACTCCGCAAATACTGATTTTCTTTTGATACGTATATAGATTCCCAGGACGGAGAGGGCAATAATCGGTGCCAATGCAATCAGGGCGATGACCCCAAAAGCATTTTCCGATGCAATCTCCCCTCCGAGGACCTCCGCCATCGCTGCGTACATGGACATGATGATGGCTACGGACATGGGGCCGGTAGCGACACCGCCCGCATCGTAGGTAATCCCTACCAGGCTATTGTCCATGAACCACAACAGTGCAATCGCTAGCGCATATATCGGAAGGATGTAGTAGATGGACATCCAGCCCTGGGATAGTGCATACATCCCGATGCCCACGAATACGGATACGCCCACTCCGACCACGATGATGATGGTATTCGTGGTTATCATGTTCTTCGATACCGCTTCTACCTGGGACCCCAGAATCTTCACCGCCGGTTCTGCCGCTATGACCATGAATCCCAGGGAAAGACCCAACAGGAGGATCCATATCCCGACGTTGTCTTCTATCAGATAAACTCCGATCTCCTGGGCCATAGGCATGAAGCCCGAGTACACGCCCGTGAGGAACATTATCATCCCGACCACGGTCAATAGAATACCCAGACACATCATTTCGAAGTCATGCCATGAGCTGTGGAGATAATATTTCATCATAATTATGAAAATGATCAGCAGCGGAATGACTGATCCGAGTGTGTCGAGGATCGCCCTGCCAAAATGGTGTGTGAGGGTAGCTATGCTGACGGTATCGACTTCCGCTTCTGATATGGTGGTGTCCATAAGATCGGATATGTCTGCGAGTTGCCCGTACAGCATGACGGTGATCAGCGGACCTATCGAAGCCAATCCTACCATTCCGAAACTGTTCATCGGATCGCCGTTGCGTGAGGTGGCCATTCCGATACCCATGCCCATCGCCATGAGAACCGGAATGGTGATGGGGCCGGTGGTAACCCCTCCGGAATCGAATGCAATCCCGAGGATATACTTCGGAACCAGGAGACCGATTATCAGAACAAGCGAATAACCTATGGTAATCAGGATTTTCAGCGAGATATCCAGGTATATCCTTAGTGCAGCGAGGACCAGCATGACCCCCACGCCCACGGCGATCGAGGCGACGAGCATGTTGTAATCCACATCATGGAACAGGAGGTTGACTGTGGAGGAAAATCCCGTCACATCGGGTTCGGCCACCGTTACGATGATGCTGATCACGAACACGATCGCAATCATCGGGATTATCGATTTTCTGCGGGACATCTCTATGCCGATGCTCTTGCCCATCGGGATTATGCCGACATCCACTCCGTAGAGGAACAGGGTGAATCCGAGAAGGACCAGTATTACACATGTGATTTCCAGGGTGAACTCAAGCGGATTGGTCCCGACGCATATGGTGTCGACCACCAATAGCAAAACGGTGATCGGCAGCGCCGTTCTGCAAACCTCCCACAGGTAATCCCGGATATCCTTCACTTACCCCATCCCCAAACGTCAACACAATATCGTCATATAAACATCAGCACGAATCCGTGGGGCGTAAGGGGATGTCCGCCCAATCGGAGATCTCCGAGGGAGTTAGAAGGAAGTGGTCCCCATTCCCTGATTTGAACAGGGGGCCTGCTGATTTCAGCGGCTGTATCGGATCTCTCCGAGAACACTCTACAGTCAGCCGCTCTAGCCAGTCTGAGCTAAATGGGGACTTAACTGAGGGATATGCAGAGGATATTAAAAACTTCCCCTTATCAGCCGATGTAGCTCAGGCTGTCGTCGTCGGAGGGCTGTTCCTGTGCCTGGGACACCTGTGCGGTGAGTTCGTCGATCTGCTTGGACATGGCCTGGAGGTCCTTCATGTCGGCCTTCCTGATTTTGAAGATTTTCTTCAGGACGTTGATGACCGCGATGGCGGCCTTGTGGTCGGCGAAGAACCCGGAGGTCTCTCCCATGAGGCAGAATGAATCGATGCCGTTGAGCTGTCCCAGACCGATCAGGGCGCCTGCGGCACCGATGATCCCCGCCTGGGGCTGTCCGGGGTTGAATGTGACCCCCATCTTCTCGAGGTTCTTCTTCAGGGAGATCCTGGAGACGGCTCCGAAGACATGGGGCTCGCCGGTCATCTGTCCGGTGCCGTATCCGCCGAGGGTGATGATCTTCTCCGTTCCGTAGGAGAGGAGTATCTCCATGACGTCCTCCGCGAGCATGAACTGTCCCTCGGGGGTGCTTCCCTGGTAGTCCCCGCGGAGGAATATAACATCCTTCCCGTTGGGGGCCTTGGCGTACCAGAGTTCGTTGCAGGCCATACGGATGACGCAGTCCTGGTCGGGAATGACCTGGGGAGGGAAGTTCTCGCTGTACATGACGGCGAACCTCTTGGCGCCGAGGGTGTCGGCCAGGAAGTCCCCTGCGATCTTTCCGACGTTCCCGATGCCGGGAAGGGCCTCCACGAACCAGGGGTCGGTGAGGACGGGCTTGGAATCGTATCTTACGATGGAGTACATTTCACTGCCTCGAACTGCGGATGGTCTCTCTCCTGTACTTGCCGTAACGGTCGTCGGGAGAGAACCTCGGGGGGATGGGACAGACCGTGGAAATCCCACAGCTGGCACATTCATCTAAAAGAGTGTAACGCTCGCACTTGGGACACTTGCGGAGCTGCGACTTCATGGTCACTTGCTTTCGCGCTTGAGGGTCGCGACGCCGCCGTCTTTGGTGAGCGATTTGACCGCTGCGTTGGAGACCCTCTTGAGGACCTCCTCTGCGGTCTTGTAGTCGGGAGAGGTCACGACAACCCTGTATCTGGGGGATCCGACGGAAGTGATCTTCACGTCGTCGTCACCTGCCTCGGCCTGAGCGGCCAGCAGGGCGGCCCTGATGCGCTCCACACCGTCGGGTGCGGAGGAGGTCATCTCGATGATGGCATCGATCTGGACGGTGGGAGGCGCGATGTTGTCCTTCGCGACATCGCAGAAAGCCTCGATCCAGTCTCCCTCATAATCGGAGAGGAAGGACTCGGAATCGGCGACGGCGCCCTCGAAGGCATCGTAGAGGGTTCCGAAGTCCTCAATCAGCATGTTTCCGAACGAGTCGTAGGCATCGTCGGGGCTGCACTTCAGCTTGCCCGCGACGATCTCGAAGAGTTTCTCGGCCTTGTTCTCGTTCTTCCACTGCTGGATCCTCTCGCGTTTCTGGTGATCGTTGACGGACTTCAGGGAAAGGTCGATGTGACCTTTCTGAGAGTCTACGCCGAGGACCTTGCAGACAGTCTTCTGTCCTTCTCTGATGTAGTCTCTGATGTACTTGACCCAGCCAGTGGCGATGTCCCTGACGTGGATGAATCCTTCCTTGTTGTCGTACTCATCCAGTGTGACGAAGGCTCCGAAGTTCTTCACCGACGTGACGGTGCAGACGACGAGCTCTCCGTTCTCGGGGAAGCCCCTGGCGCGAGACATCAGCCGACCACCTCGAGCACTTCGCCCTTCAGCTCGCCCTTGCCGCCCTTGGGGACGACAAGCACTGCGCCGCAAACGTGGCAAAGTACCCTGGTTGCTGCCCTCTGGAAGACGATCTGCTCGTTTCCGCAGTCGGGGCATTTCATTTTGACGAAGTTGTTGACCATCCAAATCACTCCGTGAGCTCGAACTTCTTCGCTCTGATGCAGGAGGTGAGGTGTGCCTTCTTGCACTCGTTGCACCTGTACCTGAGGTTGATCCTCTTGGTGGGCTTCTCACGTCCTTCCGGCTTGGGCCTGGGGAAACCTCCGTATCCGGAAGTAACCTCTCTGAATCTCCTCTGACCCCATTTGAGCTCGCTGGCCTTCTTCTTCTTGACACGCTCCACCGCATGCTCGGTGTGGGTGCCGCAGTAAGGACAGTAAGTCTTGATAGTTCTCGGCATCTTCATTCGAATCACCTTGAAAGTAGAACCTCATATAGACAGGTCCTATATAAAATCCGCCTATCCTTTCTTATTTAATATAGAATAGGGGATAGTATCGGGCCGGGGTTTCCGGGTTAGAGTTGCCGGGAATGCCCCGGCAACATGATCACGAAACCAGGATCTTTCCGATCTCCCTCGCCTTCGCGAGAATCTTCTCGCGGTTCTCCGCCATGTCCTTCTCGCTGGCGATGATGGTGCCGACATTCTCGAAACCGAAGTTCTTGACGAGGATGTTGTCCAGGATCTTGGCGATCATCTGGCTGGACTCGATGTCGCTGCCGCAGGTGATGACCAGGACGAGCTTCTTCCCCTTGGGCAGGGTGACATTCATGTCCTTGTCGACAAAGCAGAACATTCTGTCGATCAGGCATTTGAGGACGCCGGTGTAGTCGGAGAAGTAGAGCGGGGTGGAGACGATTACGCTGTCCGCGTAGTAGATGTCTTCGAGGGTTTTGTTGAGGCTGTCGGCCACGTGGCACTCCCCGTCCTCTTTGCATTTCATGCACGCCTGGCAGTCCATGGCATACTGGTAGTTGTTGAGACGGTGGAGATTGACTTCGGAAATAGTTAGTCCCATCGTTCCGTCGAGGATTGCATCCACGATTGTGTCGGAATTGCCGCCCTTGCGGGGGCTTGATACTATGGCGACGATTTTCCTCATTGGATTGGAGATATGTGTCCCACTCTATAACTGTTGTTGAGTACTAATCATTTTGAAGGGAGTCGCCGGGACTGCTAAGGGAGAGATAAAATACCGCAGTCCCGTCGATTTTTGAAGCAGTTTCAGTATTACACATGCCGGATTTCAGGGACACCATGCGACTTGGCGGCTCTTATTCCAACGATATTGACAACTCAATGAAACTATAAAAATATTGACTTTGCAATATTATTCTTCATCGCTCTTTTCGTCCTCTGCGAGTGCGGACTCAAAGGTTTCCTTGAGATCCTCCCCATCAGACTCCTGAACGGGGTTGGTGTGGAGGTAGGTGTAGAACGGGTTCTCGTATTTCGACTGCATGTACCTGTCAAGATACGGGTCTGTGTTGTTCAGCATCTTAATCAGGGTGTTCCTGGTGGTAAGGATCTCCTCCTTGGTGACTCCAGTCATCAGGTCCTTGTAGATCTGGTTCGTGAATTCCAGGAGGTGTTCACCCAGTTTCCGGCCGGCATTCGTCAGAAAGATGCTGTATTTCTTGCTGGAAACGGTTTCCCTATCGTCATAAATCAGGCCTTTCTCGCGAAGGACTTTCACAACCCTGTTTGTGTTGGAAGTGTCCATGTCCAGGAACCTGGAAAGGCTGACAAGGGTCTGCCCGTCCCTCAGGGTGAGACCCATGAGATAAGTGGCGTGAGCGCTGGTTAGACCGTACGGTGCCATCTCCTCGGTTGTCCTCTTGCGCATCACTGCCGTGATACGGTCGAAGAAGATCGGGAGGAACGAATTCCAATATGCATCGTACTGTTCGGGCATCGGCTGACCCATTGTTTCAGACACGATATAGTTTTTCTCGATTTCCAACCTTAGCGCTGCGTTAGTCGTGTTCATTTTTCATTCTTCTCTTTGTGTTGTTATGGGAGTCTGTCGGGACTGCGATTATGTTGTAATGTCCTTATTCAACATTATAATGTTTCATCAACAAATAAATTGAGTTTGCAATATAATCTAATATTAATAACTTAGTACGAATATTGTGAATAAATGAAACTTAGTATGTTTTCTCATTGTCAAAATTGATTTTTATCATGTCCCAACAAAGAAAATTATTGATTAGTCAATGAATTTATATATCAATCAATAAAATTTGATTATCACACAAAAAAACCATTTGCAGAGGAAAAGGAAATGGCATTTGAGAACGAGACGAAAGCAATCAAAGATGCAATGGTGGCCTACAAGGTTCAGGGAATCGTCGACGCAGTCGACAAGGCCCTCGCGGCCGGAATGGGCCCGACCGAGATCATCAACGCGATGGGTGACGGAATGTCCGACGTCGGAGTCCTCTTCGAGCGCGGAAAGCTGTTCCTCCCCCATGTCCTGTCCGCCGCTGGTGGAATGACCAAGGCAATGGAGAAGCTCAACCCCCTTCTCGCAGCTGCCGGAGGCGACAAGCAGGAGAAGAAGGCCTCCGTCGTCATGGGAACCGTCGAGGGAGACGTCCACGACATCGGAAAGTCGATCTGCTCCACCATGCTGCAGTGCGCAGGTTTTGATGTCCACGACCTCGGAAGGGACGTCCCCACCCCGAAGTTCCTGGACGAGGTCACCAAGAACGGATGCACCATGGTCGGAATGTCCGCCCTTATGACCACTACCATGGTCGTTATGAAGACTGTCATCGAGCAGCTGAAGGATCTGGGCGTGCGCGATAAGACCATCGTCATGGTCGGCGGAGCGCCCATCACCCAGGCCTATGCTGACAAGATCGGCGCGGACATCTACGGAGAGTCCGCTTCTGAAACCACTGCAAAAGTCAAGGATCTGTGAGGTATCTGAATGACAGAGTATATTACCAGAATGGGAGACGGAAGGACCGTCTACATGACCAGGGAGAACGTCCTGGAAGACATCAGGAAAGGAATGGCCGACGCCGCAGACGCAGCGGGCGTTCCCGACCTCAATGAGAACGAGATCGAGCAGATGGCGGATGTCATCTGCTCCGACGAGCGCCTTGTCTCGGTTCCCCGCGGACACGAGGTCGTCATGAGTGAGGACGGAGGTCCCTACAAGATGATGATCGACTCCGGAAGCAGCGGAAACGGAATCGAGATCAGCAGGCTCCAGGCGATCCTCGCCCACGAGCGCACCCTGGGAATGGATTCTTTCCAGCTGGCACACATCGACTACTCCATCAAGGCCGTCAAGCCCATCATCGGATACGAGGCACAGGCCATGGAGCAGATCAACATGCTCAGCACCGTCCCCCTCCTCTACGGAGCGATGCCCAACATGGGTCTCTACTACGCCCCCGACGGACCGTTCGGAAACCCGGCAGACCTGATGAGGGAGTTCAAGATGGAGGAGGCCATGGACCAGGCCGAGAAGGCAGCGGCCCAGATCGCAGCCGACATCGACTACGTCTTCTCCGGAATGATGGCCGCCGGGTCCGAGGGATGGAACTTCGACACCACCGCCTCCGCCGGAGACGCCGACTTCGTCGGAACTCTCAACGGAATCACCGAGGTCAGGAAGAAATTCCCCAACGCTTACATCGAGATGGGAATGGCTGCCGAGAACGTCCTCGGTATCCACGGATCCATCGAGTACGACGGAACCCCCGTTGCCGGACTCTACCCCCACCAGCAGGTGAAGCTCGCCGAGAAGGCCGGAGTCAACATCTTCGGTCCTGTCGTCAACACCAACACCTCCAGGAGTTTTGCATGGAACATCGCCCGCGCCGTCACCATGGTGAAGGAGTGCGAGAAGGTGTCCAACATCCCCTGCCATGTCAACATGGGAATGGGTGTCGGAGGAATCCCCATGTCCGAGTGCCCTCCGCTTGACGCGGTTTCCCGCGCTAACAAGCTGATGGTCGAGATCGCACACGTCGACGGTATCTAGGCCGGAGCCGGGGACCCCCTCGGAATGTCCAACGCCCATGTCGCCGCCTCCGGAATGGGAGGAGTGAGGACTGCGGGAGACCTCGTCGCACGCATGGAGTTCTCCAAGAACATGAAGCTCGCAAAGGCGAAGGAGTACGTCGCCAAGAAGCTCGGAATCTCCGAGATCGAGATCGCAGACGAGACCGTCATGAGGGACCTTAGGTACGATCTCGGACTCGGAAACGTCACTTCGATTCCCGGCGCAGCCAAGGGAATGGAGGCCAAGCTCAACATCGAAAAGGTCCTCGGAATCACGATCAACAGCTGTGAGAAGTTCCGCGGAACCCTGAGATGAAACATTAAAAACAGCGGGCTTCGGCCCGCACCGTTTCAGGTGATAAAATGGTTCAAGACATAGAACAGATAGTCCTGAAGGAGAAGAAGAACCGTATCAAATGGGGATTCATCTGGGTCATTCTGATCGCTATCTTCTGGGGAATCGGTTACGTCCCCATGGCGACCATCTGGTGCGTCCCCGAGATCGACGGTCTCCTCGGGATGGAGGGAGACAAGGGATACCTTGGAACCTCTCTCCTCATCTCCGCTCTGCAGGCTATCGTATTCATGCTGTTCCTCACCATCGTATGGTGCGGAGCAACCGGTAAGCTGAAGGAATACAAGAAGACCATCTCCAACAAGAAGATTGTCAAGTGGATCCTCATCGGAGCAGCCTTCGGAGGGCCGTGTGCAATCTTCGGAAGCACCATCGCCATCGGATACATCGGAGCCGGATTCGCCGCCGCCATGGGTCTGATGTCCGCCATCACCGGAGCCCTCTTCGCCAGGATCATGAACAAGGAGAAGCTGTCCACCAACGCCATCCTCGGAATCATCATCCTGCTCATCGGAGGAATCATCATCCTCGATCCCTCGACCATGGTCGACGAGATTAAGAACGGAAGCGCCGTCGGATACATCGGTGCCCTGATGTCCATCATCGGATGGGGACTGGAAGGAAACTTCGCCGTCAGGTCCCTCGATGTCACCGATTCCGACGCGAGTCTCCCCGTCAGGTACACCCTGGAGAGTCTCCTGTGGATCTGCATCATCCTGCCGATCTCCATCGTGATCTTCGGTCCCTCCGAGTTCATCGACGCGATGGTCGACTGTTTCACCAACGCACCTGTCCTGTTCTGGGAGTTCATGGCCGCCATGACCCTCGGAATGTGCTACGTGTGCCAGTACAGGTCCTTCGCCACCCTCGGTGTCGGACGTACCCTCAGCATCCAGTCGTTCTACGTGCCGGTTTCGCTGATCGCCCTGTACTTCTTCATGGGACAGGAGATCGGAATCATGCTCGCAGCAGGATCCCTCATCGCCGTCTTCGGAATGTTCGTGATGTACAGAGAGAGCAGTTCGATCATAGATTCCACCCGTGATATGGAGGATTGATTGAGATGCCTATCCTAAGTATCAAGTCCGGACTCCTGAAGAGGATCTACGAAGCGGGAGGGCCCGTCTGGGAAGACGAACTGGTCAAGGCCACCATGGAGGCGGAGGGAGTCTTCTCCGACTACTGGAAGTGGACCATCCGCTACTACATGATGGAGATGCTCGCTAACGGAATGATCGATGCGGTCGAGTACAAGCTCGGCGACGAGTCCAATTTCGGAAGCGAGCATTCGATTGCAAAGTATCAGATCAACGACTTCGGAAAGATGAAAGTCGAATCCATGCTGTTGTGATATCCATGTTCGATCTAGACGAATTCTTCGCTTTCAACAATGCGGATGTGGTCTACTGCGTCTTCGCCGTCGTGCTGACCGTAGCGGCCATCTTCATTGGAAGGACCTTCTTCAAGAAGATCTGAAAACCATTTAAGGGGCCGGAAGGCCCCTGGTACACTTATAAGGAGGAATTACAATAGCAAAAGCAAGCTTCACCCTTCTAACCAAAAGCGATCTCGACAAGATTCACGAGACGACCATGAGGGTTCTCGAGAACGTCGGCCTCAGGGTGGATTATTCCGAGGCAAGGAAGCTGCTGAAGGAGAACGGGTGCGATGTCAACGAGGAGACGAGGGTCGTCAAGTTCCCCCGTGCCGTCGTCGAGAAGGCGATCAAGAGCGCGCCCGAGAAGTTCAACATGTATGGACGCACCGGAAAGTGCGTCGAGATGGTCAGCGACGGTTCCCACACCAACTATCTGACTTTCGGAGTCGGAACAGAATATACTGTTTACAAGGGGCACAACAGCTACGAGACCAGGGGAAGCACCCTGAAGGACATCGGGGAGATCTGTAAGGTCACCGATGCACTCGACAACATCGACTGGCTCTGTGCACCCGTATCCGCCGTCGACCTTGCGGTGGACGAGACCAAATGCAGGCCTCTGAGGGAGTGGAAGGAGATCTTCATGAACCTCACCAAGCCCCTCATGGCGGATCCCGACCCGAGATACATCGAGGATTACTTCGCCATGGAGGTAGCCCTGTACGACGGAGACGAGGAGAAGGCCAGGAAGATGCCTGTTTCCATCATGGGAAGCTGCCCCTCCAGTCCCCTCCAGCTCGACGAGACCTTCGGAAGGTTCGCGATGGCGGCACCGAAGTACGGATTCCCGATGATGGTCCTTTCAATGGCCATGGGAGCGGCATCCGCGCCCATCAGCATCGCCGGAACCCTCGTCACCCACAATGCGGAGGTCCTTGCGGGAATCACCCTGGTCCAGCTCTCCTGTCCCGGAGCGCCCTGCTTCTACGGAAGCTCCACCACTTCGTTCGACTTCTACACCGGATCGGCACCTGTCGGATCTCCCGAGCTGGCACTTATCAGTGCAGGCGTGTCCGAACTCGGACAGTACTACAAGATCCCCACCGTCGTCGCCGGTACTTAGACCGACGCCAAGAGGCCCAACGAGCAGTGCGGACACGAGAAGACAATCACAGGAATCCTTCCGGGAATGACCGGGGCATCCAACATCTACGGATCCGGAATGCTCTCCCTCGGAATGTCGTTCTCCCTCGAGCAGCTCGTCATCGACAACGACATCATCGGGATGATCAAGTACGCCGCCAAGGGAATCGAGGTCAACGACGGCACCATGGCATACCAGACCATCGTGGACGTCGGAATCGGAAACGACTTCCTCGCGACCCCGGACACCATGGCAAACATGGAGAACCCCTCGGCACCCACAATGTTCGACCGTTCAATGCGCCCCGAGTGGGAGAGGGCGGGAGAGAAGGACACAGGCGATATCGCCCACGAGAAGGTTGTCGACATCCTTGAGAACCACAAGGTCGAGCCGATGAGCGACTACGCCATCAAGAGGTTCGACGAGATCATCGCCGCCGCTGAGGAAAGGATCAAGAAGGAACTGGAGGAGAGGGATGCAGAATCTGAGGATTGAGATCCTATCCAGGGACGAGATTCGTCGCATCCACGAAGCCTCCCTCGAGGTTCTAGATTCGGTAGGAATAGCCATTGCCGATGAGGAGGCCCGCAGGATTCTTGCGAACGCTGGTTGCAGTGTGTGCGAGGAATCCAAGATTGTCAAGATCCCCAGCGGACTCATCGAAGATGCTCTTTCCAAGTGCCCGAAATCATTCGTGCTCCATGGTCGTGATAGGAAATATGATGTGAAAATGGTGAGCGACGGTTCGGTAACCAATTACATCAATCTCGGTATCGGGACCAGGGTCACCGAGTATCTCGGCAGGGGACAGTACCGCATCAGGGACAGCACCTTGGCAGATACGGCAGATTTCGCCAAGGTGTTCGATGCCTGCGGCAATCTCAACTGGATGACTCAACCCTCGTCTGCACTCGACCTGATGACCAAGAAGTGCGTCCGTACCCTTCACGAAGTGAATGCGCTGATGTCCAACACGGCCAAGCCGATACTCCCGGATCCAAACTATCAGTACGTGGACAGCTACTTTGAGATGATGAAAGCGGTGTATTCCGGGGATGAGGAAGAGGCGAGAAAAAACTCGTTCTTCATAATCGGAGGTACATCGTCCAGTCCTCTGCAGCTGGATGTTCCCGACTGTCAATTAATGATCCGCGGCGCAAAGCTCGGTATGCCCATCATGACCATGACTATGGAGATGGCTGGCACCACAGCACCGGTTCATGAGGCCGGAACCTTGGTCCTGCACAACTGCGAAGCACTGACAAACATACTGCTGGCACAGTTATGCATGCCGGGAACACGTTGTCTGTATGGAACCGCAACGACAAACTTCGATTTCGCGAATAACACAGCGCCGTTCGGATCCCCGCAGGCAGCTCTCCTGAGCAGTGCAATCGCACAGATCGCCCAGTATTACGGTCTTCCAAGCATCACTACCGGAGGAGGTAGCGACTCCATCCACGTCGATGTTCAGTCCGGACATGAGAGTACAATGACTGCATTGCTCACGGCCCTTTCGGGCTCGAACAACGTGTTCGGGTCCGGACTGCTGGAGCTCGGAATGTCCTTCTCCCTCGAGCAGCTCGTTCTTAGGAATGAGATGATTGACCAGGAGCAGAGGATTCTGAGAGGGATTCGTGTTGATGACGAGACGCTGTCTTTGTCCGAGATAATGCAGGCAGGTGTCGGAGGCGACTTCATCACCATGCCCGCAACGGTTTCCGCGATGTCGGATGTCCAGACCGACCGTCTGTTCAACAAGAGCATGTATGATGAATGGGCCGACCGCGACTCAAAAGACGCTCTCGAAAGGGCCCATGACAGAGTGCAGGATATCCTCGTGAACCACAGAACGACACCTATCGAGCCGGACGCAAGGAAGGCCATAGATGCGTTGATCAGCAAAGCGGATGAAAAGCTCAAAGAATGACATAAATCCCTTAACCCGGCCCCGAAGCCGGGTCTTTTTCCCGTTCATTCCATGACGGAGGTGGTGCCGTCCTTCTTGGAGATGATGACGGCCGCGACCATATTCAGGAACAGGCCGCATTCCACGACCCCGGGGATGGTGTCCAGGGCCTGCTGGAGGAAGAATGCCCTGTCGATTCCCTCAGGGAACCTGCAGTCGTAGATGAAGTTCCCGCCGTCGGTGACGAAGGGCTTTCCGTCCTTCATCCTGAGGACCGGCTCGCATCCCTGCCTCTTGAGTCCGTAAGCGGTCTTGAGGTGTCCGAACTGGAGGACCTCCACCGGCAGGGGCGCCTTGGTCCCGAGTTTCTCCACGGTCTTGCTCTCGTCCACGATGATGATTTCGGAGACGGATGCGGCCGCTACGATCTTCTCGCGCAGGAGCGCACCCCCCAGACCCTTGATGAGGTTCATTCCGGGGTCTACCTCGTCGGCCCCGTCGATGGTGACGTCGATGTGATCTACGTCGTTGAGGTCCAGAGTGGTGATGCCGCACTCTTTGGCAAGGTCCTCGGAGGCGTTGGAGGTGGTGACGCATTTCAGGTCGTAGCCCTGTGCGACGAGCTCCCCGACCCTCTTGATGGCGAAATAGGCGGTGCTTCCGGTACCCAGACCGACGATCATTCCGTCTTTAACGTAGTCGTTGACGGCCTTCTCCGCCGCCGCCTTCTTCATCGCCTGCTGGTCGAGCTCCGCCATCACTAAAACCTCTGATCCCCCAATAAACGAAAAATCATATTAACCTAACGTCAGATTGGAAACCATGCGTCTAGCGTCCCTCTGGTCCGGCGGCAAGGATTCCGCTTTTTCCCTTTACACCGCGGAGCAGATGGGCCACGAGGTCCCGTACATTGTGAACGTGGTCCCGGATGACAAGCAGTCGTGGATCTTCCATACCCCCAACCTCAACAACGTGCCAGCGATGGCGGAATCCATGGGGAAGGAACTGATCCTGGGACATTCCACGGGAGAGGAGGACTCCGACATGGAGGGACTCCGCAGGGCCCTCGAGGGACTCGATGTGGACGGCGTCGTCTCGGGTGCGGTGTGGTCGGACTACCAGTGGGACAGGATGAACATCGTCTGCGGGGAACTGGACCTGAAGTTTCTCGCACCCATGTGGAGGAAGGACCAGGATCTCCTCCTGGATGAGATCATAGCCTCCGGGACCAAGGCGATAATCGTCGGTTATTACGCCGACGGATTCGACGAATCCTGGCTCGGAAGGATCATCGACGAGGACTGTGCCAGAGATCTCAAAAAACTCCGCGATAAGTTCGGGATAAGCATCATGGGCGAGGGAGGGGAATACGAGTCGATGACCGTCGATTCCCCGCTGTACTCCCATCCGCTCGCCGTGAGGAAATCCGAGAAAGTGGTCGGGGCCTGCTCCGGCACTCTGAAGGTTACCGAGCTCAGCTGAGGGATCTCGGCCTGACCCTGCCGAGCCTCAACGCGTTGGCGGTGACGCTCAGGGAGGAGCACGCCATAGCCGCTGCCGCGATCATCGGCATGTGGTCGAACTCCCCCATGCCCAGAAGGTACGGGAGACCGGCCGCGATCGGGATGCACACCGCATTGTAGACGAATGCGAGGAACAGGTTCTGCCTGATGTTGCCAACAGTCGCCCTTCCGATCTCGAAAGCCGCGGGAATCGTGCGGGGGTCGTCGTTCATGAGCACCACGTCAGCCGCACCGATGGCGATATCCGTTCCCGAACCAACGGCGACTCCGATGTTCGCCTGAGTCAGAGCGGGGGCATCGTTGATCCCGTCCCCTGCCATGGCAACGGTCCTCTGACGGATCTGGAGGTCCTTTACGGCCTCGATCTTGTCGCCGGGCTTGGCACCCGAGCGGATGTCTGTGATTCCTACGGCCCTGCCCACGGCTTCGGCGGTCTGTGCATTATCACCGGTGACCATCATCGGCGAGATCCCGAGATCCTTCAGAGAGCTTACCGCAGATGCGGCATTCTCCCTTACGGGGTCGGCGACGGCGATGATCCCGATCGCCATCCCGTCTGCGGCGACGTACATGCAGGTCTTTGCCTCCGATGACAGCTTTTCATATGCTGGCACTAATGAGGAAACGTCCACTCCGTTGCTTTTCATCAGGCTGCCGGAACCGACGAGTATGCGTTTTCCGCAGGATAGGCATGAGACGCCCTCGCCCGTGACCGAGGCGAAATCGGAATGCTCCGGGACGGTGCCCGCCCTCCTCACGACGGCCGCCGCAACGGGGTGCTGGGAGTCGGCCTCCGCAGCCGCCGCAAAGTTCAGGACGGTGTCTTCATCTGATCCGTCCGCCGCAACGATGTCCGTAACCTCGGGACGTCCCTCAGTGATCGTACCGGTCTTGTCCAGGATGGCTGCATCGACACGTCCGGAGGCCTCCAGGGCAGGAGCGGATTTGAAGAGGATGCCGTACTTCGCCGCCTTCCCGGTCCCCATGATGATTGCCAGCGGGGTAGCTAGGCCGAGTGCGCAGGGGCATGCGATGATCAGTACGGAGATCATGACGGTCAGCGAGAACGAGGCGCTCCTGTCCCCCAGGAGGAACCATGCGAGGCAGCACGCTACGGAGATGAGGATGACCGCGGGGACGAACACCCCCGCAACCCTGTCCGCGAGCCTCGCCATCGGGGCCTTGGTGCCCTGGGCGCTCTCGATCATCCCGACGATCCGGTAGAGGACGGTATCCTTCCCAACATGCTCCGCCCGGATCCTGAGAGAGCCCTCTCCGTTGACGGTGGCGGAGAACACCTCGTCTCCGGCGGATTTCATCACGGGTACAGACTCCCCAGTCAGCATGCTCTCGTTCACGGGAGAGGTCCCTTCCAGGACCTTGCCGTCCGCGGGTACGGACTCCCCCGGTCTGACGAGAATGATGTCCCCTTCCTTCAGGTCCTCGACGGGGACCCTGATTTCTGCCCCGTCACTGATGACGGATGCCTCCTTGGGCTCAAGGTCTAGGAGTCCGGATATGGCGGAATTGGTGTGGACCTTCCCCAGGGACTCCAGATACTTCCCTATGGAGATGAACGCGATGATCATGCCTGCGCTGTCGAATGACAGGTGGTCGGCCATGCCGGCGTCGCCCATCCAGATGCGGTACGTGCAGTAAAGGGAATAGACAACGGCTACGCCGGACCCCATGGCGATAAGGGTGTCCATGCTGGGACTCCTCCTGAGGAGTGCGGGTATGCCGCGGATGAAGAATCCCCTCCCCGCCCAGAGGATGGGGATCAGGAGGATCAGCTGAGCGGATGCGTAGACGAGTCCGTCGTCGCGGAAGGGGACGTCGACACCGAACATCCTGGCCATGGCATAGACGGAGAGGGGGATCGCGAACACGATCGCCAGGATGAGGTTGATCTTCCTTGAGCGGGCCTCCCTGCGGTCCGCTTCCTCTGTTGCACGGGCATCGCCTTCGATGACGGTGTAGCCTGCCTTCTCTATCGCCTTCACGATCTGGGCGTGGCTGACCCTGGAAGAATCGTAGGTCACCGTAGCGGTGTTGTTCCCGTAGTTGGAGACGCAGTCGATGACTCCGGGCAGTCTGCGCACGGAGGTCTCGATCTTCACCGCGCATGCGGCACAGGTCATGCCGCCTATGCGGAGGGTCTCCCTGATCTCCTCGGCCATCAGAACAGTCCTTTCTTGACCCTGCAGGGGAATCCCGCGTCCACCACGGCCCTGATGAGCTGTTCCTCGGAAACCTTCGCCTCGTCGTAGGAGAGGGAAGCGGAACCGATCTTCACGGACAGGTCGGATACGCCGTCGATGTCGAGGGCCTTGGTCACGTTGGCGACGCAGACCTCGCACATCATGTTGTCTACCTTGAGCTTGAGCTTCTTCGCCATGGGTGAGGATTGGCCTGCGGGTATTTAATTTAAGCCATACCTAAATCATGCCGTGGTCTGCGACTTCTCGATGGCGGCGACGATCTTTGCGATCTCTTCGGCAGGGTCCTTGTACATGCCCGCGGTCCATACCCTATGAATGTGCCAGCCTCTCGATTCGAGGTATTTCTGACGGTGATAGTCCCTCTCCCTGGTGGATGCCGAGAGTGCGTAGATCCTGCTGTCGCACTCGATACCGAGTATGAACTTGTCGTTCTGTTTCACGGCGAGGTCGATGTTGTATCCCCCGATACCGACGTTCCTCTCGACGGTGTATCCCTTCCTGATGAGGGCGTCGTAGACGCGGTCCATGACGGGGTAGACGTCGACGGATGGGTTGGCCTCATCGTCGCCCGGGGACACGAAAGACTTCAGTATAGTCCTGGCGTACTCCTCGTTCCCGTCCGAAACCGCCCTGGCGTACTGGAGGTACTTCTTCAGGATTTTCGGTCCGTCCCCCTTGACGGTGTCCACCTGGAGTTCCTCCGGGTCGAAGGAGTTGACGATGTAGATCTTCTTCTTCGCGCGGGAGATGGCGACGTTCAGGCGGTTCTCGCCGCCGTGGGTGTTCAGCCATCCGAACCTCTGCATGATGCGGCCCTCTTCGTTCTTGGCGTAGCCGATGGAGAAGATGATGATGTCCCTCTCGTCGCCCTGCACGGACTCGATGTTCTTCACGAACAGACCCACGTCCTCCCCGTTGTCCATTCTCTTCTCCTCGCTGGCGATGAGGTTGGAGAAGGCGGGGTCGTCGGAGCATGCATCGTCGATGCGGTCGTTGATGAGGTCCCTCTGTGAGGAGTTGAACGTGATTATCCCGATGGTCTCGTCGTGCTGCCTCTCGCGGAAGATCTGCTTCAGGAGCTCCACGACCCTGTCGGCCTCGGCGGAGTTCGAACGGTCCTCCCACTTCCCGTCGACCTTGATCATCTCGATCGGGGGCCTGGCGGGCGAGGCGATGTTGGGTGAGACGTAGAGCCTCCCTCCGTAGAAGGCGTAGTTCGAGAAGGCGATGAGCTCCTCGTACTTGGAGCGGTAGTGGAAGTTCAGGAGTATGGAATCGTACCTGGACCTCGCGAGGTCGAGCAGGGATTCCTCCTCGAGGGCGGAGTTGACGTCCAGATCCTCCTCGTCCTCCTCGTCGTAGGTCACCCTTCCGACCCCGAGGGAGCTGGGGCGGAGCTGCTTGTGGTCCCCGGCGACGACGACCTTCTTGGCGCGGTAGATCGAGGGGATGCCCCTCTCGACGTACATCTGCGAGGCCTCGTCGAAGACCAGGAGGTCGAACAGACCCATCTCCATGGGGATGATCTCGGACACGACCTCTGGGGTGAGGAGCCAGATCCTCACGCCCTTGAACAGCTCGTATCCGTAGCGGTTGATGAACTTGTTGAGGGACCACTTCCTCTTGTTCTCCACGATCCTGGCGATGTCCCCGCGCCTCTTGGACTCGGTGATGTACCTGAGGGAGTTGGAGAGCTCGGACTCCAGGAGCCTCCTGGTGACCTGCCTCTTCTCCTCCATCCTGCGGTCCATATCGGCCACGATGGAGTCGAAGTCGTGGAGCTCCTGCATGAGCTCGCTGTGGGTGGCGTCGAACTTCTGGAGGTGGTCGTTCATGATGTACTCGAACATGTTGTCGTTGGCGTTGGAGTACGAGGTCTTGACGTTCCTCGTGAGGGCGGTGAGGTTCTTCCAGTACTCCCTCTGGGTGGAATCGAGGGCACGGTAGAGGGTGGCCCTCCTGGAGAACCGGTCGTAATCATCGATGGAATCGGAGATGGAGGACGCGTTGCTCTTGACGTAGTCGATGTCCTTCGGACCGTACCTGTCGAAGTACTTGTCCACGATCTCGGTGGTGTCCCTGTCCACCTTCCCCTTGGCGAACAGGCGGGAGAGGAATCCCTTCCTGCTGAGGTCCTCGTTCATGGCGTGGACCCTCTCAAGATCCGCCTTCATCTCGGAGATCTGGTAGTTGGTGAGCCCGGTCTTCATCTTCTCCATCCACGGGGATTTGTCGAGGATATCGTTGTACTCGCGGAAGTTGTTGATCAGTCCGGGGTCGGAATACTTGATGTGGAGGTCTGAGAGCTCATCGTAGTCGATGGTGAGCAGGGACGGGGAGACCCCCGCCTTGTAGAGCTGGAAGGTCTCGAACTGCCCGCGGTCGTTGAGGTCAAGCCATCTGTCCCTCGCGTAGAGGTCGTTGGGCTTGAGACCGAATTCATCGGGCTCGTAGAGGGTGTTGGCGATGTCCGACAGCTTCGCCACGTCGGTGTCGATGGCCTCGGAGAGCTGCCCGATCCCGGGGGCGGGTGCCCTGGGCTCGGTCCTGAGCATGTTGCCGAGCTGTTTGTAGAAACGGTCCTTGTCGGCGGTGTCGTCGATCTGCAGCGCGTATTTCGAGAGGGTACCCATCCTGGAGTACACCACATCGAGGGCGGTCTTCTTCTCGGACACCATCAGGACGGTCTTGCCCTCCGCGACGGCCGAGCAAATCAGGCCGGTGATGACCTGGGATTTCCCGGTCCCCGGGGGACCCTGCACGACGATCTCGTCCTCCTTGTCCACAGCGGTGAGGACGTTCTCCTGGGCGGAGTTGAGGGTGTTGATGTACGTGAGGTTCCTCTCGGAGGCCTCGATCCCCTTGTTCCTGATCTCGCTCTGGGAGAGCGGGAGGGGGTACTCCGAGTAGAAATCCTCCTTGTTGAGGTCCTTGAGGAGGTCGTTGAGGGTGTTGTTGATCTCCTTGCCGGAGAGGAGGGTGTCGAAGTCCCTCTGGATGAAGCTGGAGTAGGAGGGGTACTTTCCGAGGACGGCGTTCAGGGTCATCCTGAACTCGCCGGGTTTGTATTTGGGGAACTCGGTGGCCTTGTACTCCCGGAACCTGACGACACGCCCGTCCGGGATCTCCATGCTGATCCCCTCGTTCGCATAGAACGCCACGAGGTCCCTGAGGAAGGAGTCCTGGCTCCAGTCGTCCAGGACGCAGTCGGGCAGGGTCTTGTGCGTCTTCATCATCTTGATGGACGCGAGTATGAGCGTGTTGTTGTAGACGGTGTCGCGGGAATCATCGAGTTCGATGCTGATCTCCCTGCCGTTCTTGGACATGGTCACGGGGAACAGTGCCAGAGGCCCCCTGAGGGGGAAGTCCTCCTCGCCTGCGAGGCTCCCTTCGATGAAGGGATATCCGATGTACAGGTCGTACATTCCCCTCTCCCTCTGGTCGCGGGTGACCTCCCTGAGTATGTTGTTGAGCCTGCGGAACTTCTTCTCCTCTTCCTTGGAGGAGGATGCCCCGCACAGTTTCAGGGAACGTTTCCTGCCGAACAGGAAGGACTCCACGTCGGTGTCCCTGCCGTCCATGATGTCGAAGGAGTTCTTGACGCTGGTCCTGGGCATGTAGAGGAGCCTGTTTCCCTTACTGATGTTGACAAGTTTCTTCTGGAGTTCGCGAAGGGTCTGGTCCATGGATTTGTTGATGTCTGACCCCTTCGCCGCGGAAACCGCGTACTTGCGTGTGACCGCGAGGAAATCCCTGCCGTAGTTCTCTATGAACCTATCGCCGATGCCGTCGATGGCGGACAGGTCCGCCTCCTTCACCGGAATGTGCTGGGACATCTGTGTGAGTGCTTCGTCCGAGCATATCATCGGTTCCTTGCCGTTCTGTTTCCTGTTCTTGTGCCTAAGGTCGTCCCTGAGGCAGTACAATTCGTTCTTGAGCTCCTCCTCGAGGCTCATATGCATCCCATCCGCAACCGCATAGACTTCATGATTAAAGGGTTTTTCAGTTCCCTTCGGAAGACGGGGATCTGTGCTGTCAAATCCTAAATACGATGCACCCAATCGTACACGCATGTTAGGTTCCGACCAGTTCGAGACGGATGAGAACGGATTGACCTCCGACGGTTACCGTTGCCTCGAACCGTCATCCAAGAAGGCCATGTACATCGTGTCGCTGATCATCATCGCCGTCGCCGCCGCAGCGGCCTTCGCGGCGGTCTTCTTCGCGAAGGGCGATGAGTACAGATGGGAGAGGATTGCGGCGGTCGCCGCATTCGCCCTCGTGGCAGCCTTCAGGATCGTCTATCCCGTCATATACTACAGGCGCTACAGGTACCGCATCGCCGAGGACGCCGTGGACATCAGGCGCGGGGTGTTCGTTATCACCCACGAGCTCGTTCCCATCGAGAGGATCCACCAGGTCGAGGTTTCCAGCGGGCCGATCCTCCGCATGTTCAACCTTGCCGACGTAGCTATAACCACCGCCGGCGGTACCGCCTACATCCAGTATCTGGAGAAGGGTGAGGCCGAGGGTATCGCCGCCAAGCTGAAGGACGTCGTCGTCAACATTCTGCAGGAAAGGGACTGAATGACCGATTCCGTTTACCGCAACCATTTCACCACCATAATCGCTAGGACCCTCAGCGCGGTCATCTTCATCTCCATCTGGATCCTGTACATGACCTTCTCCAACGAGGAGGAGCTGAAGGTGGAGTACTTCCTAGCGGTCGTCGCGGTCCTGGCCTTGGCGGTCTTCTGCGTGTCGTGGCGCATCTGGAAGCTCACGACGTACACATTCACCGACTCCGAGCTGGTGGTGTTCAAGAACACCGTCTGGAAGGCTAAGGTGGAGATCAGGTACGACCGCATGGCATCCGTCCAGGTGGTCCGCGGTTTCTGGAATATGATCTTCGGTACATCCACCCTCAAGTTCAACGTGAACTCCGCGGTCAATTCCAGGAATGCCGAGGCCACCCTCGTCCTCAGGAAGGACCTGGCCGACGAGCTCCGCGAGACCATCAACAACCGCATGTTCGGCAAGTTCACCACCTCCATCCAGGAGGACACCGACATCCCTTCGATGATCCGCGTTACCAACACCGAGGTCGTCATCCACAGTCTCCTGGGGCAGCCCACCTGGAGCATCGTGTTCTCCCTGCTCATGCTCCTGTACAGCGTGTGGGGGCTGGCTACCGGGAGTGCCGGGAACTTCATCATCGGTGCCGCCATGTTCGTGTTCACGATGGCGGTGCCGGTGGTCAAGGTCATCATCAAGTACGGCAACTACAGGATCTACCGTATCGGCGACACGATCACCGTCCACAGCGGACTTTTCGTTACCAGCAGGAAGTCCTTCAAGGTCGGCAAGGTGAACTCCGCCAGGATGAGGAGCCCGCTCGTCCCCAGGATGCTCGGAATGTGCACCCTGGAGGCGGAGGTCGTCGGTGCCATGGACGATATGGGGATTCCGCTGATCTGCCCCCTCAAGAAGAAGGCGGTCGTCAGGGACTTCATGAAGCAGATCCTCCCGGAGTTCTACCTCGAGGAGGAGGTCATCCATCAGGGTCCGGTCACCCTCGGCATCATGGCGGTCAAGAGCGTTCCCGCCGCGGCGGTCTGGCTCGCCGCATCCCTCATCATCCGCGACGTTTACGCGGACGATCTGGACAGCATATGGCTGAACGTCATCCTTATCATCGGGATCGCAGGTGCCGCGGTCATCCTCGCGTATATGGCGTCCAGGTACAGGGTACGTACGTTCTCCTCCGGCGAGAAGCTGTTCAGGATCACCCGCGGCGGGTTCGACATCGCCGACGAGTACCTCATGTACGACAGGGTGCAGATCGCGGGGGTATCCTCCGGTCCCATCCAGAGGAGGTACGGCCTGGGGACCCTTAGGATCATGACCCTGTCCTCCGTGGGGTACAGGGACATCCGTTCGGGTATATTCCCGATGGACGTCATCGCACAGGTCCCGGAGACGGTCATCGGGAGGATCAGGGACGGAAGGTACGATTACAGGGAGTGCCCGTGATTTTTGTATCAGAACGGGATTGACCTATCATGATCACACCCGGTATCTCCTGCGAGAAGCGTCTGACCGTCACCGAACAGGACACCGCCGCCGCTTGGGGCAGCGGGACGCTCCCGGTGCTTGCCACCCCCCGCATGATCCAGCTCATCGAACAGGCCGCCTGCGAATGTCTGGTACAGTTCATGGACGGGGGAGATACCACCGTCGGCACCCTCATGGATATCCGGCATGTCTCGCCCTCTCCCGTCGGGAGCGAGGTTGTCTGCAGGGTCAGCGTATGCGAAGTCGACAGGGCGAGGGTCCGTTTCGCGGTGTCCGTCAGGGACTCCAAGGGCGATGTCGGAACCGGATACCACGAGCGTTTCAGGGTCCACTCCGACAAGTTCATGGAGAAGGCGGAGTCAAAGCTCGCCTGACTTCTTCCTGTCCTTTATCAGGACGGAAAGGACCAGGATCGCGAATCCCATCAGGGCGCACAGGTACGCAGAGGGGATGAACCCGTCGAGGAAGTCCATGCGTGCCACGTCCATGATGTCCACTCCCTCGGTACCGGAGAACAGGGTGAACGTCATGGCGAAGAATGCCGTACCGATCGCACCACCGATGTAGTAAGCCTCGTTGGTGAGCGAGGATGCCAGGTCGCGGTCGGTGGCGTGCTCGATCATCCTGGAGGCCATGGGTCCCCCCACCAGGGCCCAGACGAATCCCTTCATGAACAGGATGACGACCAGTTCCGCATCTGTCATGTTCTCCCCGAATATGCCGTAGCAGGCGAAAGCAATCGTCATGATGACCCCGGCGGCGACGCAGAACGGCTTCCGCCCTCTCCTGTCCGACCACCTGGCCATGGGCATTCCGAACAGTGCGGTAACCGTGGCGGATTCCAGCAGGAACAGCCCGATCTCCAGGGTGGGCTTCCCGAGATAGATCTGGCCGTAGAACGGGAAGAGGTACATCATCCCCATGTAGGCGGCGTTCACCAGCATGAGGCAGATGAACATCGCGGAGAAGTCAAGGCGGCGGAACATCTTCAGATGCAGCAGCGGCCTCTCCTTGCCGGCCTCAATCCTCACGAAAAGAGCCAGAAGGGCGATTGCCATCAGTCCCGTCATGATGGAGACGGCCCTCATACCGGAATACGAGAGGGTCTCGATGGCGAATACCCCGAGGATGATCGTTGCGCAGAGGACGACGGTCCCGGAGACATCAAGGGTCATCCCGGAGTGCGGTTCGGAGGATGCGGGGATGGCCTTCAGGGCGAGCGGCGCCGCGGCGATCCCAAGGGGTATGTTGATGAGGAAGCACCAGTGCCAGGAGGCGTATTCCACGATGGCCCCTCCGATGGCGGGCCCGAGTGCGAACCCAAGGGATGCACCGATGGTGACGACCGACATCCCGAATCCGAGCTTGGACAGAGGGAGATGTTTGGTGCAGCACATGGGAGCCGCCGCACCCATCATGGCCGCACCCACTCCCTGGATGACGCGTCCCGCGATCAGCATGGCGAAATCCGCGGATAGTCCGCAGACGGCGGAACCGGCCGTGAACACGGCGAGACCGACGCAGATGATCTTCCTAACCCCGATGTCGCTGGCCACTCTAGCGAAGGCGACCAGGGTCCCCGCGAGCACCATGAGATAGGTGATTGTGACCCAGCTCGAAGTGGCGGTGTCAACGCCCACCGACTCGCCTATTGTAGGAAGGGCGACACCGACGATGCTGCCATCCAGCCCGTCCATGAACGTGGCGAAGAAGACTATCACCAGCATGAGTGCGGTGTGACGTCTGTCCAGCATTACGTTCTCCATTGGGGTCGCCTTTCGCCCGTGGATACGTGTCCGCTTAATAAAACGTACGGAATTATGCATTCCTGTCTCTGACGATCAGGGAAAGGACGGTTACCAGGATCGCCATGCCTGCGCATACCGCGGCGGAGGGTACGAAACCGTCGTTGAACACCGATGCGGATACGTCCGCAATGTCCACGCCCCCGGAACCCGAGGCGAAGGTGAACACGGCGACTATCACCGCCGTTCCGACCGATGCCCCGATGTAGTACCCCTCGTTGGTGAGCGAGGAGGCCATGTCCTGGTCCTCCCCCGCATGCTCCACGAGCCTGGATGCCATGGGTCCTCCGACGAATGTCCAGCAGAATCCCATGAAGAACATGGCCACGGCGAACACCGCCCACGATATGTCGCGGTTCAGCACGATGAGGATCACATCGGCGATGAGCATGGATATGCCCGCGCAGGCCGAGAACAGCCTCCTGCCCTTCCTGTCCGACCACTTCCCTATGGGCATCCCGAAGACGACGATTGCCATCCCGGAGATCATCATGAAAGCGCCGACGGTCAGGGATGTCATATCCAGACACTTCTCGCCGAAGAACGGGAGGAGGTACAGCATCCCCATGTAGGCCGCGTTCATCATCATGAGACACAGGAATATCGCCGTGAAGTCCGGCTTGGCGAACATACGTATGTTCAGGAGAGGCCTGTCCGTCCTCCTCTCCGCTGCGATGAAGAGTGCCAGCATCACGAAGAACAGCACCGCGCATACCGCGGTCAGCAGCCTCAGGTCCGGGTAGGAGACGGTCTCGATGGCAAGTGTCCCCGATGCTATCGCCCCGCAGAGGGTCACCGCGCCGCGGTAATCCAGGCGGATCCTCCCGCTCTCCTTCCTGGGCGGCAGTGCCCTGAGGACGAGTGGGGCGGCCACCAGGCCGATCGGGATGTTGATCAGGAAGCACCAGTGCCAGTCGAAGAATTCCACGATGGCCCCGCCTATGAACGGTCCGACGGCGAATCCCGCCGACCCGCCTATGCTGACTATGGACAGTCCGAAACCGAGCTTGTTCAGCGGGAGGTACTCCGTGCAGCATTGGGGCGCGGTGGCGCCCATCATCGCGGCACCTATCGCCTGCACCGCCCTGAACGTCACGAGCATGGCGAAGGAGTCCGAGAGACCGCAGAGGGCGGATCCCGCGATGAATATGAAGATCCCCGCGGCCATGACCTTCCTCACGCCGATGTCCGCCGATATCCTGGCGAATGCCACCAGGGTCCCGGCCAGGACGACCATGTACACGATGACTATCCACGAGACGGTGGCGGTGTCCACGCCGAGGTCCATGCCGATGTCGGGGGCCGCGACGTTGACGATGGTACCATCCAGACCGTCCATGAACGTGGCGAACAGCATCACCGCGAAAAGCATCGTGAGGTGGCGTTTGTCAAGGGCGCATTCCATCGGATCACCGAAGGGGTTCATCAGATATGGTGGTGACGGCCGGGGCCGGGGAGATCCTCGATCACGAGCTCCCCCTCGACCCTGTGTTCCCCGAAGATGGGCTCAATGGTGACCTTCCTCTTCCTGTCCTTCACGATGAGGGCCAGGGCGCCCACGGCGAGGGCGCACAGGGCGAGGAAGAGCATCGCGGGCTCGAATCCCGCGATGAAGTTCTCGTCCGGCACATCGAAGATGTCCATCCCGATGGAGTCGGAGAAGGTCGTGAAGATCAGCGACGCCAGTGCGGCACCACTCACGCCTCCGATGTTGTAGGCCATGTTGGTGAGGGAGGAGGCCATGTTCCTCTCCTCGCGGGCGTGCTCCACGAGCCTGGAACCCATAGGTCCGCCGACGAAGGCCCATCCGAGTCCGATTCCGAGGAGGAGTATGAGCAGGGTCGTGCGGCTCATGCCGTCCGCGAGGATGTAGTACAGAAGGAACACCAGTCCCATTATCATGCCGGCGCAGGCACAGAACACCTTCCTCCCCCTCCTGTCCGACAGGCGTGCGATGGGGATGCCGAGTATCGTGGTGACCATCGCGCCAGCCAGGAGGTACTCTCCCATCTCCAGGGCGGACATGTCGAGGTAGACCTCTCCGAAGAACGGCAGCAGATACGTTGCTCCGGTGTAGGCCAGGTTCATTCCCGCAAGGCAGAGGAAGAGGACTATGAAGTCGAAGTGGAGCAGCATCTTCATGTTGAGCAGCGGGTTCTCCGCCCCCCACTCCGCGAGGATGAAGAGAAGCAGAAGCGCGGAGCAGGAGATCCCGGACATGACCGCGAACACCCACATGCCCGCGTGGGGCAGGAGCTCCAGGGACAGGATTCCCATGAAGATTGCCGTGCACAGGAATCCCGCTCCGAGATAGTCGAAGTCCACCAGTCTGCCGACGGTCTCGTCCCTGAGCGCCTTCATGAGCAGCGGGACGCAGAGCATTCCGACGGGTATGTTGATGAGGAAGATGAGGTGCCATGTCGAATACTCCATGATCAGTCCGCCGACGAACGGTCCGATAGCGTATCCGAAACCGGTACCGACGGTGAGGATGGAGAGGCTGAATCCCAGGCGCGACGGGGGCATGTATATGGTGCAGACCATGGGCGCTGTGGCGGCGAGGGCGGCACCGCCGATGGCCTGTATCGCCCTGGAGAATATGAGGAACCAATAGGTGGGAGATATCGCGCACATGAGGGATCCGATCGTGAACACTGCGATACCGAACGGGAGGACCCTCTTGACCCCCGTGTCGGCTGCAATCTTGGCGAATACCATGAGGCTGCAGGCGAGCACCATGAGGTATATGACGGACACCCACGACACCGTGGCTATGTCCACATCGAAGACCGTGCCCATCTCGGGCAGGGCGACGTTGGTGATGCTCGAATCCAACCCGTTCATGAACATGGTGAAGAAAACCACGCCCACGAGGATGATGAGGTTGGAACGGCCTAACTCAGTGCTCACGATATTCAATACCTTTATATTCGGATAAGTAGAAACTTACGAACATATTCGGATGATAAATAACGCTGGCTACTTAAACAAGGTTCAAAACGCATGGGATGATTATACATCCAACGAGACAGACCCTCCCTATGCCCAGATTCGGCGGGATCATGCCTATCCCGGAGCACACGGAGAGCACCGCGAGACCCCACGGGCCGGTGAATACGAACACCAGTGCGGCGACGAGGACCAGGACGGCGTTCCCGAGGGTCTCGGCGGGTATGCGGTCCACGATCCCGATCATCATCTTGCCTGCACGGACGGTCACGGCGTATCCCGCGGCGGAGGCCAGGGCGATGCTCAGGAGTATCAGGACGAACGGTTCGGAGCAGAACCCCTGCAGCCCGTCTCCGAGCATCTCCCCCACTGATATGGCGGTGCCTGACCTCCCCTTTCCGGAGACGGAGAGGGTGACCACCGAGAATATAGCGGTGACCGTCCCTATGCTCCCGGTCAGGGAGATGAACGATGCCGGGTCCTTCTCCTCCGAGAACGCGGCGGTGATGGTGGCGCCCGTGGTGGCGGTGATCCCGGGGAACCAGCCCGCGACCAGTCCCGTGGCGACCCCTCTGATCCCGGGGAGGATGCCCACAGGATCCTTGACATCGTCGGTCTGGGGAGGCAGAAGACCCTGTGTACTCTTCTCCAGCAGCGGAGGGATCCCGAACAGTCCCGCCAGCATCGGGAAGAGGAGGGTGCCCTCCCCGAACAGTCCGTGAGACGGGATCCCCATGTCCATGACCGCGCACCCGACCGCTCCGGACAGGAGGAGCATGGCCGCCGTCCGTATCTTCCCGGGGGAGGTCAGTACTACCGTTCCCAGGGCCACGAGGAGCACCCCGAGGGTCATGGGGTCGATGAGATCCTCCCCGCCGTGGAGCATGATCCACTGGAGTGGGACAGCGAGGGCTACCGCGCATGCCGCCCCGACGGCGGAACCTATCGCAGCCGCACGGACGGCTACCATCCCCTTCCCCTGCGACACGAGGAGATGCCCCGGCAGTACCGACAACGCCTCGTCGGGATCGGGGGCACCGATGAAGACCGACGGGACGAAGTCCACGAAGGAATGCACAGTGGCGGCCGCCATGATGCAGCACGATATCAGGACAGCGGAGTCTAGCCCTCCGAACTCATCCCCTAGGAAGGAGACGGCCGCGGGATGCAGGGCGACCATCACGGAGGCAGCGGTGTTAACATGGATCCCGGGGACCAATCCCGTGAACGTCCCAACCAGGGTCCCCAATCCAGCGGCGGCGAGGATCAGAAGAAGGATGTCCGGCCCCATGCAGGGCCCTTCGGCATCCCAGTAGATAAAACTCGGACACTACAGTTAGTTTCCGACCAGTTCGCAGTGGACCTTGCGGTCGTCGTCCACGTAGACGTTGACCAGGGTCTTGACGCGGATGCCAGTCTCCCTTTCCACGATGTCCGCACCGCCCTTCTTGTCCACGGGGATGACGACATCCACGATCTCCGCGCCGATCTCGTCCCTGAGGGCCCTGATGAGCGCGATGAGGGTCCCTCCGGTGCTGACCACGTCGTCTATGATGACCACGCGGTCCCCCATGTTTATGCCGTCGATGTGCATCACGGATTTAGAGTACCCGGTGTTCTGCTCGATCTCCACCTCTCCGGGGAGCCCGTATTTCTTCTTGCGGATCACGGAGTACGGGATCCCCTTATCCAAGGATACGGGAATCGCGAGAGGGATGCCCATGGCCTCCGGGGCGGCGATGACGTCGCACTCCAGGTCCGAGACGTCCTCGATCCAGGAGATCACCTCTTTCAGAACGGCTGGGTCCATCTTGGGCACGCCGTCGGTGAGCGGGTGGACGAAGTACGGGTAGCCGTTGCGGTCCACCACGGGGGAAGCTTCGATGCTGGATACAAGGAGTTCGTACATCGGGACGGGTATGGCAATCAATGCATAAAAACCACTTCATGTCCCCAATTTTTATAATGGGAGTGTAATCACGCGCGTGATAACCATGGACGTAGAAGAGCGCATTGCCCTTGTCAAGAGACTTGCGATGGAGGTCGTCAACGAGGACGAGCTCCGCGAACTGTTCAAGACCAAGGAGCAGCCGCTCGCCTATATCGGGTTCGAGCCTTCCGGACTCGTCCACCTCGGATGGGCGCTGGTCACCACCAAGATCAGGGACCTCTGCGAAGCAGGGTTCAAGGTCATCATCTTCTGGGCCGACTGGCACGCCTACATCAACGACAAGCTCGGCGGCGAGATCGAAAACATCCGCGCCTGCGCGAGGTACATGGAGGACTGCTTCGTCGCCCTCGGCGTCCCCAGGGACAAGGTCGAGTTCCGCTACGCCAGCGAGATCCTGGACGACATCGACTACTGGGAGAAGCTCATCAAGATCGGAAAGGTCACCTCCCTCCTGAGGATCAAGAGGGCCATGACCATCATGGGAAGGAAGGAGGACGAGGCCGACCTCGACTCCTCCAAGGTTATCTACCCCCTGATGCAGGCCACCGACATCTTCCATATGGGGATCGACCTCGCCTACGCCGGGATCGACCAGAGGAGGGCGAACATGCTCGCCCGCGATGCCGCCGACAAGCTGGGATGGAAGAAGCCCCTGGCACTCCACACCCCGCTCATCCCCGGACTCAAGGGGAACAGCAGGATGAACGTCGACGGGGTCAAGGCTGTCGAGAAGGTCGAGGTCTGCAGGACCGGCGAGGGTATCGAGAAGCAGTCCGAGGGAATGATCGAGATGAAGATGTCCAAGTCTGACCCATCCTCGTCCATCAGGATCCACGACACCCCCGATGAGATCCGCCAGAAGATTAAGAAGGCGTTCTGCCCGCCGGAGAAGGAGCAGGAGAGCGTCAACCCCATCCTCATGATGTCCAAGTACATCATCTTCCCCAGGATTGGGAGGATGGACATCGAGCGCCCCGAGAAGTACGGAGGCAACGTCTCCTTCGACTCCTACGAGGCCCTCACCGATGCCTACTTCGGAGGGAAGCTCAGTCCCGTCGACCTCAAGACCGGGGCGGCCGACGGACTCATCAGGTGCCTCGAGCCGGTCCAGAAGTTCTTCGAGGAGCACCCGGAGAACCACCAGAAGATGGTGGAGATCATGGCCTCCGTCAAGAAGCTCCGCTGAAAACAATCATTCCCCGCCCTCACGGCGGGTCACTTTCTTCAAAAATCTCAGTGCCTGCTGAAGATGCCGGGGTTCTCGGCCTCCATGCGGGCCTTGATCTCCCTGAACTGCTGCATGGTCTTCTGCATGCACATGTTGCACATGGCTTCCGCATCCCCGACGCCGGTCATCCCGGCGGCGCCTCCGTGGCCCCCTCCGTCGGTGTCGGTCTCGGTGGAGAGCTCCCCCATCATGGCATCGAGCTTCACGCCTCTCCTGACCATCTCCTGGGTGGCCCTTCCGGACACGCGGAACTCGTCCTCCCTCTGGGATCCGACGAACACGACGTCCGCGCCGGATGCGAGGAGTGCCCTGCACGATGCGGCCTCGAAGGACGAGCCGTAGGACACCGCCACGATCATGTCGCCGCAGCGGTCGAACTTGGACCTTCCGATGGCCTTCATGGCAGCCATCCTCTCGCTCATGTTTACGGGTGCGCGGGTGAGGAGCATGGCCTCATCCATGTGGATGTCGCAGGAGTCCATGATGTCGGCGAACGCCCTGAGGCATCTGGAGTCCGCGAACTGGAAGTGTCCGGAATCGGTGATGATCCCGCCGATGATGGCGAGCCCCGCCTGACGTGAGAGTTCCACTCCCGCATCCCTGATGATGTCCAGGACGATCTCGCAGCAGGAGGTCCTGGAATCGTCGCACCAGAAATCCATCCCCTCCCACTTCCCGGTGGGGGAGTGGTGGTCGATGACCAGACAGTCCCGGGGCAGGACGACGCTGTCGTTCTGCAGTTGCTCGGGGGATGACGAATCGACGACGATCACGAGGTCGTAGGAGGAGAGGTCCGCGGCGTCCAGGATGGGGATGTCCATCTTGTCGGCGACCATCCTCGCGATTCTGTCGACCCCGGCGGGAGCGAAGATGTCCGCCTCCGGGAAGGAGCACCTAAGGGCGTAGGCGGAGCCTATGGCGTCCATGTCCGCGTTGCCGTGGACCAGGATGACCTTCCTCTCCGCCCCGAGCCTTTCGATGATGTGTCCGGTGTCCATGCTCTCTCCTTCGCTCGGTATAGTCGTTAATGGGTATTAACAGACTCGGTCTGCAACGGGTGTGGAAAAGGGAGGCACCCCCGGGGGGTGCCGTGAATGGTTTACTCGTCGTCCTCGTCGTCGCGGCGGGGAGCAGGGGCGTTGCCCATGGCGGTGTTGATGGAGTTGCTGAGGGCCTCTGCCTTCTGGCGGAGGCTGTCCTCCTGGTTCTTGAATCCCCTGACCCTGATCTCCATGGTCTCGAGGCTCTCCTCCATGTCGGCCGCGAGGGACTCCTTGTCGTCGACCTTGATCAGAAGGGTCCCGACGTTGCGGTAGACGTCGCCGGTCGCCTTCTTCAGCTCCTCGACAGTGCGCTGGAGCTCCTTCATCTGGGATTCCATCTGGATCCTCTGGGCCGTGGCGGTCTGGAGCTGCTGCTGCAGCTGCTGGTACTGGGTGATCTGGTTCTGAAGCTGGGGGCTGATTCCGTTCATTTGGATTCCTTCGTAATCCTGTCGATGTCTTCCGTAATCGTGATGCACTCGAGGAAGGAGTTGACCGCCGCTCTCATGGAGGTGGTGTCCGCGGCCTCTATCTCAAGGACCGCGTCGCCTTCTTCGGTGTAAATGCGGGACTTCGTCCTGGGGAGGTCGCGTCTGACCTCGGGTTCGAGGGCGGATACGGCGGCGCCGGAGGTATCCGACGCCAGCCTCAGGACGGCTGTAGGCATCTCAGTCAGACTTCAGGGTCTTCTTGATGTTGGGCCTTTCCTTGATGAAGATCTTGGAGCCGCATTTGTCGCACTGGAGACCCATCGTGTTGGTGTTCACGATGGTCTCGCCGCACTTGGCGCATCTGTACTGCATTCGGATCACCGATATGCTCACTCTTCGAGGGCCTCGACGGGAGCAGCGGCTCCCTTGACGACGCCGGTGGTCTTCTTGACCCTGGGGCTGTAGGCCTCGGCTGCGAACTTGTATCCGCAGTGCCTGCACTCCCAGATTCCGGCGGAGACCCTGGTGACGGATGCGTGGTGGCACGTGGGGCACTCGTGCTTCATCTTCTGGTGGGCCTCGATGGATTTGACCCTGTTGCGGACGACGACACCGTACCTGGCGCCGAACCTTCCTGCGGTTCCTGCTTTCTGAGTTCTCTTTGACATTTCTAATCACCCGATGATTGATCTGATCTTGTTGCCTATCTCGACGGCGCGGTCGAGGCAGAGGGACAGGTCTCCCCTGGTTATGGATCCCCTTCCGCCCTTCTGCATTGCACGGTAGTTGCCGTTCTCGTCGGTGGTGACGGTCAGGCGGGCCGTGGCTATGGCCTCTTCGTCAAAATTAGGGTCTACTATTAAATCATTGCCTATTTTGTGCTCGGTGACCGAGATGGGGAGGCAGGTGACGGGCAGGGGCTCGTCGTCCTTCTCCATGTCGGGGAAGTACTGCTTCCAGGGGATGGTCGCGGTCCTCAGCGCGCACACGGAGGCGATGGTGGCGGCATCGAACAGGTTGCCGTCGTGGTTGATGGCGTACAGGTCGAGGAAGACCATCCAGATGGACTCGCCTTCCTTGATGCACAGCTTCTTGACGTCGATCATTCCGGACTCGCGGATACCGCGGTCCACGACACGTGCCATTTCGATGGCGTTCTCGTCCGGCGGTCCGGGCTCGAACATGGGGTGTGCCATGGGCAGCAGCTCCATTCCGGTGGTGAGGGTTCCGTCTCCGGGGGCGTCCGGGTAGGGGACTCCGGGGACGATCTTGACACCGGCCATGACGACGGTGTCCCCGAGCTCGACGCGGGCGGACCCGTCGGCGGACTCGATGAGGCCGGTCTCGACCTTGATGCTCCTGAACTCGTCGAGCTGGCGTCCGTCCTCCCTCCTGCCCTCGGCGAGGAGGTTGAGGAGGTGGTCCCTCCTGATCTGTGAAACGATGGGGGTGCTCATTCTGCTTCCTCCTTCTTCGCTTTCTCGTTGTAGCGCCTGAGCAGCGCGTCCCTCTGGAGGTCGTTGACCTCGTGGGCGGCCTTGAAGGCCATGTCGAGTCCGTAGTCCAGCTCCTCGCGGGTCATGTTGCCGTCCATCTGCAGCAGGACGATCTCGTCGGTGCTGGGGATGATGGCGAGGGGGACGTCGGCCTGTCCGTAGTTGTCCTCCTCCTTGTTGAGGTCGAGGAGGACGTGGCCGTCCGCCTTGCCGCAGGCGATGGCGGGGACGATGTCCCTCATGGGGATCCCAGCGTCGGCGAGGGCGACGGATGCGGCGGTGAGACCGGCGCACCTGGTCCCGGCGTTGGCCTGGAGGATCTCGATGTAGATGTCGATGGTGGAGCGGGGGAACAGCTCGGTCAGAACGACGCTCTCGAGGGCCTCGCTGATGAGCTTGGAGATTTCGACGGACCTCCTGTCGGTTCCCGGCCTCTTCCTGTCGGAGACCGAGTAGGTCTGCATGTTGTACTTGACGGTGATGACCGCCTTGGTGGGGTCCTGCAGGTGCCTCATGCGGCACTCCCTGGGTCCGTAGACCGCGCAGAGGACCTTGTTCTTACCGACCTCGAGGTAGCAGGATCCGTCGGCGTTCTTCAGGACGCCGGCCTCGACCTTGATGTTCCTTTTCTCGTCGACCCTGCGGCCGTCGATCCTGATGCCTTCCTCGTTAACCAAAACCATGTCTGTGTGTCCGCTCATTCGGACTCCTCCTCATCTTCATCTGCGTACCCGGACTGGGGCAGCCTCTCTTCGATGAACCTCTGCACCCTCTCCGTAAGGTTGGAGGACCTGGCCTCCTCCTCGATCTTCTTGATGGCCGCCGCGGCGACCGTTGCGTTTTCTCCCTCTCCGTCGATCCATATGCGGCCGTTCTGCCCGACGGTAATGCGGCAGTCGGTCATGTTCTTCAGCATCTGGATCATGGAGCCGCCCTTTCCGATGACGCGGGAGATCTTGTTGTGGTCGATCTCGATGATCTGGCCGCCCTCAATCTTCCTGAGTCCGGAGTCCTTCATGGTGACGGAGATCTTCTTGGTCTCGTCCACGCTGAGGACCTTAAGGAGCACGACGTCCTCCATGGTGAGGAAGGAGGTGGTGTCTCCGAACTCCACCTTCCACGGGACCTCGCTGACATGCAGCGGGGCGGGGTAGGGGGCATTTATGTCGATCATCCAGTTGGACGGTCCGACATCGCTGATAACTCCGATAACGGTGTCACCGGTCTCGGGCATGTACCTGCCGCCCGACGGGATGACTCCAACCGCGTTTCCGATGATGGTCTTTATTCCCAGCACTTCCGCGCGGATCTTGCCGTCGAGCTCGTACGCGTTCTCACCGGCCTTGAACTCGTCCGCATCGGCGAGTACGTCTCCGGGGAGGACAGTCTCACGTGCCCTTCTGGCGAATCTTTTTTCCATTTTATCACACTCTGAACGTAATTCATTCCGACAGCAGTTTGACTGCCGCGGTTCCCTTGGTCCTCGTCTTGAGCTTCTCGGTGATCTCGGTGATGAGTCCCGCGGGTATCTCCATGGTCCCGATCCAGAAGCCGTCGTTGGTCCACTCCTCGCGGTCGACGATGCCGTACTTGCAGAGCTCGTCGAAGCAGCGTCCGTAGTCGTCCGCCTTGATCCTGATGGCGATACGGCTCTTCTCGAACCTGATGGGGAGCAGCGGGCGGAGGATCTTCATCGCCTCCTCGACCTCCTTGTCGAAAGCCTTCATGGGGTCGACGTGGAACTTCCCCTCCTCCAGGGCGATCTCGATACGCTTCGGGGGGTGGGGGAGCTTGGTCTGGGGGTTGATGGCGTTGGCCGCGATGTAGGCGACGATCCTCTTGTACTTGGCGTCCAGCAGCTCCTTGCGCTGCTGGGCGGTCATCTGGACCTCGCCCTTCTGGATGATGAGCTTGGCGATCTCGACGGGGTCCTCGGTGGCGAACACCTCCATGATCTTGGAGGTCTCCGGACGGGTCCCCTTGCGGGCGTCCTTGAACACGTCCTCCACCGCGAGATAATCGGAGAGGTCCACGTCCTTGCCCTGCTTAATGAGGTCCATGGCCTTGGGGTCGAGGAGAACCTCGAACCTCTCACCGTGGCTCTCGAGCCTTGCGACGATTGCGTCGTCGAGATCTACCATTCGGGCTCACTCTTTCTTTGCGGCAGGGGCCTTTGCCTTAGCCTTCGGGATGGCCTTCGCCTTCTCGGCGTTGGTCATGATCTTGAACTTCTCGCCGGCCTTGACGACACCGACCTCGACGGACTCCGCCTTGGGAGCCTCCTCGATGGCGGCCTCGAGCGCCTTCATTCCGAGCTTGAGAGCGGCGTCGCAGGTCATTCCGTCCTTGTACTCCTTCTCCAGGAGGTCCATGACGACCGCCCTGCCGACTCCGATGCAGCTCGCCTTGTACGCAACGATGGCTCCGGAGGGGTCGGTCTCGAAGAGGTGGACACCGAGGTCGTCGGCGCCGGCGATGAGCATCGCGGTACCGAAAGGCCTGCCGCCTCCCCACTGGGTGAAGTTCTGCTCGTAATCGCAGACCTGCTTGGTGAGCATGGCTACGCCGATGTTCTCGCCGTAGTTGACCTTGTGAATCTGGGCGTTCTTCCTCGCCTCGTCCACGAGGATGCGCGCATCGGCGACGAGGCCGGAGGTGGCGCATCCGATGAATTCGTCGATAAGGTAGACCTTCTCGACAGACTCAGGCTCGACGAGCCTGCTGGAAATCCTCTTGTCGGCGACGAGGAGGACTCCGTCCTTGAACTTTATGCCGATGGTCGTCGAACCTTTCTTGACGGCCTCACGGGCATACTCTACCTGGAACAGCCTTCCGTCGGGAGAAAACACGGTGATCCCGCGGTCATATGCCATTTGTCCTGGTTGCATTTCTATTAACTCCTCGTGTGCGGGGAATGCACATGACTATTTATGGCTTTATAGAAGAGTCGTCCGAGGGGGCCTTCTTCCTAGCCTCGCGGACAGCGACGGGAGGGGTCCCCTTGCGGGGCGGGCGGGGAGGTGCGTTCGCCCTGAGGACCGAATAGCGGTCCCTGAGGGTGCGGATGGTCCCGGACACGCGCACCATCTCGGACGACGGGTCCGCCCTCTTCATGGCGGCGGCGCATTCCTCCACATCCTCTGGCGAGCAGCGGATTGCGGCCATGCCTCCCGCGCATTGGATGACCTTGAACCTGTGGTCCTTCGGCAGGCGCGGGATAAGGGTCTCGCGGGTCGTCGAGGGATCGGTCCTGAAGGCGCAGTAACGCCTCCTTCCGCGTTCGGATTTGACGGTCATCTAGACCTCTCAATGACTGTGTTTCGTTTAAGATTTCGGGTCTTCCGGGACGTCCGATTTCCTGGTCAGAACGACATGTAAATGCCCGCGACGGAAGGATGTCTAATTGCGACAAGGGTATGTCTTTGCAAAAGCGGTTGGATGTTCATTGGATGTAACTCGCCCGATTTTTGTCCAGATGAGCCAGTCGTTTTTTGGGTCTTTTTGCGGAATAAAAGTTCTATTTAATGTTTGCCCGATTAGGGAGGCCGAAAACACCCTTTTAGGATAGTTTAAAACGCATACGAATATTTTTTTCGTATGTGATTAAGGTACTCGTAAATTAGTTGTTTAACCAAAAACAATAAACCCATTTTTCGGCCCGAAAAATGCATGCTGGCTAGTGGATTTTTTAGGTAACGCGAAAATTGGACGGCCAGTTTTTTCACTGACTTTTCCGAGGCGGAAAACAACCATTTTGCCATATATAAATGTTATGTGGGAAGGGTTTTAATTGATTCAGCCATTATAGATACCATTCGTACCAGTATCTGGTAACGGAGGCAATAGAATGACGACCAAATCTGCATTAGTAATCGGAGGCGGGATCGCCGGTATTCAGGCGTCCCTCGACCTTGCAGACAGGAACATCCACGTCTACCTGCTCGACAAAAAGCCGACCATCGGTGGAACGATGTGCATGCTTGACAAGACCTTCCCGACCAACGACTGTTCGGCCTGTATCCTGTCCCCCAAGATGGCGGACGCAGCAGGACACCCGAACATCACCCTCCTGACCTACCACGAGGTCAAGAAAGTCGAGGGCAAAGAGGGAGACTTCAAGGTCACCGTCCTCAAGAAGGCTAGGTACGTCGATCCGACCACCTGCACCGCTTGCGGAGACTGTGTTGCAAAGTGCCCCTCCAAGGGAATCCCCAACGAGTTCGAGTACGGACTCACCACCCGCAAGGCAATCTACATCCCCCACGCTCAGGCCGTCCCCCGTGTCGCCCTGATTGACGCCACCAAGTGTAAGATGCTCCTCGAGGGCAAGTGCGGAGTCTGCGCCAAGACCTGCGGCAAGGGATGCATCCACTACGACGACAAGGACGAGGAGATCACCCTCGACATCGGATCCATCATCGTCGCAGCCGGATTCGACGTCTTCGACGCCAAGAAGGCCACCGAGTACGGATACGGAAAGTTCGCCAACGTCGTCACCGCCATCGAGTACGAGAGGCTCGAGGGAGCAGCTGGACCGTTCGACGGACACATCCCGATCCCCGCCACCGTCGTCCGCGACAAGTGGGGAGCAGTCCAGAAAGGAGCCGGCGAGGTCGGACCCAAGAGCGTCGCATGGATTCAGTGCTGCGGATCCAGGTCCCAGAAGAGCACCTGGAAGAAGTACTGCTCCTCCGTGTGCTGCATGTACGCGACCAAGCAGGCCATCATCACCAAGGAGCACGGAGACGTCGATGAGGACATCTTCTTCATGGACATCCGTTCCTACGGAAAAGAGTTCGAGACCTACATCCACAGGGCAGAGACCGAGTACGGCATCCACCTCCACAGGGGAGCCCGCGTCTCCAACCTCGAGGAGGATCCCGAGACCAAACAGATCATCGTCAACTACACCGATCCCGAGAACAACCCCCAGTCGAAGGTCTTCGACATGGTCGTCCTCTCTGTCGGACTTGAGTCCCCCGCCGGTGCTCAGGAGCTCGCCGACACCCTCGGAATCGAGCTGAACGAGTACGGATTCGCCAAGACCTCCATCTACCAGCCCCTCGAGACCTCCAGGAAGGGAATCGTCGTCACCGGTGCCTTCGCCGCACCCAAGGACATCCCGACCTCCGTCGCCGAGGCTTCCGGAGCTTCCGCCAAGGCCGGAGCGTTCATCGTCAACGACCCGTCCTTCGAGCCCTGCAAGCCCAAGGAGTACCCCGCTGAGAAGGATGTTGAGGGCAAGGAGCCCAGGATCGGAGTGTGGGTCTGCCGCTGCGGTATCAACATCGGATCCGTGGTCGACGTCCCCGCCGTTGTCGAGTACGCCAAGAACCTGCCGAACGTCGTCCTCTCCGAGGAGACCAAATACGCATGCGCCCAGGACTGTCTCCAGGACATCGCCAAGGCCATCCAGGAGCAGGACCTCAACCGCGTCGTCGTCGCCTCCTGTACCCCCAGGACCCACGAGCCCCTGTTCAGGGAGGCCTGCAAGAACGGTGGACTGAACAAGTACCTGTTCAACATGGCCAACATCCGTGATCAGTGCTCCTGGATCCACATGCACGCCCCCGAGGCAGCCACCAACAAGGCGAAGGACCTCGTCAAGATGGCAATCGCCAAGGCCGCCCTCCTCGAGCCTCTCGAGGGATCCGACATCCCGGTCACCCAGTCCGCCGCCATCATCGGAGGAGGAATCACCGGAATGACCGCAGCTCTGGACATCGCAGCCCAGAACATCGCCGTCCACATCTTCGAGAAGGACGGAGAGCTCGGAGGATTCGCCAAGAACTTCATGCACAAGGAGGACGGAGTCTGTGTTCAGGACTTCCTTAAGGAGACTATCAACAAAGTCAACTCCAACGACCTGATCACCGTCCACCTCAACGCTGACGTCGTCGACATCCCCGGATACGTCGGAAACTTCGCTATCAAGCTCGCCGACGGATCCGAGACCCCCGTCGGAGCAGTCCTGTTCGCGACCGGAGCCGGCGAGTACAAGCCCGTCGAGTACAACTACGGATCCGACCCCAAGGTCAAGACCTACGTCGAGCTCGAGAAGGAGATCGCCGCCGACTCCTCCAAGTATGCCGGCAAGAACGTCGCCTTCATCCAGTGCATCGGTTCCAGGAACGACTCCACCGAGTACTGCAGCCGTGTCTGCTGCGCAGGAGCAATCCGCAACGCGATCCAGCTGAAGATGAACGACCCCACCACCAACGTCACCATCATCCACAAGGACATCAGGACCTACGGCTTCCGCGAGGACATGTACTACATGGCCTCCAAGCTCGGAGTCCGCTTCCTCAGGTACCCCACCGACGGAAAGCTGCCCGAGTACGATGGCAACGTCGTGAAAGCATACGACAACGGACTCAACGAGGAGGTCGCAATCCCCGTCGACACCCTTGTGCTCTCCAACGGTATCACCCCGCTCCGCGAGGAGAAGGAGAAGCTCAAGATCATGGTCAAGGTCCCCACTTCCAAGGACGGCTTCTTCTTCGAGGCCCACCAGAAGCTCAGGCCGGTCGACTTCGCAACCGAGGGAGTCTTCGTCGCCGGAGCCGCCCACTGGCCCAAGTTCATGGACGAGTGCATCGCCCAGGGATCCGGAGCGGCTTCCAGGATGCTCACCATCATCACCAAGGACCACCTCGTCTCCGAGGGTATCACTGCTTCCGTCAGCAACCCCAACTCCTGCAACGGATGCGGAACCTGCGAGGGATGCTGTGAGTACCACGCGATTACCATCGTCGAGGGAGAGGACGGAAGGCCCATCTCCTCTGTCAACCCCGGTCTCTGCAAGGGATGCGGATGCTGCGTCGCAGCCTGCCCCTCCGGAGCTATGGAGCAGAGAGGATTCAGGAACAAGCAGATCATCGCCGAGATCGACGCTCTGCTGGACGCCCCCCTGATGGAGAAGGAGTGATTCAAATGGCCGACAATTTCGAACCCCTGATCGTTGCATTCTGCTGCAACTGGTGCTCCTACGCGGGAGCAGACAACGCTGGTGTCGGAAGGCGCCAGATGCCCCCGAACTTCCGCATCATCAGGACCATGTGCTCCGCGAGGATCGACCCCGAGTTCGTCCTCCGCGCGCTCTCCAAAGGAGCCGACGGAGTCATCGTCCTCGGATGCCACCCCGCAGACTGCCACTACATCGGTGGAAACTACAGGGCCCGCAGGAGGATCGCCCTCCTGAGGCTCGTCCTCGAGCAGTATGGATTCGACCCCCGCAGGCTCAGGCTTGAGTGGGTGTCCGCCTCTGAGGGAGAGAAGTTCCAGACCGTCATGGTCAGCTTCATCGACACCATCAAGGCCCTCGGACCCACCCCGGTCAAATCCAAGGACACGATCGCAAAGATCCGCAACGAGGTCGCACAGGAGTGATTTAAATGGGATTCTTCAGCAACCTGTTCAAGAAGAAAGAGAAGAAGACTGAGGCGAAGAAGGAGGCGGCACCCAAGGCAGCTCCTGCAAAGGCAGCCCCCGCCGCCGCTCCTGCAAAGGCAGCCCCCGCCGCCAACGGCAAGACCGGATTCGTCGAGTACAAGGCAGCCGACCTCCCCAAGGGAGCAGCCGCCCTAATCGGAGCTCCCCCGGGTGGAAAGATCAAGGTCGCCATCTACTGGGCAGCCGGATGCGGAGGATGTGACGTTTCCATCCTCGACACCAACGAGACCGTCCTCTCCGTCGCCGACATGGCAGACATCGTCATGTGGCCTATCGCCGTCGACGGAAAGGAGAAGGACATCGAGGCAATGGAGGACGGAGAGATCACCGTCTCCATCATCAACGGAGCCATCAGGAACTCCGAGAACGAGCACATGGTGAAACTGCTCAGGCAGAAGTCCAAGCTCGTCGTCGCCTACGGATCCTGCGCAGTCTTCGGAGGAACCCCCTCCCTCGCAAACCTGGTTGCCGGTGGAGCAAAGGAGATCCTGGAGTACGTCTACACCAAGACCCCCACCTCCGCCCAGTACCAGAAGGACTACCACGCCGACGCACCCTGCGTTCCCCAGACCTCCTTCGAGGCCCCTGAGGGAACCCTGACCCTGCCGGTTGTGTACGACACCGTCCACAGCCTCGACCAGGTCATCGACGTCGACTACTTCATCCCCGGATGCCCGCCCATCTACGAGTCCATCACCCACCTGGTGAAGGCCCTCGTGGACTTCGTCTACTCCGGCGTCCCGCTCCCGCCCAAGGGAACCGAGATCGGAGTCACCGAGAAGTGCATGTGCGACGAGTGCCCCAGGGAGAAGACCTACGCCCGCATCACCGAGATCAAGGAGCCCTACCAGGTCAACATCGACCCCGACAAGTGCCTGATGGACCAGGGAATCCTCTGCCTCGGACCCGCTACCGTCGGAGGATGCAACGCAAGGTGCACCCGCGTCGGACAGCCGTGCCGCGGATGCTACGGACCCACCCACTTCGTTACCGAGCACGGAGCCAGCGCTCTCAGCGCAATCGCTTCGCTGTTCCCCGTCCTCGACGACGACCCCATCATGGATGAGGAGAGGGTCATCAGCATCATGTCTAGCATCAAGGACCCGCTGGGATACTTCTACGCGTACACCATCGGAAAGTCCCTTATCAACCGTGCAGTCAAAGAGGAGACTGCCTGAAAGGAGGAATGAAAAATGGCAGGACCTATCATTTGGGACGAGAAGAAGAAAGCAGAGGGCAACAGGATCACTGTCGACCCCATCACCCGTCTCGAGGGACACGGAAAGATCGAGATCTTCCTGGACGACCACGGAAACGTCGAGAACGCCTACTGGCAGGTTCCCGAGGTCAGGGGATTCGAGCGCTTCTGCATCGGCAGGCGCGTGACCGAGCTCAACCAGATCACCGCGAGGCTTTGCGGTGTCTGCCCCGGAGCCCACCACCTCGCCTCCACCAAGGCAATCGACGGATGCTTCAACGCCAAGCCCACCGAGGCCGCGTTCCACATCAGGGACACCTTCTACCAGGCGCACTACGTGCACAGCCACATCGCGCACTTCTACGCCCTGGCAGCCGGAGACTTCGTCTGCGGACCCGCTGCCCCTGCAGCACAGAGGAACGTCCTCGGAGTCGTCGCGGCAGTCGGTGCCGAGACCGGACTCGCAGTGCTCAAGGCCCGCGAGCAGGCTCAGCGCATCCAGGCCATCATCGGAGGAAAGGCAACCCACCCCGTCATGGGAGTCCCCGGTGGAGTGACCAAGGCCATCTCCCAGGCAGAGGCAAAAGAGATCCAGGAGTACTCCGAGAACCTCGTCGCGTTCTCCGAGCTCTCCCTGAAGATCTTCCACGACGTCGTCCTTGCAAACAAGGAGTACGTGGACATCATCACCAACAAGGACCTCTACTACCACGAGACCTACCACATGTCCATCGTCAACGACAAGGGACAGTGCGACTTCCACGACGGAAAGGTCAAGGTCATCGACCAGGACGGAAAGGACTTCGACCTTTACGACCCCAACGACTACCTCGACCACATCGCAGAGGCTTCCCTCCAGTGGTCCTACGAGAAGTTCCCCTACCTCCGCAACCCCGGATTCAAGGGACTCGTCGACGGACCCGACAGCGGAATCTACAGGGCAACCCCCCTCAGCAGGATGAACGTCACCAAGGATCTCCCCACCCCTCTCGCCAACGAGGCGCTGAAGGAGTACAGGTCGATCCTCGCACCCGACGGAAAGCCCGTCCAGTTCACCCTCGCTACCCACTGGGCTAGGCTCATCGAGATGCTCTACGCCGCAGAGAAGCTGAAGGAGGACGCCTACAGCGACAAGCTGACCGATGCCAACATCAAGCAGACCGACCTCGTCCCCGGAGGACGCGGAGTCGGATGTGTCGAGGCTCCCCGCGGAACCCTGACCCACGACTACACCTGCGACGAGGACGGAATCGTCACCGCCTGCAACCTTGTTGTCGGAACCACCAACAACAACGGTCCGATCTGCATGGATGTCGCCAAGGTCGCCAAGGCACTGATCAAGAACTACGATGTCTCTCCCGGACTGCTCAACATGGTTGAGATGGCGTTCAGGGCATACGACCCCTGCAACTCCTGCGCAACCCACAGCCTGCCCGGACAGATGCCTCTGGTTGCTGAAATCAGGAACCGCGACGGCAGCATTTACGACGTGCTGAAGCAGAACTGATGGTAAAACGGGGCGGAAGCCCCTTACCAAACCCTTTACGAGGGGGTAAAACCCCTCGGACTCCCGTTTTTCTACATGTATCGGTCTGGGATGTAAATCCATTATCTGAACAGGAATGAAATCAGAGCGCGGAGTGCCTGGGCTGGTCCTCGCGGTCGTTCCAGCGTTTGAACTGGCGGTCCGTGACCATTATGTCCCCCCTGCGTCCGAGGTCGACCCCGTCGAGAAGATAGATGTGGGAGTCGTCGAGCATCACTAGGTCGGAATTGAGTACGGGGCCGAGCATGGGAGTTCCGTTCTCGTTCACCGGGGATCCTCCCAGGAGGCGGTTGAAAGCCGGCACTACGATGAACGATTCGGGGAGCTTCCGGTATCTGGGTGTCTTCGATTCATCTTTCTCTGCGAATCTCCCCCTCATCCAGCAGGGTTCGGACATGTGGGCACCCACACCGTCGCGGAAGAGCACCGTAGGGTGCTCGTGACCCATGACGAGGGTCCTGCATTCCATGACCCTTTCCGAGGGCCAGGTGTGGCCGTGGACGAGTCCCACATCCTCCACGACCATTCCTGTGGCAGGACGGACACGTACCGCACCGGGGAGGAACTCCTCGATCGACGTGTCATGGTTCCCCCTGACCACATTGACCTGGTCGAAGTACTCCAGGAGACGGTCGAAGAACCTGGGAATCTCCCTGTACTCCTGTTTGGTGGAACCGGGGACGGAGTCCTTCACATCCCCGAGGACGATGATGCGGTAGATATCGTCCCCTGCGGCCTTAACGATGGAATCGAACATGTCGTCCGTCCTGGAGGTCAGGTGGACTCCTTTCGCTCCCAGATGGGCCTCTACGCCGATGTGCAGGTCCCCGATGACGAGGGTATCGTCCATCTTCAGGGCAGGGAAGTCCGGGACGGGTTGCAGATCCATCAGAGGCCTACCCTGTCAAGACCCTGCTTTAGGGCTACGGCGACGTCGTCCGCGACATCGGTGGCTATCAGGCCGTACGAGAATTTCTGGAATGCGAGTTCACCCGCCCTTCCCGCGAGGTACGCTCCGAGGCAGGCGGCATCGAACGCCCCCATTCCCTTGGACAGCAGACCGCCTATCGTGCCCGCTAGGACATCTCCGGTGCCTGCCGAGGTCATGGCAGCGCAGCCGGTGCCGTTGAGGCGTATACGGTCCCCGTCGGAGACCATGTCCTCCTTGCCCTTCAGGACGACCGTGCATCCCAGTCTGTCGGCAAGGTCCATGACGTCTCCCGGATCGCGGTCTTTACCGCCCAGGTTCCTGAACTCTCCGAGGTGCGGGGTGACGACCACGTCATCCCTGCCGATCCTGAAGTCCCTGCCCAGGGCGAACAGTCCGTCGGCATCGATGACCATGGGGAGGGGGCATTTGGTGACGAACTCCCTGACCGCCTTAACGGTGTCATCGGCCCTTCCGAGGCCGGGACCTATGACGACGGCATCCACGTCCTTGCAGATGCCCAGAACGGTGCTCAGATGGGATTGGGAGAGAACATCTCCCTGAAGCTTGTGCATGACGAACTCGGGGCACCACCCGGCGATCTCATCGAAGCTCTCCTCGGGAGTGGCGATCCTGACGTAATCCGCGCCGGCCCTCATCGAGGCCTTGGCGCTCATGGCGGGGGCTCCGAAGTACGGCCCTCCGCCGATTATCAGGATCCTCCCGTTGTCCCCCTTGCGGCTCCCCTCCTTGGGGACGGGGTAGCGCAGGAGGTCCCCGGGGCCGACCATGTAGGAAGCCTCCAGGGGCATCCCGATGTCGGCGATGACGATCTCTCCAGAGTTCTCCTTATTCATCCCCTCCTTGGAATCGACCATGGAGACGGTGATGTCCGGGACCACCTGTTTCACGGTGCCGAATCCAGAGGGGACGTCGATGGATACGATGACTCCCTCGAAGCCGTTGCAGAAGTCCACATACCTGTCGTAAGCTGGGCGCAGGGTGCCCGAGATTCCGGTCCCCAGCGCGGCATCGACGAGGACGTCGAAACCGTCCTCCTTTCCCGTGAAATCGGATACGGGGCACCGGAGCCTGGATAGCATCTTCTTGGATGCCTCTGAGCGCATGTCGTCTCCGTCTATCATGAAGACGCTTGCGTTCTTCAGATAGAACGCCGCGGCCAGCCCGTCCCCTCCGTTGTTCCCGCGGCCGCAGAATATCGCGACCCTCGAATCCGGGAATCTTTCCAGGATGAGGTCCGCCACGGCCTTCCCCGCGTTGTCCATGAGGGTGTCCACTCCGACCCCCAGGGCCTCGGAGTTGGCATCCATGACCTTGGAGTCGATGGCTGTTATCAAAAGGAATCACTCCTGGTTCTTCACCAGGACCTCGCCGATCTTCGGCAGGATCTCACCCTTCTTCATCTTCCCCTTCTCCACGCGGACGCACCCCTTCTTGGCGATCCAGTCGCCGGGGTAGCATTTATCCTCGTAGATCTTGTAATCGAGATCGAGGGTGATGGCCCCTTTGGCAATCATGTCGAGGGAGGGCCTCTTCACACACAGCGAGAGCGGGAGTCTCCTGCCCTCCGCGCGGGTGCGCTCGGCGTCGAAGTACTCCGGCCAAAGTGTGATTGCGGTATCCTCGTCGAATGCCATGGTATCGGTACCCCGATATGCAGAGCCAATAAAAGAAACTTATCGAAAAGTTATGGCCCCGGGGGCAGGGCCCCGGGAAATGATTTGGATGTCTCAGATGAGAACTGCGTTGATGGCGCCGTGCTGTCCGGGCCTGGAGGTCACGATAGCGGTTCCGGCCTCGGTCTCGATCTTCGCACCCTTGTTGATGATGTTACGCTGAACGTAGTTGGGGTCCGAAGGGTTCTCGACGACGTTGAGGATCTTGACCTGCTTGACGGTGTTGGTCTTCTTGTCGACAACGTTCGCGAACTGGGCGGTGAGCATTCCGACCTTGACGGATCCGCCCATTCCGCGGTACTGCTTGCGGACTGCGGGCTGGTCCTTGGTGAGCCTGGTGAACTGCTTCTCCCTGCTGATCTCGAACTTTCTCTTACCGCGGGAAAGGATGAACCTTCCTCCGGTGGCTTTCCTTCCAGATTTTCCCTGCCAAAGTGCCATGTTAATCAGCCCTGCTTATCTATGATTAATATATAAATTTTAAGGGCGTCTTATAGGATATCACGCGGGATCCAAGGGGCCGATGAGCTTCGCATCCGCTTTTCCGTTATCGACTGTCAGGATGGCGCAGTACCCCTCTTTGGCGGGCCCGGGATTGACGAACAGTGTTCCGTCGATTGTCTGGGCGCCGATGTCCTCGTGGATGTGTCCGCTGAGGGCGACCAGGGGCCTGAAGTCCTCCACGATCTTCCTGATGGCGGGGCTTCCCACCGACATTCCGTTGGGGATGTGGTCGAGGATGCCGTAGGAGGGCGCGTGGGTCATGAGTATCATGCCCTTCCTGGAGATGGGGCGCAGCTTGGCGTCGATCTCCTCCTCCGAGAGCTCGAACGGGGTGCCGAAGATGGTGACGTTGGATCCGCCGAGACCTGCGACGTAGACGTCGCCGAACTGCACGGATTTGCCGTGCATGTCGACGGCGACCTCGGAGATCCTCGCCGGGAGGTCGCGGGGGTCGCAGTTGCCGGGGAGGCAGTACACCTTGGCCTTGACGGAGGAGATGATCTCCACCGCATCGTCGGAGGTGCCCATGTCGGTGACGTCCCCGAGGAACAGGACGTTCTCGATGTTCTCCTTCTCGATTATGCTGTTGATCCAAGCGAGGTTCGATGCCTTCTGGTGAAGGTCGGTGAGAACGAGGAATTTCATGCCCCGTAATCGTCGGGACAGTACTTTACGATATCCCAAAAGGGGCGGGGGATGACCCCCGCGTCGGGGTTTCACTCGGCGATGAGCTGCCTAATCCAGGCCTTCTCCTTGCCGGAGATCCTGCCGTCGACCGCGCAGATGAGCATGCAGACGGTGATGATGTCGATCTTCATCTGGGGGGACACCTGTCCGAGGAGGTCCACCATGAAGTCCACGACGTTCTTGTTCTCGTTGGTGTTTAGCTGGAGCTTGTTGAAAATCCTCTTTGCCTCCTCGAAGGGGACCTCCTGGCCCATGAACGCCTCGAGTCCGGGCTTGATGAGGTTGAACTCTGCCTCGGCGAGCTTGCCGTCGGCCGCCATGGACATGAGGATGAAGTCCAGGAAGACCTGGGCACCGGTCTCCTCGTCCTCGGTGATCGCCGAGAGTGCGGAGAGGACGCTGGCGGATTTCTCCCTGAGGATGGCTCCGAAGGTCGCGGGGTCAAGCTGCTCGAACTCCTTGCATATGTCGTCGAATTGGGTCATGTCTATCGGGACGTCATCGGAAAGACGGTTTAAATCCGTTACGAACCCGGAAGAAACACACATGTGCCAGATGTTTCAGATGTTTGTCTCATGCAGACGTATTGGACAGCGAACAGTATATGTAGAAGGTAAAAATTGCAAGATTCGTGTTCGCAGAACTCCCGGATGTCAGGATGTACTATGAGGACGAAGGCTCTGGGGAGCCCGTAATCCTCATCGCAGGTGTCGGTGCAAACCACCGTTTCTGGAAGACCATGGTCCCCCTTCTCAAGGGATACAGGGTCATCACCCTCGACAACCGCGGGGTCGGGGAGACCGAATACAAGGGAGAGATCCAGATCGACATCATGGCGGACGACGTCATCCACCTGATGGATTACCTTCATATCCTGAAGGCGCACATCGTCGGATGGTCCATGGGTTCCCAGATATCCCAGTCCCTGGCAATCAGGCATCCCAAGAGGCTGCAGTCCCTCACCCTCGTCTCGTCCTACCAGTTCAGGCCCCACCGCTCCGCCTACTTCATGTATCAGATGACCAAGGCGGCCGCCGAGGGCAGGTGCACCATGGATGAGGTCAACCTCCTGCTGAACTCGTTCTGCTTCCCGGAGTCCGCCTTCGCGGCATACGCGAAGAAAGGGACGATCATGCCGGTCCCCAGACACCCGGAGGATCCCAGGGAGGTCTACAAACAGATGACCTCCATGGACAACTTCGACACAACCGAGAGGACCAAGGACATCACCGCCCCCAGCCTCGTCATACACGGAGGGATGGACATCATGGTGGAGCCCCTCAAGGGAAGGGCCATCGGGAACTCCATTCCCAAGTGCACCTATATCGAGCTCCCCGGAGAGGGACACACCATCGCCCCCGAGCTCTACATCGATGCCCTGAAGAAACATCTCAGGGACAACAGGATGGCCCCTTCCAAGGAATGAGCCAGATTGGGGAAAAAATGACGGGGCTTTCAAGCCCCGTTTGAGGTTTAGTTCTCGGTTCCGAGCTTGATGCAGAGCCTGTTCTTGTCCAGCAGGTCCATCTTCTTCGCGGGGATGGTTTTCTGGAGCCCCTTGTCGAGGTTCTCGGGGGTGCAGAACGAGGTCTCCTTGAACAGCTTCCCGAGGATGACCATGTTGGCCGCTCCCTTGATGCCGGCGTTCTCCGCAATCTCGGATGCCGGGAGGTAGATGACCTCCACATCGGAGCGCTCGACCTTCTTGGTGATGATGGAGCTGTCGACGATGATGAGTCCTCCGGGGACGACGTCCTTCTCGAACTTCTCGAGGGAGGGGAGGTTCATGGCCACCAGGACATCGGGGTTGACGACCAGGGGGGAACCGATCTTGCTGTCGGACAGGCAGACGCTGCAGTTGGCGGTACCGCCGCGCATCTCGGGTCCGTAGGATGGGAGCCAGGATACTTCCCTGCCCTCCATCAGTCCCGCGTAGGCGATGACCTTGCCGGTGAACAGGATTCCCTGTCCGCCGAAACCTGCCAGGAGGATGTTGAGGTCCTTCACTGCTCTCCCTCCCCGACGTCCTTGTAGACACCAAGCGGATAGTACGGCAGCATGTTGTCCCTCAGCCACTGGAGCGCGTCTCCGGGGGCCATTCCCCAGTTGGTGGGGCAGGTGGAGACGACCTCTATGATGCAGTATCCCTTGCCTGCCATCTGGTACTCGAAGGCCTTCTTGATTGCCTTCTTGGCCGCCTTGACGTTCTTGACGCAGTCGACGGTGACGCGCTGCGCGAGCGCGACCCCTTTGACGGAGGACAGCAGCTCGCAGACCCTGATGGGGTTGCCGGCGACGGAGGTGTCCCTTCCGTAGGGGGTGGTCTGGGTGACCTGTCCGGGCAGGGTGGTGGGTGCCATCTGTCCGCCGGTCATCCCGTAGATCGCGTTGTTGATGAAGATCGCGACGATGTTCTCGCCTCTGGCCGCGGCGTGGACGGTCTCGCCCATTCCGATGGCGGCGAGGTCTCCGTCACCCTGGTAGGTGAAGACCACATCGTCGGGTCTGGCTCTTTTGACTCCGGTGGCGACGGCGGGTGCGCGTCCGTGGGGGGCCTGCACCATGTCGCAGCCGAAGTAGTTGTATGTGAAGACGGAGCATCCGACGGATGCGACTCCGACGGTCCTGCCCTCGATGCCGAGCTCGTCGATGACCTCGGCCACGAGCCTGTGGACGATTCCGTGGGTGCATCCCGGGCAGTAGTGCAGGGGGACGTCCAGGAGCGCCTTGGGTCTCTCTCCGATAACCTTTGCCATCAGTAATCGCCTCCGTTGATCTTGACGATTTGTTCGAGGACTTCCTTGGGAGTGGGGACCACTCCTCCGGTGCGTCCGAAGAAGAGGACGGGCTTCTTGCCCTCGACGATGGTCCTGACGTCCTCGACCATCTGGCCCATGTTCATCTCGACCGACAGGAACGCTTTGGCATGGCCGATGTGCTTCCTGATGGTCTTGTCGGGGTACGGCCACAGGGTGATGGGCCTGACGAGTCCGGCCTTGATTCCCTGCGCCCTTGCCATGTCGACGGCGGAGTGGCAGATCCTGGAGGACGCTCCGAAGGCGACGAGGATGATTTCCGCATCGTCCGCGAGGTACTCCTCGGCCCTCTGCTCGGTCTCCTTGATCCTCTCGTACTTCTCGAACCTCTCGACGTTGAGCCTCTCGAGCTCCAGGGGCTCGATGTAGAGGGAGTTCACGACGTTGTGCTTCCTCTTGCCCTGGTGTCCCTTCGCGGCCCAGTCCTTGTTGTCGACGGGCTCCCTGGGCTCGGGCAGGACGACTGGCTCCATCATCTGTCCCAGCAGTCCGTCGGATAGGATCATGGTGGGCATCCTGTACTTGTCCCCGAGGTCGAAGGCGTCGGAGATGAGGTCCACGGTCTCCTGGACGGTGGACGGGGCGAAGACCAGCAGGTGGAAGTCTCCGTGTCCGGTCGCCTTGGTGGCCTGGAAGTAGTCGGACTGCGAGGGCTGGATCCCTCCGAGTCCGGGGCCTCCCCTCTCGACGTTGACGATGAGGCAGGGGACGTCCGATCCGGCGATGTAGGAGATCCCCTCGGACATCAGGCTGATTCCGGGGGAGGAGGTGGATGTCATGACCCTGACACCGGCGGCTCCGGCTCCCAGGACCATGTTGATGGATGCCACCTCGGACTCCGCCTGGAGGTAGAGCCCGCCGATCTTCGGCATCCTCTTGGACATGTATGCTGCGACCTCGGTCTGGGGGGTGATGGGGTATCCGAAGAAGTGCCTGCAGCCGGCCGCGATGGCGGCCTCCGCGATGGCCTCGTTACCCTTCATGAGAACTTTGTCTGCCATTCACTCCACCTCCACCTTGATCGCGCAGTCGGGGCACATGATCGTGCACGATCCGCACCCGATGCACTTCGTTTCGTCGGTCACATGAGCGGGGTGGTATCCCTTTCCGTTGGTGACGGAATGGTCCAGCGCCAAGATCTTCTTGGGACACGCGATGACGCACATCTCGCATCCCTTGCATCTGTTGTTGTCAACGATTACTTTGGGCAACTCGATTACCTGCCTTTTCCCAAGGTGCCTTCACGAAGACACTTACCGGGTAGATGTTTGGTATTTTATTTAAGAGGTCGACTCCCGCAGGCACCGTGGTGAACCTGACGGGCAGACCCGTGATCCTGGAGACCTCGTCCGCGAACGGCAGGGAGTCCAGGACGGTCTCCGCCGTGGTGAGGTGCTGGAGGTGTGAATTGTTCACGAGGGCGGTCGCCTTTATGCGGGCGGTCCTCTCGATCTCCGAGAGGATCTGCACGGCCTCCCCGGGGACGGTGGTCTGGGACCTGTATCTGTTGATGACGTACAGCACATCCGGTTCCGATGAGGAGAGCTGTCTTGCGTACACTCCCAGCGCGGTGGCGCCGGCATCGTCCCCGCCCACGTCGATGATGACCCTCTCCCCCTCGGAGATGGCATCCCCGATCGCCGCGGGAAGCGAGGGGGTGTCGAGATTGGAATTGGCGAAGTTCGGTCCGATGACCCGCACACCCCTGGCGGTCAGTTCTTCGGCGTAGTCGGAGGACCGGAAGTAGGGATTCACCACGTCCATGTCTATGAGGGTGACCTTCTCCCCCTCATCCGCACAGGAAAGTGCCAGATTGATGGAAAGGTTGGTCTTTCCGGTGCCGTAATGGCCGCAGATGACGGTTACCCTGTTAGTAAGAAATCTCATCGGAATGGCATCCAGACGGGTCCGTTGACCCAACCGCATATCGGAACATTTTTATTTATAATATTTTAAGGGGGATACCGAGGCAATAATATGGCCGACACGAACAAAGTTGGGAAGAGAATCCGCAAGTACAGGGAGCAGATGGGTCTTTCTCAGGAAGACCTTGCCATCAACTCCGGTATTGCGCTTGATTCCATCAAGGAGTACGAAGAGGGAACGTCTTATCCGCCTATCGGTTCCCTTATCAGGCTCTCCCGCGCGCTCGGCCAGAGGGTCGGCACCTTCACTGACGACCAGTTCAACCCCGACCCGATCGTCGTCAGGTTCGGCGAGAGGGAGGAGACCGGTTCCGCGGACGGCGGCAAGGGACACTACGAGTACTATCCCCTCGGACAGGGAAAGACGGACAGGCACATGGAGCCCATGTTCATCCGCGTCGGAGAGGAGGAGTCCCCCGAGATGAGCGCCCACGAGGGCGAGGAATTCATCGTCGTCGTTTCCGGGAAGATCCTGTTCATCTACGGAAAGGAGGAGAGGATCCTGGAAGCCGGGGACAGTGCCTACTACAATTCGGTCGTGCCCCACTACGTCGGGGCCGTGGACGGACCCGCGGAGATATACGCGGTCCTGTACACCCCTCTCTGAGGTGGCAGCATGCCCTGCATCCCGAGAAAGGAAGTCACCAGCAACGAGAGGCTGGGGGACCTTTTGGACAAGTGCATCAGGGAGCACCCCGACAACGACGCCATCGTCTACGTCGACAGGGAGCTCCGCCTCTCCTGGACCCAGTGGGGACAGGAGGTCGACCGCGTCGCCAAGGGACTCATGGCGATGGGTGTCCAGAAGGGTGAGAAGGTCGCCGTGTGGGCGACAAACGTCCCGGACTGGATCACCCTGATGTTCGCCACCGCGAAGATCGGAGCGATCCTACTGACCATCAACACAAACTACCAGGCCGCCGAGCTCGACTACGTGCTCAAGCAGTCCGACATGGAGACCCTGTTCCTCATCGACGGGGTCAGGGACACCGACTACGTCCAGACCGTGTACGACCTGGTCCCCGAGCTCAAGACCCTGCCCAGGGAGAGCTTCCACAGCGAGACCTATCCCCACCTGAAGAGGGTGGTGTTCCTGGGCCCCGTCAAGCACCGCGGCATGTACTCAATGAACGAGGTCAAGTCCCTCGCTGTTTCCATCGGCGACGACGAGTACAAGGCGAGGCAGGACACCGTGGACGTCCACGACGTCACCATGATGCAGTACACCTCCGGTACCACCGGGTTCCCCAAGGGGGTCATGCTCACCCACTTCAACATCGCCAACGACGGTTACTGGCTGGGGGCGAACATGAACTACGGCGCGGAGGACCGCCTGTGCATCAACGTCCCCCTGTTCCACTGTTTCGGATGCGTCCTGGGGGTCATGGCATGCATCAACCACTGCGTCACCATGTGCTTCTGCGAGGTCTTCGACCCGATCAAGGTCATGACCACCATCGAGGAGGAGAGGTGCACCTCCGTGTACGGCGTCCCCACGATGTTCATCAACATCCTGAACCACAAGCTGTTCCCCAAGTTCGACTTCTCGTCCCTGAGGACCGGTATCATGGCCGGGTCCCCCTGCCCCATCTCCGCGATGGAGGAGGTGGTCGAGAAGATGAACATGAAGGAGATCACCATCGTCTACGGACTGACCGAGGCATCCCCCGGGATGACCCAGACCAGGTACGACGAGCCCTCCATCGAGAAGAAGTGCTCCTCCGTCGGGAAGAAGCTCCCCGGGATCGATGTGGTCATCCTCGACCCCGAGACCTACGAGCCCTGCCCGGACGGCGTGGTCGGCGAGTTCTGCTGCAAGGGATTCAACGTCATGAAGGGGTACTACAAGATGCCCGAGGAGACCGCCAAGGTCATCGACAAGAACGGATACCTGCACTCCGGGGACCTGGGACGCAGGGATCCGGACGGTTACTTCTACGTCACCGGGAGGATCAAGGACATGATCATCCGCGGCGGCGAGAACATCTATCCCAAGGAGGTCGAGGACTTCCTGTACAAGTGCCCCGGAGTCAAGGACGTGCAGGTCGTCGGCGTGCCTAGCCAGAAGTACGGCGAGCAGCCCGGCGCGTTCATCGTCAAGTTCCCCGGATACGAGGACATGACAGAGCAGGACGTCATGGACTACTGCCGCGGCAAGATCGCGTGGTTCAAGACGCCCAAGTACGTGGCGTTCGTGGACGACTTCCCGATGAACGCCGCGGGAAAGATCCTGAAATACAAACTTAGAGACATGGCCCACGAACTGTGGCCGGATGCGTGAGGTATTATTATGGAACCTATCATCGCCGAAGTGGCTGAGCGTGTGAAAGCAATGCGCGAGCTCTGCGACATCTCCGTGGAGGAGATGGCGGAGGTCGTCGGAAAGACCCCCGAGGAATACCTCGTGTACGAGTCCGGAAAGATGGACTTCTCGTTCACCTTCCTCTACAAGATCGCAGAGAGGTGCGGCATCGACATGGTCGAGCTACTCACCGGGGACAAGCCCCACCTGTCCGAGTGCACGTTCGTCAAGAACGGCCACGGCCTTCCCATGAAGAGGCGCACCGGCCTGAACTACTACCACCTGGGATACACCCTGACCAACAGGCTGTCCGAGACATTCGTCGTCTTCGCGCCGTACATCGAGGGGGACAACGACACCAACATCCACACCTCCACGCACGAGGGCAACGAGTTCGACTACGTCCTGGAGGGATCCATGAGGTTCTACCATGACGGCCACTTCTACGACCTGGAGCCCGGGGACTCTGTCTATTACAACAGCGGCCGCCCCCACGGCATGTACTCCAAATCCAAGGAGGGCTGCAAGTTCATCGCCTCCGTCATGAAAGGTGAGGAGAGATGATCGACCTCAACCGCAGGTTCATCGACGATGAGTTCGACGAGAACGGCGTCCTCAAGAGGCTGGACTACCACTGGCCGTACAACTTCAACTTCGGATACGACGTGGTCGACGAGATCGCGGCCGCCGAGCCCGACCGTACCGCCATGGTGTGGTGCAACCCCGCCGGCGACGAGAGGAGGTTCACCTTCGGAGACATCAGCAGGCTGTCCAACAAGGCGGCCAACTTCTTCAGGTCCATGGGCGTGAAGAAGGGGGACATGGTCCTCACCATCCTGAAGCGCCACTACCAGTTCTGGTACGTCTCCGTCGCCCTTCACAAGCTCGGCGCCGTCATGGTCCCGGCGACCTTCATGCTCACGAAGGAGGATGTGGAGTACCGCGTCAGGGCGGCATCCATCAAGTTCGCCATCTGCACCGACCAGAGCGGTGTCCCCGAGGCCGTCGATGAAGCCGCGGACATCCCCACCCTCGAGAAGAAGATGATCGTCAATTCCGAGAGGGAGGGATGGATACAGTTCGACAGGGGGATGGAGGAGGCCTCCGAGCACCTGGACAGGGTGGACACGAGGGCCGAGGAGCCCACCCTCATGTACTTCTCGTCCGGGACCTCCGGATATCCAAAGATGGTCCTCCACAACCACCTCTACATGCTCGGCCACCTGAGCACCGCCAAGTATTGGCAGAACGTCGTCCCCGACGGCCTCCACCTCTCCATCGCGGATACCGGATGGGGAAAGGCTGCATGGGGCAAGATCTACGGCCAGTGGATAATGGAGGCCGGGGTCTTCGTCTACGACTACGACAAGTTCGAGCCCCACGAGATCCTCAACATCGTGGAGAAGTACAGGATCACCACCCTCTGCTGCCCCCCGACCATGTTCAGGATGTTCATCAACGCGGGGCTGGAGGGACACGACCTTTCGTCGCTCACGTACTGCTGTATCGCGGGGGAGGCCCTGAACCCGGACGTTTTCACCAATTGGTACAACGCCACCGGAATCAAGCTGATGGAGGGGTTCGGACAGACCGAGACCACCTGTACCGTCTGCAACATCCGCGGCATGCAGCCCAAGCCCAGTTCCATGGGAAGGCCCAACCCCCAGTACAAGGTCAAGCTCGTGGATCCCGACGGCAACGAGGTCGCCAACGGTGAGACCGGCGAGATCGTGATCTCCTACGAACCCAGGCCCCCGGGGCTCCTCATGTGCTACTACCGTGACGAGGAGAAGACCGAGAAGATCATGCACGACGGATGGTTCCACACCGGGGACGTGGCCTGGAGGGACGAGGACGGTTACTTCTGGTACGTCGGACGCAACGACGACGTCATCAAGTCCTCCGGATACAAGATCGGCCCCTTCGAGATCGAGTCCGTCCTGGTCACCCACCCGGCGGTCCTCGAGTGCGCCATCACTGGTGTGCCCGACCCCATCAGGGGGCAGCTGGTCAAGGCCACCGTCGTTCTGAGGGACGGGTTCGAACCCTCCGACGACCTGAAGAAGGAGCTCCAGGTGTATGTAAAGCACAAGACCGCCCCGTACAAGTACCCCAGGGTGGTCGAGTTCGTCGACGAGCTCCCCAAGTCATCCTCCGGCAAGATCAAGAGGGTCGACATCCGCAGGAAGGACGAGGAACAGGCAAAACAGTGAAACCCGGAGGGAATCCCTCCGGGAAACTTCTTTCAAAACAACTTCATATTTTCTTATGCGGCTGGAAACGGTCTAACTCATAGTCTCTCGTGAATTTGCAGCCTTTTGAACGGTAGTTGGAACATCCGTAGAACTTGTGTCCGTTCTTATTGGTCTTCAGGACCATGGTTCCACCACAGACCGGGCAGGTCATCTGGATTGTATTAGAGATGCCAAAGTTACGAGGGAACAACTCTATGAAGAACTCGGATTGGTGACCGTTCTGCGAGACAATGTATGCGACCTCTTTAGCACGGGTCATTGCAACATAGAACAGTCTGCGGGTTCTATAATGAATCGGAATCGACTGTCGCGGCCATCTCGTCGATGGCTGCGCGTATTTTTTCATTCAGATCGCGAGTTTTCTTCCTCATTTCAGAATGCCTTCAGTTCGCAATGCGGAGCAATACAGCAGTCATTGAATTTCTCTGGATTTGATTAATGTTCGTACTGCGGTACGAATTGAAATCAAAAGAAGAATGGCGTGGAGGGAGGTAATGAGAGAGCACTGTGGCCAGATGTGTTTTTCTGCTTAGTCAATAGCACCTTTATTGATTCTATTGGAATGCTGTTCTCATTCGATGATGTTTTTCATCCACACATCGCCGATTGCCTCATCAATCTCTTCACTCGCCGAGATTTTCGCATAATAAAGCTCAGTGGTTTTGACACTCGAGTGGCGGAGCTGCAGCGAGACTGCCTTCAAGCGGGAGAGGTCCCCTGAGAGCATAATCGAGCAAAACGATGATCTGAAATCTTTCAGTGAAAAATGGATTCCCGTTTTTTCTTCGAGGATCTCCTTCATGCGATGGAATCCGTGGAGGGAGTAGTGACTCCGGGTAGATTTGTTGAAGAACAAAAAGTCGGATTTCAATCCATGTTCTTCCATGAATCTTCTTCTTTCTTCCCAGAACAATGTAAGTTTTCTCACCATGTCTTCCCTGACAATTCCGATCCATTGAGGATCCGCCCAAGATCCTTCTCCCTTCGGGTGTCTGATGTAGAAGCGTTTAGCCGGAAGATCTAGATCCCTCTCTTCCGAGAGGATGATCTCCTTCGGTCTGCATGCTGTGCCGAAGGCTATAGCGACGTATCCCCTTAGCATTATTCCGTTCCAGCCCGGAACCTTGTCCGCCGCAGAGAATATGCTGCGGAGCTCATCGATTGTAAGCGCCTTGATCGGCTTGCTTCTTTTTTCTCTTGGGAGTCTCAGCACCCGGGTGTCCTTCATCCGGCGGCAGATTGCGTTGCCCCAGAGTTCCAGGTACCCTTTCAGTACCTGGAAATATTTTATCTGGGTGGAAACGGAGAGTCCTCTGTTCTTCAGCCACAGGACGAATTCCGAGATGTGCATCTCATCGAATCTGCGGGGATCCGTTGTTTTAATCACCCCGTCTTTCTTCAACTCTTCAAAGAACGGGATGAATAAGCGGAGTTTCTTTTCGTCTTCATATAATGTTGTTTTCGCGAAATAGGGTTCGTTTTTCGCGACATAGTATTTGATCCCTGCTTCGAAGGGGTAGCGGCCGAGATGGACCGATTCCAGTTTTGCGGCGCGGAGACGGGTCATCTCTGCCCGGCCGATATCGAGATTGCTCCGCTTCCCCATACTGTCCCCCCAATCTTGTTAACTTGTTAATTCTCCGTCAGTCTGGCACATGTCGTTAATTGGGCGATTAGGAGGAGAGTTAATTAACAGCGGTCATGCTCGAGGATATTATGGAAGAATTCCTTCTCCTCCTCGGTTCCGAACCGTTCGAGGTTGCTCGCGAATATGTCCTCGAACCCGATTCTGGACAGTCTGCTGAGGTTCCCGGCCATCTTCCTGTCGTCGATTTTGAATCCGAGATCGATCAGGCGGTTTGTGACCGCCCTTGTCGGGACCTTCTGGTAAATGCTCGAACTCTCACCGTCCTCGATAAGGATCGTGTTGTATTCTTCTGCGATCTGGCGGGTCGATACGGATTCGGCTCCCACATAGATCTTCCTGTGCATCTTGATGTCGTTCTGATGGTCGATCTGCATGATGCAGTGGAGGAGCGCGCGGAACGTCATCCCGTCTTCACTGTCCGTCTCCGAGGACCTGGTGGCGGTCTCCTGGTCCCTGAGGATCTCAAGAATCGGTCCGAAGGTCCCTGTCCATCCGGCGATGGTCAGCAGCGTTCCGGCCATGTCCCTGGCGCGGGTGCTGACCGTCACAGCCGTCCCCGTGACATCGCTCCATATCCCTTCCTCGGCTTCGAGCTTCCCGATCGTCTCCCGGAACGCCCTGTCCATATCGAGATATCTCGGATACGTCCTCCATATCGCCCTGAGGGTGTAGAGCTCCGTCCTGATGCAGCGGAGCTCATCGAAGTCGGGACGCATCGGGATTCTCCTCCTTCCGGAATTGATCATCCTTATCGTCACGGATCTGTTGTTCTCCGTGTCGTCGATAATCCCCCCGGACTGGTTGACGATGGCCATCGGCGCATATACGGAGTATGTGACGATCTTGTAATCTTCATCCGTTTTGATGGATCTAGTCACATGGCCGTTCTTCTTCTGGCCGTTCTTGAAGATCATCTTGATGTCCCTCCTCTGGTCCCGGTTGTAATCCTGCACCTCGTCGAGAAGCGGGGTAATCCCCGTATTTTCGATGAGCCTAAACAGGGACGGCCCGGTGATGTCCGCATCCAGGAATCCTCTGTAGCACACGTTCCCGAGGAATTCGAGCAGTTTGCTCTTCCCCGAGTTGGAGGCCCCACGGATGATAAGGCGCGGCATGTGGTCGAACACTTCCTTGAAGTATGTTGCTACCACGAAGGCCATGATGGCCTCTGCATCATATTCTCCGACGAGGTAGAAGTGTTCCGTGACGTATCTCATGATGCGGCACCCGAGGTTCCTGAATCTGCGACGGTAATCTCCCACTTCCAGGTCGAAGGGATCGGGTTCGTCGCCCTCCAGTTCGTCAAGGACGGTGAACGGTCTCGAAGGCCCCGGGAACGGCCAGCGGTTGCGGTTGTTTAGGATGTACTCTGTCACGGCCTTTCTGAATTGCTTCTCATTCTCTCCTTCTATGTCCTGGAGGAGATTTCCGAACTCCACCGGTCTGAAACCGTTTGGTCCGTAGAATTCGAAACCCAGTGTGCCGTCTTCGAACATGATCGGCTCTCCCTGGCGCATGTCATTCTGCATTGTCCTGTCCCTCCGTCGCCTTCCACACGTTTTCCCTTCCTCTCTTGGTTACAACAACGAGGTTCCATCTAGCTAGGCTCCTGAGCTGTTTGTCAATCCTCGATCTGCGGATCCTAATCTGATGGTCCTCCACTCCCGGATAGATCTGATGTACGATCTCGGTGGCGGTAATTCCGGAGGGGTGAGTGCGGACTACCCTCAGTATCTGCAACTGATCTGTCATTCCGTCACCTTCACTTGATACACGATTCTGAGACCATCCTCCTCGGCGGTGACGATCTGCAGGAGTTCTTCAGACGTCCAACCGAGCGCTTTGACGTTGCCCACGGAGATCTTCCAGGTCTTCGGCACGGCGTTGGGGATATCAACATCCCTCATCAGGACCATCTCGTCAGCGGTATTCCACAGGGAATAGTCGTTGCCCAGACCGACGAGCCCCGGTTCCATCGGCTTTCCTCTCTTGTGGCTCTTCCATTTCTCCAGAAGAACCCTGGCGGTTCCGCGGTTCATTGTACCGCCCCCGCATAATAGTCGAGTTTCCTGTCGTTCAGATTCTTTTCGCACCTTGGACATACCCAAAGGTTGTTGCCGTAGTAGTTCCGGGCGATTCTGAGCTGCGTATCGTAGCCGCCGCAGTTCATGCACAGGGATGCCGTGGGTCTCCCGATCTCACTCATGCCGCAACCCCCATCAGTGAGTCCAGCAGACGGTCAGGTTCTCCGCTATGGCGGAGATGATGTCCCTGCAGCTCTTCTCCACGGATCTCTCCACGTCCGGGGGGATCCCGATGTCCCCTTGGATGTAGACCTCCACGGCCGCTATCTCCGTCGAGCGGTTCTCTGCGGACAGTCTCAGTGACGCGCGGACCGTCGGCTCCGATGTCCCCGGAGCTATCGCTGGTGCTTGCTTCTTTGTCATATGGTACTCCTGTAAGACTATGTCTTACGTAGTAAGAATTAGCCATAAGAGTATTTATGACTTTTTGTAAGAATTTGTCTTGCATGGCAAAACGGAAACCGTATATTACCGTGTCTTTACCTCCAGAAATCATCGAATATCTGGAGAAAAAGGTCGAATCGCGCGAATTTGCCAATGTTTCACATGGTGTCGAACTTTGTATCTTGAGATACAAACAGGCGGAAGAAAGAGGGGAGAGGCCGCGAGGATTTTTAGGAGTACCAATCACTAAAAGTTGAACCTCGCCGGCCTCATTTCTTGTCGATATGCAAACGCTCGATATGCATATTTCGGGTACGATCATTCTTCAACCTCCTCATAGTCGGGGCAGTCGTCGGAACACCTGCATTCCCTGATGCCGCCCCCAGCGGTGCAGAGCATGGCCGGCGGCGGGCAATCTTCCGGTATGCGCATTTCCTTGCCGTCCACCCTCATAAAAAAGGGGGTGTCGACCTCCTCTATCATGCAGTGCCCGCAGCTGCCGCACTTTCCCAAGGGTATGGGGTAGGTCTTCATTCCCTCATACGGATCAGAGCTCACTCCATCACCTTCTCCAGGTAGCTCTTGTGGTCGATTCCGTCGAGGATGGTGCTGCAGTACGGGCAGAGGCCCCTGGAGACATCCCATCCGTTCCAGGATGCCTGGACGTCGTCGCGGAAGAATTCGCGCCATCTGCAGTAAAGGCAGACGAAGGTCTTGGAGGGGGTGTTCATGCCGTTCCCCCCGCGAGTTTGTTAATCATCTCTACGTCGATGCTGTAGAAGTCGGTATGGCGCCATTCCCCCTTCTCGCCCGGCAGGGCCTCGAAGGCCGCTCTTCTGCGCCCGGTTATGTCTTTACCGTCCCACTTAAGGACGACTGCCTGCAGTTCCTCCAGGGGCATCTTCTTAAGTTTCTTCTCCGCCCCGCGAACAACCGTCTTGGCCATCCTCGCGTATGTGAGGATCCTTTCTTTTGTCCAGTAGGATTTGGGCAGCGAGGCCTCTTCCGGGGTCTGTGCGGCATTGTAATCGAACAGGATGTCCCCATACGGAAGGGTCTCCCCTCCGTCCAGGACATCTATGAATCCGAGCAGCGGATCATCGAAATCTCTTAGGTGCCAGAACAAGTCATGTTTGGACATCATTCCACCTTCCTGAGGTCCTGGGGGATCCCGAGCCCGTGGATCATCTTCGGCTCCGTGTTCTCGAACTGCCTGCACCCGCAGGCGACGTGGAAGGTGAACACCTTCCCCTGATAGAGGATGAGCTGCACCGCGTTCCTGTCATGTTCGCCCTTCCCGTATTCCGATTCGAGAATGATCCCGTTCTCGACGATCTCCGCGATGATCTTCCTTCTGAGGAATGAATCTCCGTTGAGCTGCAGTACGTCCTCCGGGGACATCGACGCGAGATCCAGGACGGGATTCCTCCCGCTGCTGAACGTGGCGACGGTCTTTCCTGGCGTGCCGTCTTCGGCGAGTATCTTCAGGTTGCTGCAGCACCCGTCCTCCATCTTGTAGGCTTTGACGATAGCCTTACCGATGCTGTCGCAGAAGAACGTCTTCTTGAATTCCCCGTCCGACCAGAGAGCAAACCTCATGGATCCGCCTCCCCGACGGTAACTATCATGGCCCTTCTCTCGGAATCCCATCTGCACTTGCCCTTCTGCCCGCGGAGGCAGTTGTGGCAGGCATCGCAGATCTCGTGGCATTCCCTGACGATGGTCTTTTTATCCGAGAATTCTTTTGTATTGCCGGGCATGGCCGCGGAAGTCTTGGAGGATGGCGCGGCCATGCTCAGACCTCCGTCTTTGTGATGTACACTTTTTCTTCATCTTCTATAAAGGAGACGTAGTCTCCAGGACAAACACCAATTATCTCACGCACTTCTTGGGAGATGACCACGCGTGATTCTTTCATAATCTTCTTGCTATCAATTAGGCGCGTCAGATTATCACCTAGTAAGTTGTAGGTAGTATCCAATACTTAAATCTACTGAATTGTAGGTAGTATACTGCATGCAATTCAATTTTAGCAATCACCTTCATTTGTGAATGTGACTCGGAATCTGTCTATCCTTTCTGAGAAGAATGTTGCAGACATTCTCATGTTTCTGATTCCAGGACGTCGGAAAGAAAATGAGTTCACTCAGATTGTTTCTAATTATTACAGCATCAATTCCATTCTTTCAAGACTTGTGGAGGCAAAACTAATCGCAATGGTGCCGGAAGACGGACGCTACAAAATCCGGTGGTATTCGCTGACTCCCCTCGGCCTCGAAGTTGCAACCGACCTCAAGCGTGCTAATGACCGCATCCTTGGTGTTCTCCCGGTGCAAGAAGACAATTTTAGCCCACCTCAGGAGCAGGGGTCTGGAATGAAACGTGAGCACTCGAAAGAGCACAGGATCGGGGAGGTTTGAGATGACTAGTCTCCCCCCATTGAAGCCTTCTGTAATTTCAAGAGTTGCTGTGAAAGACCAAATCGATTTGAAAGAGTACAGTGTCAGAGAATTCTGAATAGACGTCTTATAGAATGTGGTACTGAAAATGGCTGATAATTTTATGGTTGAGAAGCTTGGTCTTCAAACACTGGTGATAGATGTAGACAATCCTCGTTTCCCGCAAACGTCTTCCGAACAAGAAGCTATCGATGTGATGCTTTCACGTATCCCCGATAAAATTCTAGCTATGGCCAGGGATATCGCAAAACACGGATTGAACCCTAGTACCGTGCCCGTTGTATTCGCTACCGATGATGGGAAATATATTGTCAAGGATGGTAACCGGCGCATCACTTCCTTGAAAGTCCTAATGAACCCAAAACTTGCGAAGGATGCCAATCTTCGTAAGAAGTTTGAAAAAATTCAGTTCGATAGGTCGGATTTCAAATATATCAATTGTGTAGTATTTGATGACGAGTCTGCTGCTGACCACTGGGTCGAACTCAACCATCAGAATGATTCGACTGGCATAGGCCATCAAGACTGGGGAGCCATCCCAAAAATGCGCGATGCTAGAAATCATGGCAAGTCCGTCCCTGTTCTCGAAATGTTCGAGATGGTGCAGAGAGCAGAGCCAACGATTGATGAAGATAACTTCACTATAACCACTCTCAATAGAGTTGTCGGCAACAAGCGTTTCAAGGAACTCACTGGTTTGAAGGTTGTTGGTAATAATTTCACCATCAACATACCGGAAAAAGATTTCGTGAATTGCCTGGTGGAGATTTCTAAGGACATATCTGACGCGAACAGACCCGACCATATTGACTCCCGTATCGCAAATTCTTCTGCCGAAGTCGTTGAGTATCTCGAAAAGAAGGTCAAAGCTGGTTTTTTCGAAAATACTGGAAACCCCTCGTCATTTCAATACTAGGTGGCAGAAAGGATAAGAAAAAAGGGGCACCTAGAAGGTCCAGAAGAGCTACAAGGACTCTAATATCGACTGATGCTGATTGGGCAATCGACAATCCAAGGATTATGGATTTCATGGAGGATCTGAGACTCCTTTCGGTAGATACGCACCCAAATTCCATCTCCGTCGTATTTCGTGCATTTGTTGAAACCTTTACTAAGTGGTTCTGTGATCGCAATTGCACAAAAAACACAACTAAATTGGATAAGCGCTTGACTGATATTGCAGATTTGCTTCTCAGAGAGGGACTAATCTCTGACGATTGTCGCAAATCTATCAAGGCAGTTCTGACACAATCAGATAATGTCTTAAATTTTAATGAGGAACTCAATCAATTTGGGCACAATTATGAATTGAATCCTACAGCAGACGCGCTTATCCAAGTGTTCAATAGTGTGAAATGTTTGATTGCAGGCATGTTCGCCTTCGAGATGAGTGCGGCAAAGGAGTAATGACGATAGTTTTATGGCCATGAATGGGGATGTTGTGGTATGCAGTTTGGTACACCCCTGCGTTATCCCGGAGGCAAGGGACGTCTGTCAGGTTATATGAGGGACGTCATGTCTCTGAATGGCCTCGAAGGGGGGACATACGTCGAACCCTTTGCCGGAGGTGCAGGTGTGGCCATAAACCTACTTCTTTCTGGTTTTGTTTCGAAGATCGTTTTGAACGATGTAGACCCCTCCATCTATTGGTTTTGGAAATCAATCTTGGATGACAACGAGGAGTTCATCGAAAAGATTGAGAACACGGAGCTGACAGTCAGCGAGTGGGATCGCCAGCATGAAGTGCAGAGGACCAAGTACAGGCAGTCCGGGTTCGATATCGGATTTTCCACATTCTATCTCAATCGCACCAACCGTTCCGGAATCATCGACGGGGGGATGATTGGTGGCAGAGGGCAGGATGGCATGTACAAATTGGATGCCCGCTTCAACAAGGGAGATTTAATCAAGAGGATAAGGGCCATCGGAGATCTCTCAGATAGCATAGATCTGTACTGCTCCGATGCATCGTATTTCCTCGACGAACATCTTCCGCGGGAGTATGACGTCGAGAACACTCTCGTATATGCCGACCCCCCTTATTACGCAAAAGGCGGTCTGCTTTATCTCAATCACTATGGACACGGCGACCATGTGAACATAGCATCCGTGCTGAGAAATCTGAGGTTCAAATGGATTCTTAGCTATGACAATGTCGATGAAATCCAACAAATATACAGTTGGGCTAAGCCAGTGGAGTTCAACATGTACCATTCTGCAAATGTGACCCACGTCGGCAGGGAGTTGTTTTACGCTGCAGACAATATGATACTGCCCTCAGGAGAAGTGATTCCGTCGAGATCCAGAATAATCCAGCAGTGTGCTTCGATTGCGTCAATGGATTGAGCAATCTCTGAAATGAAATAAGCGATCTGTCGCCGGTCCTCACAGTTTGTGTAGATGGTTCGAATTCGATTCGCACGGTTCTACGACCATATTATTAAATAAGGCTCCAACTGATATCATCTATGCAGTCGTAGGTGCTGGGACAAGGATCTTGTGGATCCCCCCAGCCAGCTGCGCTTTTCAATTCTTCAGGTGTATCGTCCGAACGATTACGACATCTTCGATTATCGAGAAGTCTTCTGTCTTCCTCTGGTTGTACTTGGCCCCGATGGCGCCTGCAAGGAAATCATGCGCCTGAAGGCACCTGTTCTCTATGGATCTGTCGCATCTGATTTCGTCAATCGTCATGATGCCGTTATGTTTTGCAGCGTTCTTGGCGAACCTAGCAGCATCGTTGGGTCCTAGCAGATTGTGTCTGTCGAATACGATGTCAATGGCTGCATCGGATGTCTTGAGCATCGGATCCCCCATCACGAGTTCCATCAATTCGCGTACCGAGCGATGGTAGACCGCCCTGGAAGATTCCTTCTTGGCCTCTTCTTTGTTGAGATGGACGGCGTAGATTCTCGGATTAGTTGCCAAAATGTCCTTCAACGTCTCGGTGCGCACCCTATCATTCGAGCTGAAGTACTTCAGCTCGTCCTTCAACTCGGGTTTAGTGGGATAACGGGTTCCGCGGGGTTTGGTATCGACAATCTCTTCCAGAATACGGGGATCGGAGTTGATCGAGGCGGTCATCGTGAACTCTTTGGATCTGCTTTCGCGCTTAGGATCTCCGGACTCGTCCACGAGTATCAGATATCTCATCGTCGACGGATGGCACTCCGGTCTTATTACCGTTGCTGGTCGGATAAGTCGGGCGTAGAACGTCGAACGACGTCCAATTCCGCGAAGGATCTCTGCGAGCTCCCTCCCCTCAGGTGTGATTTCAGACGACAATCGACGATTATAGAATGGATGTCTCCGTACCCGGGCGCTAAACTCCGGCCTTCAGCATAGTCGGTTTGGTTACGACCACGGAGACGGTATATTATTCCCTTCTCGGTATTAATGCCTTTTCTTTTGGACAATTTGGCTTTTCCTCGCATTGTATTCCTCGGGCCCAATGATAATCGGGCCGAAGTTCTTGCCTTGATTGCGGAACGTCTTATCCTGTGTAACAATTATGTCTGTTTTTGTTTTGATTGCGTCACTGAGAATGTATCTGTCATCATTTAGGCCGGGAGGCATGGCTTCGAGTTCCTCTTTGGTTGGGAGAGGAGGGGATAGCATGTGCTTTTGGTGTTGCGTGATGTACTTCCTAATCCCCTCGATCTTATCCGGATCTGTGGTTTTCCGGAGTTCGGCGTCGACTGCGCGAGTGTAGAGGTATTTGTCTTTCTGATGGGCGATTCTGATTGCAGTCACCTGCGGTTCTTTTCCCTGTCCCGCGCCCTGGCTGATGATGTTGGTGTCGAGGATCACCCTATCTCGTCTGTGGCCGATCTTGCGCTTCGGCGGCACGTTGGCAAGTGCAACGCCGGGTTTCCCGGCGGAAGCGTTGGTGATGGGCATGGTCGCCCTCTCCTCCGCCTCCTTCCGTGTTCTGGGTTTGGCCATGGAGACCCTATCGACGTTGCCGTACTGGTCAGCCATCCTGTTAACGGCCATCATGCTGCTGTGCATCCTCAGGCGTGCGATATGAGACTGCCCCCAATGGCCCTTGACGGATCTGATTGCGGCATCCCCCTTCAGTCCTTTTCCCCTGCCCTCGGTGAAAAGCATGTGGTCCTCTTCGGCCATCCTTCTGGCCTCGGCGACCGTGGGGTCCCTCCACCGATGGGATTTGCTATCGAAAACGGGGACCTTTGCATAATATCCGTTGTAATCGACGACGTCGGATCTCGCCTGTTGCTCCGCTACGGTGCAGCTCTCTTCGATGTCCCTGTCGGGATTGGCCGTGACTATCACGTCCTTCCGGGACGGGTCCGTGGCCCTAAGCTGGTGCGAAAGCTCGTGAACGATGGTCCCCTGGTCCATCCCCCTGTCGCGGTCGATGGTGACCTTGTTGGCAGAGGGGGAATAGGTACCCGTCACCGAACGGGCCATAGGCTTGGCGTGGATGACGGGGCGGGACTCGGAGATTCTGGAGACATCGTCCCTGTCGAACCCCATGACGAGCTCCCTCCTGATCATCTGCTCTTCGAGCGGGGATGCGATGACCTTGATCTTCCCTTGATTCCTCTTCTGAGCGGCGCTCATCTCCCTGGGCACGTTCGTCTTGGGGGCTCCGGGGCAATCTATGTCCTCCACATCGCAACATGACGGATTCACCCACCACGCCGCAACCTGTTCGGGCGTGCATTTCAGGGGGATCGTGGCATCGGCTGTGTTGTTGTAATCCCTTTTGGCAAGATTCACGGGGGGAGCGGGCCTCTCCCCGGAAAGTGCGGCCATGAAGCGGACGGCGTCATACTCTTCCTGTTTCTCGGCGTAGTACTCGCGGAATCTCTTCAGGAGAGCCTGCTCGGGGACGTTCCCATCCTCGCCCACGTGGATCCTCATCCCATTGACGGCCTTGTAGGACATCTCAACGCCTCTTGGTCTTAGACGGCTTCGCAGGAGCCGTTTTGCGGGACGTTGCCGCCTTGGCAGGTGTTCTGGACCCTCCCAGCTTTTTCGCGGCCTTATTCGGAGGGGTCTTTCTGCCGGATTTCGGAAGCTCCTCGATGGAGCAGATTACGATGGCTGCTCCGCCGTGTGCCTCACGTGCTTCGGTGACCGCGCGGTACCTTTCGTTCCTGGCCAACCTCGCATCGGCTTTGGCTTCGATCTGTTTCGCCTTCGCGGCTTCCCTAGCGGACCTGTTGCGGAGTCTGTCGATTTCTCTCTGTTCGCGCGCCCTCTTCAGTTCAGCGCTTGTATTGGACGGTTTCAGTATTCCCACGTGTTCATATCCTTTTCTTGCAATCCTTGGTAACGTCGCTCGGCGAGAATCCCTTGGATTTCGCCGGCGGTTTGGTGATCTTCAGCGGTCTGCCGTAATCGCGGGTTCTTCCGGTCTGAGGATTGGTGTTGACAGTGCCCGTCTGTTTGACGGGGGCCTGTTCCCTGTGCCTAATCCTGCCGAAGAACCCGATCTTCTACTCGGGCTCGGCTGCCCTTCCTTGTGTCGACTTCTTCATGCTTCCCCTCCCGGCGGAGACGGCGGCGCGGCGCCCCCGCCGCCCTTTATAGGTTGTATATATACCGCGCCCGATTGCGTGATCTGTTGCTGATTTTTGAGAAGGCCACACTCCCGTTGGATCAGCAACTCGTACTTCTTGAACCGGTATTTCGCCGTGGACTCGGGGATCTCCCACTCCTCGGCGATTTCCGCCCACGGCGCCCCGCGGAGACGGCGGCGGTACATCGCCTTCGCCTGGGCGTATTCCATGTCCTCCCTGGTGTAGACGAAGTCTCCGTTGCGTACCCGGGAGGATTCCGAATCGCCGCTCTTCTCGCCTTCCGATTCCCATTGCCTGAAAAATCCGTCGATCTTGTCAGGCAGTTCGTGAGACAGGCCCCCTGAAGTGGCCCGGATGAATTTCTCGAAGGAGAACGGGATCCCGTTACCGTTCTCCCCTATGCTGAACGTCGCTGTGGAGACGGTATCGTACCCATAATCCCCCACCTTTGCCGCCGAAGAGTACACGTCGCGGATCCATGACGTCGGGGCGATGAAGACCGGGGCCCATGAGGCATCCGCATCGTTTCTGACGAAGGTTATGTCGCGCGGATCTCCGCCGCGGCCGCCCAATACTCTCGCGCCCTCGGATTTATCCTTCATCATCTGACAGCTGCAGTACCCGGACTTGCCCTCGCCCTGAGGGAAACATCTTACACGGGGCGTGAGATTGTTGATCGTTGGGGTTAGGAAGAAATTGCACACTCCGAATTTCCTCGCGTTCCCGAGGTATTTTGTGAGCGCGAGATTCTCCTTGCTCCCGTTCTGATCCGCCATCATATAGTTCTGGGCCTCGTCCAGAAGCCAGATGATCAGGGCCTTTCTGCGGCCGCATTTCTTGATGATGTCCCCGATACGTTTCATGGTTCCCGCCAGAGTGTCCTCGTGGTACACTCCGGGCGGGTAGGCCTCGACGGGCATTCCGGACGGTGTCTTGAGGCCGAATACCACGTTGGTGATGATGTGGACCCCCTCGTGGCCGTAATCGCCGTTCATGGCATGCTGACATATGGATACTGCCGTTGCGGTCTTGCCGTGCCCCCTCCTTCCTGCGAGCACGATGGTCTCCCCCGGCTGGAGAAGCTCGTGCATGAATTCCGATATGGAGGTCATACGCCCGCCTCTTCGAATCCGAGGACCGTGCGGCTCTTCTTGCCGATCAGCCCCTCGCTCCTCATTATGCTCTCATAAACCGCCATCTGCGCACGGAACGTATCGAACGGGAGACGTGCGTAAGGGCTGTCCGGGAGGGGGAACATCTTGGCATGGGCCTTGTACTCCTCTATCTGCCACAACGGTTGGCTGCATGCCGGCGACAGGGACATCTCGAACGTCCTGAGATAGGCGACCTTCGTGTCCATCTCTTCCAGGTGCCTTGTTAGTTTGGCCCAGTCGTCATTAATCCTCACGACGATATTGAGGTAGATGTTCTCGTTGTTCTTCGGACGGTCGTTCTCGAACATCACCCCACCTCTCCGGGCAATCCGCCGAAACGGGAGATTGCCGCATCATACTGTGTGCTGGTCCTCCCATCCTCTGTGATCCTTGCAGAGTATTCGCCCAGGCCGACCAGACGTCCGCGGGTCTCTATGCCGCACCTCCACTGTTCGACAAGTCTGAGGGCGATCAGGCAGCGTATGTATGCGCGAAGGTGACCGATGAGCTCCTCATCCGGAAGATCGTCCGGCAACGGAGCGTCCGAATAGACAAGATCCGGGCGTTCAAGGAGGATGCTCTCCGCACGGTCGATGTCGATTGTCTCCATGATCAGATCCATGGACGCCTTCAGAGAGGCGGAGATCTTCGTGCACTCCGAGAGGGCGATTCTGGTTGGAACATGGGCCGTACCGAAGAGAGCAGCCTCAAGTGTCCCATCATCAGGAATACGGGACATCTTCCACTTCCTCCGGAGGATCGACTCTGCGGTCTGCCGTTCTCTTCAGCCGTTCTTTTTCGATCGCCTCAAGAATATCTTCTTTGGTGCCGGGGGCATCTTCCTGAAGGGAGATCAGGCCTGCAACCACCTTTGCCGCGGCATCGAATGTCGCGGACTGCATCTGGATGTCGAGTCTGGTCGCCCTTTCAACCGCCTCGTCGGCCCTCTCGATGGCTGTCCGGTAGATCCCCGATTTTGTGTAGAATGCTTCGGGATCGTCATAGAGCTCCTGTGCGAATCTGACGGTGTGTGCCTGCACGGTCGCATGGAACCAGTATCTGGGTGTCGGATCGTCCTTCAACGGGCGCCTGCGGCCGATACCTATCTCCAACTCCTCGATCATGTGAATCGAAACAGGGTAAACAGTCAGAGGGACGTACGTCCCGATGGAGATGAATCCGCTCGATGCCTTCACCGAACGGGAACGGCATACGCTGCCGATCGGCATGTCGAGAGGATGGCGGACACCGAAACCGGAGAAGAAGACGGCCTTCAGGGTCTGGGGCATGTAGTACATCCTTCCGTTCTTGACATAATAGACGAAGGGGCCGATCTCCGTTGAAGACAGGTCCTCGCTGGGAAGGTCCAAGAACACGACGTCTTTAGGTCTAGCAGTGAAGTAACCCAGGATGTATCCGGCATCAAAGATGGCAGCGATTGCGGCAATCTCTTCCGGAATCACCATTTTCGTGTGAAGGAAACAGAGGCCGATCATCTCTCCGAGGATGATGGTGATGAATATCGGATCGCGGAAGGGCATGATTGCGTGGACGGCGCATCTTGCTCCTCTCCCTGCATAGATGGCTGCAGCCATCACAGCGCACCCCACGATAAGCATCACGACCGTATCCATTCAGTCACCATCCCCAGAATATGGTCGCGAGTATCGAGCAGACCAGAATCGCCCCGAGTTTGAATTTGCCCATCATGCCTGCCCAGAACAGACCGATTACCTGCAGGACGATCAGGATGGTCTGGCCGTGGACCTTGAAAAAGGCCACGGCCTCATCCATGTATCCTGTGAGGACGAGGATCACCGACGCTGTTACTGCGAAGAATCCCAGGAACAGCGTCAGGATGACCGCGTTCACAGCCACCTCCCCGCCTTATCCGCGAAGTCTGCGATGTCGTCAGCCAGGAAGACCCCGCAGAGGAACACCGCCGCGCCGATCAGGATCATGACAGGCCTGCGGAGAATGATCCCTCCGATCAGTGCCGCGAGCCCGGCAACCACCATCAGGATCTGGATCCAGTCGGAGGCACCGGACGGTATCGGCGTTGGGTCCGGGGTCAGGGAGAACTTCGACAGCACGAGCTGCATCTCCTTGGGCTCGAGGGTGAGCATGGAGACCTCGTCCCCGTCGTACACCAGCCTCTCGATCTCCAGGGTGCTCCCCGCAACGAGGGAGACCAGGGACCTGTCGGAATAGGCGGACTCCCCGCTCCATGTTCCGGCATCTCCCCACACCAGGGCGAAACCGGACTGGTTCCATACGGTCGTACCGACCTTCACCTGCTGGCTGTCCAGCCAGTTGAAGGGTGTGAAAACCACGTTTTCGGCCAGGATGGTGCCGTCGGGCGCTCTGATGGTCCCGACCGCCATGAGGCTCAGGGAGGCCTCGGAGACGGTCATGTCCGACGCCGTGATGGCGGAGGAGTGGAGACCGTACCAGGACGCGGTCTGTACCAGGGACAGCACCCCGATGGCATACTTCTGCTCGGCGGTCAGGTCCAGGTTGTCCAGGTCCGGCGAGTATGCGGCGATGGAGATCTGCGAATCTGCGGAGCTCGCATCATCGAACAGCATCCAGATCGCCGATGCGGACGACAGCAGCTTGACGGCCATCACCTCGGTCTGGGTGACGAACCCGTCCCAGGACCCGAGGATCGGTGCTACCGAATAGCGATTGGTGACCGTCGAGTTGCCGTCGGGATAGGTCACGAACATCCCGAAATCGGAGATGTCGCGGGAGGTCCCTCCGAAGACCATGGTGTATCCGGAGGCGGAGGGGATGACGTACCCGAGGTTCCCGTCGGCGCTGAAGGCCAGCGCCCCGGTGAGAAGGGCGGAGTCGCGGCCTGCGGGCATGAACGGCCCGATGTAGGATCCGCCGTACAGGGTGTAATAGCCCTCGGGGAAATCCGCCAGGTTGTACACGCCGGGGGTGAGCCAGATGTCCTTGCTGCCGTCATCGGAGACCATCCTCCCGGTCTCGAAGACATAGATGTCCTTGAGCGATTCGCTGGCCTCCTCGGAATCCGCGCCGGATGTCACGAGGTACACCCTGTTCGAACCGGAGGAGGGACGGACGAAGGAACCCGAGTCGTAGAACATGGATTCCTCGGCTTCGATGGAGAAATCGTCCCCGTACAGCCCCCACGACATCTCCGTGTAACCCGCCGCGCGTGTGACGGCGGGCGTGTCGGCCATGTTCCTAAACACCGTGTCGATTAGTGATTCGTAGGATCTGTATACGGTGCCGATGTTGGACGTGAACGTGGATCCGACGAGGATGTCGTCATAGTGGGCCTCCGCACTGTCCCCCGGGGACCAGATTCCGGACACGAACACCTCGGCCCCGCGGTCCCAGTAGAGCTGGGTGAACCCCATGAGCTGGGTGTCGATCTCCAGGGCGCCGGAGATGTCGGGGGTGTGGGTCTCGACCCAGGCGCGGAAGTTCTTCGCCTCCTGCTCGGTCATGGCCTCCGTCACATCGGATCCCCCACCGGAACTGTTCGTCCACCAATCATAGATGTCGTGGTACGCCCAGCCGGTCCCGATGAGGATGCCGACGGCGAACAGCACCAGGGGCGCGAGGGCATCGGAGGATGCGTCACCGTCCCTCTGGTCGAGCACATTGTCGGCGACAGGGTCGACGACCGCGGGTACCGCCGCAACGGACAGGATCAGTGCGGCGACTATTGCCGCCGCATTCTTACTAGCACGTCCGGAACCGAACATGGGCATCACTTCGGCAGGATGATGGTCCCGTTGGCCGGGGAGTTGGTCGGAGCGAGCTTCGAGACCACATGGATCACGTAACTCGCATGGCTCTCTCCGCAGTACACGGTCACCGTGTAATCGCCGGGGACGGAGGGTGCCACACCGGAAACGGTCTGCCCGGAGTAGGTCAGCCACGAGGCACCGGTAAGGCCGGTGATGTTCCCGCCGGAGACCACGGTTGCGGAATAGACGGAACCGCAGGTTATGGACGCGTCCGAGACGGAGAACGACAGGGGGTCACGGACGATGACCGTGCAGGAACAGCTCTGGCAGTCATCGTCAACGGAGAAAATGTCCCATCTCAGCGTGTATGTCCCCGAGGGCAGGTTTTCGGTGATGGTCAGGACGATCGTCTGCTCCCCGTTGGCCAGATGGGAGTCGTACATGCCGTTGCCAACCCATGTCCATGTATTGGCGAAATAGAGATTCGCGTTGCTGGAGGAGCACCAGTGCCCTCCGTCAACACCGGAAGGGATGTTGACGGACTGACCCCTCTGCACGGCGTATGTCGCTCCGTCGTAGGCTTCGGCATCCTCCGAGATCATCGCGAATCCCGCACAGATCATGACGACGGCCGCCAGCAGTGCGAGGGAGGTGGACCCGGTTCTCTTCGAGAATGGGTTCATCAGATCACCCCGAAGTAGTGGATTCCCGCTGCGGCGAAGAGAGCGACTGCGGCGAGGATCACGATCGGGTGCCTGGTGACAGCTGCGACGATCAGGGCGACGATCCCTGCGACGGCGAGGCCGATGACGATGTAGTCGTCGGTTCCCGCATCGGAACCGTACTTGACGTAGACGGTGACGTCGGAATCGATGGACTTGGCGACGTTGAAGACGGTAGTGAATTCGGAGTCGGTGTAGAATCCGAGGATCATCCCCTTGTCCTTGCCGACCATATCCTTCAGATCGGAGACGGAGAGGCGGGATCCCTGATCCACAGAGACGGTCTTGACGACATTACCCTCAGAGTCCATGAAGGTGACAGTCACCTGGGACTCTGCAGGTGCAGGGGTGTTGGAAGAGCTGCCGTACAGGGAGAGCGAGCGGGTAACGTAGGAAGACATGTCATAGGCAGAGGTCATTCCCCTGTCAGTGTACCATGCGGACACTCCGTCGATTCCGGAGTTCTTGGCTGCAACACCGTAGGCGTCCTGCTGGACAGTCTTCACGAGAGTCCCGTTCACATAGTAGGAGATGACGGGGTAACCGAGAATCTCCACCTTATACCATGCAACGGAGGTTCCGATGGTGTTGGTGGCGGTCTGCTTGACATAGTACACTCCGGTCTCGGAGTAAGTGTGGTCGACGATCTTCCCGGCGGCGGTGGATCCGTCGCCGAAGTCCCATTCGACGGTATCTGCCGTGTCGTTGCAGTCGGACGGCGCGTAGATGAAACGGCAGGTCATCGAATAGAATGTTCCTTTGTCTTCATAGTCATCCGGCGTCTCCGCAGAGGAGAAGCCCGCAAGGGCTACGATAGCGACCCCGATCAGGGCCAATACGGCGATGGCCGCAGTAGATCTTTTTGCAAATTCATTCATTTCAAACCTCGTAGATTATGCTCCCGTTGGACGGGGAGTTGGTCGGTGCGAGCTTAGAGACAACGTTGAAGGTGACAGTGAGGTCAGAGGTCTCTCCGTAGCTCGAAGTGCAGGTCAGAGAAATGGTCTTGGAACCGACAGAGGAAACAATGCCGGTCACTTTGCCGGTGGAGGTGTTGAGGGAGAGTCCCTCGGGGAGAGTAGTGCCGCTCTTGACGGACCAGGTCATGGTGCCCATGCCGGTAGCGGTGGGAGTGAAATCAACGGCAGATCCGACGACGACATTGCTCTGAGAACCGGAAGTCGTCAGGGAAGCCAAAACGTTGAAAACGATGTAAATGTAGGCAGTCTGGGAGGGTTTGGAGGAGGTCGCCTTGAGTACGATGTGATACTGGTCCCCAGCCGCTGCATTAGAAGGGATGTTGACGATCAGTGTGCCGGAGCTCATGGATGCGATGTTAACGGAAGATCCGGAAAGGGATCCCTGTTTCTGCACCTCGACTACGGTAGTTACTGAGAGATCGGAAGGATAGGTCGGTTTGTACGTGAACCTCATTCCGGGCGCGATATTGATGTCCGTGGAGGTTCCATAAGTCGGATCGGTAGCTGCATCGGAGTCGTCAGAGGAGACGAAGAATGCAACTGCAGCAACCGATAGAATCAGAACCGCGAAGATTGCTGTGCGTTTGTATTTCATGCTGTGAACTCCGCCGGCGTCCGGCAGAGCGGCAACGTCGACGGGACGATATTCGTGTAATATCTAATAAACGGCCAGTTGGACGAAGGCGCCCTGTTAACCAGTTAACTCCTTGTTAACTCCTTGTTAACTGGTTCTTCTTCGGCGGAAAAAGCTCCATCCAGATTGGTTCAATAACCGAATGAAGGGTGTTGAACAATTAACAGATTAACAAGAAGAAGAATGATTATACTGGCTTCGTAACGGTGGATCCGCTGAAAATCAATAGCGATTTTATTGAGTCTCGAAAAAAGACTGCTGGATAGAGTGGATGGCGTGGAGGGAGGGATTCGAACCCCCGAGCTCATAGAGCACCAGATTAGCAGTCTGGCGCCTTACCAGGCTGGGCCACCCCCACGGGCAGTCTGCCATATCATCTGATTCTATTAAAAATGTGGGAATGGGGCCCCTGGGCCGGGAGTGCGGGCAATCTCGGCGGAGGGCGATCTTCCGAGATCGTATTGTACAGTCATGAGCTGTGTTCAGAGGCCCCCATTATTCATCTATCCCTATTATTATAAAATAAGGAAAAACGGAGGTTTTTGGATACATGTCCAGATGCTCTTCCGTACACTTGTCCCAACCATTATATACTACATATGAATCAAGGGATTCACACGATGCAACCGCAGCACCCCTTGATGAGGTCGCTGTGACACTGCAACGGGCGTCTCGGATGCGAAAAACATCCGGGATGAAAAGATATATATACTGCCCTCGGATAAGGGGGGAGTACGCAGGACACAACTCCTATGGTGTGTCCGCAAATATGGAGAGCCAAGATCTCCGGCCCGCTGGGACGTGTTCTCTTGAGCTCTGACGTTCGATGCTACGAATGTCTCGTGAAACGGACATTTGTAAACAACACATAGTGTGCCGTCACGGGACATAGGTGAAACGTGGTAAACTGCCAGTTTCAGTTTCATCATCTTAAGATGACGTTGTCAATCAATAAGATTTGACTCCGGTTGATCCTGCCGGCGGCCACCGCTATTGGAATTCGATTAAGACATGCGAGTCTAGAGAGCAATCTCGGCGGACTGCTCAGTAACACGTGGACAACGTGCCCTACAGTGGAGCATAATCTCGGGAAACTGAGGATAATTCTCCATAGGCCATAGAATCTGGAATGATTTATGGCTCAAAGTTCCGGCGCTGTAGGATCGGTCTGCGGCCTATCAGGTAGTAGTGGGTGTAACGTACCCCCTAGCCGATTACGGGTATGGGCCTTGAGAGAGGGAGCCCAGAGTTGGATTCTGAGACACGAATCCAGGCCCTACGGGGCGCAGCAGTCGCGAAAACTTCACAATGGGCGAAAGCCCGATGAGGGAATTCCAAGTGCATGCACATTTGTGTATGCTTTTCTTCAGCGTAGATAACTGAAGGAATAAGGGCTGGGTAAGACGGGTGCCAGCCGCCGCGGTAATACCCGCAGCCCGAGTGGTGGTCGATTTTATTGAGTCTAAAACGTTCGTAGCCGGCCTAGTAAATCTTTGGGTAAATCGGGAGGCTTAACTTTCCGAATTCCGGAGAGACTGCTAGGCTTGGGATCGGGAGAGGTAAGAGGTACTTCAGGGGTAGGGGTAAAATCCTGTAATCCTTGGAGGACCACCGGTGGCGAAGGCGTCTTACTAGAACGAATCCGACGGTGAGGGACGAAGCCCTAGGTCGCAAACGGGATTAGATACCCCGGTAGTCTAGGGTGTAAACGCTGCAGACTTGGTGTTGGGGGCCCTTCGGGGGCATTCAGTGCCGGAGAGAAGTTGTTAAGTCTGCTACTTGGGGAGTACGTCCGCAAGGATGAAACTTAAAGGAATTGGCGGGGGAGCACCGCAACGGGAGGAGCGTGCGGTTTAATTGGATTCAACACCGGAAAACTCACCAGGGGAGACCATCACATGAAGACCAGGCTAATGACTTTGTCTGATTCTTGGAGAAGTGGTGCATGGCCATCGTCAGTTCGTACTGTAAAGCGTTCTCTTAAGTGAGATAACGAACAAGACCCTCACTTATAATTGCTACTTCGGTCTCCGGATCGGAGGCACATTATCGGGACCGCTGACGCTAAGTCAGAGGAAGGAGAGGTCAACGGTAGGTCAGTATGCCCTGAATCTCCTGGGCTACACGCGCGCTACAAAGGGCGGGACAATGGGTTCCGACGCCGAAAGGCGAAGGCAATCTCGAAACCCGTCCGTAGTTCGGACTGAGGGTTGTAACTCACCCTCACGAAGCTGGATTCCGTAGTAATCGCGAATCAACAACTCGCGGTGAATATGCCCCTGCTCCTTGCACACACCGCCCGTCAAACCACCCGAGTCGGGTTTCAGTGAGGCTGCCTTTTTTGGGGTTGTCGAACTGAGATTCAGCAAGGGAGGTTAAGTCGTAACAAGGTATCTGTAGGGGAACCTGCAGATGGATCACCTCCTACGCAGGGTTGGGCTTCGGCCCAACCCTCAACATATACAAGCACTAATTGCAAGGAAAACTGTTCAAGTTTTCCCGGCAGTTCCTTGGCAGCTTGCCACGCACTAAACGTAGCATCGAACGCCTTCTTCCATATGCAATTCTTCTTCAGTTGAATCTATCTTTGTTCGACCGGTTCTTGATCTTTTCGTAAGATGTGCCAGGCTCTTCAGCAATGATCCTAAAAGGTGGTAGTCCCGCCCGGATTCGAACCGGGGTCGCAGGCTCCAAAGGCCCGAATGATTGACCACTACACTACGGGACTGTCGGATGCCCATCCCCGTTCTGATAAAAATAATGTGGGTCAGACCCTTCTGCCGATCAGATAGGTGGAGTGGCAGTCGGTGACCTCGGCATCTATGAACGTCCCCGGAGGGACCTGTTCCCGGATGGCGATGGGGCGGTAGTTCGAGGTCCTGGCTATCCTGGACCCGTCGGGGGAGATCTCGGTTACCAGGCACCTGTATGTACCGCCGACCATCGAGGAGTTCACGTCCTTCTCGGTGTCGTTCTTCACCTCGGTGAGCTCGGTGGATCTCGCCTTCGATACGTTGCCGTTGATCTGTTTCATGGAGAACGCCTCGGTGCCCGGACGGGCGGAGAAGCGGGTGATGTTGACGGTATCCGCCCTGAGCCTCCTGATGAGCTCGCAGGATGCGGCATGATCCGCGTCGGTCTCCCCGGGGAACCCGGTGATGAGATCGGTCGCGATGCTCATGTCCGGATATCTGGCTCTTATCGTGTCCACCAGGGAGAAGAACTCCTCCGAGGTGTAGTGTCTCTTCATGGAATCCAGCACCGAATCGCTGCCGCTCTGGACCGGGATGTGGAGGAATCTGTAGACCCTCCCGTCCTCGAAAACCTCCAGGACGGAATCCAATACGGGGCGCAGGCTGTTGGGGTTCATCATCCCGATCCTGATCCTGTACTCCCCTTCCTTCGCGAGCATCGAACGTACGAGTTCCCCAAGATCGGTGCCGATGTCGCGGCCGTAGCACCCGGTGTCCTGGGCGGTGATGAGGATCTCCTTCACCCCGGAATCGACCAGTTCGTCGAACCTCCTCTTGAGGTCCGAAGGGTCGTAGCTCTTCAGAGCGCCCCTTGCGAACTTGGTGATGCAGTATGTGCAGTTGCCTCTGCAGCCCTGTGCGACGGGGATGATCGCCGTGGCGTTCACCCCTCCGGGGACGATGGGGGTGCCGCACCCGTACTTCCCCTTCACGAGTTCCGAGAACGAGTGGTACTCCTGAGGGGGGATGACCAGGGAACCGGGGAGACGGACGTTCACGCGGGACGCCTGGACCTTCGCCATGCACCCGGTGACGATCACCTCCTTGCCGGCGGCCTTCAGCTCGTTCATCCTCCTGATCATCTTCTTCTCGGTGGTCTCGACCACCGTACAGGTGTTGAGGATGACTATGTCGGCATCGTCTGCGGAGCCGACGCTGGAGAAACCCAGATCGAGCATCCGTCCGGCGAGTTCTTCTCCCTCGCCGTAGTTCATCGTACATCCGTACGATTCGACGAAGAACTTCATCAGCGGCTGACTGCCTCGGTGGTGACCTGGCCGAAGGCGGTGGTCCCCGAGATGTTGGTGATCTTGACGTTCACCCTCATTCCGCGGCTGATTCCGGGGACGATGACCATGTACGCCATGTACTTGGCCATCCCGTCGCCCTTCTTCCCGACGTCGTTGACGGTGATCTCGATGATGTCCCCGATGTGGAGGGTGTTGACGTCCGGCCTCGCGGCCTTGCGGACGAGGATGGGCCTCCTGGCACCGCAGGCCTCGCAGACGAGGACGAAGGTCCTGCCGTCCTTCTCCATGTGGGTGTCGGGGCGGCCGCACTCGGAGCAGATGACGTAGGTCTCGGTGTAATCCCTGACCCTCTCGTCGATGTCCTGCACCCTGAGTTTCGCCTTGAAGACGACCCTGCGGTCCTCGATGCTTCCGGGGGTACCGAGCTCCTTGAGGAGGTACTGCAGCAGGTGCTCGGGCTCGCGCCTGATCTTGTTGCAGACGTCCATGAAGTTCCTGAAAATGGTGATCTTTCCCTCCTGGATGATGTCCAGTTCGGGAAGTTCGAACCTCTCGTGAGCCTCTATCGTGTCGGGCAGCTGATCCTTTGCCCTGTCAAGCATTGCAAGATAGTCGTCTTCCATAGGGTTCGCCTCTTATTATGTGCGCATTATAAGGCGGGACATATAAAAGATTCGCCAGGGCCAAGGTCTTTTATCCTTGCCGGGAATAGGCCGGAAATGAGGGAAAAACGGGTGTTTTTCCCCTTATCTTCTTTTAATTACCGTTCTCGCGGATACTATTATATACCATCTGTGAATAGCCAACGACAGAATAGCCACGCGTAACGATGATTTATCATCAAAACGGGGCGAAATACACAGAACACAAGGTGAAAAACAATGGGAAACGGTCTATTTACCGCCAGGAAAATGAAGGCGGACAGGCAGAAGTTCCGCTGGCAGGACAGAGGATACAAGAAGAGGGTGCTTCACCTCCAGGAGAAGTCCGATCCCCTCGAGGGCTCCGCCCAGGGACGCGGAATCGTCCTGGAGAAGGTCGGAATCGAGGCCAAGCAGCCCAACTCCGCGATCAGGAAGTGCGTCAAAGTCCAGCTCATCAAGAACGGACGCCAGATCACTGCGTTCGCCGTCGGAGACGGAGCCATCAACTTCATCGACGAGCACGACGAGGTCCTGGTCGAGGGTATCGGCGGAAGGATGGGAAGGTCCTACGGAGACATTCCCGGAGTCCGTTACAAGGTCATCAAGGTCAACAACGTCTCCCTGGACGAGATGGTCAGGGGCAGGGTCCAGAAGCCCACCAGATGAAGGTGAATCCACATGGCAGACGAAGAAGTTCAGATTCAGGCTCAGGAAGAGACCGTCGCTCCCGCTGTCGAGCAGCCCAAGGCGACCGGCCCCCACGCCCTTGTGTTCGGAAAGTATGACACCACCGAGATCGTCATCGCAGATGCCGGCCTCGCCAAATACATCGGACTCAGCTCCACCAGCGTCCCCCACTCCGGAGGAAAGCACGCCAACAGGTGGTTCGGCAAGTCCAACCTCTCCATCGTCGAGAGGCTCATCAACAACATCATGAGGACCGAGAAGTACACCGGAAAGAAGCTCAAGGCGTACAAGACCGTGTCCAGCGCGTTCGATATCGTTGCGGCGAAGACCAAGCAGAACCCCGTTCAGGTCCTCTGCGACGCCCTCTGCAACGCAGCGCCCCGCGAGGAGGTCACCAGGCTCCAGTTCGGAGGAATCTCCGTCCCCAAGGCCGTCGACATCTCCCCCCAGAGGAGGCTCGACATCGCACTCAGGAACCTGAGCAGCGGAGTCGTCGCGTCCTCCCAGAAGAACAAGAAATCGATTGAGAACTGCCTCGCAGACGAAATCATGCTCGCAGCAAAGGGCGACATGACCTCCTTCTCCGTTGCGAAGAAAGAGGAGACCGAGAGGGTCGCACAGTCCGCCAGGTGATCACACCATCATGATACAGTAAAGAGGAATGAGTATGGGACGTAAAGAAGAGAACGTCAAGTACGCGACGGTCATCATGAAGACCCCTGAGTTCGTCAGGAACATCGGAACCGCCGCGCATATCGACCACGGAAAGACCACCTTCTCCGACAACCTGATCGCAGGTGCCGGAATGATGTCCGAGGAACTCGCTGGAAAGCAGTGCGTTCTGGACTTTGATGAGCAGGAGGCCGCAAGGGGTATCACCATCAACGCAGCATCCGCTTCGATGGTCCACCACTTCGAGGACAAGTCCTACCTCATCAACCTCATCGACACTCCGGGTCACGTCGACTTCGGAGGAGACGTCACCAGGGCCATGAGGGCCCTGGACGGTGTGTTCATCCTCTGCTGTGCGGTCGAGGGAATCATGCCCCAGACCGAGACCGTCATCAGGCAGGCCCTCAAAGAGAGGGTCAAGCCCATGCTGTTCATCAACAAGGTGGACAGGATGATCGTCGAGCAGCAGGTCACCAAGGAGATGATGATCGAGAGGTTCTCCAAGCTCATCGCCACCTTCAACGAGAAGATCAAGGCGAACCTCCCCGCACCCCTCAACAAGGAGTGGCAGGTCAGCATCCAGGACGGAACCGTCGCTTTCGGATCCGCTTACAACAACTGGGCGATCTCCGCACCCTTCATGAAGAAGACCGGAATCTCCTTCACCGACATCTTCAACTACTGCAGCCAGGAGGACGGACAGAAGAAGCTTGCCAAGCTCATCCCCCTCCACGAGGTCGCACTCGAGATGGCCATCAGGCACGTCCAGCCCCCGACCCTCGCCCAGAAGGTCAGGATCCCCATCATCTGGAAGGGAGACCTCCAGTCCAAGGTCGGAAAGGACCTGATCGACTGCAACGCCGCCGGAGAGGTCGTCATGATGGTCACCAAGATCATCATGGACAAGCACGCCGGTGAGATCGCCGTCGGAAGGCTGTTCTCCGGAACCATCCAGAAGGGACAGACCCTTTACGTCGCCGGACAGCCCGCACCCCAGAGGGTCCAGACCGTTGCCCTCATGGTCGGAGCGGACCGCATCCCGATCGAGGACGCGAAGGCCGGAAACATCGTCGCAGTCACCGGACTCCGCGACGCCATCGCCGGATCCACCGTCTCCACCCTCATGGACATCGAGCCCTTCGAGAAGATGGCTCACTTCTCCGAGCCTGTCGTCACCGAGGCCATCGAGGCCAAGGACACCAAGGACCTCCCCAAGCTCGTCGAGGTTCTGAGGACCGTCGGAAAGGCCGACCCGTCCCTGTCCATCGAGATCAACAACGAAACCGGAGAGCACCTCATCGCCGGTATGGGAGAGCTCCACCTGGAGATCACCGTTTACCGCATCGAGAACGAGCAGGGTGTCCCGATCGTCGTTTCCCCGCCCATCGTCGTCTACCGCGAGTGCGTCAAGGGAAAGAACGCCGGATTCGAGGGAAGGTCCCCCAACGGACACAACAAGTTCACCTTCGTTGTCTCCCAGCTCGAGCCCGCCATCGTCGACGCCATCAAGAAGAACGAGATCGACCCCGACGCGAAGATCAAGGACCCCAAGGTCCTCGCCAAGCAGCTCATGGACCTCGGAATGTCCGATGTCGAAGCCAAGGGAGTCGTCAAGTTCCACGAGACCAACGTCCTCATCGACTGCACCAAGGGTATCCAGTACCTGCACGAGACCATGGAGCTCGTCGCCGACGCGTTCGACGAGGCCATGGCCAAGGGACCTCTCGCTAACGAGAAGTGCTCCGGACTCAAGTGCGTCCTCATGGATGCCAAGCTCCACGAGGATACCATCCACAGGGGACCCGCACAGATCATCCCCGCCGTCAGGAACGGTATCTACGGAGCCATGTGCGAGGCAGGCCGCGTCCTCCTCGAGCCCATGCAGAAAATCTTCATCTCCGTGCCTCCGGACTACACCGGAAGCGTCATCAGCCTGATCACCCAGCGCCGCGGATCCATCCTCGACATGGGACAGGACGGAGCGGACTCCACCGTCCAGGCCAAGTGCCCGGTCTCCGACATGTTCGGATTCACCGCCGACATCCGTGGAGCAACTCAGGGCCGCGCTCTCTGGTCCACCGAGAACGCCGGCTTCGAGGTAATGATCCCCGATCTGCAGAACAAGGTCGTCGGAGAGATCAGGAACCGCAAGGGCCTGTCCGCCGAGCCTTACGATGCCAAGTACTACTCCGGACTCGTCTGAGACCGGATCGGTGCCTGAAGATCGATACGCCCGGCCCCCTGGGAGACCCCCAGGGTGCCGTCAAACACTTTTAAATACAAACACCCTTATCGCGAACAAACTAAGGTCTTGAACCTACTAAAAAGGAGATAAAAACATGGCAGAGAAAGAGCACATGAACCTCGTCATCATCGGGCATGTCGACCACGGAAAGTCCACCCTCACCGGAAGGGTCCTTCTTGAGGCTGGAGCCATCGACCCCCACATCGTCGAGAAATACAAGAAAGAGGCCGAGGAGAAAGGAAAGGGATCCTTCTACTTCGCTTGGGTCATGGACGGACTCAAGGAGGAGAGGGAGAGGGGAGTCACCATCGATGTCGCCCACAAGAAGTTCTACACCGACAAGTACTACTTCACCGTCATCGACGCCCCCGGACACAGGGACTTCGTCAAGAACATGATCACCGGAACCTCCCAGGCAGACGCGGCAATCATCACCTGCTCCGCCATCGAGGGACCCCAGGCCCAGACCAAGGAGCACGTCTTCCTCGCAACCACCCTCGGTGTCAAGCAGATCATCGTCGCCGTCAACAAGATGGACGCCGTCAAGTACGCCGAGGCCGACTACAAGAAGTGCGTCGACGAGATGTCCAAGCTCCTGAAGATGGTCGGAAACAAGGTCGAGACCATCCCCTTCATCCCCGTTTCCGCATACTGCGGAGACAACGTCAAGGAGAAGTCCGCCAACACCCCCTGGTACAACGGACCCACCCTCTTCCAGGCCCTTGACAACCTCAAGGTCCCCGAGAAGCACACCGAGAAGCCCCTCAGGCTCCCCGTCCAGGATGTCTACACCATCACTGGAATCGGAACCGTCCCCGTCGGACGTGTCGAGACCGGTATCCTGAAGCCCAAGACCAAGGTCGTCTTCATGCCCTCCAAGGCAACCGGTGAGGTCAAGTCCATCGAGATGCACCACGAGCAGATGCAGCAGGCCCTTCCCGGAGACAACGTTGGATTCAACGTCGGTGGTGTCGCAAAGAACGACATCAAGAGGGGAGACGTCGCCGGACCCGTCGACAACCCGCCCGCGGTTGCCAAGGAGTTCACCGCTCAGATCATCGTCCTGAACCACCCCTCCGTCATCACCGTCGGATACACCCCCGTCTTCCACGTGCACACCGCACAGGTCGCATGCCAGATCACCGAGATCATTTCCGCCCAGCGCGCCGGAAAGAAGCTCGAGGACCTCAGCTTCCTGAAGAACGGTGACAACGCCATCGTCAAGATCAAGCCCATGAAGCCCCTCGTTATCGAGTCCGCGAAAGACTTCCCTCCGCTCGGAAGGTTCGCAATCCGCGACATGGGTCAGACCGTTGCCGCCGGTGTTTGCGTCGAAGTCGAGAAGGCTTGAAATCAACCGAAAAGGGAGGGGGAGACCCCTCCCGCTTCGGATTAACCATAAAGAGGCTGGAATATGGCACAGCAGCGTGCAAGAATCTCTCTCAGCGGAACCGATCCCGCACAGGTTGACGACGTGTGCAACCAGATCAGGGGTATCTCCCAGAGGACCGGAGTCGCTATCCGCGGACCTGTCCCGCTCCCCACCAAGAAGCTCAAGGTGGCCTGCAGGAAGTCCCCCGACGGAGAGGGAAGCGAGACCTACGACAGATGGGAGATGCGCATCCACAAGAGGCTCATCGACCTTGATGCCGATGACCGCGCCCTCAGGCAGCTCATGAGGATCCAGGTTCCCGATGGCGTTAACATCGAGATCGTCCTCCGCAGCGCTTGAACGCAGAAACCATTTCCTACACCCAAAGGGTTAATCCCCTTTGGTTTTTGGAAGTCAAACCGCGCCGTGAAGGCGCCGAATGCACTTTTCCCATCCCCCCATACATCACATTTTTACGCGATGCGCCGATAACTCAGCAGATAGCATGAGAAGCGACGTCATCAAGCACGGAATAGATGCGGCGCCCGCGAGGAGCCTGTTCAGGGCCGACGGGCTCACCGATGCGGACTTCGACAAGCCCTTCATCGGCATCGCGAACTCCTGGAACTCCATCGTCCCCGGGCACATCCACCTCAACAAGGTCGTGGAGGCCGTCAAGGAGGGGATCGAGGAGGCCGGGGGAGTGGCATTCATCTTCGGGACCCCCGCGGTCTGCGACGGGATCGCAATGGGACACAAGGGGATGAGGTACTCCCTGATCTCCCGCGAGGTCATCTCGGACTGCTGCGAGGTCATGGTCGAGGGACACGCCCTCGACGGATGGGTCGGGGTCTCCAACTGCGACAAGGTCACCCCTGGGATGCTCATGGCGGCCGGGAGGATGGACCTCCCCGCGCTGATGGTCACCGGAGGTGCCATGGAGGCAGGCTCCTACAACGGCAGCGTCATCGACTTCCAGGACGTCTTCGAGGCCATAGGACAGGTCCAGATCGGGAAGGCCGACGAGGCCTATCTCAAGAGCATCGAGTGCGCCGCATGTCCCGGACCTGGGAGCTGTTCCGGACTCTTCACGGCCAACACCATGGCCTGTCTCACCGAGACCCTCGGGATGTCGCTTACCGGGTGTGGGACCTCGCTCGCCGTGGACGAGAAGAAGCTCAGGATCGCCAAGGAATCCGGTAAGAGGATCGTCGAGATGGTCCGCGCGGGCATCACCCCCCGCTCCATCGTCACCCGTGAGTCGTTCTACAACGCAATCTGCGTGGACATGGCCATCGGGGGATCCACCAACACCGCTCTCCACATCCCCGCGATCTCCAAGGACTTCGGATGCCCCGTCGACCTCTCCGAGTTCGACAGGGTCTCCCGTGACATCCCCCACATCACCTCCCTGCGTCCCGCCGGGGCTTACCACATCAGGGACCTTGACAACGCGGGAGGTGTTCCCGCGATCCTCAAGAGGCTCCAGAACAAGCTGAAGGATGCCAAGACCTGCAGCGGCAAGACCATAATGCAGATCGCCGACGAGGCGAAGGTCCTGGACGAGGATGTCCTCAGGAGCCTGGAGAACCCCTACCACCAGCAGGGCGGAATCGCCGTCCTGAAGGGGAACATCGCCCCCATGGGATCCGTCATCAAGCAGGCTGCCGTGAGCCCAAAGATGATGGTATTCTCCGGGACCGCCAAATGCTTCGATTCGGAGCTCGAGGCCGTCGCGGCGATCAAGGACGGCACCGTCAAGGCAGGCGATGTAGTGGTCATCCGCTACGAGGGACCCAAGGGGGCTCCCGGAATGCCCGAGATGCTCGCACCAACCTCCATCATCCAGGGAATGGGACTGGGGGAGAGCGTCGCTCTGATCACCGACGGAAGGTTCTCCGGAGCCACCCGCGGAGGTGCGATCGGACACGTGTCCCCCGAGGCCTACGAGTTCGGACCCATCGCCGCACTGCGCGACGGGGATATCATCGACATCGACATCCCCAACAGGAAGCTCAACGCCAGGCTCACCGACGCCGAGATCAAGGAGCGTCTGTCCAAGGTCAAGATAGTCGACCGTCCCGTCACTGGGGTCCAGAAGAAGTACCGTGCACTCGTCACCAACGGTGTCAACGGCGCATATCTCGATCCCGATTACAAGTGCCAGTAAAACAATAACTGCGGACCGGGGTCTTCCCGGTCCGCTTCTTTTGGGTTTCAGTTCATCGAGTACCAGACGAGGACCAGTACCGCGATGACGGACATGACGAACATCGCTCCGCCGAAGCAGTAGGAACGGAACTTCATGTAGCGGATCTCCCCCTCGGTAAGGTCGTCCTCGATGTCCAGGTATCCGAGGACGAATGCCAGGACGGTGAAGAAGATGGGGACGGCCATCATGTAGACGGTTAGGCCCTTGCTCATCATCTCGGGGTAACCTATCGCCGCTACGGCGGTGAGGGCGATGAGCACGATCCCGGACAGGATCGCGAGTGCCAGCATCTGTTTCTTGGACTTCTCCACGAGTTCACTCATTCTTCTTCGCCTCCGATATGATGGCTGATTCGTAAGCGATGGATTCCTCCATGACGGTCCTGCAGATGGTTTCGCAGCGGTCGGGATCCAGACCGAGTTCCTCGGCAGCCTTCCTGTACCTTGCGATGACCCTGTCCTGCACTCCGGGGTTAAGGACCTCCATGCCGTGCTCTGCCTTGTAGTGTCCGATCTCGACGGCAAGGTCCAGGCGCTTCCTGAGAAGAGCTAGTATCTCCATGTCGATGTCGGCGATGGCCTGTCTTCTGGTCTCGAGGTAGTCGCTCATAGTCCTCTCTCCATTTGATCTGCGATTACCAGTGCGGTAACGGCTTCGACGACCGCAACCGCCCTGGGGGCGATGCAGGGGTCGTGCCTGCCTTTGATCTCAAGCTCCGCGTTCTCGCAGGTCTTGATGTTGACCGTATCCTGTTTCTTCGCGATGGAAGGCGTGGGCTTGAAGGCCACGCGGAAGACCAGGGGCTGTCCGTCGGACATTCCGCCGACCACTCCGCCCATGTTGTTGGTCTCGGTGACTATCTTCCCGTCCTTCATGCGGTAAGCGTCATTGGATTCCGAACCGCGCATCTGGCACAGTTCGAATCCCTTTCCGAACTCCACTCCCTTGCACGCGGGGATGCCGTACATCGCTCCCGCGATCTCGGCATCGAGGGACTCGAACCATATCCCTCCGAATCCGATGGGGAGCCCGGTGACGAAGCACTCGACGATACCCCCGACGGAGTCCCCGTCTTTGCGGGCGTTCATGATCTCCCCGTCCATGAAGGTATGGAGCTCTTTGGATGCGGCGCGGGTGGGGAACTCGCGGGATTTCTTCGCATCCTTGATGGTCCTCTCGTTGGCATCCCTGATGCCACCGATGGCGCGGCAGAACGCCGCGATCTCTATGCCCTTCTCGGCCAGCATGCCCTTGGCGATGCTTCCCGCGGCCACGATGGGGGCGGTGAGCCTGCCGGAGAACTGTCCTCCGCCGGTGATGTCGAACTTGGGCATCTTGAGAATAGCAGGAAGGTCAGCATGTCCGGGCCTGGGGGTCTCCTGGAACGGGAGATACTTGGAATCGTCAACGTCGCCGTTGGCGATCTCCAGGATGATGGGGTTGCCGTCCGCTTTGCCGTCCACGATGCCGCAGATGACGTCCACGCGGTCGGCCTCCTTCCTGTCGGTGCCGATTCCGGAGGAGGGTTTCCTGAGAGCCATGTCCGCCGCCATGGAATCCATATCGACGGCGGTTCCCTGGGGGACGCCCTCGAGTATGCAGCCCACGCATGGCGCGTGGCTCCTTCCGAAGAGCGAGAACCTCAGTTTCTTTCCGAGCGTGTACAAGCGGACCCTCCTTTTGATTGGGAAGCCATCGCGCGCGTGATATAATAAAAGTTGTCCTCGAAACCTTTTTATCTGTTCTACGGATGGTGTGGTTTACTGGGCAGTTAGATCAGCTGGAAGATCGCCTGCTTTGCAAGCAGGAGGTCGTGGGTTCAAATCCCACACTGTCCACTCATTTTATCTGGCTCGTCCGATTTTTGCCCTTTTACAGGGGCAACGGCCACTGCGGCGAAGTACCGGTTCGCCAGGGCCGCGCCCGCGTTCAGATCCTCCATGTTGACCCCGATGTACCTGACAGTGGTCTTGGTGTCGACATGGCCTAGCAGTGCGGATATGGTCGCGATGGGAACGCCCGCGTGCCACCACATCCGAGCACAAGTGCGGCGGAGCGTGTGGTTGGTGACCGCACGCCCGATCTCGGCACGCAAGGAGACCCTTCTGACGACATTGTCGACAAAGGTCTTCCCCGGCGGCCGGATCTTCTTCCCGAAACGAACGAGAAGAAGGGAGGAGTCCGCCCCGCGCTCTCCTCCGGAGAGCACGTCGCGGTACTCCATCCACTCACGCAGCACTATCATAGAGTCGTCGGCCATGGGAACTGTTCTGACATGGTTTCCCTTCCCACGGACGACTATATGACCATTATACACGTCTCCGATGCGGAGGTTCATCATGTCGAACCTCCTGAGAGCGAGACGGAGCTCCAGATGGATGATGATCCTCTCGACGGGAGAGGAAGCGGCAAGATAGACCGCGACCGCTTCCTCGTCGGTGAGCCAATCGACGTTGATACGCGAATCGATGTAGCGGGGCTCGGGATAATCATCCATGATACGGTTGCCGTTCCTCTCCAGGAACATCCTGAAGACCGCACGGCGGTTGTGAACGTAGCCGGGTGCCCCGGTCCATACGTTCGCAATGAGATACTCAATCTCCTTCGCGGAGATCATAGAAGTGCGATACTCGAGGCCGGCCGCCTGTAGGATGGAGAGGTCCCTGGTTATCAGGTACCTGTAGTCCCTGATGGTGAGAGGGGACCTCTCCCCCCTGATGAGAGGGCGGAGGAACTCCTCCACTTTGTCACTTATGTAGCGGTCGGCTGTCGGCATCATAATCACATGAAATCCCTGATGGTAAGGCGGGAGGCTGCGCCTCCCTTGTTGGGAGGGACATTCGCAGCGGGGGCGCCCGGCAGCCCCCGCATGCTCACTGAAACCCCGGAGGGGTTTCCCCTCCAGGCGGACGGGTGCCCTTCGGGTACCTCGGATTCGGACGCGGAAGCGTCCTCATCCTCGCACCCGCCCGCACATAGGGATGGGGTAGCATCCTCGGATGTTTCTTCGGTTGACGGGAGGAGGTATTTTCCCAGCTTCCAGAGGGCAAGAATGACATGGGCGGCAACCCTTGCATCCGACAGGGCGCGGTGATCCTGTCTCCCGCGGATACCGGCAGGATCTCCGGGACAGAAGCGGGCATAGGCGTAATCGAGCTTGGGCCAACGGCCTCCGGAGAGCTCGGCAGCAACGAGCATGGGATCGGGAGCGAGCTTCTTCTGAAGGCCTCCAAGATCCCAGGGCTCGTTGAAGAGGAAACGGAAGAAATCGAAATCGACGTTATAGGATGTGACGAAAGGATAATCTGAAGTGATCCTCCGGAGGTCGCGGAGCACGACCTCCTGAGGAAGAGGGGAGGTCACGACGTCCTCAAGACAGAGAGAAGTGTTCTTGAAGACCCAGGCATTACGATGGGCTCTATCCCAGGTCGAGACGTCGTAACCCGGGATGGCCTCGTACACGTCGGATACGGTGCACTTGCCAAAATCCACTTTCACAGCGCCGATATCGACGACGTGATCGGAGGGACATCCCGAAAGACCCGTTGTCTCCGTGTCGATGACAAGGAGCGACAATGGATTCAGGGTCATGAGGCCGAATCCTCCGCAACGTGGTCTTCATCTTTGGAGGCAACAGCCTCATGACTTGCAACGATCTCGCGGTACTCGGAGATCTTGGCGACCTTGTCCGGATGGGACGAGGTCCATTCCTCGGTACATTCGGAGAAGATGGGATCGAAATCCACCCGGTCGATACCGCAAGCAGCCGCACGCTGATTGACTGTATCGATCTCTTCGGAAGTACCGGTGAAATTATAGGAGATCCTGTCGACAACATACGAGGAAATCGCCAGACGGCAGAGGCCTTCGATGGAAGACTCGAATTCCCCCTCGGATCTGATGCCGGAATAGCCGAGAAGATAATACTTCAGAGCAGGGACAGGGTCGAGTGCAGCGAAAGAGGTGTCGCGAACTTCCTCCCTGACGATGCCGATGACCCTGAGGCGGACGGCTTCGTTTATCTGCCTGGAGCGGCCACGCTCCATGCCTTGAAGCTCATACTCGTAATACTCGTAATCGTTATCCGGCTCGACATCGTTACCGCCGCCGAGCTCGGCAGAGGTGCGCTCGTTGCAGTCGGCATCGAGACAGAAATCCCTCCAATCAATCTTGATGCGGTTCTTGCAGTCCGCGCACTTCTCGCAGTCGAGAGGCCATTCACAGAAGGTCTTGGAAACCTGGAGGAATCCGTAGAGGCCTCCGTGCCACCCCTTGACGAGCTGCTCGGTATTGGGGACGCTGCCGGACTTTATGCCCTCGATAAGGACAGGCATCCATCCGTCGAAGAACGGATAGTCCTTATACTTGTAAATGACCTGGGCGAAGACCTCCGGGCAGTCGCCGGAGGCGATGAGATCAAGGATCCCCTGAGGAAGCTCGAGCATGTGGAGTTTACGAGACACAACAGCAGGATCCAAACCAAAGGCCTCGGCGATGTCCTTCTGCTTCATGCCGGAATCGACGAGACGCTTGAATCCCCTGGCAGCATCGACGGGATTGAGATCCTCGCGGATGAGATTCTCGGAAAGCATAATACCGGCGAACTGGGCCGGGGTGAGCTTCGGATAGACAACACATGGAACAGTTTTAATGCCGAGGACGGAGGCGGCGAGCTGCCTCCTGTGACCGGCTATCACCTGGAAGGCACCGGCCATATCGGAATCCGGACAGACGATGAGAGGCTCGAGAACACCGACGGCGGCGATGGAGGCCTTCAGCTGCCTGAAGGCCTCGTCGTCCTCATCGGTACGGATGTTGTCGACGGAAACGAGCTCATCAGGATCGAGATTCTCGAAAGAAATCTCGGAGACGTCGACACCGAGGGAGACCGCGGCATTCTCGACGGCCGCGGCTTCAGAGATCTCGGTCTTCTTACAGGCCATCAGAAACCGCCTCCCGGAAGAAGGTATTTTCCCGGACAGTCGCGGAAATCGATGTAAATCCTTCCCTCAGTGGAGAAGGATCCTCCCTTCGACCTGTTGGGATAAAACTTGGAAATCGATCTGATGTAGGAATGGGGAACATTCGTCCTGATGATGTCGGCGAACTCGGCGCACTCCGATTCGGTACCGGTCACACGGATCTGCATTCAGAACACCTCCAGATTGACACGGTTCTCGGGGTGCCTCTCCCTGATGTCGGCGACAGTCAGGGCGACGTCGTCGGCGGAGGGATTCATCCCGTTGATGATCACGGCACAATACTCGCAGCCGTGACAGGAATGCACGGCTATGCAGGCCTTCGAAACGAAGGCCGGACAGATGCGGTCCGGGTTCACGCGGAGGCCGCTGTTCATGCAGAAGATCTTGTCGTTGCTCATTGAAGACCACTTCTTGGAAACTTTTCAGTTTTCAATAAATTATAGAACTACTCAGATTTAAAGATTATTGAAAACTGAAAACATGGAACTGATAAAAATGCGAAACAACATTCACAAAACGTGAAAACTGGATTAGATCTCGACTTTCAAATGGCAGAAATGCTAAGGACAGTACTAGACAATCCAAAAAAGAAATCCGAGATCTACACAGGCATCCCAGAACAAAAAAAGTTAGCACTTCTTATCGAGTATGGACTACTCGAAGAGACGAAACTGTTCAAGAAAAACACCAAACTTATTTCAATCACTGAAAAAGGAATCAACGTTCTGAAAGCATATGATGTTCTTCAAAAAACAATCGCGGGAGAAACAATCGAAGAAAATCATCGCACACCTAAGACAATTCCTTTGAAAACTTCAGACATCAAGAATTGAAATTTTCAATTTTTGAAAATCGCCGTTTTTCGGTAAAAACTGCATTTTCGAAAGGGTTTTTCGGCGGCTTTTTCCCTTGATTCGCCCGTTCCGGGCTCATCGTCGGGGCCGCCTCTTCTCAGGGATGTGACATATCGGGTTACATATCACCCCCGTAATCGGCGATCTCGTCGTCGAGACCGTCATCGTAATCGGGTGCATCGCCCTTCCTGAAGATGCCTTCCTTGCCGAGGAACTGGACCTTCTCACGCTGGCAGAAATACCACAGAAGATCGTAATTGTCGGGATCCCTGGGAACATCGAGCTCGGCATAGTCGTCGAGATACTGCTCGAAAAGAGATCTCTCATTCTTCGAATCCAAGGCCTTCGCGAAGATACCGGTCTTGTGGATATGGGAACACAGCTTGAAGTCGTCATCCATATAATGCAGCTCCCCGCCGCAGACCGGACACCTGGAGGCCTTAGCGAACTCGAGGGTGGCGATCCTGGAGATCTCCCCGCGGGCGAGGCCTCCGAAATAACGGACGACATCCATCTGACGGCCGATCCCCTTCTCGGTCACGGGATAGCCGAGTCCGGCATGGGTGAGGAGATACGCCAGGGTCGCGGTCGGAGAGACCACATCACTCTTGTCGTGAACGACCTTCAGGATCCACCCGGTGCGCTCATGGAACTCCTTGATGCGGTCCTCGGGGACATATCCGTAGCCGACAGCATGGAAATGGGGACCCGCCCTCCAAACGAAGGACGAGGAAGGGAAGGAACCGTCCCGGTCGCCGCACTGCCTCCAAGGATGGAAGACGAGGGCGCCGGTGTCGACCTGGAAATCCTTCAGGACCCTGATGACCTTGTTGACCATGATCCTGAACCCCTCCTTGGACCTCATGAACCTGAGGGCCTCATCCTGAGGAGGGGAGACGACCACATGGACGATGCGGCGCTCGGATTGCAACTGAAGCTTCTTGTAGACCTCGATGCGCTCGTTGATCTCCCTCGCCTTCCTCATGGCGGCATCCCAACCGCAGTTGAAGCATGCGAGCCTCCAGCAATGGAGACGGGCAACGAGGACATAGTCGGCGTTGTCGCCGCAGACGATGTTGAGCTGCTCCCCGGCCTCCTCATGCCCCTCCGGGACATGGAGGATCCCGCAGTACGTTCCGTGCCTCCCCCTGAAGGGGACGGACCAAACTATCGGGGTCGGGGACTCCGAATCCTTCGCGACCTTCTTCTTCGACAGGCCGTAGAAGAGGCTGTAGGGATGTACATTTCCGTTCATTTTGGAGGGGGGGTTCGGGGGGTTATCACTATAGGCAGGATGATAAGATAATAGAGGGGCGGTTGCGTGGTCGCGGACGACTCCGTCGGTATCCGGGAGGTACGAGAACGGTTCTCCGCGGAGACGGAAGATGTACTCGTCGGGAATGAGGATCTCCTCGCCGGAGAGCCTCTCCGCGTAAACGCGGCGCTTGTTCGTGGTGATCTCCGGAGCGGCAAGGCCTCCGAGGGGTTCGAAGATCCCGTTGCGGACGAAGTCGCAGACGGGATTCTCCCTCATGGATTCTATGTCGCGGGCCCTTTCGTCGAGGGATTCGCGGTCGTAGAGACCGTAGGTGTATCCGAGCTCCCTGCGGGAGCTTCTCCCGGACGCGGTCATGGAGTCCCTCCCGGAGCCCGGGGCGACGGGGCCGACGGCTCCTCGTCGCCCCCGGGCCTTTCGACGGAGAGGACAGAATCGGACAGCGCAGCAGCTGCACGGTCGAGAACGGAAGAGGAAGCGAGACTCTTGCTGATGGCCTCGTTCCTGAAGATGTCGAGCTCGCAAGCGACCAACGGATCCTTCAGGAGTCCGAAGGAGGAGTAGAACCTCCTGAACTCCCAGAACTCCGCGGATGATCCGCAGAGGGATACATCGCGGGAAAGACGCAGCTTCGAGACCGCGATCTGAGAGAGAACGGCCTCGGCCTCCTGGGAAGGCGTGACGTTGACACCGAGGGTCATGTCGGGGCCTCCTTATGGGGACGGTAGTCCCTCAGGGCGTGCGACTGCTCATATCCGTACCATGAAGGAACCATGCCGTCGAGGATCAGCATAGAGCCGAACCTCGGAACATAGGAGACGACGTGCCAATCTACGCCGTAGCGGCGGGAGTAATCGTCGATGAGGACGTTGGCCCACTGACAGGAGACCTGGAACTCGGGCCTTTCGTACTGGATGCCGTCGGGCGACATCTTCTTGTGAACGACGACAACATCCTGATCACGGAAGAAGGCGAGGTCCGTATTGCTGGTGTTCTGGACCGTCAGCATGACGAGGATGTCCTTATGGGAGATAATACCGAGCCATTCCTGGACGTCGACCGACCTGGCCGAACTCCTGGAAGGGAAAAGACGGTTCGCATCCTCGATGACCGCGATACTGCCGGGACGGACCTCCCAGAGATCCTCGACGGCATACGCACCGAGCTCTTCAGGGAAAAGGTCCTCGAGACCGGGGAACCTGAAGAAGGCCTTCGGCCTCTCCCTCAGGGATGGAAGTCCCCATAGAAGGGAGTACATCGTGCCGGATTTGAAGGTCTTCCCGGACCCGAGGAACACGATGACCCCATGGTCCATATTCGCGATATAATCAAGAGTCCGGTTCATCGGCGACCTCCTTCCTGAAGACCATCCATACGGAACCCTTACATCCGTGCCTCTGTCCGAACATGGGCTCGCACGGGAAGAGGGGGGAGATCCTCTTCAGAGGGACCTGGCATTCGCTCCATTTGAACACGAGGAAGCCTCCGTCCCGCAAGACCCTCATACATTCCCCGAACCCCCTGCGGAGATCCTCTCTCCAATTTTTCCCGAGCCTGCCGTACTTGGCGACCTGCCAGCCCGCCCCACGGGTCAGGTGCGGCGGGTCGAAGACGACCATGGAGAAGGACGAATCCGGGAACGGGATCTCGCGGAAATCCGCAACGATATCAGGACGCACCGAATAGGTGCGGCCATCGCAGAGAAGGATGTCCTCGTCGCGGACATCCATATACACGGTGTCATCGCGGTCGGCGAACCAGAACATCCTTCCGCCGCAACAGACATCGAGGATGTCGGCGTCGGACTTGATCATCCGTCCGCCTCCTGTCCGACCTCCCCGACCTCCGGAAGCTCCTCGGAGGCCTCGGAGGGATTAACATCCTCCCCGAGGACGGCCCTCGACTGGAGCTCCGCATGCTTGCGGACGATCTTCGCAGCAACTCCGAAACCGAGCTTCCACGGAAGATCCCTGTTCTCGACATTCTCCTTCTGGCACTTCTTCCAGTCTCTAAGCCAGTTGTAAAACTCGGACTTGAAGACCATAAAGCGGACAGGGTCCGCCTTCGCGGACATCATCTCGCCGCCGATGAAGATCCCGTTCTCCCAGTCGATCTCCTTGACGCGGTACAGGACGGAACCGGTACCCGTAGGGATCTCGAGACCGCCGTCGCGGAAAGCGAACATACAATCCTTCCTGAAGAACCAGAGATGCTCCGGCCCCTCGAGAGGGACCTCGTGAATGAAGACGCCGTCTATGATGTACCTATAATACAGCCAGCGCCCGAAGAGCCATCCGAGCGGAACGGCCACCAGGAGCATCCTGTATGTGTGCCAGACATCCACGACGGCCGCGGCCGCCGCGGAAAAGAGATCGGGACGGTACAGGGCAACGGCCCCCATTACAACGATGACGACGATGATCAGGACGACGAACCGCGCCGACACGAGAACATCCCAGCCCGTACGGCCGTACCTCTCTCCCCCCTCACGGGGGGAAGGGGTTTCAGTAGACGGTTGAGATCCCATCGGCGACCACCCGATAGTAATAGATTGCACCCAGGACACTGATCGAGAAGAGGACCACGACTCCCAGGACGGTGCCCAGCGAGATCATGCGATGCGCCCCCTGGACATGCCGTTGGCAAAGAAGATCCCGCCGACAAACCCGACGATGGCCGTGACCCCGATGTTCAGGACACCATCGAACCCGGTCATGAACGTGATGAACCAGGCGATGGTGCCCGATGCAAGGAGACAGGCGAGACCGAACTTGATACGGGCGAGGTTCATGCCCTCACCGCCTTTTTCTTCTGCTTGGGGAAGGCGATGAAGAGACAGAGATACGCCACACCGATCAGGAAGGCGATGATGAGCCAGCACTCGGAGACAAACTCCGAGAACGTCATCTGCCCCTGAAGGGCCTGGATGAGGCTATCCACCTGAGAAACCTTATCGTCGACGTACCTGGCGGTCTCGTAATCGGACCAGATGGCCATCCCCGTGATGAGGATGTCGATGACGGTGACGACGATGCCCCACATCAGAACGTCCCCCTCATCCTTCCGCGCACGATGAGCGCGGCACCGAACATAAGCAGCACCAGGATGACCAGGGTCTCGGGCTGGAGGAGGAACTCCTCCATATCCCTGAGTACATCCGGGATCTCGATCCCATCCGTACCGGAACCTCCCGGAGAGACCTTCTCCCAAACGGCCTTGAAAGTGACGGTCTGGCCGGCCTGACAGGTCACAGAAGTGACCGTAGCGCCGTTCCAGGTCCATCCGGCGAAGCGGTACCCGTCACGGACGGGCTCGGCCACATCAGACAGATCCAGAAGCCAGGACGTGTGGGTCACGGAGGAGTACACAATGTCGGACATGGTCTCCCCGCCATCGGTGTCGAAAGTGAATCTGAACTCCGAGGCGGAGGGATCGGGAACGACGGACCCGGAATCGGTGACGGTGATATGGGCATTCACCCAGAAGATGAAATTGCTGTCCCCGAGAATGATCCTGTAATCGCCGTCGCAGACGGCACCGTAGTTGATCCTCCAGACGATCTTGGAGGAAGTGACCTCCACCGTCCACCAGGAAGGCGCCGAGCTCCTGTCCACGAAGAGATCGCCGCGGGAATACGCGGCGGTGCAGACATCGAGAATGACATACTGCTGGCCGGAGCCGGACCCCTGCCAGGTAACCACGGTGGCCGGACTGGAGGTCGTTCCCGTGAAGGTCCCCAAGTCGTATACGATATCAGGGGACGCCGCCTCGGACCTGTCGGAATGAACCATCAGGACCGAGGAGGCGATGAAGACCCCCAGAACGACGAGCACCGCAAACTTGATCCTCGTCCTCATCTCGAAGGCCTCCCGGATTTCCTTCTCCTCTTCTTGCCGGAAATCTTCCTCGCACGGCGCTTTCCTTCTCCGAAATCGGCGCCCTTGCCCCTGAACCAAGCACGGATGCAGGAGATCAGAACGAGGAAAAGGGCGGCGAAGCACGCGATGGCGATGTAGGATCCGTTCTGTTCGGAGGTGTTGAACACATCCGCGAAGAATGCGGGGATCCCGGAGCCGAACCACTTGTACGCGACGGTGGCGCCGAAGGCAACGACCGCGGCTTTCGCGGCGTTGCCCCAGGTCAGGATCCTAGTCCCGGCCTTGCCCGCGGCAACAGCCACGGGCTCGGCCGTCTTGGCCACGGTCTTGGCGGCTGTACCGACCTTCGCGGAAGCATACTTCACGCCGTCAGCGAAACCTTTCGACCATGCCTCCTTAGTGGAAGACCCGGCGGCCGAAGCCGTCTTAGAAACCTTGCCGGACTTGCCCAGCCAACCGATCAGCTTACCCCAGGCACCCATATCAGTGCCTCCTGGGAGCCTTCATGGTCTTGACCGGCTTCCTCATGAACAAGAAGTACACGGCGAGGATCCCGATGATACCGACGACGGTCAGGACGATGTAATCACCGTACTCGTCCCACCAGTCCTCGGCGGCCACGAGGCGGCCGCTAGCGACCAGAACGGAATCGGTGGAGGAGGATCCCTCGGTGTTCGTGGCGGTCAGGGTGACCGTGTACCTGCCCTCCTTCGCATAAGTGTGTACGGGACACCACTCGTCAGAGCTCGCACCGTCCCCGAAGTCCCAATGAACGGTCTGAGCATCAGAACCCATGAAGAAGAACTGGAAGGACAGAGTGTCATAGGGTAAGAGGAAGGCGGCCATGTGCTCACCGATGGAGGCCCCGATCTTGGAACCGGTGGAGACGTTCACATCGATGGGAACGATCATCATGGCCGCGGTAGGCACCGTAGTCCATTCGATGACCGGCTCGATATGGAAGGTCACGGTCACCGAATCGGTCTGCGCGAGAGTAGTGGAAGACGCGGCAACGGATGCCGTGACCGTGAACGTCACGTCCTGGACCTCGGCGATCGTTCCGGGCACGGAAAGGATCAGGTTCCCGTTGGAGACCATGACCCACGCAGGTGCATTCTGCACGGTAATGACCGCACTGCCGACGGTGGCGGAAACCGCCTCAGAATAGGAGGTACCGGCCACCAGATAGGAACCGTCGGCGGCCACGTCCACGGACAGAACGGGAGTGACCACGACACGGACGGTGACATCCTTGTACTGAGCAGGACCCTCGGTGGCCGTCAGACGGACAGAGAAGGTGGAATCGGTGGCCTCGGTCAGCGCCGCCGGAACGGACAGAGATCCGTTCACGGCCACCGCCACACCGAGATTGGTCGTCGCAACAGCGGAGACCGCCATGTTCGCATCGAACTGCGGAACGGAGACCGGAGCGGTACCGGCGGTGTAGAAGACGGTCACGTTCGAAGCCGTGAGCTTCGGATATACATAGAAGGTGACCGTCTGCTCCGCGGTCTGTCCACCGGGAGAGGTGGCACGGATCACGCAGTCATAGGAGGTGACGGAGGACACGTTGGGAACGGTGCCGGAGAGAACCGCGCCGGACACGCCGAGCCAAGAGGCGTTTCCGCCGATCTTCGCGAAGGAGGATCCCTCGATGTTAGTGCTCATGGTATAGGAAAACGAGGATCCGGAAACGCAGCTCAGAGGCCCAGGATTGGTGAAACTGAGTCCGGGCTCGGCAGCGTTCGTGGTCACATTGTACTCGGCACCCTGATCGTTCACCCCCATCATGGGGACAAGCCCCATGAAGGAGATGAAATACGTTCCCTGGTTAGGGAACGAGAGGATGAAGTTATTGGTACCCGCCTGACGGGATCCCGTTATACCCTGTTTGTTCGAGGAGCCGTTCACCGTGAAATCCACGATGTCGTAGTCATCACAGTCGAGACCGGTAGCGAAGACGTTGCCCTCGCCCACGTTGACCGTGACATTGGAAGCGGCCTCGCTATCATCGGAGTAATAGACGAAGGCCCCCGCCGCGATCAACGCCACGACAGCGGTGAGGACGGCGAGCTTGGTTATTGCACGCATGGGAACCGCCTCAGGCCTTCTTCTCTGCCGTCTTTCCCTTGTGGTACCTTGCGGCGGCGACTCTCATTCCAGCTTTGAAGCCTTCATTGTACTGACTCGCGAAGGTCTTGTTGACCCTGTGAGCAGAGTTCTTCGAACCTGCCGACGTGATCCCCGCGGCGGTGACATACGGCCTTCCCTTCTTGGTCTTCCTGATAACTGAATCTGCCATCTTCAAGACCTCCTAGTAGTGATGGTGACGTCGTAGCCGTTAGCCCTCGCAAGAGCGGTGAAGACGGGCAGAAGAGCTGCGAAGTCGCTCTTGTAGACGTCGAAGGTACCGAACTTGACGAAGTCCTTCGCCTCGTCGGTGTATTTCGCCTTGTCACCATCCATGGCATCGATGTCGCTCACGGGAGCGAAGGCCTCCCTGAAATCAGGGGAGACGCGGAGCTGGACGGACTGACGTCCGCCCTCCCACTCGGCGATGATGCCGGTGAAGTTGCTTCCCTGGGAGAAGCTCTTGGAAAGGGGTTTCTTTGCAGTGGCGGAATCGGACATTCCTTAACCTCCTGTGTGAAAATTGGAGGGATCTCCGTCCCTCCGTCGGTAATCGAAAAACTAGACAGTTGTGTCTCTGAATACTTGGTCAAAATCGCATCAGCCAATAACCCCGCAGAAGGGGCAAAAACGAGATCGGCCAGGTGGAAAGATGTCCGAAAAATCCCACACTGTCCACTCATTTTATCTGGCTCGTCCGATTTTTGCCCTTTTACAGGGGCAACGGCCGCTGCGGCGAAGTACCGGTTCGCCAGGGCCGCGCCCGCGTTCAGATACCTACACACTGTCCACTCACCTCGTTCTTCCAGACCCTTCAAACCGTGGATAATCATTATTTCCTAGGCAACGCACAATAGGTCAGAGAGGAATGCTCGGCAGGCAACAGCCTTTTCCCGACTCTTCACCGAGGATCAGTATTCTATGCCCATCCTCGCGTCGATGCCCTCGTCGAATGGGTGCTTCACGAGCTGCATTTCGGTGACGAGGTCCGCATAATCCCTGATGTCGTCGGGGAGCCCCCTTCCCGTGAGCACCACCTCAACGTTCGCGTGGCGCTTCCTCAGGGTGTCTAGGAGTTCCGCGGAAGTGATAAGACCCAGACGTACCGCGTTGAGGGATTCGTCCAGGACGACCAAGTCGTACTTCCCGGAGATGAGAAGCTCCTCAGCCTTGGCGAGGGCCTCGTGCGCGACACGGACGTCGTCATCGGTGGGGGAGTTGGAGACGAAATGGTCCAGACCGAGGGGCATCATGGTGATGTTGTCGATCCTCTCCGCCATGATATGCTCCCCGTAGTTCTCCGGAGGCTTCATGAACTGGAGGAACAGGACGTTGAGCCCCCTGCCGGCGGCCCTGAAAGAAAGCCCGAGCGCCGCGGTGGTCTTGCCCTTGCCGTTGCCGGTGTAGACCTGGACGAGGCCCAGATCCTTCCTGATGTTCTCCATTGTGACCATTTTCCCTCTCCGGGTTGTAATCAGCATCTGCCGACTTATAGATTGGGTTCGGATTTTTGCAACAAATGTTGCATACGGTTAAATCCGATGATGCGGATTCCGGATGCATGAGGATAAAGGGCATGACCCCGGAGGACACCCGCAGGGAGGTCGTCAAGGCCTTCTTCGACATCCTGGAGGAGAAGGGCGACGTCACCGACGTCACAATCTCCGACATAGCAGGGGTGGCGGGCGTCAACCGTTCGACGGTCTACCGTTCCTTCGGGGACCTCTACGGAATTGCCAGGGCGTTCCTCGAGGACATCTCCGCACAGTACCTCCAGAGATGGACCGAGGGAGACGACCGTTCGGAGCGCGCCTACCTCATGAGCATGTTCACTCAGTTCTACGGCTACCGCCGCGAGATGCTCCTGCTGTACAGGAACAATCTGCTGTCCCCCCTTCTCGATGTGCTGATGAACCGTTTCGGTATTCACCGTTCCCATGGTGTGCAGCGCGTGTACCATCTAGCCTACCATGCCGGCGGGGTCTACGGGATAATAATGCACTGGATGGAAGGTGGCATGAACGAGACCCCGGAGGAGATGATCACCTATGCCGTAGGTATCCTCATCGTCACGAGGAGTCCCGTGACCCTCTGATTTACATCCCTATCCGTGTCGGAATACCGTTAATATACGAAATGCGCGTTTAATCAAGTATGGAAGACGAAATGTATTGCACGCAGTGCGGAGCGAAGATCTCCCCCGGGGCGAAGTTCTGTCCGGAGTGCGGTAAATATGTCGAGGAGATGGAGCAGGACCAGCCCGTTGTCTCCGGCGGCACGTATTATGCCAACCAGCAATACAAAACGATCAACGAGAGGTCCAGACTCCAGTTCTACGGCACCCTCGCGATCGTCTACGCGATCCTTGCCATAATCTCGGGCATATCCTGCATCGCAACCGCCGACATGCTTGCCGATGCGATAATCGAGCAGGACATCGACATCGGGATGGACGTCGAGGAATTCAGGGATACCATGGTCCTCCTGGGAGTCACCTCCCTCCTCTCCGGAATGTGCGCACTGGTCGGAGGGTTCCTGGTCCACGGGGCCAAGCAGTTCAAGCTATCCATGGTCCTTTACATCGCCGCCACGGTCCTGGCGTTCGAGTCCATCATCCCGCTCGTCCTCGGAGTGATCTTCACTTACCTGGTCTACAAGTGCAGGGATGCGTTCGAATCCTGAGAAACTCCAACGGGTGCGGGAGACCGCGCCCTTCTTTTCAATAAAATAAGCGGGGGATCGCTCCCCCTGAATTGTTTCAGTCGAACTTTCCGACGACGGCCTTGATGCGTCTGACGCCTGCGGCGGAGCTCTGTTCCTTCTGGATCTTGAATCCCTGGAGCTCCCCGGTGTGCTCGACGTGGGGGCCTCCGCAGATCTCGCAGGAGACATCGCCGATGGTGTAGACCTTGACCTTCTCCCCGTACTTGGAGTCGAAGACACCGATGGCGCCCCTCTTCCTTGCATCCTCGAGGGTCATCTCCTCGCACACGACGGGGATGTCCGCCTTGATGGCGTCGTTGACGTACTTCTCGATCTTCTCCAGCTCCTCGGGCTCCAGCTTCCTGTCGAAGTTGAAGTCGAATCTGAGCCTCTCGGCGGTGATGTTGGACCCCTTCTGCCTGATGCCGGCGTCCACGAGGTTCCTGAGGGCGGCGTTGAGCAGGTGGGTGGCTGTGTGGAGCTTGGTGGTCTCGACGTTGTGGTCGGCCAGTCCTCCCTTGAAGGTCTGGGACGAATCGCTCCTGGAGGTGTCCTGGTGCTGCTTGAAGCGGCCGTTGAAGTCATCGACGTCCACCTGGAACCCCTTCTCCTCGGCGAGCTCCTTGGTGAGCTCGATGGGGAATCCGAAGGTGTCGTACAGCTGGAAGACGGCGGCTCCGTCAAGGACCTTGTTGTCGCTCTGTGCGGCGATGACCTGGTCGAGCTTCCTGAGTCCCTTCCTGAGGGTGTTGTGGAACTTCTCCTCCTCGGCGGAGAGGGTGGCGTAGATGTTCGCCTCGTTCTCCCTGAGCTCGGAGTAGGCGGCGGAGTAGTCGCGGACGATGACCTCCGCGACCTCCTTCATGCGGACGCCCTCGATCTCGAGCTGGGACATGTAACGGCTCGCCCTCCTGATGAGGCGCCTGAGGATGTATCCGCCTCCGATCTTCGCGGGGACGACGCCGTCGGCGATGAGGAAGGTGGAGGATCTGAGGTGGTCCGCGATGACGCGGAACGCCTTCTTGTTGTCCCCGTACTTCTTGCCGGACATCTCCTCGATCTTGGCGATGATGGGGGTGAACAGGGGGGTCTCGTAGACGGTCTCGACGTGGTTGACCACGCGGAGGGCCCTCTCGAGTCCCATTCCGGTGTCGACGTTCTTCTGCTTCAGGGGGGTGAATTTGCCCTCGGCATCCTTGAAGTACTGCATGAAGACGTTGTTCCAGATCTCGGTGTAGTATCCGCAGTGGCATCCGGGCCTGCAGTCGGGTCCGCAGGGCTTCATGGTCTTGTCGATGAAGAAGATCTCGGTGTCGGGTCCGCAGGGACCGGTCTGTCCGGCAGGGCCCCACCAGTTGTCCTCCTTGGGGAGGAAGAAGATGCGCTCCTTGGGGATCCCTTGCTGCTCCCAGATGGCGGCGGTCTCCTCGTCCTTGGGAGCGTCGGCGTCCCCGGCGAATGCGGTGACGGCGATCTGCTCGGGCGGGATACGGAGGACCTCCTGGAGGAGCTGGTAGGACCAGGCGATGGATTCCTTCTTGAAGTAGTCGCCGAGGGACCAGTTTCCGAGCATCTCGAAGAAGGTGAGGTGGGAGGCGTCCCCGACCTCGTCGATGTCCCCCGTCCTGACGCACTTCTGATAGTCGGTCAGGCGGGTTCCGGCGGGATGCTTCTGTCCGAGCAGGTAGGGGACGAGGGGATGCATTCCCGCGGTGGTGAAGAGGACGGTGGGGTCGTTCTCGGGGATGAGCGATGCGGAACGGATCTGCGCGTGTCCGCGTGCTTTGAAGAAATTGATGTATGCGTCTCTGAGTTCCTGAGCTTCCATTTATGATGCTCTCCTAATAGTCCGCGTGATTCCCTCCCTAAATAAATAATATAGGAAAAGGAGGCGACTCAGTTCATGGAGCCCGCACCGGAGACGGTGCCGCGGACGCTGCCGTCGGTGACGATGACCTTCTTCTTCCTGCTCTCGATGACAGATCTAGGCATGTCCCCGATCTCGGAGACGGCTATGATGTCGCAGTCGTCGAGGAGGTTGACGATGGCCTCGATATGGTCCCTGTGGCTCTTTCCGACGGAGGATGAGTCGAGGTCCCCGGGGCGGACCTCGCGTACCATGTTCACCTCAGGTCCGTCTACGGAGTAGACCAGGAACCTGTCGGCGTTGCCGAATCCCCTGTCCACAGAAGATCCAGACGAACTGGCGACGGCGATTGTGTACTTGGATCCGAAGTCGATGGAGACCATGTTGGGGGCGTCGCTGACGGGGCCGCATCCGTCTCCCCTGCCGTATCCGCAGCCTGCGAACTCGGAGGATCTGTCCTCGCCCAGGAGGCCGATGGCGTCCGCGCGGCACTGCTTGCAGTGCCTCATCATCTTCGTGTCGAGGGAGCACCTGTCCATGAGGTCCCTCCTCTCGGCCGGAGTGGGGCTGCGAAGCCTCTCGAATTTGGTGCCTGGTACAGGTATGAGCGGAAGGATATTGACGATGTATGCGCCCCGGGATTTGACCTTCTTGACGAGGTCGGGGATGGCATCCGCGTTGATCTCGGGGATCATCACGATGTTGGCTTTCACCAGCATCCCCAGGTCGGCGCACTTCCTGATGCCCTCGAGCTGCCTCTCCAGGAGAATCCTTGCGCCCTCGGTGCCGGTCAGCCTCCTCCCGTCCCAGAGGACCGAGCCGTAGATCTTCGACCCGATCTCCTCGTCGGGGGCGTTTATGGTCACGGTGACGAACCTCACTCCCAGATCGTACAGGCGCTGAGCGGAATCCGGGAGGGCGAGGCCGTTGGTGGATATGCACAGTGTAAGGTCGGGGAACCTCTCCCTCACAAGAGCCAGAGTCTCGAAAGTCTCCTCGTTGGCAAGGGGATCCCCCGGTCCGGCGATACCAAGGACCCTGAGGTTGGGGATGCGTTCCCTCACGAAGGCGACCTTGTCCGCCGCCTGCTAGGGGGTGAGGACCTCGCTGGTGACGCCGGGGCGGGACTCGTTGCTGCAGTCGTACTTCCTGTTACAGTAGTTGCACTGGATGTTGCACTTAGGGGCCACGGGAACGTGCATGCGCGCGAACTTGGTGTGGGCATCCTCGTTGTAACAGGGGTGCTGAGACAGCATGGATTCGAGTTCTGGGTTCACTTATCCTCTGTATAAGGAAGGGGATTATAGGGTGTTCGGTCCGCTGTTAGGACACAATGTACTATTATTAATATAAGAAAAGAATAATGGAAGGGACGTGCCTTTTGATATCGAGGACGACCCCCGTAACATATCCCGCATGCTCGCGGGGATGAACAGCAACATCCCCGTCGACCGCCGTTCCCTCATGGATTACCTGGAGAACGGGGATCTCACATACCGCACCAAGAGCGGGGAGACCGTGGAGTTCGGCAGGGAGGGGATTGACTATCTCGCCTCGATAACCAACGATCAGGAGAAGCTCACCCTGCGCCTCCCGGTGTTCGTCGCCACGGATGTCACCGCCGAGCGCAGCGCATGGAAGATCGAGGGGAGGACAGAGGTCGCGGTCATCTCCCGCGCCCTGAACCGCCGCGTGCACAGCGAGGACCGCATGCCAGTGTACTATCCGGACATCGCCGAGATGAAAAAGCTGATACCGGGCCTGGTTTTCACGCTGTTCCTGCCATGAACATACGTGGCCTCCGCGAATCTATATATACAACCTGTGAGTAAAGGGGGTTGCGCGATGCGTGGCATCGTGTGGTCAGCAACCCTGAGTTGCCGATTAATCCAAGAGAAGTTCATGAGCTGTATTCATGGAGATTTCCCTTGTGCATAGGTATATATACAACCCACGCATGAGGGGATTTCACAGAGTGCGGCGTCATGCCTTGCTCTTACAATCATGCACCCGGCGAGAGAAACTCGTGCGGGGAAGTGGTCGAGGGCTCCGACACAGGAAGAGAGAGCGGAACAAAGCCTGATGACAACCGATCATACGTAACCTGGACGTGTGCTAGATCATACGCCAGCGGCGTTGCTACGCCGTATGGGGGATGGTTCGGCTAGAGTGCTGATGAAGGTCGTGTCAAGCTGCGATAAGCGTCGGGAAGGTGCAAGAAGCCTATGATCCGACGATCACCTAATGGGACTTCCTATTCTTCGGAATGGTCAGTAATGACTGGGAACGCGGGGGATTGAAGCATCTTAGTACCCGCAGGAAAAGAAATCAACCGAGATTCCGTTAGTAAAGGCGATCGAACGCGGAATAGAACAAACCGAATCCCCATGGGAAACCATGGGGAGATGTGGAGTTATGGGTCCGTTTACTCCTTGGGCCGGGATATTCGAAGTTGTCTGGAAAGACACGCCATAGAGGGTGATAGCCCCTTAGAAGAAGGCCGGTACGGAGATTGATGGATACCCAGAGTAGCGTAAGTTGGATATCTTGCGTGAAGTTGGGGGACACTTGCCTCCAATTCTAAATACAACTCTAGTCCGATAGCGTAGTAGTAGCGTGAGCGAAATCTGAAAAGTACCCTTAACGGGAGATGAAAAGACCTGAAACCATACGGTTATAGATTTATGTGGCATGAAAGGGAAGAAGCGCGAAAGCGTGGACCAGTGTTGCATAGTTCGGTTAGAAAACCGATCCATGGAGTTCTGGTCATTGGCGAGGTTAACTGTTCAATCAGGAAGCCGAAGGGAAACCGATTGTCCGCAGTTTTTACGAGGGACAAGGTGTGCTCGCCTTTAGTCAATGGTGCGGAGACCCGAAGCCGGTCGATCTATGCCTGAGCTGCTTGAAGCCTCCGGAAGCGGAGGTGGAGGAGCTAACCAGTTCTGATGTGCAAATCGTTTGGATGACTTGGGTATAGGGGTGAAAGGCCAATCTAGGCCGGATATAGCTGGTTCCCCGCGAAACTAGTCGCAGCTAGACTTCGATCGAGGCAGAATCTGAGGTAGAGCACCGATTGGATGCTTAGGGAGGGAAACCTCTCGGTGTCCTGTCAAACTCCGAACTTGGGTTCACCGTAGACATCGGATGCAAGGTTGCCCGGGGTAAGCTTGGTAACCATGAGGGAAACAACCCAGACCAAAGTTAAGGTCCCTAAATTTCAGTTAAGTGTAATACGAAATGGCGTCGGCAGTCTAAAACAACCGGGAGGTGAGCTCAGAAGCAGCCACCCTTTAAAGATAGCGTAACAGCTCACCGGTCTAGATTGTGGGCCCAGAAAATGGACGGGGCTAAACTGAGTACCGATACTTTGGAGTACAGCAATGTAATCTGATAGCGGGGCGTGGTGCATGGGCAGAAGCAGGGTCGTGAGATCCTGTGGACCGTGTACCAACGAGGATCATGGAGTGAGTAGCAGCATAGCATGGTGAGAATCCATGTCGCCGCAGGGGCAAGGGTTCCTTGGCAATGTTCGTCAGCCAAGGGTTAGTCGATCCTAAGGTAAATCTTAATCGAATTTATCGAAAGGGAATCAGGTTAATATTCCTGAACTTTAGTTGTCTTTGCCTATAGTGCAGGATCGGGATAGCAAGAGTAAGCCTGTCAGCTTATTTAAGTGTCTAAGGGGATGAAGAACCGTAATGGTGAGAAGTTCCTGAAAGCATGATGAGGCGGGAGTAATCCCGCTTCTTGTAATTCCTGGTCCCAGTGAAAACGCTATAGTTACAACAACTAGAATCGTACCAAGAACCGACACAGGTGTCCCTAGGTGAATAGCCTAAGGCGTGTTAGCATAATCGAGGCAAGGGAATTCGGCAAATTAGCCCCGTAACTTCGGGATAAGGGGTGCCAGTATTGCGAGATACTGGTCGCAGTGACAAGAGGAATCCGACTGTTTAGTAAAAACATAGGTCCCTGCTAGTCCGAAAGGATGTGTATAGGGGCCGAAGCCTGCCCAGTGTCGGCATCTGAAATTCGGTTTCAACCGATCGAAGGACCGATAAACGGCGGGGGTAACTATGACCCTCTTAAGGTAGCGTAATACCTTGTCGCTTAATTGGCGACTTGCATGAAGGCTCAACGAGGTTCCTACTGTCCCTGCCTCGACGCTAGTGAAAACAATCAATCTGGTGCACAATCCAGATCATTCCATCTGAAAGCGAAGACCCCATGGAGTTTCACTGCAACCTGTTGTTGTTGTAGGAGATGGACTGTGTAGGGTAGACGGGAGACGTTACCCAGGAAGGAGCGCTAGCTTCTCTCCGAGTCAACGATGAAACACCGTCCTCTTCATTTCTTACGACTCACCCTTTCGAGGGGACAGCTATAGGCGGGCAGTTCGGGTGGGGCGCCACGCCCTCAAAAAGATAACAAGGGCGCCCAAAGGTCTGCTCAGGTAGGTCAGAAATCTACCGGAGAATGTAAAGGTAAAAGCAGGCTTGACACGGATCCAGACAATAGGGATCGGTGATAGGAAACTATGGCTTAGCGAACCAATAAACCTCCCAAATGGGGGTTATTGATGTCAGAAAAATTACCCTGGGGATAATTGAGTTGTCACGGGCAAGAGTTCATATCGACCCCGTGGCTTGCTACTTCGCTGTCGGCTCTCCCTATCCTGGTGGTGCAGCAGCTGCCAAGGGTGGGGTTGTTCGCCCATTAAAAGGGATCGTGAGCTGGGTTTAAAACGTCGCGAGACAGTTTTGTTGCTTTTTGATGGAATTGTTCGTGCCTGACGAGAAGGATCCTTTAGTACGAGAGGAACAGGGATTCGTCGCCTCTAGTTTATCTGTTGTCTGACAAGGCAGGCAGAGTAGCCACGCGATAGTGAATAAGAGCTGAAAGCATCTAAGCTCGAAGCCACCTTGAAAAAGAGGCACTTTAAGACATTCGTATATGACGAGTTTGATAGAAGCCGGATGTACGCACCGAGGTTCGCCGAGGTGTTCAGTCCTGGCTTACTAACGTCTTTGCCGCTGGATGTGGTCTAGCAGTCAAACAGGTTACGTATGACAAAATCTCCCTCTTCCTTTTTTTCACTTTTCCTTCGGTCAGTTGAACCCATAGTTTATCTGGCACTTCTCCTTTCTTTGGACCATGAGCATCGTGAAGATCTTCACCGGGGTGTCCATCGACTCCAATCTTTGGCTGGTCCGCGGAAGGTCATGCATCCTCATCGACACCGGGACGGGGATGGCCGAGAACTACACCAACAACATCTGGAGGGCCCTTGACGGACTGAGGCTCTCCGCGGTTATCCTCACCCATTGCCACGCCGACCACATCGGGGGTCTGGCACGTATACAGCACGAGTTCGGCTGCCCCGCCTACATCGGTTTCGGGGACGCAGAAGCACTGAGGACGGCGGACCCCGTCAAGACCGCCTCCGCGGGCCTCGGGATCCCGATCAACCCCTGCCCGGATGCGCTCGGACTCAAGGAGGGGGATTCCTTCGACCTCGGGGACCACAGACTGGTCGTAATCGAGACCCCCGGTCACACCGAGGGCAGCATCTGTCTGTACGACGAGGTCACCGGCGCCCTGTTCTCCGGGGACACTGTTTTCGCCCAGGGATACGGAAGGGTGGACCTCCCGAGCGGTTCCATGTCGGAAATGAGGGAGTCTCTTGCGAGACTCAACAATGTTAATATCAAAGCGCTATATCCCGGACATGGGCCGTCTGTGAGCGACGGCGGCAGATCCGTGAAAGACTCGATGACAATGGTGGGATTATGAAGGTTCTCAAGTGCGACTGTTCCAACGGGCTCAGTGACGAATGCATAGCGGCGGCTTCCGCGGCGGCAGAGGATGTCGCATCGGGCAAACTCATCGTCTACCCCACCGACACCGTCTACGGAATCGGAGCCGACATCTTCAACGAGGGTGCGGTCAAGGCACTCTATCTCGCCAAGAAGCGCCCCTTCGACATGGCGCTCTCCGTAGCGGTTGCTGACAGGAAGATGATCGAGAAGGTGGCAATCCTCAACGAGAACGCAGAGAAGCTTATCGATGCCTTCATGCCCGGGCCCCTCACCATCATCATCAAGAAGCAGCCCGACGTGCCCGACATCGTCACCGCAATGAGTGACAAGGTCGGCATCCGCATCCCCAACCACCCCGTGGCCCTGGAGATCGCCAAGCGCGCCGGACCCATCGTGGCCACCTCCGCCAACACCCATTTCCACCCCGATGCGGTCAACATCGATATGGCGGTTGAGGCATTCGGCGATGCCGTCTCCACCTACGTGGATGCGGGACAGAGTCCAATCGGCAAGCCCTCCACCATCGTTTGGATCAAGGGATCCGACTACGAGATCATCAGGCAGGGCGACATCACCGAGGAGATGATCGAGGAGGTCCTCCAATGCTGAGCCCCGACGAGCTCGAGAAACTGCGCAAGGCCGGGAGGGTCTCCGCAGAGGCGAGGGACCTCGGATTAAGCATGTGCCAAGCAGGCACAAAACTGTACGATATCGCAGAGGAGGTAGAGGGCTACATCCGCAAGCACGGGTGCGGTCTCGCCTTCCCGTGCAACATCAGCCTAAACCAGGTCGCGGCCCACTACACCCCGTCCCCAGACGACGACTCCAAGCTCGAGATCGGGGACATCGTCAAGATCGACTGCGGCGGGTTCCTCGACGGATTCATCGGCGACACCGCCGGTACCGCCGAGGTCGGTACCCACGCGTTCACCAACCTCGTCATGGCCTCCAAGAGGGCCAGGGACACCGTGGCGGAGTTCGTCTCCGACGGTGTCCCCCTGAGCGAGATCGGCTCGGTCATCGAGCAGACCGTCAAAAGGGAGGGCTTCAAGGTCGTGGAGAACCTCTGCGGCCACCAGATCAGCCAATGGGACCTCCATGCGGGACTCTCCATCCCTCCCTACGACAGCGGCGACAGCACCCCCGTCAGGGCGGGGATGACCTTCGCGGTGGAGCCCTTCGCAACCAACGGTACCGGCTACGTCGATAACGGCAGGCCCGGCAACATCGTGGTCATCGCAAGGGACCACGACGTGGACGACCCCAAGGCACAGGAGTTCCTGGAGTATGTGAGGCAGGAGTTCCGCACAGTCCCCTTCTGCGCCCGCAGCTGCGACTTCAAGAACGCGGAGAAGCACGTCCGCTACCTCCTGAGGAAGGGCGTGCTCAGCGGCTTCGCGCAGCTCGTCGAGGCCGGCGGAGGGATGGTCTCCCAGTGGGAGTACACCTTCTACATCCCCGGAGAGGGACAGAGGGCAGAGGTCACCACACTCCCGTAAACATTAAACGCGCCTCTGCGATGGGGCTCTCAAAGCCGACGTAGCCGAGCTGGCCAAAGGCGGAAGACTCAAGATCTTTTCCCTAGCGGTTCACCGGTTCGAATCCGGTCGTCGGCACCAATTCATCAACCTATTGTTTTCATGCTGGCACATGTCCGTCCGGTGCGTGTGAAAGTTTATTATGCCCCTCTGGAATCAGACCGTGATGAAGAAATCCTACGTCACCACGATGCCCGACAACATAGGCGCCTTCCTGAAAGCAAGCCAATGCTTCGCCTCCCTCGGCATCAACATCACCAGGGTGAGCTACAACAAGGCCGTGGACACGCACACCCTCTTCATCGACGCCGAGGGCACCGAGGAGCAGCTCCTCAAGGCGGACGAGGAGCTCCGCGGGATCGGATACCTCCACTCCACCAGCGGCGAGCGTACGGTCCTTCTCATGGAGTTCATCCTCAGGGACGAGCCGGGAAGCGTCACCAGGGTCCTGGAGCTCATCATGGAGTTCGGATTCAACATCTCGTACATCTCGTCCCAGGAGGACGGGACCGCCTACCAGAGGTTCAAGATGGGTCTGTTCGTGGAGGACACCGACAAGGTATCCCAGTTCATCGCAAGGGCATCCGAGCTGTGCACGGTGAACATACTCGACTACAACAGCTCCAACGTCGTCTACGACAACTCGATCTTCTACAGTTCCTTCGTATCGGGGATCTCCAGGAGCATGGACATCAGCGAGGAGAAGAGGGAGGACCTCCTGGTCAACTGCAACATGGCGATGCAGCTTCTGGACGAGAAGGGACTGTCCCCCTACCACACCTTCGATTCCATAGGGAAGCTCGCGGAGCTCCTCATCAAGTGCAGGGGGCCCGCTTTCTCGCCCAGGGTGACCCGCCACAGGTTCAGCGAGAGGTCGGAGATCATCGTCATCGAGCCCCCCTGCGGGAGCAACACCACAATAATCGTGTCCGACGGCCAGGTGCTGTTCGTGGACACGGGTTACGCATGCTACAGGGAGGAGACCCTGAAGGTGATCCGGGAGATCCTTCCGGATTTCGATTCCATGGCCAAGAGGGTCCTAATCTCCCATGCGGACCTGGACCACATAGGGCTGTGTCCGGTCTTCGACGAGGTACTCGCAAGCGAGAACTCCGCCCTCTGTATGAGGGAGGAGTACGAGGGCAGGGACGGTTTCAGGGAGACCAATCCCCTCCACAAACCTTACATCGGGATCTGCAAGATCCTCACTGGGTACGAGCCCGTGCCCACCGACAAGGTCAGGGTCATGTGGAAGGCTAGGCCCGAGAACGATGTCCCGCTCTACCCGGTCGGGTTCCTGGATGTCGGGGAGTTCTCGTTCGAGGTGTACGAGGGCCGCGGAGGCCATCTCAAAGGAGAGATCGTCCTCATCGATTACAGGATGAAGGCGGCCTTCACGGGGGACATCTACGTGAACATGCACGGCATGTCCGCCGAGCAGGCGGAGTACAACAGGTACGCCCCGATCCTCATGACGTCGGTGGATACGGACCCCGAGATGTGCAGGCAGGAGAGGGCGGCCCTCATGCAGCGCCTCGGCGCCGGCAGGTGGTCCATCTTCAGCGGCCACGGCGGGGTCAAGAGCTACGACGTGACCTCCCCTAAGGAGTGAGACCGTCCGTCTGGCACATATCGGGCCGAGCGTGCATGCGCGTGCGCCCGCCGTGTAATAATATAAGTATGCGCCAGCGCACATATTATAAAGGATGAGCGAATCGTCCCTTTTACGTAAACTCGGGACCCGCCATGCATATCATGGCGAAAACCGAGAGCGCATCCCGTATGGGAAAAAGCGCTTGAGCAGTCCCTTCCTGTCGGAGGGGGTCATTTACGGAGGAATGAAAAATGGCAGCACCTAAAGCAGCTAACCAGAAAGAGGCTGCCGCCCCCGCCGAGAAGAAATCCGGCAAGAAGAAGGGCGGCGCGTCGGCGAAGACCGAGGACGAGAACTTCAACTACATCGTCCGCATGGCAAACACCGACATCGACGGACAGAAGCACGTTGTTATCGGACTCCAGAGCATCAAGGGAGTCGGAAAGAGGGTCGCACAGATCGTCGCCAAGAAGGCCGGCGTCGACCCCGCAGCCAAGATCGGATCCCTCGCTGACGAGGACGTCAAGAAGCTCGAGGAGGATGTCCTCAACTACGTCGAGTACGCTCCCGTCTGGGCCATCAACAGGCAGAACGACTACGAGAGCGGAGAGGACATGCACCTGTTCGGACAGGACGTCGACATCATCCAGGGCGACGACATCAACAGGATGCAGATGATCCGCTGCTACCGCGGAATCAGGCACGAGACCCACCACAAGGTAAGGGGTCAGAGGACCAGGTCGAACGGAAGGAAGGGACTCGCCGTCGGAGTCCAGAAGAAGTCCTGAGGTGAGATAAATGGGAGATCCTAAATTTTCGAGGAAGACCTACGACACCCCGTCCCACCCGTGGCAGGGCGAGCGCATCCAGAACGAGAACGTCATCGTCCGCGACTTCGGACTGAAGAACAAGACCGAGGTCTGGAAGGCCGACTCCCTCCTGAGGAACTTCAGGAAGCAGTCCCGTGACCTCCAGGCAAAGCTCAGGACCGGGGACGCACAGGCCAAGATCGAGGCGGACGCCCTCATCGGACGCTGCTCCCGCATGGGAATCCTCCCCGCCACCGGCGGAGACCTGAACGACATCCTGGTTCTCCAGAGCTCCGATGTCCTCAACAGGCGCCTTCAGACCATCGTCTTCCAGAAGGGCCTCGCCACCACCATCAGGCAGGCAAGGCAGCTCATCAACCACGGACACATCTTCGTCAACGGACACAAGGTCACCGTTCCCGGATACCTCGTCCTCCGCTCCGAGGAGCCCACTATCGAGTACAACCCCGCATCCCCCTTCACCGACTCCATGCACCCCATGAGGATGTCCGGAGCCAACGCCGGAGCCAACGCCGAGGCCAAGAGGGCGGCGCGCGAGCAGGCGGAGGCAGAGGATGCCGCGGCCGCACGCGCAGACGCAGAGGAAGCAGGCATCGGAGCCGAAGACGCCGACGCTGTCAAGGAGGAGTGAGTAACATGGCAGGAAAAATGGGAATTGCCAACATCTACGCCAGCTACAACAACATCATGATCACCCTCACCGACATCACCGGAGCGGAGACCCTCGGAAAGGTCACCGGAGGAATGATCGTCAAGCAGGCCAAGGACGAGTCCTCGCCCTACGCCGCACAGAGGGCCGCCGAGAGGATCGCCGAGATTGCCGCCGAGAAGGAGATCACCGGGATCCACGTCAGGGTCAGGGCACCCGGAGGAAACAAGTCCACCTCGCCCGGACCCGGAGCCCAGGCGGCTATCCGTGCCCTCGCACGTGCCGGTCTCAGGATCGGACGCATCGAGGACGTCACTCCCGTTCCGCACGACGGAACCAAGCCGAAGGGCGGACGCAGGGGACGCAGGGTCTGAGGAGGCCTCGCAATGCAGATCGAAACCGTCGAAATGGGCGACTGCAAGGCAAAGCTTATCCTCAGGGACTGCACGCCTGCACTGGCCAACGCCCTCAGGCGCACCATGCTGCAGGACATCCCCAAGATGGCCATCGACAAGGTCGAGTTCCACCTCGGAGAGGTCATGAGTCAGGAGACCGATGAGGCCTCCGAGAGCATCACCCCCCTGTTCGACGAGGTCATCGCCCACAGGATCGGGCTGGTCCCCATCCCGACCGACTACGAGTCGTTCACCTTCCAGGACCAGTGCGAGTGCGGCGGTGTGGGATGCCCCCACTGCAGCATCATGTACTCCCTGAACAAGACCGGCCCCGCCACCGTCCTCTCCGAGGACCTCCAGCCCCTGGGGGACAAGAGCCTGGCCGTCAAGGACGGGAACATCCCGATCGTCGAGCTGACCAAGGGACAGGCCATCATCGTGTACGGCACCGCCGTCATGGGCACCGCAAGGAAGCATGTCAAGTGGCAGGCCGCGTTCGGTGTCGGATACTCCTACATGCCGGTCATCACGGTCAAGGAGGACAAAGCAGCCGACCCCGAGGTCATCAAGGCAGCGCTCGAGAACTACCCCGGACTCTTCGAGGAGAAGAACGGCAAGCTCGTTGTCGCCGACATCTGGAAGGCCCCCGATTTCGGAAAGGGAATCGGTGCCGACCTCCCGGACACCCCCGATGTCCTGAAGGACTTCGCCACCGTTGACTGGGACGACTCCGAGTTCCTGTTCAAGTACGAGACCGACGGGTCCCTCACCGCGCAGCAGGTCCTCGACAAGGCAATCGAGATCGTCAAGGCCGAGGCCGCGGACGTCTCCGCCCAGATCGACGCCCTCGCCTGAACGGATACAAATCACTTTCCCGGGAGAGATCCCGGGACACCTTTCTTCTCAGGATTCAACAGAAAACAGAGTGTCTGGCACGTTTGCGTTAGTAGAAGTCCGAGAGCTTGCACTTCTTGATCTTGTCGTTGTTGAAGAGCGAGTTCATGGAGGTCTCGATGATCTCGATCCTCTCCTTGGTGTAGTAGCCGAGGTCGTACTTCTCGCAGACGTTCTTGGAGACCTCTAGGTACTTCCTGACGGATGCCTCGTGGACGGTGAGGTTGAGGCTGTGGCCGCACTTTGTGCAGACCCCCTTCAGGGGGACGCGCCTGTACTTCTCGCCGCACTTGGTGCACCTGACGGTCTGGGTGGCGAACGACCTGAGGTTCCCGATCATGTCGGGCATGAAGTGCTTGTTGATGACCAGCTTCGCCACGTCCTGGGCGTCCACGGCGCGGCACTTCATCCCCAGCTCCAGCTGGGCGGTCATCTTGTCTGTCATGGAGCCCAGGGTGGTGTAGGCGGACTCCTTCGGGCCCTCGGAGATGTCGCGGGTGTCGTGGGTGAATCCCAGTCCCTCGTACTGCCTCGGGGTGCCTATCCTTCCTCCCACGAGGTCCATGATCTTGTCGATGTTCTTGGGGTCCTGCATGTCCATGGCAGCCTCGTAGAACTCCTTGGGGTAGTGCCTTAGGCAGTCTACGTTGTGGGCCTCCTTGTCGATCTCGTTGGGGTCGAGCCTGGTGGTCAGGACGAGGGGACAGTCCATGAGTCCCCCTCTCTGGCTGGGCAGGAAGGTCCTGGAGAAGTTCAGGAGACCGTCGAGCGCGAGGATGATGCAGTCCTCGTCGCCGTCGCAGTTCCTCCTCTTGGAGGCGTGATAGAACGGGTGGCCGTAGCAGCCCCTGACGTTGGAGTAGCCGATGATCCTGCAGAGGATGCATCCGGAGGTGTGGGGGGCGAGCCCGAAGGCTATGGAGCCGATAAGGTCCTCGCGGATCTTGGCGTTGTAGAAGCGGGGAAGGCCGTAGATCCTCTGGAGCTCGTCATCCACGAATCCCGCGACGCGGACCATGTAGTCGCCGCAGTCCCTGGAGGGGATGATGTCCTGACATTTCAGCTCCACGATCTGGTCGGGGTCGGTGAGATCCTTCCCGTCCCAGTCGTGGGTGTACCCGAGGGATTTGGCCTTCTCGACGGAGAGGCCGATCTCCCTGCACTTGAAGTGGGTGAGGGGGATGTCGGTCATGTCGTACCTGACCGTCCCGTCCCTGAAGATGGAGATGTCGTGGTTGCGCCTTAGGATGCCCTTCTCGAGCATCTCGGGGGTCTTGGTCCTGGACTTGAGTTTGTCCATGCACTTGAGCGTCTCCTTCGTGGGAGGCTCGTGGAGGATGGCCATCGCCTCGTTGTACTCCTTCTCGATGTCCACGTCGATGGGGCTGACCCCTCCCTCGGTCTTGCCGAAGGGGGCGGTGTGCTCCCCGCAGTCGTGACAGTACACCAGGGGAGTGATCTTGCCGCACATGGGGCACTTCCTAGCACTCATCTCGGGCTTGAGGATGTGGTTCCTGCCCTGGTTGAGCATGGTGGGCTCCTCCCCGAGGGCCTTGATGGCGGAGACGGTGTCCCTGACGGTGTGCGTGGCGTCGTTGAGCGGGAACAGCGACTGGACCATCGGCGCCCCGGCCCTCTCCTTCGCCTTCTCGGGCCTTCCCATACGGGTCCCGACGCGGGTCATGGAGCGGGCGCGGACGGTGAATCCCGCCGCGGCGCTCACCGCATCGAGGGACTCCTCGCCAGTGAGCTCGGTCCTCTTGGACATAGCGCCGCCGTCCCATGAGAGGCCGAGGCAGTCGAGCATGGGCAGGGAGTACTTCGTGTCGATGATGACGCTGCCGCCCCTGCAGACGTGGAGCGCGAGCAGGTCCTCAAGGATGGCCTTGATCTCCGGATCGCGGGGCATACAGAGGTTGCCCTCGGATATGTGCCCCTTCTCCAGGATGAAGTCGCGGAGCTGTACCAGACGGGGGAGTTTCACGTCCGACCAGTTGAGATTGAACTTGGGATGGAGGGGGACGCCGAGACTCTTGCACATGGCGACGGCCTCCTCGTAGATGGGGTCCCTCCAGTTGTCGGGGAGGGTCCCGCCGTTGGCCGCCTTGATCTCCTCCTCGTGCCACTCCGTGCAGTATCCGCAGGGGACGAGGACGTGGTTGTTCTCGCAGAACTCCCCGAAGGGGACGAGGATCTCCCCGTTGTCGACGACCTCCGCCACCTGTTCCTTGACGGCCAGGTAGTCCTCTTTCCTGTCGCAGTAAACCAGGTCTCCGTTCTTCAGCAGGACGGTGGGTCCCTCGATGGTGTCCACCGGGGTGACGACGCAGGCCTTCCCGGGCCTCTCGATCTTGAGCTGGGTCCCCAGCGCCATGAATTCGTCCATGGCGTACATGCTTGCGGGGTTGTAGGCGAGGGACGCGAGACCGGAGGTCCTGGCCCTCCCGTAGCGGAGACGGAACCCTCCCATGCGGCAGGGGTGGCCGAAGATGGGCCTTCCCGCGACCATGTCCTTGAGGTACTTGGTGGCGGGCTCGACGACCTTCTTCTTTCCCTTGTCGTCGGTGTCGACGGCCTTGTGGAGGTCCATGTACTTGTCGATGAAGTCCCATCCCTTGATGCCCAGTTTCTTGACGTGCTTCTGGATCTTGGATGCCTTGAGGCACATCCCCTCGGCGATGACGAGACATGCCCCTCCCCTGACCCTGTTTGTGTCGATCCTGGGGAGGTCCCTGAATCCGGAGATCTCGACCTGCTCGGTGCCCTCTCCGTCAACCATGACGGGACACTCGGAGACGATGGTCCTGATCTCCTCGGAAGAAGGTGTGAACTGAAGGTGCTGGCACTGTTTGTACAGGGGGATCTCCTCGTCGAACCTGGCGATCTCCCCCTCGGTGGGTTTGTACGCTCCGATGCCCATCGCCTGACGGACGACGTCGCAGATGAGGACGGAGATGGCCTGTCCGGTTCCTCCGGATGCCCTGATGGGTCCCGCGAAGACCAGGTCGGCGAAGTTGGTCCCGTCGTCGTTCTGCCTGATGCGGGTGCACGCGATCCCCTCCAGGGGGGCCACGAGGATGCCCTCGGTCACGATGGCGAGCCCGATCCTCACCGCCCTGTCGAGGGCCTTCTCCATGCTCTCGGCGGGTTTCTTGGCGTATTCCTCGGCGGCCTTGATGGCGACGACCTCGCGGTTCCCGTACTCCTTGGTGAGTCTGCGGATGATCTCCGCCAGGCCCTTGACGTCGTATTCCTCGAGAAGCTTCTCCACACGTGAGGCGAGGTCTTCCGCGCGGGGGATCTCGACCTCCAGGGTGGGGTCCTTTCCCTCTTTCCTCGCCTTCGCCGCGATCTGATAGAGCCTGTCGGTATCCTCGTTCAATGACTCGAAGTACCTGGTCATCTCCTCGCTGACCGCGACGTCCGGCATGTTCACTCGACCTCTTCGAGCGGTGTCTGGAGCGCCTTCTGCCTGAAGATCTCGCGGAGCATCTTCACGAGCTCCTCCTTGAGCTCGGCCATGCCCTCCCCGGACACGGATGATATTCTCCTAGTCTCTCCCTCGGTGCGCATGACGTCGCACTTGCTCTCGACGACCAAGATGGGGACGTCCTCGAAGTTGGAGCGGATGTTCTCCAGCAGACGGGTCTGCTTCCCCATGTCGTACCCGCAGGTCTCGGAGGGGTCGAGGATGAACACCATGACGTCGGTGAGATAACGCAGGGCGAGGACCGCCTGCTTCTCGATGTCGTTCCTGTCCTCGAAGTCCCTGTCCAGGAGTCCGGGGGTGTCCACGATCTGGAATTTCCTCCAGTCGTCGGCGATGTGCCCGATGGTGATCCCCTTGGTGGTGAACGGGTAGGGGGCGACCTCCGGGGCAGCCGAGCTGATGTATGTCACCAGGCTGCTCTTCCCAACGTTGGGGAACCCTGCGATGACCGCGGTGGGCACCTTGGGGTCGATGGAGGGGAGCTCCCTGAACTTGTTCTTCGCGTCCTGCAGGAAGAGCAGGTCCTTGGAGATCTGGTTAAGATACGATCCCAGTCTTCCGTAGAAGCTCTTCCTGACGGCGTCTATCCTTGCAGGGTCCTTGTATCTGCGGACCTCGCGGAGCGCCCCGTTGCGGAGGCGTTCCACCTGTCCTGCGGCCCAGTTGAGGGCGCCGAGGGACTTCTTGTACTGGTCAATCCCGATGACTAGGTCCACGAGCTGGGGGAAGAAATCGTCGTTCTTCTCCATTCTCGGGAACTTCTGGATGTAGCCGACGAGAGTCGTCTCGACTATGTCGCCCGAAGCCGTGATGCGGGCCAGTGTCGTCTTCTTCTTGGTATCGAGAGCGTCCGACCCGGTTTTGCTGATCTTATTGGCCCTGCGGAATGCTTTGTCCATCAGCTCCTCGGCTGACAGGACTGTCGGTATCTGCGTGTTCATTCCGGCCATGATATTCCCAATCCAGTCCACCTAGTTAAACCGTGCGCTGATATTACGCGCGACAGTAACGCGCTGTGTGCGGTACAGAAATCCGATTCCCGATCATCTGGCACAGTCCTCATTGCGAGGGGCGGAAGGACATCTTCAGCACCCAAACGTCGAGAGACTTCGACGGGTCGTCCATGACGTAAGCCGAGCACATCGCCGGGGACATCCCCCTGCAGACTATGCCTATGCGGACCTCGGGGGTGCCCCTCTCCGAACCAAGCAGATGGCGGATGGAGGAGAGGTTGCATTCCACGTCGATACCGACTTCGACGAGGGAGCCCGAGGCTTTCTTGAATACCGAGGGGGCGGTCAGCTCGCCGTAGACGGTGACGCCGAGGAAGACGTCGTCGGTGGCAGCGATGTTAAGTTCGATGCCGTACGGGTCCTGGATGTTCAGGAGCATGCTCTCGGCCCTCCCCACCAGATACTTCAGCACGTCGCTGGCGAGGTCCTTGCCCGCGGTGAGGTAGATCCTGAACCCCCCGTGCGCGGACGACGACATGTCCGTGATCTCCACCTGGAGGTAGAGGGTGGCCTCGATCAGGCAGCTGGAGATCTGGTCGATGCCCTCGTCTATGGAGTACTGGAAGGTCAGGCGTATGAGCTTCGACAGGGACTCGGTATCCTTCACTTTCCCCACGTCGTGCAGCGCCTTCTTCGCAGATTCCGCGACGATGTCCTTGACGACGTCCATGAGGATGCCGTTCTTTTCGAGGATGTCCACGGTGTTCGGGGCACCCATCGTACCGTCGGCGGATTTCCAGGAGGTCCCTCCGTCGATGAACCTCTGGCATGTCCTGCCGTCGTTGCGACCGTCGGTCATGGTGTCCGTGGTGTCGCGGACGGCACCCTCGGCATCCTTCAGCTGCAGGCGTTCCTTGGAGTTCTTGAGGAAGATCCCGGAGAATTCCACCACGGTACGTTCGCCGGGTGCCAGGGATACCGCGTCGAGGACCTTCTTCCCGCCGGAGGAGTTGGTGAGCGTCCATCCCTCCAGGTTCACCGGGGAACCGGAGAGGTTGATGATCTCCGCCCATTCGTTGTCCCTGTCATCCCCCTCGGGATTGGGTTCGAACTCGTTGATGAGCACCCCGGACTTGATCGGGGCGTCGTACTTCACCTGGATCCCGGCATCGAGGGAGACCTTGGTTCCCGGGATGACGAACGGGATGTTGTTCAGGGCCGTCCCCAGGGCGGGGACGTCCTGCAGGCTGAACTCGAGATTCCTGTATTCCACGTACGTCGGGAAGGCTATCGTGAAATCGATCCCGCGAATAGTGCCAGACAGCGAAACGTACGTCTTGCTGTTCCTCAGGAACGGGTCGATGACCCCGCTGAGCGTCCAGGTCTCGGAGGATGCCGTGAACTTCACGATGAGTATGGGGTCGCCGTTGGATTTCAGCTTCAGGTCCGCGGTGCACAGGATGTCCACACCGCTCATGCTGCCCTTCAGCGATATGAGGCAGATGTGTTTGGTTGAGCCCAGCAGGGTGGCTAGGTAGAACGTGAACTTCAGGTCGAATCCCATGTAGCTGATGCCGACGGTCTGAGTCTTGGCGCCCACGTCCACTATCGCCGACATCCCCTCGGCCAGATTCACCGTTATGCTGCAGAAGCTCTCGGTCAGCATGGACTTCATGCGTTCGGCGACCTTCTGGATCGGGAGGATGACCTTCTCGTAGATCTCCCTGGCCTTCTCGGTCATGTAATCCTCCAGATACGACATCACCACGGCGACCCTGGACATGGCCGCCGACGAGATCCCAATGAGTTCGCGGAGGTCGTCCACGAAAGGTGCCAGATGATTCAGGAGTGCGAGCTTCGCATCCTCCAGGACATCCGTGCTCACGCCGTACTCCACGCCCGCGAGGGGATAGCCGGAGACCACGGGAACCTCGAGGTACAGATGCACGGGGAGGGCCACCCGGTAGTAGGAGTCCGCCATGCCGAAAACCTCAGACATGCTTCCTCTGCCGGTCACCATCAGGGAGAGTTCGTCGTGGGCCTCCACGGGGATCACCGTGCAGAACGATGCCCCGGTGGAATCGTTGAAGCCGGTCTCGTGTGCGCTCTTGGGGCTTGGGGAGCGCACCATCCCCGTCACGGCGCTGCGGAGGTTTCCGTCCAGGGACTCGCTGACGGAGGTATCCCCGGAGGCGAATACGAAGGCGGTATCGATGGGGATCTCCATGAGGCCGTCGGCACCGCTGGAGGCCATGTTCAGCGAGAACTCCCTGCAGACCTTGGAGATCTCGGGGGAGACGTCGAGCAGGACATCCGCCGTGAGCATCCCTCCCCTGAGGATCCCGATGCACCCCTTCTCGATGATCGAGCTGTTGCTGGTCTCCACCTCGGACAGGACGCTCAGCTGGGAGAGCAGGAGGTCCGCATATGCGCGGTACTCGTTGTAGATGTGGGCGTTCTCGCCCCTGAACAGGTTGTCCCCGACGCTGTCCGCGACCCTTGCGGCCAGGGCCGCATCGCCGGTCTCTGCGAGGACGTCCTGCGCCACCCTGTTGCCGAATCCGAAGCCGACGGTGTTGATGATGAACGTGGAGATGCTGTACGAGAAGATCCTGTCCCTGTTCGAGTAGATCGCATCGTAGATCGCGGAGTAGAACTGGTCCGGATAGGAGCCGGAATCCACCCTCGATGTCAGACAGTTCCAGAACTCCGTTTCCGCACCGTTCATGGCCTCCATAGCGGCCGCGCCGAGGGCGGCGGAGAAGTCTCCCGAAGATGTGTCGATCGTCACCGTAGGGAGGCGGTGGGATTCCGCGACATCCGCGACCGCCGCGTTGACCATCGAGGTCAGCCACTGTCTGATGAAGTTGGTGTCATCGCGGTAGGTGTCCACGAACGTGGATACCGCCTGCGAGTGCATCAGGTCCACCGGCGGATAGTGGATCGTGTAGACCCTGTGGAATCCCTCAACATCCACCACGTACTCGAAGGTCTCTCCCGAGCGGAGGTTCAGGTCCTCTTCGCCGGAGAGCATCTTCTCGATGTACGGCCGGGCGGACATGGTGTCCCTTCCCGTGACGAAGGCGGTCACCGAATCCCACGCATCCTTCAGCCTGTCGGTGACGTAGTCGCAGATCTCCAGTACCCTGTACCCCATGAAGTAGTCGAACCACTTCAGAACCAGGTCGTCGGCCCTGGCGTAGAGGGCGTTGGCGTACACCGAGCCGAGGTCCAGCTCCACCTCGCTCCCCATGACGAGGCTTGCGAGGCTGACCGTCCCCGTGGGGCTGCCGTCGGGGTCGCGGATGTACAGCGCCTTGAGGGCGTTCAGGCAGCTCCGGTAGGAGAGTTCGACATCCTGCGGGGTGAGGATCGCATTGGTCCCCTGGGGGCTGTACGCGGACCTGGCGCCGTAGCCGTTCATCACGCGGAATTGGGCGAGGGATGTGAGCTGGTGGACCATCATCTGGGAGAGGAGGGTCCCGGAACCGTCAATCGCAGCCGCAAAGAGGGACCCCTGGGTGCTTGCCAGGGGAAGCGCGCAGCTTCCGTCGGAGACGATCTCCAGGGTGCGCTCGGTCACCCCCGAGGGGCATTCGAATCTCGCGGTCAGCGTCCCCGTGACGGCCACGTACAGGGGGGTGTAGCCGCCGACATCCGCGGGACCGGAACCGTTGCGCAGCATCCTCTCCCCGACGGACACGTCGTACTCGATGAGTTCCGCCCTGATCCCGGAACTGACCATGGGGAACGCGAACTCCAGCCACGACTCGGTGCGTTCCTCGATCCATGCCTTCCGCGACTCGAAATCACCGAGGGAAAAATCGGTACTGGCACTGTATACGATGTCCCCCATCCCCGCGTTCACGTCGGCCCTCACCGCGGCCATCGCGTCGTCGAGGGCGTCGGCGGAATCAGACAGCCCGTCGGAGGAGCATTCGCTGTCCTCCATGCACGCCGCCGCGACGACGTATGCGGTCACAACCATGAGCATCGCGATCGCCACCGCGGAGAACGGTAGACCTCCCCTGCGGCACCTCTTCCTGTCCCGAACCATGTGGTGTTCTCGCGGTGCGGGGATATAAAACAGTGAGAGTACAGTTAGTTTCCGCGACTCTGGCTTGTTTCTTTCTGCCTACCTTATTATATATTTTAAAGCAGTTCACCAGACCATGTGCGCAACCGTTAGACCGTACAGCGCAGCCACTGGCCTGCCGAAGAAAACCAAGTCTCTCTGCCCCGAGTGCGGAAAGACCCTCGAGGCCACTGTCTACGAGAAGGATGGGAAGGTCTTCATGGACAAAGAGTGTCCTGAGCACGGAAAGTTCTCCGACATCTACTGGTCGGACGCCAAGAAGTACCTCCAGGCTGAGAAATATGCCAAGGACGGAACCGGTCTGTTCAACCCCATGGACGAGACCCTGAACGGAGAGAACGTCAACATCGTCATCAACGGCGAGAAGATCAACATGCTCTCCCCCACCGCCCTGGCCAACATCGACCTCACCAACAGATGCAACATGCAGTGCCCTATCTGCTTTGCATCCGCCAACCAGGCGGGTTACGTCTACGAGCCTGACTTCGAGACCATCTGCAAGATGCTCGACACCCTCAGGAACGAGAAGCCCATCCCCTGCACCGCCGTGCAGTTCTCCGGAGGGGAGCCCACCGTTTATCCCCAGCTCATCGAGGTCATCAGGGCCGCGAAGGAGCGCAAGTTCGCACAGGTGCAGATCGCCACCAACGGTATCGTCTTCGCCAAGCACTACGACAAACTGAAGGAGTGCGCCGAGGCCGGACTCAACACCATCTACCTGCAGTTCGACGGACTGGACGATAAGATCATGATGAGGTCCCGCGGAAGGCCCATGGTCAAGGTCAAGATGGACGTCATCAACAACTGTCTCAAGCTGAAGGAGGAGACCGGCCACAGCCCTTCCATCGTCCTCGTCGTCACCACCGTCCGCGGAATGAACGACCAGGCCATCGGAGACATCCTCAAGTTCGCCATCAAGTACCGCAAGGTCATCAGAGGAGTCAACTTCCAGCCCGTCGCCTTCACCGGAAGGATGACCAGGGAGGAGGTCGCGGAGGGAAGGATCACCCTCACCGATGTCGCCAAGGCGGTCAACGAGCAGACCGGATACACCAACATGGACGACTGGTACCCCGTCCCCACCGTCTCGGGGATCTCCAACTACGCGTCCATCATCCTCGGGGAGAACAAGATCACCTTCCCGACACACCCCCACTGCGGTCTGGCGACCTATCTCTTCATCGACGAGAACGACAACGTTTACCCCATGCCCGAGTTCATCGACGTCGACAAGTTCGTCGCCGGACTCGAGGAGATCGCCGCCAAGGCGGAGAAGGCCACCTTCAAGAAGCTCACCGCCCTGAAGGTCAGAAAGCTCCTCCTAAGCTGCGCCAAGGAGGAGAACATGCCTCCGGGCATGACCAAGAACAACCTCATCTCGGCTCTGATCTCCATCATGAGCAAGAAGAGCAAGGAGTCCCTTGCGAAATTCAGCTGGGGAATGCTGTACGTCGGAGCCATGCACTTCCAGGACTCCTTCGACTACGACTTCGAGAGGGTCAGGAGGTGCTCCATCCACTACGTCACCCCCGACTGCAAGGTCATCCCGTTCTGCGCATACAACTCCGGAATCGAGATGCGCGTCGAGACCGAGAAGAAGTTCTCCATGCCCATCGAGGAGTGGAAACAGAAACACAAGGAAGAGGCCAAGCAGCTCGCCCAGGCCCTCATCGTCCCCAAGGACGTCCCTGTTATGCAGGTCGACAGCAAGGGGGAGACCCTCTCCTCCGAGGAGATGGCCGAGGACCTCGACGCCACCGCTGCGGCCGAGAAGAAAGAGTGAACCCCAACAGAGGAATTGACATGATCGTCGACCAGAACAAATGCCTGCACTGCGGCGGATGCGTCGGCTCCTGCCCGCAGAACGCCATATTCCTGCACGACTTCTATCTGACCTTCAGCGACAAGTGCAACAGGTGCAAACGTTGCGTCAACCTGTGCCCCGTCGGCGCCCTTTCCCTGGAGGAGAAACAATGAGGACCTACAAGTGCGACGTGCTCGTCGTCGGAGGAGGACCCGCGGGAGGATCCGCTGGGAAGTCCTGCGCCGAGCGCGGACTCGACACCATCATTATCGAGAAGAAGGCCGAGATTGGAGCACCCCTCAGGTGCGCCGAGGGAGTCTCCAAGAAGATGTTCAAGGAGGTCGGGATCGAGCCCAGGCCCGAGTGGATCTGCGCCGACATGAAGGGAGCAGTCATCAAGTCCCCCGACGGAACCTCCTTCGAGCTCGACGAGTCCAAGGCCGGGGCCGAGGTCGGATACGTCCTGAACAGGAACCTCTTCGACAAGGGGATTAACATCCTCGCAACCGAGGCCGGAGCCAAGACCATGCTCCGCACCTGGATGTACGACTTCATCCGCAAGGACGGAAAGATCGTCGGGGCCAAGTGCAAACAGATGGGAGAGGACATCGAGATCTACTGCGACGTGGTCGTCGGAGCGGACGGTGTCGAGTCCCAGGTCGGACGCTGGGCAGGAATGGACACCAACCTGAAGCTGGCCGACATCGAGCCCTGCCTCCAGTACCGCATGTCCAACTGCGACTGCTCCATGGAGTTCTGCGAGTTCATCCTCGGACTGTCCGTCGCCCCCGGAGGATACCTCTGGATCTTCCCCAAGGGGAACGGGATCGCCAACGTCGGTATCGGGATCGCCGGTACCTTCGCCAAGAACGGCGTCCGTCCGAAGCAGTTCCTCGACAAGTTCATCGCCGAGGACCCCAGGTTCAAGAACGCCCAGATCATCGAGATCGATGCCGGATTCGACTCCACCTGCCCCGGATTGGAGGACGGTTACTCCGTCGACAACGTCCTGCTGGTCGGAGACTCCGCAAGGCTGATCGACCCCCTCACCGGAGGAGGTATCGGACACGCCCTCATCTCCGGAATGTATGCCGGAGAGGTCATCGCCGAGTGCAAGAAGAAGGGAGACTTCTCCCGCGAGGCGCTCAAGGCGTACGACAGGAAGATCCAGGCCCGCATGGAGGATGGACTGTACCGCGACTGGATGGCCAAGGAGCGCCTTGCCACTCTGGACGACGACACCATCAACCAGCTCGTCAAGCTGATCTCCACCGCCAACATCGAGCACGTCAATGTCCAGAACCTCCTGATCGCCATCAAGGACAAGTTCCCCAAGGTGGTCGAGGGATTCGAGGACCTGATCTGAAACCTTTCAAAGGGGCCGGAAGGCCCCTCTTACTTTTACAAGTGCCAGATCGGCAAAGTCGTTTAGGTTTGACCTCCGTCTGACCATCCAAGTTATACATTTTTATTGATTTTAGATTAATCAACTTAGGCACCAACATACGATAGGGCGACGGTAATCAAAAATGGAATCCAAAAGGATTGTCTGAAGGGATTCGGAATTATCCTATTTGGAAAAAACGTGGGCCCAGAAAGGCCTGGTTACCTGTTGCGTCTGGGGTCGCAGAAGGATCGGGCAGACGATGCTGGGCGAAAAGGGCCCCCAGGCAGAATCACTCCTCTTTCTTAGAGGACCTACGGCATCTGCGTGGCTCGTCGGGCTTCTGCTCGACCTGGAGTCCGGGCACGCCGGTCTTGACGATGTAGGGGGTTCCGCCGTGCTCGGCGATGACCTCGGCGACCTTCTCCGGCTTGTCGGTGAGTGCGACCATGCACCCTCCTCCGCCGGAACCGGTGAGCTTCGCGCCGAAAGAGAAAGGCTCCACGGATTCGCAGAGCTTGTTGAGCTCGGGGCAGGACACCCCGAGGATGGACAGGAGCTTGTGGTCGTAGGTCATCAGTGCGCCGAGTTCCTCCAGATCGTTCTCCTTGATGGCCTTCAGGCCGTCGAGGGTGACGTCGCCGATCTCGTCGACGATGCCGGCGGCGAACGGGTCGGAGTCCTTGTACTTCCTGACCTTCTCCACCAGGGGGCCGGTGGCCGCCCTGATACCGGTGTTCCCGATGACGAACGTCATCTCGGGGACCTCGAACCTGGATATGTCCCAGGCGTTCTCCCCCTTCTCGATGCGCCAGAGGAAGTCCTCCTTCCTGTAGGGGACGTTGAGGGCCACACCTCCTCCGTTGACGGAGGTGGAGGTGTCCATGGGGCTGCCCCTTCCCTGTGCGTCGTATTCCGCCTCGTATGCCTCCCTTGCCACGGACTCGTTGTCGTAGGGGAGGTTCTTCATCATCCTCACGGCACCGCTGTATGCGGCAGAGAGGGCGGCGGAGGACCCCAGGCCGGAACCGGTGGGGACCCTGCTGTCGATGAAGATGGAGACGGGGTCGTTGCCGTGGGCCTGCGAGATGTAGTGCATATGCTGAGACATGGTGAACTTCGTCGCGGGACGGCCGTTCACCCGGAAGGTCTTGGCTGGTGCCAGACGCATGCTGAAACGCATGTCGATGGCGAGGGTCAGTGCGGGTTTCCCGTACACGACTGCGTGCTCGCCGAGTATAACGAACTTTCCGGGTGCTGAAGCTGAGATCATAGGGGCTCGATTCCGTATGTGCGGAGGGTTTCCTTGATCGCGTCGTTGGGGTTCCTCTGCCCGAGGAGAGGCTGGGGGATGTCCCACCATGCGTCCTCGGCATCGGACACGGCGCGGGCGTATTCCTCGGTGTCCTTGAACTTGTCGGGGTCGATGCTCTCGAGGGCCTTCTGCTGCTCGCCGAAGAGGTTGACGTTGAACTTCTTGTTGGTGAGCGCGACGCCCATGAACACGTCGAAGTCGGACATGACGTCGGGGGAGATCTCCGGCGGGAGCGCATCCCCGAACATGTCGAGGAGTGCCCCGGCGGTGAGCTTGAACACCACTTCCATCTTGGCGGCGGCGTTGGGGAGCTTCATCTCGTCCACCCTCTTCATGAGGTTCTCGTACCAGAGTTCCTTGAGGGCGCTGACGCGGTTGGGGTTCAGTCCGAAGACGTATGCGAGTGCTTTCTGTTCGTCGGTCTGCTCGGGGGAGTCATCCTCCCCGGAGAACAGTCTTGCGTTGGGGTCGAGTTCCATGGTGACACGTCCTTGACAGTCAGTTCCTGAGTTTCTTCATGGTGGATTCCAGGATGTCCATTCCCCTGTTGATCTTCTCCTCGTTGGCGGCGTAGGAGAACCTGAGGTGTCCCTCGCCGAAGGTTCCGAAGGCGGATCCGGGGGTGCAGATGAGTCCCGCTTTGACCAGTTCGTTGGCAAGGTCCTGCGACTTTATGTCGAGGTCGTAGGAGGGGAAGGCGTAGAACGCTCCCTTCGGAGGGACGATGCTCATGCCCGGGATCTCGTTGATCCTTCTGGAGATGAGGTCCCTGCGGGCCTTGAAGGTCTTCCTCGCGTTCTCGAGGTAGGGATCTATGGAGGGCAGCGCCTTGAGGATGCCGTACATCGCAGGCATCCCCGGGCTGGCACACACGTGGTACTGCATCTTGATGAGCGCCTGGGTGGCCTCCTCGTTGGCGATGGTGAATCCCATCCTCCATCCGGTGACGGCCATCATCTTGGAGAATCCGGATGCGATGACCGCACGGTCGAGGTAGGGGAGGAAGGAGCTGTGCTTCCCCTCGTAGATGAAAGACTCGTAGACCTCGTCGGAGAGGATCATGATGCCCTTGTCTTTGGCGATGTCCGCCAGGGCGTTGCGGGATTCCTCGGTGAGTACCCCGCCGGTGGGGTTGGAGGGGGTGTTGACCACAATCATCTTGGTCCTGGGGGTGACCCTCTCCAGGATGTAGTCGATGTCGGGCTGGAAGTCTCCCTCGGTGAGCCTGTATTCAACGGGGACTCCTCCTGCGAGCTTCGCGTGGGGGGCGTATATGACGAAACCGGGACTGGGCACCAGGACCTCGTCGCCGGGGTCGATGAACGACTGGGTGATCTCGAGAAGTGCGGTGGATCCGCTGGGGGTGACCATGACGTCGGCACCCTTCAGGTCGGGGTTGTAGCGGGCGAACCTCTGGGCGATGGCGTCCCTGAGCTCGGGGATGCCTGCGGTGGGGGAATACTTGTTCTTCCCCGCGAGGGCGGCTGCGTTCATTCCTTCGATGGCTTCCTTGGGGGGCTCGAGGTCGGGTTCGCCGAGTCCGAGGTTGACGGAGTCCGGTTTGGCGAGGTCGAACATCTTCCTGATCCCGGACATGGGAACGGAGTCCAGCCTGTCGGACACTTTCATCCCGCGGTTCATGGCCACGGCATGGTCGCCGTAGTTTATTATTTGTATTATCAGAAAAGGGGATTCCAACGGCTAACTTAATATCAAAAGAGAGCGGTCGAGAGGGCATGGAGCTCCGCAACGGGGAGATAGGGCTGATCGTGCTTCTGGCGGGAATACCCGTCATCATCGCAGGTTTCCTATGTTTCACGGAGATAGTCGGCCTCGGGCTGGCCGCCCTGTTCTACGTGGGGGTGGCGATGATCATCATCGGTGCGGCGCTGTGCTACATCGACGTGAAGGGCTCCGACGGGGTTTTCGAGCAGTACGACAGTCTCTGCGCGCTCAGAAAGATGCCCGACGATGATTACATGATCGACCTCACCGGCTCGGAGCAGAAGTACGACCTCCCGGAGGTCACCGACATGACGAAGGAGGGAGGGCAGTGACCGGCAAGGCGCTGAACGCCAGGATGCTCTACTACCTCTTCGACTCCGCCAACATGCACAGGTGGAACGACCACCTCCGCACCCTCGATCTCACCGAACTCGACAAGCAGGCACACAAGGCAGCCATCGCATGGATGCTCGGAAAGGCCGAGGAGGATGCGGGGAACAGAGTGGATTGGCACGTTCTCATAGAGCATATGCTGTTCTCGTTCCTGCAGAGGATCGCACTCACCGACCTGAAGCCGCAGATCTTCCACCGCATAGTCGAGGAGAAGTCCGATGACGTCAGCAGGTACGTGCTGGCACAGTTCGACGAGAACATCCCAGAGACCGATGCCGACTTCAGGGGCCGCTTCGAGAGCTACCTGTTCTCCGAGAAGGATTCCCGCGAGGACGCCATCGTCCGCGCCGCGCATTACCTTGCAACCAAGTGGGAGTTCGATACCATCTACGACGTCAACCGCTCCGTATACGGCATCGAGACCACCAAGGAGGAGATAGACTGCCAGATCGGACAGCATTCAGACCTCGTCGCCGTGAAGGAGATGACCACCCGCGGCAGCGGGCTGTTCAAGTTCATCGACATCGTGGGGCAGCTCAGGTTCCAGCAGCGCTGGGCGAGGACCCCCAGGATACCTAAGACCACTGTGCTGGGTCATTCCCTGATGGTGGCAAACATGGTGTACCTCAGCGACTGCGACAGGCAGGTCCGCGGGGAGCAGGTGTACTACGATTTCTTCACCGCCCTGTTCCATGACCTGCCCGAGGTGCTGACCAAAGATGTCATCACCCCCGTGAAGACCTCCGTCAACGGCCTTCCCGACCTCCTCGAGGGGATCGAGCACGAACTCGTGGAGAACACCATCATGCCCCTGATTCCGGAGTCCTGGAGGAAGGACTTGGGATTCATGGCATACGACCCGTTCTCCGACAGCGAATCCCCAGTCAGGGACGGACACGCAATCAAGGCATGTGACTGGCTGGCGGCTTGGATGGAGGCGCACATCTCCATCGTCTACGGGGTGTCCTCGAAGGCCCTCCGCGACGGAAAGGTGGAGATCGGAAGGAAGCTTACCGCGGCGGGAAGCTACGGGGACGCAATCGGCGCCTCGGACATCCTGTTCGACTTCGAGAAGTTCGAGTTCTGATCCGATGTGGAAGATCGGAGACATCGGGATCGAGGGACGCGTGGTCCTGGGGCCGATGTCCGGCTTCACCTCGCGCGCCTACCGCGATTTCATGAAGCCCTTCGGGGCGGCCGTCTCCATCACCGAGATGGCCTCCGCCACGGGGGTGCTGCACGGCATGGGGAAGACCGGCCCGTACATCCGTTTCGAGGGCAACTACCCTACGGGCGTCCAGCTGTTCGGCGGCGACCCCGATACCCTGGCATCCGCCGCGGAGAAGGCCCTGGAGGTGAATCCGGAGATCGCGTTCTTCGACGTGAACATGGGGTGTCCCGTCGCCAAGGTCGTACGCAATCAAGCCGGTTCGTTCCTGATGAAGGAGCCCGGGAGATGCGCCGAGATCGTCAGGAAGATGAAGTCCAAGGTGGACGTCCCGGTCACCGCGAAGATACGTCTAGGATGGAGTGCTGGCACTGTTAATTTCAGGGAGATCATCCCGCTCCTGGAGGAGGCGGGAGCGGATGCGGTGATGCTGCATGCGCGCACCCGCGAGGAGCGCTATGCGGGCGAGCCCCACTACGATATGGTGGAGGGGCTGAGGAAGGAGATGTCGGTCCCGCTGGTGATATCCGGGAACATCTACTCGCTGAACGATGCAATCCGCGCCGCGGAGATCACCGGCGCGGAGGGCATCATGGCGGCACGCGGTGCAGTGGGGAATCCCTACCTCATCACTCAGATCGACCGCTACTTCCGCACCGGGGAGAGGCTTCCCAACCCCACGGTATCTCAGCAGGTGGAATGGTGCAAGAGGTTCTCCGACGCGATCATCGAGGAGAGCGGCGACGAGGTCGGCATCCGCAGGCTCCGCACGTACGCTCCCAGGTTCATCGCCGGATGCCACGGCTGCAGGGAGTACAGGAAGAGGCTCGCCACCGAGACATACAGCAGGGAGGCGCTCTTCGGGATACTCGACGAGATAGATTCCCTGATGAGTGACGACCGCATCTTCACCGAAGGACGCGGACCTTACGAAGAATGAGATCCCGGGGGAATCCCCGGGAAATGAGTTTCAGAATGCCTTCTTTTCCTTGGGCGGGACTATCTTCTCCTGACCGCCCATGTAGGGCCTGAGGACCTCGGGGATGGTGACGGATCCGTCGGCATTCTGGTAGTTCTCCAGAACGGCCACCATGGTCCTGGGCAGTGCGAGTCCGGAACCGTTGAGGGTGTGGACGAACTCGCTCTTCAGGTGGGGTTCGGGCCTGTACTTGATCATGGCCCTGCGTGCCTGGAAGTCCAGGTCGTTGGAGCAGGAGGAGCACTCGAGGTACCTGTCCTCCCCGGGTGCCCAGACCTCGATGTCGTAGCATTTGGAGCAGGAGAAGCTCTGGTCCCCGGTGCACAGGAGGAGGACGTGGTAGGGGAGTCCTAGGAGCTGCAGGAGTTCCTCGGCGTTGCCCTTCATCTCCTCGAGGGCGTCCCAGGACTTGGATGGCTCCTCGAACCTGACCATCTCGACCTTGTTGAACTCGTGGACGCGGATGATGCCGGCGGTGTCGGCGTGCTTCCCCACTTCCCTCCTGAAGGAGGGGAGGTATGCGGTGAGCTTGATGGGAAGGTCCTCTTTCGCGAGGATGTCCCCCTGCAGGAGGTTGGTGACGGGGACCTCGGCGGTGGGGTTCAGCCACATGTCGTCCCTCTCGAGGTGGTACATGTCGTCCGCCAGGTTGGGGTACTGTCCGGTGCCGGTGACGGCCGCGGTGTTGACGATGACGGGGGTGAAGACCTCCTTGTAACCCTGTTTCTGATGCATGTCGAGGAAGAAACAGATGAGTGCTCTCTCGAGCCTCGCACCGTCTCCCTTGAGGCAGTAGAATCCGGAACCGGATATCTTGGTGGCCCTCTCGAAGTCTACAAGGTCCAGGTCCATCATGAGCTCGGAGTGGTTCTTGGGCTTGAAGTCGAACTTCCTCTTCTCTCCCCAGACCTTGATCTCGACGTTCTCGGTGTCGTCCTTTCCGACGGGGACGTCGTCGGCGGGGATGTTGGGGATGTTCAGGAGGCAGTCCTTGCGGATCTCCTCCAGCTGGGCCATCTCGTCGTCGTTGGCCTTGATCTTGTCCCCGACCTCGCGCATCTCCCTGATCTTGGCGTCCTTCTCGGCGCCCTTGGGCATCTTGGAGATCTCCATGGAGACCGCGTTGCGGGTCTTCCTGAGCAGGTTGTTCTCGGCGGTGAGCTGCCTCCACCTGCCGTCCACCTCAAGGAATTTGTCGAGCCTCTCGGTGGTCTTGTTCCTCTTGATGAGCATGTCCCTGATCTTCTCGGGGTCCGCCCTGATAACGTCGATGTCCAACATCCTCGTTCACCTTGTGATTGTCAATCGAATTTCTTCTGGCAGAGGGAGTCCCAGGTGCGCTTGTCCGTCAGGAGGATGACGCCTCCGCGGACGTCGACCACCACGGATCCGGTGGCTTCAGCGATCTGCTCCGCGACGTCGGAGGTCTCGGAATCCGCGTTCCTGAGCACCTTGACCTTGATCAGCCTGCGTTTCTTGAGCTGGGCCACAATCTCGTTGTTGAGGTTCTCGTCGATGCCGTCCTTACCTACGCGTACCGTCGCATCGATGTCCTTAGCACGCCTCATAAGCTCCTTCTTGGCTTCCCTGTCGGTCATTTTCTCTGCTCCTTGAGATACGGCATGCGCCAGACGGTCCCGCAGCATTTGCATCTGGAGACGATCTTGTGGCCGGTCAGCCTGACCGTGCAGTTCGTCCCTGGGACCAGGGGGAGGTAACATTTTTTGCAGTACCTGAACCCGTCCGGCATGTCCACTCTTGTCTTTCCGCATATCGCACGGGAGAGCTCGACGTACCTCCTGGCACGTTCGTCCTTCCCTTCCTTCGCCGCCTTCACGGAAAGGTCGGTGAGGATGGAGACGCGTTCGGAACCGATGTTCCTGACGACGTTCTTCGGGATATGCTTGGCCATCGGGCGTCCATTTCCCCTTAGATATTAAGGGTTTGTCCCCGTGCGCACGCGCGCGGTCCCAACGGCCGATCATTCGTTTTCGAAATGTGCCAGATGTCCATAAATGGCAAAATATCGATTCTTCCAGATCCGGAAACGGTGTGCCCGAAACTCTCGCAAGTATTATATTCGGGTCATATATGGGAGCCATAGAAGAAGCGCGACCAAGAGATTATATATCGAATGGCGTTACAACGCTTCATTTAACAGTAAAAGGTGGCAATCATGGTCAGAAAGCCAGCATCGATGTACAGGAGAATCACGGGAATGGCCTATACTCGCCGCGAGTATATGGGTGGAGTTCCCGCAGTCAGGATCAGCCAGTTCGACATGGGAACCCTCAACAGGGACGACTCTTTCCCCGTCGTTCTGACCCTCAAAGTCAAAAACCGCGTCCAGGTCAGGCACACCGCCATCGAGGCCGGACGTATCGCAGCCAACAGGGTTCTCTCCGGAATCGGAGTCGACAACTACCACTTCAAGGTAAGGGCCTACCCCCACGTCGTCCTCAGGGAGAACAAGCTCGCGACCGGCGCAGGAGCGGACCGTGTGTCCAGCGGAATGCGCCGCGCATTCGGAAAGACCGTCGGAACCGCAGCCCGTCTCGAGTGCAACCAGGCGATCTACACCGTCTACACCACCGCTGAGAAGGCCACCCAGGTCAAGGAAGCCCTCTGGAGGGCCTCCATGAAGCTCCCTTCCCCCTGCTACATCGATGTCGAGAGGGGTCAGGAGCTCATCCTCTGATGCTGTTCGATCTGCAGATTGATACCATCGAGAGCTGGATCCGCGGCAGGGGTTTCACCTCTGTCGCCCTCCAGCTTCCCGAGGGCCTCAAGATCAGGGCGACCGAGCTGTCCGACCGCATTTTCAAGGACACCGGTTCAAAAGTCGTTATCCTCGGTTATCCGTGCTACGGCGCGTGCGACCTCTTCGTGGATTACAAGAGGTATGCGCAGGGATTGGTCCATTTCGGCCATTCCCCCATCCCCAACCTCCCCCGGGACGACGATGTCCTGTATGTGGAGGCCCGTGCGGACGTCGACATCTCTTCCCTCGCGGATTCCATTTCCGAACTTCCCTCTAAGATAGGCCTCCTAGCCTCCGTGCAGTACGTCCACCTTCTGCCCGAGGCGAAGAGGATCCTGGAGGAATCCGGAAGGACCGCGGTCATTGGGAAGGGGGATGACAGGATATTCTATCCCGGGCAGGTCCTGGGATGCAACTGCTCCTCCGCCATATCCGTGCAGGAGGACGTCGAGGCATTCCTGTTCCTCGGCGAGGGTGATTTCCACCCCCTTGCAGCCACCTTCGGCGTCGCGAAGCACGTCTTCATCTACAACCCCGTCACCAAGGAGATGCGCTCCGTGGACGACGTGAAGGACAGGATCCTGCGCAGGAGATTCGCTGCCATAGAAAGTGCCAGATCCGCGCAGTCGTTCCTGGTCATCGTCTGCGGGAAGATCGGTCAGTGCCGCATGGACGCCGCCGACAGGATAGAGCAGCAGCTCAGGGATGCCGGCAAGACCGTGTACCGCCTGGTGACCGACGAGATCACTCCAAACGCCCTCATCCCCTTTAAGGTGGATGCCTATGTGAGCACCGCCTGCCCCCGCGTCGCAATGGACGACCAGGCGAAGTACCAGCACCCGATGCTCACGATCCCGGAGGCCGAGACCGTGCTGGGTCTCCGCACCTGGGACGATTACGTTTTCGATTCCATCTGAGTCGCGCGTGCGCGATAAAAGTGTTAAATAAATCGCAGAAGATAGAACGGGCTATGTTGACGTCTGAAGCCCTGTTGGGCGGAGAACTGCCGGACGTGAAAGTGGGGATCGGCTGTGCTCCCGATTCCAAGTTCGTCGAGGTCAGCGTACGCGCAATGAACAACCCCAATGTGACCATCTACAGCGACCCCCAGAAGCTCGCCGACGATCTCGCATCCGGGAAGATAGATGCCGCCGTGCGCGGGGACATGTCCTCATCGAAGCTCCTGCCCCTCATCAAGCAGGCCCTCAATCTGGACCACCTCGACAGGATCGTCATGTACGGCATCCGCGACAAGGTCGTCCTCTCCGCACCCGTCGGTATCGACGAGGGCTGGACCGTGGAGGACAAGGCCTACATGGCAAGGGCGTCGGTCGCCCTGCTGAAGAAACTGGGGGTGGACTCTCCCAGGATAGCAGTCATGTCCGGAGGACGCAGCGAGGACATGGGACGCAACGAGAACGTCGACAGGACGATCAGGGATGCCGAGGAGGTAACCGGCCTCCTGGTCAGCGAAGGCTACGACGCCTACCACGCGCAGATCCTCATCGAGGATGCGGTGGACGACGCGGACGTCATCATCGCGCCCGACGGCATCTCCGGCAACATCATCTTCAGGGTGCTCCACTTCATCGGGGACGTCCCCGCGTTCGGGGCTCCCGTCATCAACACCGACAAGGTCTTCGTGGACACCTCTAGGGTGAAGACCGACTATTCAGATTCCATCACGCTTGCAATGAAGCTCGCGGGGCTGAGACAATGAGCATACTGGAGATTGACGGGGGATACGGCGGCATCCGCTACAGCGCCTGCCATTTCATCCCCAACCACGAGAAGTGTTCCCGTCTCCACGGCCACAGCTACATCATCCACCTGAGGCTGGAGGGGGACATCGGCGAGAACGGCATGGTCATGGATTTCGTGGAGCTCAAGAGGGAGCTCAAGAAGATCGTCGAGGAGATGGACCACGCGGTCCTCCTCCCCGCGAAGTCAGATGTCGTGCACATAACCGAAGAGGGCGGCGACGTCCACGTGGAATGCCTCGGGAAGAGGTACATGTTCCCCAAGTGCGACGTGAGGATGCTCGACGTCCCCACCACCACCGCCGAGGAGATGACCAAGATGATGGCAGAGAGGATGGTCCGCGAGGTTAACATCCCCTCCAACGTCCGCTCTCTCTCCATCGGGCTCGACGAGGAGCGCGGACAGACCGCATGGTACACGGTGGACCTATGAAGAAGGCCGTCGTCCTCCTGTCCGGGGGATTGGATTCAACCACCACTCTGGCACAGGCCATCGACGACGGTTATTCATGCACCGCGATCAGCTTCAGGTACGGGCAGAAGCACACCAGGGAGCTGGAGTCCGCGGACAGGGTCTGCAGGCACTACGGGATAGCCCACGCGGTCATCGACCTCGACCTTTCATCATTCCGCTCGGCCCTCACCAGGGACGACCTGGAGGTCCCCATGGACAGGGAGGGCGACCTGGCCGAGGAGATCCCCATCACCTACGTTCCCGCCAGGAACATCGTGTTCCTGAGCATAGCCGCCGGACTGGCGGAATCCATCGACGCCGAGAGGATCTACCTCGGCGCGAACGCCGTCGACTACTCCGGATACCCGGACGACCGCCCCGACTTCCTGGAGGCATTCCAGAAGATGCTCGACAAGGGCACCAAGGCCGGTGTCGAGGGACACACCGTCCAGGTGACCGCACCCCTCCTGTATCTCACCAAGGCGCAGATCGTGGAGCTGGGGATGAAGCTGAAAGCCCCCCTGGAGCTCACCTGGTCCTGCTACAACGGCGGGGAGAGGGCATGCGGGCACTGCGACTCCTGCCGCCTGAGGCTGGAGGGATTCCGCAAGGCGGGATTCAGGGATCCGATCGCCTACGAGGAAGGGATCCAGCAATGAAGGTCGTCGAGCACTTCCTTTCGCTCCAGGGGGAGGGCCTCATGATCGGCCGTCTCACCTACTTCATCCGCACCGCGGGATGCAGCCTCCGCTGTGCCTGGTGCGATACCGCATGGTCGAGGAGATTCGACCAGGGCGAGGAGATGTCCGTTTCCCAGATACTGGCACTTGTGAAGGACGTTCGGAACGTTTGCGTCACCGGAGGGGAGCCCCTCGAGCAGGAGGAGATGCCCAAGCTTCTGCAGGCGCTCGCGGACGCGGGCAAGACCGTGGTCCTGGAGACCAACGGATCCATGGACATCTCGGTGGTCCCCCATTCGGAGAACATCATAATCAGCATGGACATCAAGTGCCCCTCCTCCGGGATGCAGGACAGGATGTACCTGGGCAACATGCTCTCACTTACTGCGAAGGACCAGCTGAAGTTCGTCATCGCCGACAGGCAGGACCTGGATTACGCCGAGAACTTCATCAGGGAACACCCTACCGACGCCAACGTGATCTTCTCGGCAGTCGGCGGACTGGACATCAGGACCCTCGCTGAGGAAGTGGTCTCGAAGGGACTCGACGTGAGGGTGCTCCCCCAGCTCCACAAGCTTATCTGGGGAGATAAGAAAGGGGTGTGAGTCACTCGAACTTCCTCTCGTGGCCGATACGGCCCACGACATATTCCGCGGCTTCCTGGACAGTGTACTCGTCCATGTCGTACCACACGCGGATCCCGGCATCCTGCAGGATCTTTATCCCGTGAGTGCCGATGCCGCCGCAGATGACGTGCTCCACACCCAGGGGGACGATGGAGTTGGCGACCTTGTAGCCGGCACCCTCGCCGCTGGCATACTCGTTCTCGACCACGGTGTAGTCGAGGTTCTCGGAATCCACGATCAGGAAGAAGGGGGCGTGGCCGAAGTCCTCGGCCACAAGGGATTCCAGGGTGTCCCCTTCCGCAAGGACGCCCATTTTCATTGTTTCTTGTCCTCGACGGCGGTGCGCTGGGCCTCGAGGTACGCCTGCTCGTTCTCGATGGTGCGGATGACCTTGTTGACGATCTCCCTGAATGATTTGGCGGACGCGGAGGCGGGGTCGGCCTCGACGATGGGCAGACCGGAGTCCCCTGACTCGGCGACGGCTGCCTCCATGGGGACCCTTCCGAGGAACTGGACGCCCATGTCCTTGGCGGCTGCCTCTCCCCCGCCGGACTTGAAGATGTTGACGACCTCCCCGCAGTGGGGGCAGACGAACCCGCTCATGTTCTCGATGATTCCGATGACGGGGATGTGGGTCTGGAGTGCGAAGGTCACGCTCTTCCTGGAGTCGAGGATGGCGACGTCCTGGGGGGTGGTGACGACGATGGCACCGTCGGCTTTCGGGATGAGCTGGACGATGGAAAGCGCCTCGTCCCCGGTTCCCGGGGGCATGTCGATGACCAGGTAATCGAGGTTGCCCCACTGGACATCCTCGATGAACTGCCTGACGGCACCCATCTTGACGGGGCCCCTCCACATGATGGCGGAGTCCTTGTCGGGAAGGAGGAACGCCATGGACATGATCTTGAGGGACGGGGGGTACATGACGGGGATGAGTTTGTCGTTCTCGACAAGGAGTTTCTCGTCCTCGACGTGGAACATCTTGGGGATGTTGGGTCCGGTGATATCGATATCCATGATCCCGGTCTGGTATCCTTCCTTGGAAAGTGCGACGGCAAGGTTGGAGGAGACGGTGGACTTCCCCACTCCTCCCTTTCCGGAGATGACGATGATGACGTGCTTGATGTTGGAGAGGGTCTCCCTCAGCTTGGTCTCTTCCTCGATGTCTTCTGCGCTCATCATTGGTTTAGACATGATTCACTCCTCTAATGGCGCCAGAATCTCAACCGTCCGATATAACCGTTCGCTTGGCCTAGGTTAACGGATATTGGGAAATGTTGAAAAGAGGGGCATGCCATCCACTGCCCATGCCCATAGGAGACCCCCACGGAGGCCTGTTCACGTACACGGACGAGGGTCTTCCCCGTTCGTCTTTCATGTGCAGCGTGCCGACCCCCGATCCGCTCAGGGCCGTGGGATTCTACCGCGACACCCTGATGATGAAGGTCCTGTACTCCGGGCCGGAGGAAGCGGTCGTCAGGAGGGAGAGGTGCACAATCCGCCTGTTCAGATCCGAGAATTACGGGATCGACACGGGCATCTTCATCGGCGTCGACGACCCCTACGATTTCCACCGCAGGATGATCGACGAGGGGGTTAGGTTCAAGATGGACCCCAGGCGCCTGCCCATGGGTGTGGCGACGTCCTTCTTCGATTGCGACGGGAACATCCTGTACGTCATGGAGACGGGAGCCGTGCCCGAAGATGATAATAACGAGACGGGAGATTCCCACTCATGAAGGTCATCCTCCTGGACGGAAGCGCGAAGCCTATCGGCAACACCAGCAACATCCTCGCCGATTTCGCCGACGAGCTCGAGAGGGAGGGTATCGAGACCGAGCACATCCAGCTCTACGCCTACGACTTCACCAGCTGCAACGACTGCCGCACCTGTGAGGTCCGCGGCGACGGAAGGTGCATCGACGAAGCGGACGGCTTCAACGACATCCTCGATGTCATGAGGGAGGCCGACGGGATCGTGCTCGCATCCCCCGGGTACGCGGGAAGTGCCAGCGGCAGGATGAGGACCTTCCTCGAGCGTGCAGCCCTCGTCCTGGAGAAGGGGGACCGCGGGCTCCGCGGGAAGGTCGGTGCGGCGATTGCCGTCTCCGAGCATGACGGTGCCGAGAGCACCTACATGCAGCTCGTATGGTGGATGCTCAAGAGCGAGATGCATGTCGTCGGGACCTGCCCCATGCCGATTTTCCATGCCCTCGGACAGTACGAGGACGATACCAAGGCCATGAAGGGGCTCAAGAGGCTTGCCGAGAACATGACCGAACTCATCATGCTCAAAACTGGCGAGTTGTAAACATCAATTCATACATCTTACATTTTTTGTCGATGTTTTTACACATTTAACAAATTGGATTTATCTCGATTACTTACAATTGGATTAATCGTCCGATACATTAAATATAGAACTTCCGTTTTTGAATTGGATTAATAATCCAGGAATTAATCATGGAAAAGACTCAGATGCTTGCTCTCGCAGCCGTCGCCATTATCGCGGTCGCTGCGATCGGTGCAGGAGCGTACTTCCTCACCAAGGATGATGGAGATTCCGGAGAGGTTACCGATTCCGTCGGCAACGTCATCGATACCACCAAAACCTACTCGAAAATCGCATCCACCACCGCCGTCGGAACCGAGGTCGTTTGTGATCTCGGTCTGAGGGCCAATATCGTCGGTGCCACCAACAGTGCGCACATCTACGACATGACCACCCACGTCAGCGGTGTCGCCCTCGAGTTCGACTACCCCTCCACCATGAAAGCAGACATCGACTCCGGCAAGATCGCCAAGTTCAAGTGGAACTGGTCCTCCGAGACCGTCGCGGCAACCAACCCCGACCTGGTCCTCCTCGACCCCAGCAGCGTCGCCACCGACGACTCCAAGATGAAGCAGCTCCAGGCTCTCGGAATCACCTGCTTCGTCCTCTGGGACGAGAACAACTGGGAGGACATCGGAAAGAACTACAAGGTTCTCGGAAAGGTCCTCGACAAGTACGACCGCGCCAAGGAGATCGTGAAGGCCGGTGAGAAGGCAGACGCCAAGATCATGGAGAAGTTCAAGGACCAGCCTTCCAAGAAGATCGCATACGTCTGCTACTGCTACGGCACCTACTACATCTACGACTCCTCCGGTCTGATGGATGCTGCCCTCAAGCTCGGATGCACCAACGCAATGGCTTCCGACAAGACATCCACCATCACCGCAGAGCAGATCCTCTCGGCGAACCCCGACTTCATCATCTTCGACGACATGGGAACCAGTCTCGACTGGAACGCCGTCATCGCAGAGTGGAAGGCCGACCCCGTCATGAACAGCATCCCCGCGATCGCCAACAACAAGTTCTACTGCATGGAGGCAACCCCCTTCCAGGCAACCTCCTACCCCACCATCCACTACGTCATGGGAGAGGGACTTGTCGCGACCATGATCTACCCCGATGTCGCTGGCGTCACCATCACCGGTAACGTCATCACCGAGGCAAACTACGTCGGATACCTTAGCTGGCTCGATGCCTGAACAAACAGCCGGGCTTCGGCCCGGCCAACATCGATGTGAGACAATGTCGGACGACAACGAGAGACTGGCCAACGAGGTCCACGGAAGGACCGTCGGGACGCGTGCCATCAGGCACAGGGCCACGGTCATAGTCGTTCTCGGAATCGTTGGGATAGTGGTCCTGTATATCTTCTCCCTCACGATGGGTGCCTACCACATCGGATTCTTCGAGGCCTTCGACCAGATGAAGGAGGTCATCACGTCCTGGGGAAAGCCCGAAGACGTCAGCGGGAAGGTCATCTACCATCTCCGTATGCCCCGTTCCATCGCAGTACTCCTCGTCGGAGGGGGACTCGCCGTGGCCGGAGCCGTCATGCAGGCCCTCATCCACAACCCCCTGGTCGACCCGTACGTCACCGGAGTCTCCTCCGGAGCATCCTTCGGTGTCGTGGTCATGACCCTCGGCGGTGCGATCACCGTCGGAAGCCTGGCCACCATGTGGCTGATCCCCGTGGGAGCCATCATCGGTGCGGTCGGAGCGTTCCTCCTGACCATGAGCGTCGCCGAGGCTGCCGGCGGGAAGGCCATGAGCTACGTCCTAGGAGGAACCATCATGGCCTCCGGACTTAGCGCCGGCACCACGCTGATCATGTACTACAACGCAGACAAGATCCAGCACATCACCGCATGGATGTTCGGAAGCTTCTCCAGCATCCAGTGGGACGACGTGTACGTCATGACCATCCCGATAGTCGCGATCATCGCGTTCATCATCTACCAGGCGCGCAACCTGAATGTCATGCTCCTCGGAGAGACCCAGGCGCAGTATCTAGGAATGAACGCCCGCACCTACAAGCGCAACATGCTGATCCTCACGGCGATCCTCACCGCATTCTGCGTCGCATACTGCGGAGTCATCGGATTCCTGGGACTCATCATCCCCCACCTCTGCCGTATGGTCGTCGGAGGGGACCACCGCGTCCTCATCCCCACCAGCGTCGTCGTGGGAGGCCTTGTTCTGCTCGTGGCGGACATCGTCTGCAAGAGCAATACGGGAGGAGAGCTGCCGATCGGTGCGATTATTTCGGTCATCGGAGTGCCGTTCTTCATCTTCCTGATGGTCAAGGAGGGAAAGAAGTATGTCATGTGACGGTGAGCCGGTTCTCCGCGTAAGCGACATGGTGTTCGGATACGCGAAGAAGAACAACCTGGAGGACATAACGTTCGACATCTCCCCCGGGGAATTCGTCGCCGTGATGGGACAGAACGGTTCCGGAAAGACCACTCTGATGAGGTGTATCAACAAGATCCTCAAGATCAGGTCCGGGGAGATCCTCGTGGACGACAACAGCGTCAAGACCATGACGATGGAGGAGATCGCCCGCCTGTGCACGACGGTGCCGGCAGATACCTCTCTGGACTTCTCCCTGACCGTCAGGGACTTCGTCTCCCTCGGACGCTCCCCCTTCCTCAAATCCGTATGGTGGGAGGACGCCGAGGACGAGAGGATCATCGACCAGGCGCTTTGGGATTTCGGGATCACGCAGTACGCCGGACGCAGGCTCCACGAACTCTCCAGCGGAGAGCGCGCCCGTGTCCTGCTCGCGAAGGGAGTGGTCCAGACCCCCAAGCTGATGCTCGTGGACGAGCCATCCGCCCACCTGGATATCAAGTACAAGGTCCAGGTCATGGAGCTCCTGAGGATGCTCGCCGATAAGGGGATGGCCATCCTGATGGCCAACCACGACATCAACCTCCTGACCCGTTTCTGCGACAGGATCCTCCTGCTGCACGAGGGCCATATCATCGGAGACGGCACTCCGCGCGAGGTCATCAACGAGGAGAACATCCGCAAGGTGTTCGGCATCGAGGTGGACATGGTGGAAGCCCAGGGCGTCCCATATGTACTCCCGACCGGAAGCACCGAGTGGAGCAGCGATTCAAAACAGTCCGCCGAATGAGGCGGCTCCGCAGGTCTTCTTCCGGACCTGCGGAATTAATTTCCATTCGGGTAAGATTGCCCGAAAAAGATTATCTGGCACTTCTCAGAAGAAGTAGAACCCGCAGTTGTTGTCGACGCAGGTCTTGGCCATGGCCTCGAGTCTGTCGAGTACCCCGCTGTAGCGGTGGACAGCCATCTTCCCGTCGGCAACGAGGGCGGGACGGAGGATCTCCACCTCCTTCAGGAGGGCCTCGGCATCGGCGGAGGCGAACTTCCTGCCGGATTCGGCGGACTGTGGGACGGATGCCACGATGGCGCATCCGCACCTCTGGGCGATCTCGGGGAGCTTGCTGTTGGAGGGGCCGAAGGTCTCCAGGCAGTTCTTGCCCTTGTTCCACGCCAGGGGGCAGTTCTCGCACATGGCGGTCGCCTCCTCGAAATCGGTCTCCTGCCACTCGGTGACCTCGTTGTAGTGGTCCCCGGCGGCGAGGACCTCATCCCTCTGCGAGGGGTCGATCTTGTCCAGATCCACCCATCCGGTGGCCACGCTCTTGGCGAGGGGTCCGAGTATCGCAACATCCTCATCCTTCTTGACCTTGTCAAGGTAGATGCAGGTGGACTCGGGGTTGATGCGGTTCCTGGAGAGGAAGGCCTCGAAGTCGGGGAAGGCCTTCTTGGCATCGCCGAGGGAGACGACCATGTCATGCCCCTGGAGTTCCTCGAACTTCCCGTCGGGCATCTTGATCCTGATGATGTGCAGTTTCTTCGCCCTGCACGGCGCGTTCTCCGCCTCGGTCTCGCAGATCGCAATCTCGTATCCCATTTCAGTCACCTTTGCGATGCATTTCGTGCATCCCTGCTGTCGAATCGGAGAGACCGATAATAACACTTACGTTTATGATTCTGGACGGCACAGTTAAATATGCGCCAAGAAAACCGCTTGAACAGACCTTGGCCCGCCGCCTCTCGGCTACGACAGAGGTTTCATAGTACTAGTTTGGCTGTCAGCCGGACTCCCTGCCTGGCACGATTGTTTCTCACTGTCGGAACAAAAAACGAGCAGACCACGGTTAGTTTCCGCGGTCCCTTTTTGTATATTCAGACCATATGGGGACTTATGGCAGACATCAGGGTCCGCAAGAGGAAGAGACTCAGAAACAAGGAAGCGAAGGCTCTAGCCGATGCTATCTCCGCGGACATCGGAGTACCTGTTTTCGGCGACGACGAGCCTGTGGACCGTGCGGAGAGCTCGGAGTACGATCTCATCTTCGTGGGGAACGACATCCTCGGCCTCATAATCAACGAGAAGCCCATGCTGACCCTCAGGGGGGTCCTGAAGTACCTGCCTCAGAAGCGTTTCGTGACCGTGGACATGGGTGCCGTGCCGTTCATCGCGAACGGTGCGGACTGCATGGGCCCCGGAATCGTGGATGCCGACCCCGAGATCAAGGAGGGGGACTTCGTCTGGATCCGCGACATCAAGAACCTCCGTCCCCTGGCCGTGGGGATATCCTCCCGCTCCGGAACGGAGCTCCTGGAGAAGAAGACCGGCAAGGCCATCAAGACGCTGAACAGCGTCGGCGACAAGCTCTGGAAGGCAGGCGAATGAGCCGTTCCGAGCGCGTGAAGACCGTACACGACCCCGTCCACGGCGGGATCACCGTGGACGGTTTCTTCCTGGACATCCTGGACCGCCACGAGATGCAGAGGCTCAGAGGGATCAAGCAGCTGGGTTACAGCAATCTGATCTTCCCCGGAGCGAACCACACCCGTTTCGAGCACTGCCTCGGCACATATCATCTCGCGGGGAAGATGGCCAAAGCCATCGGCCTCACCGAGTGCGACTCCATGGTAGTCCGCACCGCCGCGCTCATGCACGACATCTGCCACGCCCCCTTCTCCCATACCCTGGAGGGCCTCATGGAGGAGTCCACCGGACTCGACCACATGGAACTGGCCAGGAATCTCATCATGGGGAAGTCGCGCACATACAGGAAGAGGGATTCCGACCTCTTCTCCGACGAGCCTCCGATCTGTGAGATCCTGGAGGACAACGGGGTGGATCCCGTCACGGTATGCGACCTCATCGCCTTCCCGGAGACCACCGATAAGGAGAACGACGAGCTTCAGATGTCCCTCGACGGCCCCGTGGACCACTTCCCTTCCAAGGACTACATCCACCAGATCATCCACGGACCCGTGGACGCCGACCAGATGGACTACCTCATGAGGGATGCCCACTACACCGGCGTGGTGATGGGACACATCGATGTGGACAGGATACTGGCCACCCTGAGGGTGATCAACGACAGGATGTGCATCGAGAGGAGCGGTGCCCCGGCGGCGGAGGGGCTGATGGTCTCCCGTTCGCTGATGTACTCCTCCGTCTACTTCCACCAGTCCGTGAGGATCGTCAACAGGATGGTGGTGAAGGCCGCGGAGGCTTCCGGAATGGACATGTCGGACCTCTACCTCCTGGACGACAGCGATCTCCAGCAGGCGCTCCTGTCATGCGGAGGCGTTTCCTCGAGGATCATGAGGCTGATACAGAACAGGCTGTTCTACAGGAAGGCCCTGACCGTCGGGACCGTGGACACGGACGAAGATCTGGCACTGTTGCTTTCCAAGTACACTTCGAGGAAGAAGAGGGCGGAGTTGGAGAAGGACATCGCCGACAGGGCAGGCATCGACGAGAGCGAGGTCTGCGTCGAGATGCCCTCGTCTTCTACACTGCTCTCCAAGATACAGATCGGCAAGACAGACGTCTCGATTCTCGACAAGGACGGGAAGATACGCACGCTGTCGAAATCCTCGCCCATCGCCAAGTCCCTTCAGTCCAGGGACCCGTTCGGATGGAGCGTCGTCGTGGCGTGTCCGCCCGAGCACAGGGAATCCGTCAGCAAGGCGGCTACGAAGATCCTGGGGATCTGATCATCCCTTGACGACGCCGAACGGGACGAGCTTGGCGACCTTTGCGGTAAGGCCTGCGTTGCAGACGACGTCGATGATCTGGTTGACATCCTTGTAAGCGTCGGGGGCCTCCTCGAGGATGCCCTCGTCGGAACCGGATCTGAGGTAGATTCCCTGATCGGACATCTTCTTGCGTATCGCATCGACGTTGAGGTTCTCGATGGCGGCCTTCCTGGACATCTGTCTGCCGGCACCGTGGCAGGTGGAACCGAAGGTCTCCTGCATCGCACCCTTCCTTCCGGCGAGGACGTAGGTCCCGGTGCTCATATCGCCGGGGATGAGGACGGGCTGCCCGTAATCCCTGTATTTCTGGGTGATCTCGGACCTTCCGGGCGCGAAGGCGCGGGTGGCGCCCTTGCGGTGAACGAGGACATCTACGGAGTGGCCCTCGTAATCATGTCTCTCCTTCTTCGCGATGTTATGGGCGACGTCGTAGACGACGTCCATGCCGAGGTCCTCGGCGGATTCCCCGAGCACCTGCTCGAAGGACTCCCTGGCCCAGTGGGTGATCATCTGCCTGTTGGTCCAGGCGTAGTTGGCTCCGCAGCACATGGCACCGAAGTACTCCTCGCCGAGCCTGTCCTTGAGGGGGGCGCAGGCGAGCTGTCTGTCCGGGAGATCCACCGACCGGGTCTTGATGTAGTGCTCCATCTTCTGGAGGTAGTCGGTGGCGATCTGGTGTCCCACGCCGCGGGAACCGCAGTGGATGGTGATGGTGACTGTTCCTTTCTTCAGGCCGTAGGCCTTGGCGGTGGCCTCGTCGAAGACCTCGTCGACGACGTCCAGTTCGAGGAAGTGGTTGCCCGATCCCAGGGAGCCGAGCTCGGGGAGACCCCTCTTGCGGGATTTCTCGCCGACTCCGGTTTGATCGGCTTCCTTCATGCAGCCCTCCTCCTCGGTGGCCTTGAGGTCCTCCTCCCAGCCGTAGCCGTTCTCTATGGCCCATCTGGAACCTATGTCCAGGATGTCGGAGAGATCTTTCTGGGTGACTCTGGTGAGCCCCTTGGAACCCAGGCCGGAGGGGACGTTCCTGTACAGGGCGTCCATGAGGGGTCTGATTCTGTCCCCGATGTCCCCGAGGGTGATGTCTGTCTTGATCAGGCGGACGCCGCAGTTGATGTCGAAACCGATTCCCCCGGGGGAGATGGAGCCCTCGTTGACGTCCACGGCCGCGACGCCGCCGATGGGGAAGCCGTAGCCCCAGTGGATGTCCGGCATCGCCATGGAGTTGCCGACGATCTCGGGGAGGCAGGCCACGTTGGCCGCCTGCTGCGGGGAATTGTCCTGAACGACATGTGCCAGGAGCTGCTCGTTGGAGTAGATGACAGCGTTCGTGCGCATTCCCGGGAACTCGTCCTTGGGGATCATCCATCTGTTGTCGTCGATCTTCTCGAGCCTTCCCTGCCACGTCATGGTGATTGCCCCTAGGCCTCGGTTTTAGATAAAAGATGGCATGGTCGGACGGAGGACGGACTGAAAAGAAAAGAGGGGCCGGGACCGAGATTTGAACCCGAGTCAAGAGATCCACAGTCTCCTAGGATAACCAAGCTACCCCATCCCAGCCAATTGTTTTGGTAATGTGGATAGACGGTCAATCTGGTCGTCGTTAATAAAAGTTATCATAAAAAGTGATCCCGCCCATGGGGGCGGGAAGTAGTTTTAGGAGTCTTCTTCCGGAATCAGCGGGAGAAAGCCTTGACGGCGTCGACGAAGGCCTGCATGTTCTCGTCAGCGGTTGCGGGGGCGATACCGCATCCGGAGGAGATGATGTGGAAGCCTGCGTCGCAGGACCTGAAGACACCCTCCTTGACTTCCTCGGGGGTTCCCTGGAAGAGGGGCTTAACGGATCCGACGTTTCCGACGAGGACGCACTTGTCTCCGACGGCCTTGACAGCCTCGTAGGAGTCGACCTTCTCCTCGATGGAGATTCCCTTGACAGATCCGCCGACGACGGCCATCTGGTCGAGGATGGGGGTGGTGTCTCCGCAGATGTGGAGGATGTTTCCGAGTCCGCCCTTGGTGGATCCGAGGGATCCGAGGACGGCCTTTCCAGCTGCCTCCTGGAACATGTCGGGGGCGAGCATGTCGGTGGACGCGGAGGGCTCGGACATCTGGATGATGTCTGCTCCGGCGTCGATGACTGCCTGTCCGTATGCCTTGCAGATGGGGGTGACTGCGTCGACCCACTTGTCGACCATCTCAGGAGCCATCATCATTCCGAAGATGAGGTTCTCGGTGGAGACCATGTGTCCGGCGAGGGTGAAGGGTCCGGTGGTTCCGGCGACGACGCAGTAGTCCTTGCCCATGTCGTTCTTGAGGATCTCGCAGGATTTGATGACCTCGGCGACGCGTCCTCCCTTGAGGAACTCGTCGACGGACATCATGGCGGAGGGATCGTCGTAGACACCCTCCATGCAGTCGAACTTGAAGGGGTGGCTCTTGATCATAGGAGCGGCGTCCCTCTTGTCGACGGCGACGGTGCATCCGAGCCTCTCGGCCTCAGCGGTGAGGCAGAAGGAGGTCCTGACGCACTCGAATCCGAAAACGGTGGCCTGTGCAGCTGCGAGCTTCGCCATGATCTTGGCGTCCTTGTGGGCCTCGGGCCATGCGGCGCCGGTCTTGTCCATCTGTCCGAGGGTAGCGGACTGGGTGAAGATAGCTGCCGGAGGGCGGTCGAGGTTCTCTTTGTTCATAGCTGCGGTTACTCTTTCCCTGGGAGTCATTGCCATGGTAATATTCTCCTTGGAACTCGTAATTAGGATTAAGGTATAAAACGTTAAGGCGAACGGTTGGCGACTACCAATCCAATTATGAGCGGAAATGGACTGATTCGTTCAGATTGTGAGCCTTGTGATGTCCTCCAGACGCCCCAGGTCGATGAGGCCGAGGTCGGAGACGCCGTAGATGTCCGCCTCCTCCAGGTCGCAGGACCTGAGGGCGGGGGCCATGACGGCGTCCGGCCCGGGGTTCAGGTCGTTGCCGGAGGCGAAGGGGCTGAACGGGGGGATGACGATGACGCCCTCGTTCTTCGCCACAACGTAGCACTGGAGCTTGACTCCCCCGGAGAGCTCGCCGGGGATCTTCACCGAGGGGTGCTCGTGGCCGATGATGACCGGGCGGATGCCCGAATCCACGTGGCCGTGCTCCAGATGATATCCGCCGATGTCGATGGACTCCATGGCGGTAAGGCCGACGTCGGCCAGGATGTTCTGGAGGTAGTTGTCGTGGTTCCCCCTGATGACGACGGTCTCGGCGGCGTCGGAGACCAGCTTCATGATGGAACGCACCTCCTCCCGGGCCCCGTAGCTGGAGCGGCGGAAGTCGTGCTTGATGTCCCCCAGGAGAACGATCCTGGAGGGCTCGTAGGTGTCGAGGATGCGGTTGAGGGAGTCCCTCACCGAATCGGTGTTGATGCGGGGGATGAACATCCCGTCCGCCTCGAGGGCGCTCTCGTAGCCGAGATGCAGGTCGCCGATCACCGCGGTGGGGCCGTCGTCGAGGACGAGGCAGCGGTCGTTGGTGATGGTGACGCCCGGGAGGACCCGGAGCTTTCTGACGCCCATGGGGGCCCATGGGCTTTCGGGTTATCATTGTTTTTGGCGGTCTTTTATAGTGCAAAATCCATCTAGACATATCATGCAAGACGTAACGTATCCTGCCGGCATGTCCCCGAAGCTCGTGGACGAGCTCCGGAGGGCCGCCTCCCTCCTGAGGAAGGCGGGCAGCGTACGCATCGTCACACACATCGATGCCGACGGGATCTCCGCGGGATCCATAGCCGCCTTGGCGGTGCAGAGGCTCGGGATCCCCCACACCCTGGTCTTCGAGAAGAAGATCACCGACCCCGTGATTGAGGGGATAAATTCCTGCCCGGAGGACGTAGTGTGGATCTGCGACCTGGGGTCCGCATACATGTCCCAGTTTACCAGGAACGGGATAGTCGTGACCGACCACCACGTCCCCGACGGAAAGTGGAGGTCTGGACAGTCGTTCCTGGATTCCTTCAGGGCATCCTACCAGATGAACCCCCACCTCTACGGCCTGAACGGCTCGTACGAGGTCTGCGGTGCGGGGATGACCTATCTCCTGGCGAAGGAGATCGACCCCCGGAACATCGACCTGGCGTACCTGGCGGTCGTGGGTGCCGTGGGGGACTTCCAGGACACCCGCGAATCCAGGCTGGTGAGCTGGAACCGCATGATCCTGGAGGATGCCGTCTCCAACGGCGACGTCTCCGTGGAGAAGGGGATCCGCTACTTCGGGAGGGAATCCCGCCCAATCGCACAGTTCCTTGAGCACGGGGAGGACCCCCGTGCGGAGGGGTTATCCGACGACAGGGACGGATGTCTGGCACTGTTGGAGGGATACGGCATAGAGCAGTTCGCCGAGGACGGTACGAGGCGCACCTGGGCCGATCTGGATGCCTCCGAGAGGGCGGTACTGACGGACGCCGTCTCGGAGAGGATCCCCGACGAGGCGGACCGCGCCCGTCTGGTGGGCGAGGTGTACACCGTCAACCGCTACGAGCTCCATTCAGGACTGCATGACGTGAAGGAATTCTCGACGGTCCTGAATTCATGCGGGAGATACGACGACGCGGAGACCGGCGCCAGGCTCTGCATGGGGGACCTATCAGCCCTCAAGGATGCCGAGAGGAACCGCCGCGACCACCGTAAGAACATCTCCGTCGCCCTGCAGATGGTGAAGGACAACCACCTGATCCGCAGGAGGAAGTACCTCCAGTACTTCGATGCTGGCACTGATATAAGGGAAACCGTCGTGGGCATCGTGGCGGGGATGGTCCTGAGCTCGGACGAGGCAGACCCCTACCTCCCCATAATCGCTTTCGCAGCCGCCGACGACGGCATCAAGGTCTCCGCCAGGGCTTCCCGCCCGCTGATCTCGAAGGGACTGGACCTCTCCCAGATCATGAAGGATGCCGCCGAGGCCGTGGGAGGCCTGGGCGGAGGCCACAGCGTGGCAGCCGGGGCCACCATCCCCGAGGGTACCCAGGAGAGGTTCCTGGACGAGGTCGAGAAGCTGGTCTCCAGGCAGATCTCGTCGTGATTATCAGAAAAAGAGGCCGGGGCGTTCCCCGGCTAAGAGTTTCAGTCCTTCATCAGGGTGTACAGCACGGCCTTCTGGGCGTGGAGCCTGTTCTCGGCCTGGTCGAAGACGACGCTGTGCGGACCCTCGATGACCTCGTTGGTGATCTCCTGCCCGCGGTGTGCGGGGAGGCAGTGCATCACGATGCAGTCGGGCTTCGCGATGGACAGGAGGTCGTCGTTGATCTGGTACTTGTGGAAGAGTTTGACTGCCGCCTCCACGGGGGTGTTGTCGCCCATGGAGATCCAGGTGTCGGTGTACAGGACGTCGGCGTCCACGCACGCTTCCGTGGGTTCGTGGGAGGCGATGATCTTGCTACCGTTGGCATCGGCGATCCTCGCCGCTCCGAGCATGATCTCCGCGTTGGGCATCCTGGTCGCGGGGCAGCATGCCACCATGTCGACACCGAGGATGGCGCAGGCGTACAGGAGGGAGTTGCAGACGTTGTTTCCGTCCCCGAGGTAGACGAGCTTCTTCCCCCTGAGCTCTCCTTTCTTCTCCTTGATGGTGACCATGTCCGCCAGGGCCTGGCAGGGATGCTCGAGGTCGTCGAGACCGGAGATGACTGGCACAGTTGTCCACTCGCCGAGCTTGTCCATCATCTTGTAGTCGAAGGCGCGGTACATGATGCCGTGGACGAAGCGGGAGAGGACCCTGGCGGTGTCCTCCACGGTCTCGCCGTGCCCCATCTGCATCTTGGTAACGTCGAGGTAGAGGGCGTGTCCCCCCAGCTCGGTGATCGCCACGTCGAAGGATGTCCTGGTCCTGGTGGAGGGCTTCTCGAACATCATGGCGAGGGTCTTGCCCGCGAGGGGGTCGCCGTGGTGCCCGCGCCCTTTCTTGAGCTTGATTGCGAGATCGACGAGCGCCGGCCACTCGTCCTTCATGTCTAGTACGGAAATAAGGTTCCTCTTTCCCATGGGGAGGTGATGGGAGAGAATGATAAAGTAACTTGCTACCGATTGCTTGATTGGTGAATCGGGAAGGAGCATGATTTCGGGTTTCAGGTGTCCTATCATGGGAGGAGAATCAACGTTCTATGCAACGACATCGGTGTTTGGTGTATGCACAATTCTGCAGGTTCAGAATTTTGATTGAAATATTCTATAACCCGATTATGTTAGTCGCAATATGTTTTATATCCTATGCATCCGATATATCCCGACAAGGTAGAATCAGACGAAATGACGTCTGTCTCTCCGGTGGGACTTTGGGAGAGCGGTCGATGATGAAAGCGACCGGCGGATTCTGCAGATCCGTACTACCAGCGTGAACAGAGAAGGTGGTCAGTACGGTCCGCATACGCCCTGATGTCTTTTCGGCAGGATTTGCCAGTTGTTCTAGCAACGGCTCTGACGGAATCGGGCTGATGCGTCCTCTTGAACATGCCTTCATCAGATCATCCGGCCTTTTTTCCCATCCTTTCGCAAGAATGATTGCACGGTCGGAACCTTTGATCATAAAAGAGTGATTATATGATTGAACACAAGAAAGCAAGACTATTTGCAGTCCTGGCCGTTCTGGCTATGGCCGTTGCAGTCGTTGCTGTCGTCTCCGACTCCGATGAGTCTGCGGCAGTTTCACGTACTGTAACTGTTACTGCAGATCAGGAGATCCCTTACACGGGATCCGCTCCCGAACCTGTGGTCACTGTCAGTGATGGTGGCTTAGGCACTGTAACTTACACATTCTATAATGAGGATGGAAGTATAGAACTAGGCGAAGCGCCAGTTAATGTGGGAACATACCAGGTAGTAGCGCATGACGGCGGTAGTGGCGATTACGATGCTGCAGATTCTGCAAAGACCCCGTTCCAAATCGTTAAGGCCAACCCGACCATCACTGCGCCCGCACCTGTCGGGGATCTCGTCTACAACGGAGGGTCCCAGGACCTGATCACCGCAGGTTCAAACACCACTGCCGGTACGTTCACCTACTGTGCTACGTCTGACGGAGAGTACACCACATCCCTCGTATCCGCTGTCAATGCAGGAAACACTTACACGGCGTACTACACCTTCACTCCGACCGACACCACCAACTACAACACCGTTTCCGCACAGGCAGTGGCCGGAACCCTCCAGATTGCCAAGGCCAACCCGACCATCACTGCGCCCGCACCTGTCGGGGATCTCGTCTACAACGGAGGGTCCCAGGACCTGATCACCGCAGGTTCAAACACCACTGCCGGTACGTTCACCTACTGTGCTACGTCTGACGGAGAGTACACCACATCCCTCGTATCCGCTGTCAATGCAGGAAACACTTACACGGCGTACTACACCTTCACTCCGACCGACACCACCAACTACAACACCGTTTCCGCACAGGCAGTGGCCGGAACCCTCCAGATTGCCAAGGCCAACCCGACCATCACTGCGCCTGTCGCAGCAACCCCGACTTACTCCGGTTCTGCACAGGACCTGGTCACTGCGGGATCCTCCGAGCACGGAAGCTTCACATACTCCACCACCGAGAGCGGAGATTACGACGCATCTGTGCCCCAGGGAACCAATGCAGGCAATTACACTGTCTGGTACAAGTTCACCGGAGATGCCAACCACAATGACATCGCTGCAACCCAGGTCGCAAGCGTCACCATCGCCAAGGCCAACCCGACCATCACTGCGCCTGTCGCAGCAACCCCGACTTACTCCGGTTCTGCACAGGACCTGGTCACTGCGGGATCCTCCGAGCACGGAAGCTTCACATACTCCACCACCGAGAGCGGAGATTACGACGCATCTGTGCCCCAGGGAACCAATGCAGGCAATTACACTGTCTGGTACAAGTTCACCGGAGATGCCAACCACAATGACATCGCTGCAACCCAGGTCGCAAGCGTCACCATCGCCAAGGCCACGGATTCATGGGCCACCGGCCCCGCCGTCTCCAAGGCATGGGGATCCGATGTATCCGCGACCGGAACCCTGGTGTCCGGAACCGCACCCGTCTTTAGGTATTACACAACTGGTGAGCGTGACGAAGAGATTCCCAACTGGGAATGGGCAACTGCCGGCTCGACTGTTTATGTGAAGGTCACCACGGAGGCATCCGATAACTATCTGGCTTTCACCGATGCAACGATTTCCTTTGTTGTTGCAAAGGGCACTCCAGCTGTTACCGCGCCCACCGCAGCCGTCGGTCTTATCTACAACAATTCAGCACTTACGCTGGTATCGGCCGGAAGCACAACGGCAGGAACCCTCCAGTACAGTCTCGACAACAGTTCTTGGGATGCAGCTCTGCCGACCGCAACCAATGCAGGATCCTACACCGTCTACTACAGGGTGCTCGGAAATACCAACTGGGATGATGTCGCATCAGATAACATCTCAGCATCCATCGCTAAGAAGGAAGTCACTGTTGCTGCTGATGACAAGGACCGCCCGTATGGGGATGCCGATCCTGAATTGACCGCAACCGTTACCGGCAAGCTGGATGACGGTTCGACCATCGTATATGAGGTTTCGAGAGAAGCAGGGGATAATGTCGGAAGTTATGACATAACTCCCACCGGTGAAGAGAACCAGGGCAATTACCATGTCACTTACACACCTGGTACTTTCATAATTGCTGTGGCTTCCAACACCTTCACCACTCCTGCGACCGTTGCCGACACAACCTATGGAGTTGCACCGGTCACTGGCGGTGCTGCTAGATTCGGAGGAGACATAACTTTCCAGTATTATTCCAACTCCGAATGTACCGCTAGCGTGCCGGTTATTACATCCGCGCCTGTAGGCAACTACTGGGCAAAGGCAAGCACTGCGTCCTCTGGCAACTACAGCACCGTTGTGAGCGATCCGATTCCCTTTACCATCGCCACTGCTGCAGCAGAGTTTACTACTGCCCCCGCACCGGCTGATGGACTCGTGTACAACGGCGCCGACAATGATCTCATCGGGAACGTTCCCGCTGCTAATGCAGGCGTCATTAAGTACGCAATTATGCTAACCTCGGACGCTCCTGCCGACGGCGAGGCGTTCGCAACCGCCGTTACGGGATTCACCTGGAACACTGAAGCTACTGCCGTCAATGCCGGTGCATATACCGTGTTCTACTACATCGACGCATCTGCGGAAGGCAACTACTCACACCTTGCCCCCGCATTCTTGAACAAGTTCACCGTGTCTATTGCCAAGGCTACCGATTCCTGGAGCACGGTGGCATCCGTTGCCGACACCGTCTATGGTGTTGCACCCGTGACTGCAGGAGCTGCTGCATCCGGCGGAACTGTCGTCTTCACTTACTACAGTGATAGCGCCCGCACCGTAGCGATCGACAACATCCTGACTCAGAATGTAGGAACAGTCTACGCCAAGGCAACCGTAGCCGAGAGCGCCAACTATAACGCACTCGTCAACGATGCCCTGTCCTTCACCATCGCCAAGGCAGACGGATCCGTGACCGTCGCGGCAGACCAGGTGCTTTCTTACACCGGCGTTGACCCCGTGATTGAGTACTCCGGCAATACCGGAGCTGTGTCTTTCGCATGGTTCAGCTCCGCTGAGGTATCGATTGCCGCTCCTACTGACCCTGGTTCCTATAAGGTGAAGGTTACCGTGGCTGAGAGCACCAACTACAATGCGTACACCACCGATTTCGTAGCATTCAGCATTGCCTTTGGCGAGAATGACTATGCCGTGGATCTCTTCTTCCACGACAGCGGAGATGCTTCCGACGAGGTGGTTATCCTCGGTTCGATGCTGCCTTACACAATTCCCGCTCTGAACAGCGGCGAGTACGACGGGCTTGTACTCGACCATAAGCACATGGTCGGGTTCAATACTGCCGCCGACGGCAGCGGTACCGCATTCGCGTTCGAACAGGTGCTCAACGCAGCCGATTTCGCAGCTGTCGCTCAGAACCACCACGTCACCCTGCACATGATCTGGGCATGGGACCAGTACACCGTCACAATCTCCGGAACCGGAGCAGCGGGCGTGACCGTCACCGCCGGACAGACCGTCATCGCCAGCGGATCGCTGGTCGACTACGGAACGACCCTCACCGCGGTCATCGCGGACAAGACTGGATACGTCAAGTCCGTCACCCCCGCAGAGGTCGTCGTCGCAGCCAATGTCGAGTTCGTCGGAACCTACACTCCGGCCGCCTACACCATCACGTTCAATAAGAACGCCGATGCCGCAACCGGAGATATGGCCGTCCTCAACGCAACCTACGACGTTGACGTCATTCTCACCGAGAACGCGTTCGTCCGCACCGGATTCGTGTTCGGAGGCTGGGCAACCGCCGCCGACGGAGCCGCAGTCTACAACGACAAGGCGACCGTGAAGAACCTCATCGCGACCGATGGCGGAAACGTCAACCTTTACGTTGTCTGGGTCGAGGTCAAGACCGAGGGCGGAACCGCATCCATCGACATCGACACCGATGCCGTCTCCGACCAGGCTGCCCAGCAGCTCGTCGACGGAGCGATCGCCGATGCCAACGTCAACACCGTTGACATCAGCGCATCCAAGACCGATTCGGTCAGCATCAAGTCCGATGCGATCAAGGCGGCCAGCGACGCCAACCTCAACGTCAACATCGAGACCAAGAACGGAACCATGGAGTTCCCCTCAGCCGCCCTCAAGGACAAGGTTGCGGCAGGAACCACCGTTAAGTCCGAGATCAAGGAGGTCGCGATCCCCGACGCATACGTGAACCAGGTCCCCGCGGGAACCAAGGTGTTCAGCATCACCCTGACCGCAGGCGACACTGCCATCACCCAGTTCGGAGATGTCTTCACCGTCAAGGTGAAGTACGACCCTGCCGGAGCCACCGACGGACTGTACGTCGCATACCTGGCAAACGACGGAACCCTGCAGAAGATGGAGGGTAGCTACTACGAGAACGGTTACATGGTCTTCACCACCAACCACCTCTCCGAGTACGCCATCCTCGACGAGCACGTCGACAGCGCGAGCAGCACCTTCGTGCTCCTCATGGCTGCCATCGTCGCCATCTGCGTCGTTCTTGTCGCAGTCGCAGTCTCGATGCCTCTGACCAAGAAGGACGACGAGTGAACTAAACCCTAAAGCCCTCCCGTGAGGGAGGGTCAAACCCCTTTCCCTTTCTTCTCACCCACTTAACATATATTGTGCGAGTGCAATATCCGACCCATGTCCAAGATCCTCGAAGACAATAAGGCATTCGCCGAGAAGCTCAAGAGCACCGTCAGATTCGCCCGCGAGCCCGTAGCCATCAAACTGATCAGGGAGGGGGAGGAGTTCCCCGCCTGCTGCAAGCGTCCCGCCGAGCAGATGAGCCACTGCCAGGCAGTATTCGCCGCCAGCAGGGGAGAGTGCCTCAACATGTACGCCGAGGACCAGGCCTGCCACGTCGGATCCTCTGCGCTCGGCATGGCCGAGACCCCGGAGAAGGTCGCCACCGGCGAGTTCCACTCCAAGATGGGCATGCACGACTCCGCCGAGGCCGCGGCCAAGATGATCTCCGACAGGGCGGTCGTCCCCTTCAAGACCCTCGGAGAGGCCGTATGCCCGCTGAAGGATGCGGATTTCGTCCCCGACGTGGTCGCCTTCATCGACATCCCCGAGCGCTGCTATTGGTTCGTCCCCCTCGAGACCGCAGAGACCGGCGGACGCGCACAATTCTCCACCTCTCCGTTCCAGTGCGCATGCGAGGATGTCACCGCCCAGCCCGTCTGCACCGGGAAGCCCAACATCTCCATGGGATGCTTCGGTTGCCGCAAGAAGACCGACATGAAGCCGGAGGAGATGGCCGTTGGAATCCCCTACGCCCGCATCCCCGCATATGTGTCCCGTCTCGACCGTTACGCGGAAGGCCCCATGGCGAAGGCCAAGAGGGACTGATCAAATTCCATTCCCGGCCGGTCGGATGATTAGTCCAATACGGCCGGGACACTTTATTTCGTTTCCGTATATTCGCTTTTTATGCGTTTTTGTACCAATTCTTATTACCGATGCAAATAATTAAATAAAACCGCCCTCCGCCGGAACGGAATCCGGCGACGGATTTCGGCACAGAAATGTGAGTTTTAAAGTGAAAATTGCAAAAAAACGGCGTTTATCCGTTGCCTTTATATTATAATCAGATATTCTGAAGGGTGCAAGGGAAGCCATGGGAGATTCATTTTTCCTGTGGATTAGAACAAAAAGGAGGTATAAAATGCCAAAATACAAGGACGTAATAGACCTGTATGATGACTACGGAAAGCGCATCGCTAAAGGTGTGCCTCTGGAAGCCATCAGCCCTCTGCGCAACAAGGCAATCCAGAAAATTGCCTCTCTGACCAAGAGGACCGTCGTCGTCAGCCTTGCCGGAATTGAGAAAGCTCTCAAGACCGGAGCGGTCGGTGGAAACAACTGGATCGCTGGAAAAGAGATCGACGCACCCATCGTCGCCGACGCCGAGAAGCTCGCAAAGGACATCAAAGCCATGGTTCAGGTCACCGAGGATGACGGAACCCAGGTTATCGTTAAGGACGGAGGCAAGAGCCTGACCGTCATCGTGCCCGAGGCAAGGACCGACGCTGGAATCGAGTACACCACCGGATTCACCACCGTCGCCGCAGCCACCACCGAGGCTATCATCGACAGGTACAAAGTCCCGATGTACAAGGCCAACATGGTTAAGGCCGCAGTCTGGGGACGCTACCCGCAGACCATCAACTTCGTTGGATCCAACATCAAATCCATCCTTGAGGTTCCCCAGAACAACGAGGGTGCCGGATTTGCACTCAGGAACATCATGTCCAACCACGTTGTCGCTCTCGTCCAGAGGAACGCCATGCAGGGAACCGCCCTGTCCGCGATCTTCGAGACCTGCGCTGCATACGAGATGGGAGACGCAGTCGGACCCTTCGAGAGGCAGCACCTTCTGTCCCTCGCATACCAGGGACTGAACGCCAACAACGTCGTCTACTCCCTCGTCAAGAAGAACGGAAAGACCGGAACCGTCGGTACCGTCGTCGAGTCCCTCATGGCCCGCGCCATCGAGGACGGCGTCATCCGCGTGAAGGAGACCCTCCCCAGCGGATACAAGGTCTACACCACCGACGACCTGCCGCTCTGGAACGCCTACGCAGCCGCCGGAGAGGTCGCCGCCGTTATGGTCAACGTCGGAGCCGCCCGTGCAGCCCAGGGAGTTCCCTCCACTGTTCTGTACTACAACGACCTGCTTGAGCACGAGTCCGGCCTGCCCGGAACCGACTACGGACGTGCTGAGGGAGTCGGAGTCGGAATGTCCTTCTTCTCTCACTCCATCTACGGAGGAGGTGGACCTGGACTGTTCCACGGAAACCACGTCGTTACCAGGCACGCTAAGGGAACTCTGATCCCCGCAGTCACCGCAGGAAACTGCCTTGACGGTGGAACCCAGACCTTCTCTGCTGAGGCCACCTCTGGTGTCTTCAACACCGCGTTTGGTGGAATGCCCGAGTTCAACGCCCCGATGCAGTTCGTCGGTGCCGAGGCTAAGAAGATTAAGAACAAGCTCTGAGGAAGCAAGAGGTCTGAACATGCCGAAGCCACCGGTCGATTATGCAAACGTTCCGCTACCGGAAGTCCGCATCATGACCAACAGGCTGCTCAGCGCACAGTCGACTGAGGCAGTCCTGAACGCGATCGACGACATCGAGCACATCAGGCAGGTGAACATGTCTGGAGAGAACCTTCCCGCGACCATCAACAGCGGTCCCGCGAAGGGCATGTCCAACAACCACACCGAGCGCCAGATCATCCACGTAGGGCAGCAGGAGGTCGAGCTCCACTGCCTGGTAGGTGCATTCTACATCGAACTCGAAGTCGATGACAAGGATATGCTCGAGGCAACCGTCGATAAGATCAAGGCCGCCTGCGATGAACACATCAAGGACGGATACTCCCTTGAGATCGGCAGATATTCGAAATACAGACCTTCCCTCACTGATTACAGGAGTGCTTAATTATGGCAGTTAAATACAAGAGACAGTTCTATCCCGGACAGTCCATCCCCGCCCAGAACAGGCGCAGGTACCTGGACCCCAAGGTTAAACTGAAGAAACTCAGGGACGTCCCCATGGATGACGTCGTCAGGCTTATGGGCCACAGGGCCCCCGGAGAGGCATACAAGAGCATCCACCCCCCGATCGAGGAGGGCAAGGAGCCCAAGTGCCCCATCAGGGAGCTCGTCGTTCCCATCGAGGGAGCAAAGCACGGAGACCGTGTCAGGTACATCCAGTTCACCGACTCCGTCTACTTCGCGCCCATCTCCCCCTACCAGAGGGCATGGATGTACATGTCCAGGTGGAGAGGAGTCGACACCGGAACCCTTTCCGGAAGGCAGATCATCGAGGTCCGCGAGAGGGACCTTGAGGTCTACGCGAAAGAGCTCATCGACGATGAGACCTTCGACCCCGCCCTCACCGGAATCAGGGGATCCACCGTCCACGGACACGCATGCAGGCTTGATGAGAACGGACTCATGTTCGACGGCTGGCAGAGGTACGTCTGGGACGCAAAGAAGAAAGAAGTTGTTTACAAGAAGGACCAGGTCGCGCTGCCCCTCGACAAGGACATCTACGTCGGAAAGCCCGCGTCCATGGAGAACCTCAAGAAGCGCACCACCATCTTCAGGGCTGACGGTGTCGACATGAGGGATGACAAAGAAGTGACGGACTTCTACATCAGGGTACACTGGCTCAGAACCCTCGGTGGATACAGGCCGTTCGATGTAAAGGGTGAGTGAAATGGCTCAGAAAGAGAAGCTGTTCCTTGAAGCATGCAAGAAGAAGTTCAAGGAGGAACCCACCTCGATGGAGACCAAGTACTACTGCTACGGCGGATGGAAACAGTCCAAATCCAAGGTCGAGTTCCAGAAAGAGGCAATGGAGATCGCCAAGAAGCGTGGCTTCCCCATGATGAACGAGGACGTCGGAGTTCCGCTCGGACAGAGGTCCTGGATGCCCTACCAGCTGTCCCACACGGACATCTTCGTAGAGCCCGATGACCTCCACTGCATCAACAACCCCGCCATCCAGCAGGCTTGGGACGACATCAGGAGGACCGTCCTCGTCGGACTCGACTCCCCTCACCAGACCATCGAGAAGAGGCTTGGAAAAGAGGTCACCCCCGAGACCATCAACGCATACCTCGAGGCCGTCAACCACACCATCCCCGGAGGAGCAATCGTTCAGGAGCACATGGCAGAGTGCAACCCCGCACTCGTCTACGACTCCTACGTCAAGGTCTTCTCCGGAAACGATGAGCTGATCGACGAGATCGACCCCAGGTTCGTCATCGACATCAACAAGAACTTCCCCAAGGACCAGGCTGAGAAGCTCAAGAAGGCAATGGGCAAGACCGTCATGCAGGCTGTCCGCGTCCCGACCATGGTCGGACGTGTCATGGATGGAGCAACCGTCTCCAGGCACGCTGCAATGCAGATCTCCATGTCCTTCATCTCCTCCTACAAACTCGCAGCAGGAGAGGCAGCCATCGCCGACTTCGCATACTCCGCGAAGCACCTGTCCATCAACATGGGAACCATGATGCCCGCCAGGCGTGCCCGTGGACCCAACGAGCCCGGAGGAATCACCTTCGGATACCTCGGTGACATGGTCCAGTCCGACCGCGTCTACCCCGATGACCCCGCCAGGTCTGTCCTCGAGACCGTTGCTCTCGGAGCAATCATCTACGACCAGATCTACCTCGGCGGATACATGTCCGGAGGAGTCGGATTCACCCAGTACGCAACCGCAGCCTACACCGACAACATCCTTGAGGACTACGTCTACCACGCAGTCGACATCATCAAGGACAAGTACGGCGGATTCTGCGGCGTCAAGGCCGACGACTACAAGAAGCAGCTCCAGCTCGGAGACGAGATCTCCTCGTACGCCCTCGAGATGTACGAGAGGTACCCCGCCGTCATGGAGACCCACTTCGGTGGATCCCAGAGGGCAACCGTCACCGCCGCCTCCACCGGTATCGCCGGTGCTATGGCAACCGGAGTCGCCGACAACGGTCTGAACCTCTGGTACCAGTCCATGCTCCAGCACAAGGAAAGGACCGGAAGGCTCGGATTCTACGGCTTCGACCTCCAGGACCAGTGCGGATCCTCGAACTCCTACTCCTACAGGTCCGATGAGGGTCTGCCCATGGAGCTCCGCGGTCCGAACTACCCCAACTACGCGATGAACGTCGGACACCTGTCCGGATACGCGGGAATCCCCAAGGCAGCTCACGTTGCCCGCGGAGACGCCTTCGTTGCCAACCCGTTCGTCAAGGTCGCCTTCTCCGACAAGTCCCTGATCTTCGACTTCGCGAACATCACGAAGGAGATCGGACGCGGTGGACTCAGGGAGTTCCAGCCCGCCGGAGAGAGGACCGCAGTCATCAAGGGATGAACGCGAAGATGGAAAAAGGAGAGATCGTCAAATACATGCCGACCTCCACCGTCGGGAAGATCGTGGACGTCAGGGAAGAGGACGGATCCGTCTGGGTCAAACTGGATGTTTCCAACCTCTACTACAGGGCGTCCACTGTCGAGCCGTGCGATGCATCGGAGTACAAGGCGACCTCCTTCAAGGAGCGCAAGGCCAAGGAATACGGCAGTGCACAGGACATCGAGGACCTGAAGCGCATGCAGAAGGAAGTCGATATCACTGACATGAGCCCGACCGGAGGCGGATAAGCGCTCCTTACGGTCCAACAAACCATTTCCCCGCCCTTCGGGGCGGGTGCTTTTTTATAAGGATTTCAAACGAAAAGACCGGGTCTGGCACTTGTTCGGAAAATACCCGCGGATGCCCATCGAGAACAAGGGAAGATCAGACGTACCTGGGGGGCCACATGCCGACCAGTCTCGCGCCCTCGCGCTCTGGATCCATGGTGAAGACCTCCAGGCCCGGCACCGTCATCCTGACGACAGGGACACCTGTCTCCGGACGGGTCAGGTCGTTGCAGACGACCATGTCGAATCCGGCATCCATGAGGTGCTGAAGGACGACCTCTATATCGTCCAGGACGTAGTCTGTGGCGAGATTGGGCATATCCTCGAGCAGTTTCGACTTGTTGCTCTTCCTGTACCACAGAGGGTTCTGTTTCTTCACACCCTCGTAACCGAGCTCGAGGTTCTTCTTCACGAGCTGGGCGTTGATCTTGGTCCCGTCCTTGTGGGTCGCCCTGCTCTGAGCGACCTCAGTAAGTGCACGGATGCAGGCGATCTGGGGATCGAGGTGGGTCCCCACACCGATGGTGAGCATCTCGGGATCCTTCGTCTCGACATCGTCCGCGGCGGCACCGATGGTGGTTATCCCGATGTCGGTGGTGATATCCTTGAGGTGGACCTCCACCCCCGCATCGCGGAACTTCTTCAGGAGCTTCCCCGGGACGGAGTTCTCGTCTCCGATGATGACGTCGGCGTTGGCGGTCTCGTTGTATTCGGCGATGGACCACGCATCCCTTTCGATATCCTCGAGAAGTGCGTGAAGGATGGCCTCTTCCATGGTGTTCCCAGCGGCGATACCGTTGGTGTGGGACCTGAACAGCTGGAAGTCCTCGTCGGGTTTGTAAACGTGGTAAACGGCACAGGCGGGTACCCAGACCGGGCATCCCCTGAACATCTCGTACCCTTCGCACCATGCGATTTGCTGTCCCATCCATGCACCGCGGTGGGGCATGGGGAGGATGAGGCTCTCGGGATTCACCGTCAGTCCGATGTCCGACGCCTGCTCATAGGTCCCGTAGGCGATCTCATCGTCCTCGCGGGGCTCGGCGGCATACCTCTCCATGGCCTCCATGATGCCGGAGGCCTCGGCCTGCTCCGGGGTGGGGCCCTTGCCGTTGTAGAAGTGGTTCTTCTCCCCCTCGCGGGTGGCGGGCCTGTCGACGGAGAACACAGGGATGCCTAAGCGGTCGAGACCGGTGATATCCCTGGGCTTCTCCATTCCGGCCCTCTCCATGAGGGGCCTGATCCGTGCCAGGGTCTCTCCGGTGGGCATCACCCTGATTCCGGTCTCCTTCGAGACCTTCGGGCAGCGGTTCAGTTCTAACATAAACTATCGTTATGTCCGAGGACATAATAAGACTTGCTGGTGTCTGGGTCATTTCAGGAGACGGTCGAACGCACCGCCCAGATATTTTCTGTAGAACCCGATGACGAATCCCAGGGCGATAGCCGCGAAGATGGTGCCTTCCCTCACGCCGCGGAGAGTCCCGAGGGTGGAGACTGCGAGTATCGCACCCAGCGTTACCATGGTGACGTCGTTGATGACCTTCATTTTCGGGAAGGGGATGTGATACTTCGAGACCACGGCCATGACGAATCCCTCCCCCGGAGCCACCAATGTGTCTGCGCGGACCTCCATGAAAACCCCGAAAGCCAGGATGACGGCCGACAGGATGCACCAGAACCACTGTGCGGCATATGTCTGGGGGTCCACGAAGGATAGCAGTTCAACCCAAATGTCCACGAAGATCCCGAGGATGAAAGCGACCGCCAGCTGGAGGACCTGGAAGATCCGGAAATCCTTCCTTAGGATGAGGGCCTCCAGGACGATCAGTATCGCGTTGACGATGATGGTCCATGCCCCGATGGTCAGCCAGGAATAGCTCAGAACCGCAGGTATGCAGGAGATCGGGGTGGTGCCAAGCTCCGCCAACTTGGACATTGCGATTCCGCATGCCATGAAGAAGAGGGCTATTACGAGCAGGCAGTAGCGCTTCGCAAGCTGCCTCCCCGTGTACTCGTAACCATCTTCCATGGTGCTCGGAAAAGTGACGAAGTATTTGTTCTTTCAGTGTCCCGACGGCACGATATTTCATATATCTGGCACTTGTAAAAAGGAAGGGGGACGGATCCCCCGGTGGAGGGTTTCAGTAAGGGTGTCCGGGATGCTCTCCGGGAGGGAGCGGCACGTAGACGAAGTCCGGGTCCTCGGGGCACTCGTTGAACGCGATGAGGACGGACGCCAGCTTCGGGTCGTCCTTGTAATCGTAGTATGTCCTCATCAGCAGGTCGACGGTGGGTGCGGGGCTGCACGAGATGACGTCCTTGCATCCGTTGGAGGGGTTCAGCTCCGGGAAGCTGACAGGGGGCATGACGAACTTCTCCCCGCCGGACGCGCTGATGTCGGGGAACATGACGAAAGCATCGGAAAGCCAGACGACGTCGTCCCTCTTGAGGTACTGGTCCGCGGTGAAGGGGAAGACCTCCACTCCCAGGACCTTCCCGTCGGTGGAATGGAGCTCCACGGTGGGTTCCGGCGGGGGCCTGAACCTGGGGTCCTTAATGATCGCGATGATGTGCTCGTGCTCGAGGGCCTGGGAGAATCCCTGGTTGTCGACACCGACGTTGCCGCCGATGGCCTTCACCTTGTCCTCCTCCGCCTTCATCCTTCTGAGCACTTCCACGTCCAGATAGAATGCGTGGACGACTCCCCTGAGTCCTTTCACGATCTCCAGGGGCTTGGCCGGTCCGTCCGCGCCGACTTTCCCGTTGTTGTTCTCGGCCATGTTCTCACTATGTCCTTTCCTAATCCTATCCCCTATAAATACCCGTCCTCAGAGCTCGTCGTCTTCGTGGAGGCGGATGGGATTGTTGATTCCGGCCATGGTCCTGATGTCCACGACGCCGATGGCGGCGATGACGCTGTTGTTCATCTCCAGCGGCGTCACGATGACCCTGATGCCCTTGTAGGGTCCGGAGGTCGCGATACGTCTGATGGTGGTCCCCACCTTGAGGACCTCCTCCAAGACAGCTCCGGTGTATGCGTTGTCGATGACCTTGCCGTCCTCGATCCTGATTCCGAGGTTGTCCCTGCTCTTGGCGCAAACGGGGAGCCCTCCGACCAGGTCGTGTACCATGAAAGCCAGGGCGATGAGCTCGTTGGTGCTCGACATGGAGGAGATGACCTCCCCTCCGTTCTGCTTGATGTTGAGTCCGCCGATGAGCTCCAGTCCGGCGGTGACCGCTCCCTCCTCCGCCTGTTCGGGGGTGTCGGCGGTACCGATGATGATGACGTCCTCGTTGTTCAGGGAGAACGCGTTCCTGATGGCCTTCTCAGCCTTGGCGGACACGGGATACTCGTTGCCGGGGAACATCAGCATGCCATTGGAGCAGATCAGGGTGGTCGCCCCGGTGGCACCGGACTTGATCGCGCTGTCCCTCTCCTCGCACCCGTACTTCACGCGGAAGGCGGCGCGGGGGACCTGGACGGCGCAGTTGTAATGCCCGATGGTGAGGGAATCGTCATAATAGGGCGAGATGTTCATAGATGCGGCCGACCATACCTTCTTTCCTTCGGGGGTGAGGGTGACACCGTTCTTCTTGACGGAGATAAGGTTGCTCTCCTGAAGAAGTGCCAGGATGGTCCTTGTGCTACCTTCTCCTACACCGAGTAGTACGGCGAGTTTCTTCCTCCCGATAGGCGCCTCGTGGGTGAGGCAGTAGAGTGCCTTCCAGACGTGGTAAGGTTTGAACTTCGGTATGGGTCCGCCCATGCGCGGACGGCCGTCTGCGATTCCCATAGGTTGGATATATCATTCATCCAATATTAAATGTGCGACAATCTTGGAAGGTGCCAGACAATCACTTTCAGTCAAATGCGTGTGCATGGTGCGTCCGGGGCTCTCACGCGCCCGCGCACACAACCTATTATAAGAGGCCCGAGCGATACCCGCCACCATGTCAAGATCGGTAGAACTCATCACCATCGACAACGTATCCAAGGTCTTCGACGGCAACGTGGTTCTAAAGGACTTCAGCACCACCATCAAAACCGGCGAGATCATCGGACTCATAGGACGTTCCGGCTCCGGAAAATCAGTCCTCCTCCACATGCTCAGGGGGAATGCTGACTACAAGCCAGACAAGGGACGCGTCATCTACCACGTGAACCGCTGCTGCAGCTGCGGAAACCTCGATGTCCCCATCGAGGGCCAGCCCTGCACCAAGTGCGGCGGCGACACCCAGGTCCAGAATATCGACTACTGGGCCCTCGGACAGCACGATCCCGTCCGCGAGGAGGTCCGTGACCGCATCGCCATCATGCTCCAGAGGACCTTCGCCCTCTTCGGTGACAACTCCGTCATCGAGAACGTCATGGAGGCACTTCCCGACAATACCCCGAAGAAGATCGAGGCCGCGTTCAGTCTCCTCGAGTTCGTCAACATGACCCACCGCACCATGCACATCGCCCGCGACCTCTCCGGAGGGGAGAAGCAGAGGGTCGTCATGGCGAGGCAGCTGGCGAAGAACCCCCTGTTCTTCCTGGCCGACGAACCTACCGGGACCCTGGACCCCTACACCGCCGAGATCATCCACACCAAGCTGGTCAAGTACGTCAAGGAGCACAACATCTGCATGATATTCGCCAGCCACTGGCCGGAGGCCATCGAGTCCATGGCAGACAGGGCCTATTGGCTCGACGGAGGGGAGGTCAAGATGGAGGGCTCCCCCAAGGAGATCGCCCAGAAGTTCATGGAGGGCTACCACTTCGAGAAGGCCGAGAGGAACGTCGACGTCGGACAGCCCATGATCAGGCTCACCGACGCCGAGAAGCACTTCTTCTCTGTCGTCAGGGGAGTCGTCAAGGCCGTCGACGGAGTCACCTTCGACATCGGCGAGAGGGAGGTCTTCGCCATCATCGGTCTCTCCGGAGCCGGGAAGACCACGGTCTCAAGGATGATCGCGGGACTCTCGTCCGCCACCGAGGGCAAGGTCGAGGTCCGCATCGGAGACGATTGGGTCGACATGGGGAAGGAGGGAGTCGAGGGACGCGGACGCGCCACCCCCTACATCGGAATCCTCCACCAGGAGTACACGCTGTACCCCTTCGACACCGTCCTCGAGAACCTCACCACCTGCATTGGCGTGAACATGCCCGCCGAGCTGGCCAGGATGAAGGCGATCCAGGTCCTCATGAGCGTCGGATTCGACAAGAAGGAGGTCAACAGAATCCTCGAGGCATACCCCGACACTCTGTCGGTGGGAGAGTGCCAGAGGATCGCATTCGCACAGGTTCTGATCAAGGAGCCCAGGCTGGTCATACTCGACGAGCCCACCGGGACCATGGACCCCATCACCAAGGCGATCGTCGCCAAGTCCGTCCTCCGCGCCAGGGACACCCTCGGGGAGACCTTCGTGGTCGTCTCACACGACATGGACTTCATCCTCAACTGCTGCGACCGCTCCGTCTACATGAAGGGCGGGAAGGTCATCGCCCAGGGACTCCCGGCGGACATCATCAAGCAGTTCGACTTCGAGGGCAACGACGACGAGGACTCCATGCGCGCCAAGGAAGAGGCGGCAGCAGCGAAGAAGTGAATGTGATAACCTATGAAGCAGCAGATTGGAAGGCATCTGAGCTTCGTGGAGTGCAGGGACGCCCAGGGACTGGGCGTCGGCGGCGGTCTTGCGCAGCGCGCCACCATCTCCGAGAGCGGGAGGGACGTGTGCGTCATCGCCATGGGCCCCGGACGCAGGCACATCACCAAGCCGGTATGCGAGATCACGTACGCCCTGCGCGAGGACGGCATCGATGCGTCCGTTCTCGTCGTCAACGCCGGATCCGGCGTCCCCACCGACGCCCCCGACGTGACCACGGGCACAAGGTTCGGTCTCGATCCCATCGAGGTCGAACGCATCAGACAGTACAAGGTCATCCTCATCCACCTCGGCAACGTGAGGAACCACATCATCTACAAGGCGAGGCTCATCCTCAGGAACGTGGACCTGCCCGCGGTCGTGGTATCCCAGTGCCCCGTGGACTTCGAGGACTTCGCCGCCATCGGCGTGAAGACCCGCGACGTCATGCCCGCGCCGGAGGACATCGGGACCAAGGGTACGATCATGGAGATTGTCACGGGCGTCGTCAGGGGGGTCACCTGTCCCCAGGAGAAGCTCGACGAGATCGCGTCCAAGCTCCAGAAGCTCCTTCCGAAGGAGGGCGGCGCATGAAGGTCACCGTCAACGGGAAGGAGAAGACCCTCAAGGAGGGTGCCACCCTCAAGGACGCGCTCGCCGGCGAGCACTACATCGACGGCACCGCGGTCTCGATCCATCTCTCCACCGAGAAGGTCACCCAGGTCTCCAACGACTTCGAAATCGTGACCTCCAGGGGGATCATGGTCCTGCACCTGGCGGACACCGATGACGCGAAGGTGTTCCGCTCCAACATCGGGAAGATCAAAGGCATCAACACCCGCTGGGTGACCAGCGACATCGTCGCCTTCGGTTCCTTCCCCACCGACCTCCCCAAGGGAGACGCCGCCGGCGTATACCGCCGCTTCGACGCCTTCTTCTCCCTCGGAGGGAACGACAACGCCACCACATACATTATGGTGGCCCGCGACAACATGACCCGTTCCAACGGCGCCGGCGGGAACAAGATCGGGAGGATTACCGTCGGAAGGCACCTGCTGTCCGCCATAAGGGAGGGGGACACCGTCGACGATATCCGCCCCGTGGTCTCCGAGACCAGCAGGGAGAACGTCGTCGTCACCGAGGACCTCTCGTTCAGGATGGAGGAGGGCTACACCGTCAACTCCAACGTCCTAATCAAGCTGGACCACGACTCCCCGGTGTCCGCGGAGCAGATCCTCGTGGTCGGTTCCAAGGGCTACCTGAACGTCTCCGAGGACACCGGCACCTTCATGGGATGCCGCGACGACCTTGACGTGGACATGGTGGACGAGGAGACCGCCGTCAGGGACGTCGGATGCGTCATGGTTAGGTCCCAGGGGGCGGGGCACGGCCACATCATGATCTACAGGGAGAGGAGGCAGCTCGCTCCCGGCGTCAACTTCGCCGGAAAGGTGGAGAGGGGAATGGCCCTAGTCTCCCACGCCAAGGCGGGGGAGAAGGTCGCCATCATCACCGATCCCCCCAGGGCCCTGGCCGTCGGAATGACCCAGAAGGCCGGGGCGGAGTTCCTGGCCCGGTTCGGCATCAGGCAGGTCAGGACCGGGGACGAGAGCGACGACGCAATCATCGTCGACCAGACCCCCGAGCACACCATGAACGCCCTGTCGTCCGGACAGGCGGAGACCTTCGGGGTCCCGAAGGACCAGATCAAGAGGATCGAGATCACCGTCACCGACGACTGCACCGTCCACTACTTCAAGAAGGTCACCGGACTCAGCCACAAGCCCATAGGCCAGCTGAAGACACAGTTCTCGTTCCCGGGAACCCCCATGGTCACCTTCTTCGGCGACGAGGCTAGGTCCCAGGACCTGTACCCCCAGGACGAGCTGTTCAAGACCTGCAAGAAGGGTGACATCGGCGTCACCAACCAGTCCCGTCCGCACCACGGTCTGATCGGTATTAGGCTGTCCAACAACAAGCAGTACGGACCCACCGGGGAGGAGAACTACGGTACGAACATGGTCGGGAAGTTCCTCGACAAGCTCGACGGCCTGGACTCCCTGGACGACAACGAGATCATCTACATCACGGAGGAGAAACTATGAGCACCGCAAGGGAGACCAGGCTTCTCATGATATCGCCCGACTCCAACATCACGCCGGACGTGCTGGCACGTGCGGTCCATACCATGGCCGAGAACCTCAGCGTCAAGGAGACCTGCTACGGCTGCCTCGTGGAGGCGGACGCCGAGGTCATGAAGACCATCATCTCCAAGGTCAGGGCGGACTACCGCAACGAGGTCTTCACCAAGCGCAGGGGATACCCCGCCGGGGACCCCCGCAGGTGCCGCGCACAGCACGGAACCAGGCCGGGATTCGCACAGCTAGAGGCAGAATGGGAGTGCCTCCCCCTGATCCAGCACGCGCTTGACGATATCGACGCGGGCAACACCTCCTACAGCGAGACCGTCCGCAAGAAACCCCTTCCCGTATCCGAACTCAAGAAAATTTGCGAGGAATTCCAATGAAGGTCTTCATAGATCCACCGAACAGCATGATCCTGTTCGACCTGGTCGAGAGGTTCGGCCACGAGCCCCTGAGCTCCATGGCCGTCATCCAGGAGAAGGTAGACAACATCGAGGTCGACATGCCCCCCATGAACGTCACCCTGGAGGATGTCATCAAAGGGCTCAAGTACGCAGGAATCGAGGTCCCCTCCGGAATCCGCGGGCGTCTCGCCCTGTGGGGACCGATGATTGATGCCGCCGACGCGGCCATCGTCATCGAGAACCCCCCGTTCAGCTTCGGATGCGTGGGATGCGACAGGTCCAACGAGCTCACCAAGTACCTCCTGCAGCGCAGGGGGATCCCGATGCTCACCGTCGCCTACCCCAACGACGCGGAGGGCGCGAAGAGCATGGTCGGACAGATCAAGGAGTTCCTCGACAACCTCGGAAAGGGGGCGAAGGCATGACCATCAGGATCGCACAGCTGTCCTGCGGTACCGAGTACAGCGGCATCCAGTTCGAGATCGAGTCCGCCGCCCGCGCGGTCGGCGCCAAGATCGTCTACCCTGACGTCTCCTACGACCAGGTCCAGGAGGCCCTCGACAGGTTCGGATTCCGTCCCAAGTCCCAGCAGCTCCAGCTCATGATCGCCAGGGCGGTCTCCCTGGCCGACGAGAAGTACGATGCGGACGCCGTCTTCATCACCACCTGCTTCCGCTGCGCCGAGGCCGCACTCGTCAGGAACGAGCTCAGGAGGTTCATCCAGGAGCACACCAGGCTCCCGGTCGTCACATACTCCTTCACCGAGAGGCTGAAGGCATCCCAGCTCCTGACCAGGATGGAGGCCCTCGTCACCATCGTCACCAGGAAGGAGCTCCTCGCGAGGGAGAGGCAGACCGGACTCACCGCCGGTCTCGACTCCGGATCCTCCACCACCAAGGCCGTCGTCATGCAGGACAACAAGATCATCGGAAAGTCCTGGACGGCTTCGGGAGATGTCGTGCAGTCCGCCACCCAGGTCCTCGAGGAGGCCATGAAACAGGCGGGGGTCGAGCTCAAGGACATCGAGGCCATCGGAACCACCGGATACGGAAGGTTCACCCTCGGCAAGCACTTCAACGCCAAGCTGGTCCAGGAGGAGCTCACCGTCAACTCCAAGGGAGCGGTGTGGCTCGCCGACCGCCAGAGGGGGGAGGCCACCATCATCGATATCGGCGGAATGGACAACAAGGCCATCACCGTCCGCGACGGTGTCCCGGACAACTTCACCATGGGAGGGATCTGCGCCGGAGCGTCCGGAAGGTTCCTGGAGATGACCGCCAGGCGTCTCAAGGTGGAGATCGGGGAACTGGGCGACTACGCCGTGAGGGGAGACTGGAGGAACGCCAAGATGAACTCCTACTGTTCCGTCTTCGGTATCCAGGACCTCGTCACCAACCTCGGAGCCGGAAAGGTCTTCGAGGACGTCGCCGCTGCGGCCTGCCGTTCCGTCGCCGAGCAGGTCTACGAGCAGCAGCTGCAGGAGATCGACGTAAGGCACCCGATCATCCAGGTCGGCGGTACGTCCCTGAACAAGGGACTGGTCAAGGCCGTCGGAGAGGTACTCGGAGAGGAGCCGATCGTCCCGAAGGACTCCCAATACATCGGAGCCGTCGGAGGCGCCCTGCTCAGCTCCGGATTCCTGGGAGACTGAAGATGGCACAGGACATCGGAGTGACCGGGACCGACCAGTTCGGCAACGACGCGTACAAGCTCCTCTACCAGGAGATCATGTACGACATCGGTAAGCTAGCATCCGTCGAGAGGTCAACCATCGTCCTCAAGCCGGAGGTCCCCCTGTTCATCATCTCCGTGAAGATGAAGGCCCGCCCTTCCGCCAGGAAGATCGGCGATATCGCCGCCACCCGTGCGGAGAAGGGGGTGGTCTACGTCAGTATCTCCGACGAGATGTACGCCCCCGGCACCCTCGCACGCCTGTGGGAGGAGTACGGCAGGGACAACGTCCAGCAGACCGACCGTCTCGACATCACCGTCCGCGGAGCGGACACCTCCGCCGAGGTCGACTCCCTGGAGGTGGAATCGTCCGAACAGCCCGTCAGGGAGATCCTGGGGGCGCTCTGGAGGGTGCTGCCCGAGGGCATCCGCGTCAGGCGCGAGTTCGAGAACCAGGGCGTCATCACCGTGGTCGCCACCGAGGAGATCATGCGGTCCGAGTTCCTCGAGGAGGGGAAGAAGGTCGAGGACGCCATGGTGAAGGGGGTGGATTACCGTGTATGAGGTCATAATGTACGACGGAGGGATCTACCGTTCCGACGAGCTCTTCGAGCTCATCGAGGACGTGGGAGGCGTAGTCCTCCTGAAGAACCGTTCCTCCCAGATGCTCACAGTCACCATGTCAATCCCGGAGGAGGACCGTCCCATGGTGGAGGCCTTCTGCAAGGAGATCGGCGGCCAGGTCAGGGACGTCCCCCTGGCAGGAACCGAGATCGCCGTCATCGGTCCCACCCTCGGGAGGCACCACATGCCCCACCCGATCTGCGATATAGCGGAGTACCTCAGGAGATGCGGTGCCGTCACCGTCGTCATGGGACTCGCCCGCGGAAGGGGGAAGCACACGTCCCAGATCTCCCTCGAGGAGACCAAGATCATCGACGAGTACGACGCCTGCGTGTTCATGCTCGGCAACTTCAAGCCCTGCGTGGAGACCAAGGCCGAGCTCCTGCTGAGCAACATCAACATCCCCACCGTCCTTGTGTGCGGGCCCGTGCCCGAGGGCATCGAGGGAACCTGCGACGCCATCGTCACCGGCGTCGGCAGGAAAGCGTCCCGCATGAGGGAGCCCGGAGACCGTGCCAAGCTCGAGGAGGTCGGAGACCGCGTCGAGGAGGTCCTGGACGACAAGAAGAAGGCCATCGAGGAGGACCCTCCCTTCGTCCATCCGTCGGAGATCAAGGCCCTGCTGGAGAACTTCGAACCCATCGACATGTGCCTCAGGCCGGCCCCGCTGGTCATGCACCTGGACGGTCTCAGGGCGAAGATCTCCTACGACGAGTACCACGAGCAGATCGAGAACATGGAGGTCTACGGCCGCCGTCTGGGAGACGTGTGCGTCATCACCCCCTCCAAGATCAACGACAGCTCCATGCTCATCCGCATCAAGAGCCGTTCCCAGGTGGCCTACGAGGACGCCGAGAAGGCCAAGAAGGCCGCATGAGCGTGAGGAAGGGGACGTACGTCCTCGCGGTCGTTTTCGACCGCGACGTAAACATCACCGTGGGGGCCAAGGGCCCCCATCTTTTCCACGCTGGCACATATGTCTATGTGGGCAGTGCCATGGGCGGTCTGGATCAGCGTCTTTCAAGGCATCTGGCACATGTCAAGAAAATCAGATGGCACATCGATCATCTGACCACCGTCTGCGATTCCGCCAGGGCATGGGAATCCTATCCCGACTCGATTCCAGAATGCGGACTCGCCAGGATGGCCGAGGAGTGCGGAATGGTGCCAGAGATGGACGGATTCGGGTGTTCGGACTGCAGCTGCCGCACCCACCTTTTTAAAGCCGATGAGGAAACCATCGGAAAATTGGTAGCCAGAGGTTGTTTGCTGCCGTCTACTTCACGGTAACCATTATAAAATAAGAACCGCTACCCATGGCCATAGACTACACTGTCTGTACAGTGGAGGATTGAAAAAAATGGATTCGGACAAACTATCCCGTGAAGTGACTCCCGAGATCATCAGCAAACTCGAGTCTGCTATCGGAAAGGACAACGTCAACACCCACCCCGAGGAGAGGCTCCTTTACAGCCACGACCTCGCACCGCTGCCCGGAGTCGCCGGAATCGCGTTCAAGAACATCCCCGATGTCGTCGTCAGGCCCACCTGCACCGAGGACGTCGCCGCTGTCATGAGAATCGCGTACGAGAACGGCGTCGCAGTCACCCCCCGCGGAAACTCCACCTGGGGACTCGGCGGATGCCAGCCCGTCTTCGCAGGGATCGTCGTCGACTTCTCCTCGAAGATGAACAAGATCATCAAGCTCGACCCTGAGCACCTCTGCGTCAAGGTCCAGGCAGGAATCACTTTCAAAGAGGTCCTCGACGCCTGCATGGCGAAGGGCTTCATCATCGGATCCTACCCCTCCTCATTCCCCGCAGCCACCATCGGCGGCTGGTACGGAACCAACGGAATGGGAATCGGAACCTACAAGTTCGGAAGCGTCAAGGACAACGTCCTCAACATGGAGGTTGTCCTCCCCGACGGATCCGTCATCGAGACCGGATACGACAACATCGGTGCGTTCATGTCCGGCTACAACCTCAACCAGTTCTTCGCCGGAGCCGAGGGAACCCTCGGACTCGTCTGCACCTTCACCCTCAAGATGTACCCGATGGGAGTCATCAGGCCCACCATCTACAACTTCGAGAACCTCGCGGACGCAGACCCCGCCATCCAGGCAATCGCGAAGCACCCCAGCATCAAGCCCCTGCACGTCAGCTGGGCCGACTTCAACCACTTCGCCAACCAGGCCCGCGCAGCGAAGGAGGAGCCCTCCATCCACGTCCACTCCGAGTGCAAGAACACCGTCCTGGTCGTTCTGCAGGGTGACGAGCGTTTCGTCGACCTTGAGGACGAGGCCGTCGAGGAGATCATGGTCAAGGCCGGCGGGCAGAAACTGCCCAACGAGATCGCCGACCACGAGTGGGACGAGCGCTGCTATGAGTTCCGCGCCCGTGCCGTCGGAGTCGGAGAGATTCCCGCCGAGGTCATCGTTCCCTCCAACAGCTGGGGACAGTTCGTCGGCGAGTGCTACGAGGGCTTCAGCAAGATGAAGATGGAGACCGGAGGAATCATCGGACAGATGGTCGACCCCCAGACCGTCCTCTTCATGCCCTACTACTTCATGGACAACGAGGGAATGCTCGGAATGACCGCATTCTCCTTCAACTTCTACCTCGGCGACGTCGCCACCAGGTACGGCGGAAGGACCACCGGTCTCGGAGTCTTCTTCGCATGGAACCTCGACAACATCCACGATGCCAACACCGTCGAGTACATGAGGGAGCTCAAGACCTACCTCGACCCCCGCGATGTCATGAATCCCGGACACGTCGTCTGCGGACTCACCAGGTTCGGTATCTCCCTGTCCCACGGACTCATGGAGTTCGCCAGCAAGATGATGCAGACCGTCAAGAAGATGCTGCCCCCTGACTCCACCTTCGCCGACAACATCGAGAGGTTCCACTACAACACTCTCGAAGAGGAGAAGGCCGCCGACAGGAAGCACGTCCTCGGCCGCGGCTACGAGTGATCAAACCCCAATCTCAAGGGGCCCGGTGCCTACACCGAATCCGGGCACCGGCCCCGATACCTTTTTCATCAACAGTGCCAGCATCTGAGCGTTGCTGTATTTCTGGACCAAGGTGCGGTACCATGAAATGCCGGGGATTTGATAGGTGTCCGGCTGGGGGCTGTCGGCACTCAGGGGCCCAAAGCGATGATGGGGACAACGTATACGCCGTCCTCCCTACGGTATGCAGAACCGCCCAATCCGGTGATGACACAGAGGAATCTTGGTGTTGCGGCTGACCCGTCCCTGATGATGAAGTCGCGGATCTTTTTCAGGTTCTCGGCACCCTCATCGATGGCATCCTGTCCGAGTTTTATCTCAAAGGCCCCCCATCCCTCGTTCTTGAGTTCCACCACGGCATCGATCTCCCTGTTGCTATGGTCGCGGTAGTGGAACACCTCTCCGCCGAAGGTATCTGCATATATCGTCAGATCCCTCTCACAGAGGGCTTCGAAGAGGAAACCGAGGGTTCTCGTGTCGTTCATGAGGGTTTTCCTGTCCAGTCCCAGAGCGGCAGCCGCTAGCGAAGGGTCTGCAAGATGTCTTTTCGGATTCTTTCCCACCCTGACCGGGGATCTGTAATTGGGAGAATACGCCGGCTGGTCCCCGATTATGTGCAGTTTTCCGAATACATCGAGGTAGTCCGTGACGGTATCGTTGTCGAGGCCTTCGTCCTCATACTGAGTGATGTCAGTTGATAGTTTCTTCTTGGTCGCAATGGTGCTCTCGTTTCTGGCAAGGGAATGGAACAGGCGTTTGAGCTTGGCAACGTCCCTCCTTTTTCCGTCCGTCTTCTGAGCATCTTCCTCGCAGAGTTTGTTGATGTAGTCTGACAGAAGCAATCTGACGGACATCTCGTCAGATTCCAGCAATCCGGGCCATCCTCCCCTGATAACCAGCCAGGCAATCTTTTCCAGGCCCGGGGATTTGCCTTTAACCGTCTTGAAATCTCCTTCGAACAGTCCTTTCAAAGACACTTTGCCGGTCGAATCGCCGGATTCGAAGAGGGACATGGTCCGCATCCTTACATCAAGTATCCTCGCCACTCCCGAATGGCTTCTTTCAGCCTTGTTCGAACTCGACGAACCGCAGAGAACGAATCTCCCCTTCCTGCCGTCTTTATCAACAACATAGCGGACAGCATCCCAGATTTTGGGGACATCCTGCCATTCGTCTATAAGATGCGGTTCATCTCCTTCCAGTGCGGCCAGGGGATCCTCCTTTGCGATACGGAGGTTTATGAAATTGTTCTCCGGGTCTACCAGGGAGTATTCGCTGTTGGCGATGGAGCGCGCGCACCAGGTTTTTCCGCAACCTTTCGGTCCTTCGATGCTTACCGCCCCGGCCGTTTCGAGGGATTTGACAATCCTGTCTTCCACCAGCCTTCTGCGATATCCATCCGGAGTGAGGGGCATAGTTTGATTAACGGGTGGGACAGATATATAGATTCCCATGATTTCATGGGATTGAATCCTATGATTTCATGGGATTGAATCCTATGATTTCACAAATATGATCGGATTGGGATAAGCTTCCCGAATCTGTTGTCATAACCGAAAGATGTTCCGATCTGACGATGAATCCTGACGACTCCGAGTTCTGAATTACTATCTCGGGTTTCATGTTCAGCGGTTATTTATGGCAGCAGTTCCATGTGGCCGCGATGGCAGTCGAATACCGCGGCACGGTTATCGGGGATTACCTCGAGATTCTGGAGCTGTGGTCCGCCGACCGCCCCGTCTCCAGGGAGGATTCCGAGGAGGGCATCTCGTCGTTCCTCAGTAGGAACGGAAAATACTGTTTTACTGCCGTGTCCGACGGAAAGGTCGTCGGAGCGGTCCTGTGCGGAAGTGACGGACGCAGCGCGAGGATATACCATCTCGTCGTGGACCCAGACTTCCGCAGGCAGGGTATCGCACACACCCTCATCAAGCACTCATAGAACGTGCTGAGGGAGGAGGGCACCTGCGCCGTGGACGCCGTAGTGTTCAGGGAGGACCCCACCAGGGAGTTCTGGGAGAGCGAGGGATTCCGCTACCGCAGGGATATCGCCCACAGGGACCTGCCCGACGACGAGTTCTTCTGATCAGAGCATCGGGATGAGGTCCGCGATGGTCCTGACGATCTCGACGCCCTTTCCGACCTTTGCTTCCCAGATGTCGCGCGTCCTGTTGTCGTGTCCGCTCATGACACCGATGAACCGCGCGCCGGAGTTGTATGCCGTGAGGTAATCAACCAGGCCGTCCCCGACATAGAGGATCTCGTCGCACTTCACGCCGAACTCCTTTGCGAGATGTTCCATGGCGAGAGGGCTGGGCTTCGCCTCGTTCTCAGGGTAGTCGTCCCTGGCGACCAGGGCATCGAACCTGTCGAGGACCCCTGCGTTCCCAAGGACGTACTCGGCGTACCTGCGTCCGCCCCTGGTGAGGATTCCCGCCTTCAGGCCCTTCGCCTTCATGGCATCCAGGAGTTCGACCGCACCGGGGAAGATCCTCGCCACGTTGGCGTTCTCCATCTCGATCTCGGTGGCATTCTCCTGGATCTCGTTGTCGATGGCGGGCTTGTGCTTCTGCAGCCCGTTCTCCTCGATCCATCTGTCGCAGTTCTCCATGGTGAGCTTGTATCCGTCGGCCTTGAGGACATCGGCCGGAACACCGTACTTAGAATAGGCGTCGGTCACGACGTTAGCGAGTTTGACGTAGTCGACACGGGTGTCCATGAAAGTACCGTCCATGTCGAATCCGATCGCCTTGATCTTCGCATCCAGCGCCATGTTCATGTTAAAGGGCAAATCGGATAAAAGGATTACACTCTGTCGGAATCAATGGAATAAACGGATGCTGGCACTGTTGTAAAAGGGCCCGCAGGGAACCCTGCGGGAGTGTCAATTCAGAGTAGTAGCCCCCCTTCTGTTTCAGACGGCATTCAACTAACGCACTCTACCCACCGGTCCCAGGCATGTCATTCCGGTTGTGTGAGCTTGCTCCGATGAGGTGTCGCCGTTGCACCAGATCTCCGGGAACGTCGCTGACAGACAGGTCATCCTGTTTACCGGAACTGTGTCGTTTCTGGGCCCTTGCCAGGGGTCTCCCCCTGCCGGATTTCCCGGCTCATCTTTGCCCGTGGAGGAGGGAACTTCCTCAGCCGCGCCGAAGCGCTACCGTCGGCCGTCCTCTCTCTATTGACATCATTCTCAATGGGCGGGTTGTTTATAACAGTATCCAGCGCATACGCGAACCAAAGTCTTAATAAGGACATTGGAATAGGGTGGCTTACTGCAAGGGTAGTCAAGCATGGCCAACGACGCAAGGTTGAGGGCCTTGTCCATAGCGGTCCGCGTGTTCAAATCACGTCCCTTGCACCACTCTTCTTTTAATCGAATTCTGTCCTGATATCAGCGGCGGTCGGCATCCCCGTGCTGCCTTCTGTAGTCGCATTCTGGGCAGTTCTCGTGGTTCTGTACAACCGCTACGTCACCGTCGAGAGCGCCGCTGGGTCCGTCGTATGAAGGGATAAGAAACAATTTGGGCCCGAAAGGGCCGCTTCTCACGAGTCAATAACAGAACGGATCACGTCATCCGATCGGACGGTCCTCTCATCCCTTCTTCGGTTCGTGGCCCAGCAGGAACTCCTTGAACGTGACGTGGTTCTTCCCGGAGGATCCGTCAATGCTTATGCGGACGGTCTCGGTGAGTGCCTCCTTCACCTTTCCGAAGAAGCTCTTCTTGGGCGGTTCGGGCGCCGTCAGTTCCATGTCGGAGACGACGTACCTGACCTTCCCGTCCCCGTAGTCGGCGACGAACGAGACGTACCCGTCGTAGTCCTCGACCTTGACCTTGCATCCCCTCCTCTTGAGCTCGATGAAGACGGCGTTCTCGGTCTCGCTCTGAACGTTGCGGGTGACCCCCTTGATGCTGTTGCGGATGCCGAGATCCGCAGCATAATAGATCATCTGGCTCTTCTTGAGTTTGTTGATGTAGGAGCGCCCCTCGTTCTCCATGACGAGGTAGGTTCCGACCAGGGAATCCAGGGCGCGGGAGGTGTATCCGAACTTCTTTCCGGACATGCTCATTACCTCGTCGGAGTCCATGGGTGTTCCGGAGGTGTCCATGATGCGCTCGGCCATGATGACGGCGGTATCGGGGTCGAGACGCGACGAATAGGTGAGTGCGTCCTGGAGGACGGAGGAGCACAGCGCGCCGTACAGGAGCATGTGCGCCTCCCTCTCGGACATGGAGGTCCTGACGCAGGGCAGTCCCCCGTATTCCATGTAGAGGTCGACGGCCTCGTCGGAGTTCTCGATCTCGTTGAGGTCCATGAACTCGTATATGGACAGCGGCATGACCCTGATCTCCCTGAGGCAGGGTTTCAGGTCCGTCTTGCGGGGGGCGGTGACGGAATCGTCGGACGACGTCAGGAAGTATTCCGCGAAGTTCTGCTGCATGAGCGCCCACAGTGCCTCGCTCCAGCCGGGGATCTTCTGGACCTCGTCCATGATCACGAACGGGTCGGTCTTCCCCTCGACGGACTTGGTGACGAGTATCTTCAGGTCCTCGGCGTAGCGGATGTCGAAGAGGTCCACCGAATCGAAGTCGAAGCGGATGATGTCGTCCGGGTTCTTCCCGTTATCAATCATCCTCTGGATGAACTGATCCATGATGGTGCTCTTCCCCACACCCCTCAGCCCCGTGAGGACCTTGACCGCGCGGCGGTCGCCGGTGAGGTCCTCGAGTCTGTCGAGGTACATGTTCCTGATCAGAAACCCGTCGTCCATGCAACTGGTAAGGCGTCATGACAATATAAGCCCATTTTCCAGTCCCTCCGTCCATCCTTTTTATACCACCAATCCGATTCACGCATACCATGATGCCCAGAAAGAAGCTGGAATACTACGGCGCCAAGTACGGAATCGAGAAGCCCACCGAGCTCAGGCTCACCCAGGAGGACTGCGTCCGCATCTGCGAGGCCGTACAGGTCAAACTGTACAACGCCAAGGACGTCGGGGGAAGCATCTCGACCCTCATCGACTGCGTCATGGACAACCCGGACTACGCGAAGAGGGTATCCGAGGAGATGAGGTCGGCACACCCCGACAAGGAGCTCCCGGAGGACTTCATCGCCATCCGCATCGCGGACCGTGCGGCGGAGGACGTCCTCAGAGCATACGCCAACTGAGACAAACACCATCTCGGGGACCCTCAGTCCCCGATTTTTACACTTTTCCAATCCAATGGTTTATTTACGTTCTTAGGGATACGAATCCCGCACCGGAGTGACAGCAGTGGACAGCGTGAGCGACATCCTCGGATTCATCCGCGCCGGAGGAACGGCGGACAGGTCCCAGATAGAGACCCTTCTGAACGCCGAGGGGAAGGACAAGGAGCTCCTCTACGAGAACGCCCGCGAGGTCAGGGACAGGCAGTTCGGGGACAGGGTCTTCGCATACGGCTTCGTCTACTTCTCCACCTACTGCCACAACAACTGCACTTTCTGCTACTATCGCCGCACCAACCAGATCGACCGCTACAGGAAGACCCCCGACGAGATCGTGGACCTGGCGATGGACCTGAAGGAGGAGGGCATCGACCTCGTCGACCTCACCATGGGCGAGGACGACCACATGTACGCCGACAACTACAGCGAGCTCATCGACATCGTGTCGAGGGTGAGCAGTCTCGGCATCAACGTCATGGTGTCCCCCGGAGCCGTGAAACAGGAGGCTTTCCCCAAGCTGAAGGAGGCCGGGGCGGACTTCTTCGCGGTCTACCAGGAGACGCACAACCGCGAGCTCTACGACAGGCTGAGGCTGCAGCAGGACTTCGACTTCAGGTACAACCAGAGAGAGTGGGCCCACGATGCGGGGATGCTCGCCGAGGACGGTCTGCTCGTGGGTGTGGGGGAGACCATCTCAGACATTGCCGACTCCATCATCAAGATGGGGAAGCAGGGATGCGAGCAGGTCCGCGCCATGACCTTCGTGCCCCAGGCGGGAACCCCGCTGCAGGACCTGACCCCGGTCGGCTCCGACAGGGAGCTCAAGGCCATCGCCGTCATGAGGATGCTGTACCCCGAGAGGTTCATCCCCGCCACCCTCGACGTGGAGGGAATCAGCGGGATGAAGGACCGCCTCGATGCAGGTGCCAGCACCATCACCTCCATCGTCGTGCCCCGCAGGCACCTCGCGGGAGTGGCCCAGCCCGAGAAGGACATCGAGTCCGGAGGACGCTCGGTGCAGCACGTCTTCGACCTCATCGACCAGATGGGAAAGAAGATCGCCACCCAGAACGAGTTCTCCCATATCATCGCCGATCTCGAGGCAAAGCTCGCCAGGAGCAGGCATCTCACCTGAACCTGTTCACAATCCTGTTTTTATCGGTGAACGGCATCGAGGTCTTACCATGGACATGGGAATGGTTTGGATATTCATCGGGGGCATATTCGAGACCCTTTGGGTGACATGTCTCACCAAGTCCTCCATGACCACGGGCTGGACGCGCAGGATATGGTTCGTCCTGTTCTTCATCTGCAGCGTCGGCAGCATCTTCTTCCTCGGACTGGGGATGGACGGCATGAACATCGGCGTCGCGTACGCCATCTGGACCGCCGTAGGGGCCACGATAACACTAGTCGTGAGCAGGGTGCTGTTCAAGGAGCAGCTCAACAAGGGCAAGATCCTCGCGGTCTTCCTGATCCTGACGGGCATAATCGGTCTGGAACTGGCAGGAGGTCTCGCATGAGCCCTTGGATCTGGATCGCCCTCGGGGGAATATTCGAGGCCACCTGGGCGGTCACCCTCAGCATGTCGGGGCACTTCACCGTCCCGCTCTGGACCGCCACCACCATCACGGTCAACTTCGTCAGCATCTGGTTCCTGAACAAGGGGCTGAAGCAGGGCACCAAGCCCGGCAGCAGTTATGCCGTGTGGACGGGGTGCGGAACGATATTCTCCACGATAGCGGGCATACTGATCTTCGACGAGACCATGTCCCTCACGGAGGTCCTCTTCCTCGGGATCCTGCTCACGGGCGTCCTGATGATGCAGTTCGTGGACGACTCTTCCAAAAAGAGCCAGGAGTGAGGAATCAGTTCTTCTTCCAGAAGTTCCTTCCCGCATCTCCCATGGCGATGACGTTGGCATCGGGGGACGAGATCGGGGTCTCGCATCCGGGGGCGAGGATGAGCCCGGAGTCCATTCCGCACTCGCGGATGACCCTGTACGACTGCTCGGTGACCTGCTCGGGGGTCCCCATCATGAGGTACTTCACGGGGTCGATGTTTCCCATGAGGGCGATCTTCCCGTCGGCCTGCGCCTTGGCGACCGCGGGATCCACCGCGTGGTCGAAGCTGAGGCAGTCCGCGCCGGTCTCGGCGACCATGGGGATGACATCCTTGGTGTTTCCGCAGATGTGGAGGAACGCGGGGTTGGCGAACTCCTTCTTGTACATGGAGACGGCGGTCTTGACGCCGTCCGCGGCGAAGTGGAACATGTCGGGCGCTATGATGTCCTCGGAGGCGGTGGGGTCGGCCATCCACATGAGGGTCTGACCTGCCCTTCCCATGGCGACCTGCTGCTCCCCGACGAATCTGGCACTTTTATCGATGAGCTTGGGTGCGAGGTCTCCCTCCATCAGGAGGTCCATGATGAGGTTCTCCACCCCGAGGAGGTATCCCGCGGTGGTGATTGGTCCCCAGGCGAGTCCGCAGATGTGGAGGTCCTCGGGGATGATCCTGGCGGTCTCCCTCAGGGCCTGCATTATGCAGAGGTCGAAGTTGGGGCATTCCTTGGCGGCGTTGGGGTCGAAGAAGGCGAGGTCGTCGATCTCCTCGGCATCGTGCACGAGGACGGACCTGACCCTACCGTAGTCGTCGTCGGCGAAACTCACGTCCATGCCGAGGTCCGCGAACACCATCTGGGAGTCCAGGATGGGCTTCACGAAGTCGGACTTGGTCTTCATGGCATAGTCCACGGACACCCTGGCGGACATCTCCGGGTTGAAGCGGGTGTCCTTCACGAGGTACCCGGCGCTCCTGCTGGCGGTGACCAGGGCGAAGTTGTTGACCGGGGTCCTGTCCTGTTTCTCGAACTTAAGCGCTGCCTCTACTGCCGAGCGGTGTCCTGCGTCTTCCATGATATCCCTTCAGTGTGAGTTGATGAATTCTATGACCCCGTCCGTGAAGTCCTTGGGAGTCTTCTTGCCGCCCACGTCGGGCGTGATCTTTCCGAGGCGGTACATCTCGCGGACCGCCCTTACTATCCGCCATTACTATGTTGTCGTGTGCCTGCTCGAACCCGAGGTTCAGGAGCAGGAGGGCCGATGCGAGGATCGCGGACGTGGGGTTCTCGATCCTGTTGTCAGTGCGCATCGGGCAGGTGTCGGGCATGTACATCGCCATGTCCTCGCCGATGAATGCCCTCGCCATGAGGCCGCGCCCGCCGTTCATTCCCGATGCTTCTCCCCTGAGGAAGGGTCCGGAGAACGGTCCGGCGATCAGTATCTCCACCTCGCCGGGATGCTCCGCGAGCAGGCAGGTCGCATCGGTGCTCTGCATCATGCTCGTCTGGAACTCCGTGGCCGCGAACACCTTCTGGAAGATGTTGCGGTACATCTCGATGGTCGTCGGGAGGAGCTCGCTGTCGGTGACGAGGGCGACCTTGCTCTTCTTCTTGGCCTCGCAGAGGGTCACCGATTTCTCGAAGAACTTCTCGGTGTCGTCCGAACTGGTGAAGTAGTCGGCGTCCACCCCTTCCAGGGACTCCATTTCGGATACCATCTGGTTCACGCGGGTGTTGGGGCCGATGATTGCGATGTCCATGTTCCTGTTGCCCACGCTCTTGCTGAGGGGGTAGAACTCGCTCATCTCGGCGTACATGTTGGTGTGCCTGAGGATGGAAAGGACGGGGTCCCTGACGTTCATCCCCGAGACGTCCACATGGCCGCACAGTATGGAATCGCAGTCCGCGATCATGTCCTCGGTCTCCACCGGGAGCACGTCCGCGGTATGCTCGTACGCGGAACGTCCGATCTCCCCGTGGATGAGGTCCACCATGGGCGCGGCGGCGTTGATGACGCGCTCGGCAGCCTGTATGACTGCCGGCCCGCAGCCGTCTCCGGGAAGGATGAGGACTTTCTTGTACGACATCGAAGCTCACCATCGGGGTTCTTCTTTATAGTGATACGCACGCGGCGACAGGGGCCGGCCCGGCGGGGCCGGCATTGAATGGTTTCAGAACAGCCTGTTGACTACGCCGGCCCAGATGAGGGGGAGGGTGATGGTAGCATCTCCCTCGACGGTCATCTTCTTGGCGTTCTTCTTGACCTTACCCCAGGAGACGGCCTCCCTGATCCTGGCTCCGGACAGGGAACCGTCGTACTCCTCGGCGGTGGTCAGGTAGATGCAGTAGTCCAGTCCTCCGCGGAACTGGTTCCACCAGATGACGTGGTGCTTGGAGATTCCTCCTCCGATGATGATGGCGCCGGTGTGCTCGGCCTCGTTGGTGATCATCTCGTTGAGCATCTGCTCGTCGCCGAAGAGGTCGATCCTGAGGTTCCTGTGGAACTGGTAGTACTGCCATAGCTGGCATCCGAAGGATCCGTCGGTGATCCCGGGGACGACGACCTTCACGCCGTTCACATGCGCCCAGTAGAGCAGGCTGTCCTCGTGTCCGGGGACGTTGGCGATCTGCTCTCCGACCTTGTCGATGATCTCGGAGGTGCTGAGGGAGATGACCTTGTCGTACTTGCGGGCCTCCTCGCAGGCGAAGATCTCGTCGAACATGGGGAGGAGGTTGTCCTCCAGGACGGCCCCGTAGCAGGAGTCGGGGACGAGGACGTTCCCGAGACGGGAGACCTCGTTTGCCCTGAGCATGGCGTCGTCCATCATGAAGTCGCCCTTGTAGTAGGCGGCGTAGAGACGGGAAAGGTCGTGGTCCAGGCATCCGCAGGTGGTGATGATGACGTCGACCATCTTGTTCTTCACCATGTCGACGAGGACTCCGCGGGTTCCGGTCGCCATGATGCATGCGGGGAAGGAGAGGATCCTGAGGCACTTCTTGTCCTTGGCCATCTTCTCGACGATGTCGGTGGCGTCGGAGAGCTTCTGGGCGGTAAATCCTCCCGCCCTGCCCATGGCCTTGAGCATCTCGTCGACGGTCATCCCCTTCTTGACCTTGATGTCCTTGACGGGGATTTTCTCCAGTTCCTGCTGCATTTTGGTTTTCTCGGATTTAGAGACCATTTCTTTCACTGGTTCGGCGACTATAACCCGCCGATATATATGTTCGCATGCGGGCGCGCGATGGCCGTTTTTGCATCTGGCACTTTCAATGAAGATTACTGTCCCTCGGTATCCCAGCAGGTCCTCAGACCCGTCGTAAAGACATGTGCCAGGCAATCAAAAACGATGCGTGCCGGAAACATACGTCCGGACGGGAGGATGCATCTTCCCTCTTTTCATTATACTTATTGCGCGCACCGATACTATTAATATAAGGTCGCTCTAATCCGCCCATATCAAGAGGTACCGCTATGTACATGACAACTGAAGTCCAGAGGATCGTGCGCATCCCTCCTTCCAGGCTCGGAGAGAACATCGACGAGGTCGTCGGACCCATCGCCTGCGAGACCTTCGAGGGAAAGCTCGGAGAGGATAAGTCCATAGCCGTGCTCGTCAGCGACGTCAGGACCGACGGGGCTCCCGGACGCATCGTCCACGGGGACGGAGCGGTCTACCAGCCCGTCACCTTCAAGCAGCTCGTCTTCAAACCCAAGGAGAACGAGCTGATCGAGGGCACCGTCGTGGAGATCCTGTCCTTCGGTGCATTCGTGAGGTTCGGCCCCCTCGACGCTCTGCTGCACGTCAGCCAGATCATGAACGACCGCGTGGATGCCGACCTCGCCAACCAGAGACTCATAGGGAAGGATACCGGAAGGTACCTTGCCGTCGGCGACCGCGTCAGGGCCAGGATCACCAGCATCGAGCTCAACGAGAAGAACCCCGACGACTCCAAGATCGGACTGACCATGAGGCAGGCCGGACTCGGGAAACTGGAGTGGATCGAGGAGGACGAGCGCAAGGCCAAGAAGGGCGGTGACGAGTGATGGCCGCCGCAAGGATCGTATACAAGGCCTGCAAGGACTGCCAGTTCATCACCGAGGACGACGTCTGCCCCCGCTGCGGCGGAGCGACATCCAAGGACTGGCAGGGAATGGTCGCCATCGCGGACTTCGAGAAGTCCGAGATCGCGAAGAAGATGGGCATCACCGCCAACGGGACGTATGCCCTGAAGGTCCGCTGAAGATGTCCGCCGGCAGGAGACTCCAGCCCTCTCTGAGGGAGGAGTTCCAGAAACCTGTCGGCCGCGATATCGGGATCAGCGAACTCAGAACGATTGACGCTAAACTGATAATCGCCGTCGGCGACGTGGTCTCGCTGACGATGAGGGAGAACGGGATCGTTCCTCTCCTGTCCGTCTACGACGGATACACGGAGAGGAGGGAGCTCACCGGATTCGCCGACCTCGTGAGGAACACGGGGCTGGAGGAGACGGTCGTGTCCAATCCCGCCGGGACGGTAACGTCCCAGCTGGAGGACGCGGTGGAAAACGCTTTGGCCGGGAGGTCCGCAGGGATCATCCGTGTCGAAGGGGAGGAGGACCTGGCATTGCTGCCGTGCGTCCTCCACGCCCCGGAAGGCGCGGTGGTCGTCTACGGATGGCCCGGGAGAGGGATGAAGGCCGTCGCCACGGACGGGTCTTCACGCAAATGGGCCGAGGAAATGCTCGGCCGCATGGAGGAGCTATCATGAAAATGGAGATCCAGGAACAGAAAGAGAACGTCCTTCAGGGAAGGACCGAAGTCCACTTCCTCGTGGACCACGACAAGGAGAGCACCCCCGGCAGGCACGCCGTCGCCGAGGAGCTCGCGAAGAAGTTCAACACCAAGAGGGAACTCGTCATCATCGACTCTCTCGACTCCATGTACGGAGTCGGAAAGACCCTCGGCTACGCGAAGATCTACAAGGACGTCGCCACCGCCAAGAAGTTCGAGAACGACTACCTCCTGAAGAGGAACGGATACCAGGACAAGCCCGCAGAAGAGGCACCCTCGGAGTGATTTGAATGGCAAAAGGTGAGAAGAAGGCAGCCGTGCAGAAGAGGGAACTCTACGGAGAGGACGGGAAGCCCAAGGATGGACGCAAGTTCTGCCCCAAGTGCGGACCCGGAGTCTTCCTCGCTGTCCACTCGGACAGGCTTTCCTGCGGAAAGTGCGGATACACCGAGAAGAAAGAGTGAAATTACAATCAAGGAATCTCCAGGCTCCCTCCCTCTCAAGATCGGAGCCGGCCGGGGGTGGCTACCCCGGCCATTTTCCTCAACACTCTTCTTTTCATTTTCCTTCATTACTTCAGGGACCCATAGTATAGCTTGGATAGCACAGGGGCCTCCGGAGCCTCGGACTCGGGTTCGAATCCCGATGGGTCCGCTTCATTCACTTGAAAACAGGCTTTGCACTGCAGCATACTCGAGTATGCGAGATTGCAATTATCGGCCATATACAGTACTGCGATGTCCAATGTCGATAAGGAGTATGACCAGTACGTCTATTGGATATCGGCCAACATCCTGTAATATCCCACTCTGTATCTCCACGATCCCCTGTACTGACCGGTCACTGCCGGTTTTCCTCAAACTATTTATCGCCAGCACGCCGATTCGGAAAGCATGTGCGAGCACAGCCCGATCACCCGGGATTGCAAGTGTCCCAACGAGAAATGCCCCAGACACGGCAAGTGCTGCGAGTGCGTGGCATTCCACAGGGAGAAGAGGAACAAGCCCCCGTTCTGCCTAAGGAACATCGAGTGGACCGAGCAGTAAGGTCCCCTCAAACTCTTTCCTTTTCCGGGCACCGGAGGTGCCGTAATTCCGATCCAGGTCACCATGCGGATTTCTGCTGCCTGATGAGCAGCCGCTGGAATGGCGGGGTCTGATTACCCTACGCGCTATTATTAACTCAGACCCCATTCTGGCACTTATGTACCTAACGAACGAGGAACAGGCCATTCTGGACGGCGAGAAAGGAGCCGGCGCCCAGAAGGCCATGGAGCTCGTGACCGCCCTGGCGAAAGTGTACGGGGCGGACTCCCTTGTCGACATCACCTCCGCACACCTCTCCGGAGCATCATACAAGACCATCGGGGAGGGCGGACTGAAGTACCTCTCTGACATGGTGGCCGGAGGTGCCAAGGTCTCCGTGCCGTCCACCCTCAACCCCGTGGGGATGGACCGCGAGCGCTGGGCGGAGATGCACATCACCGAGGACTTCGCCAAGAAACAGATCGAGATCATAGACCTCTACGGGAAGATGGGCATCCAGAAGACCTGCTCCTGCACCCCCTACACCGGTGCCAACGTCCCGAAGTTCGGCGACCACATCGCATGGGCGGAGTCCTCCGCCCTTTCCGTTGCGAACTCCTTCTTCGGTGCGAGGACCAACAGGGAGGGCGGACCCGGGGCCCTTGCCGCCGCGATCCTGGGGAAGACCGCAAACTACGGCCTCCACCTCGACGGGAACAGGAAGCCCACAGTTGTCATCGACGTCCAGGACATGGGTTCCTCGGTGTTCGACTACTCCGTCCTCGGACAGGCCGTCGGGATGAAGATGGGGAAGGGAGTCCCCTACTTCCGCGGACTGCACGACATCACCCTCGAGGACGCCAAGACCCTCTCCGCCGCGATGGCCGCCGCGGGATCCGTCGCTCTCTGGCATGCCGAGGGATGCACCCCCGAGGCCAAGAATGGCCTCGACGTCTCCGGACTGGAGACCATCACCATCGGCAGGAAGGAGAGGGAGGACGCCTGCCAGAAGCTCAACACCGTGGACGATGTCCAGCTCATCGCCCTCGGATGTCCCCACCTCACCGTCAAGGAGATGAAGGATATAGCGGCCCTCCTCAGGGGTAAGGAGAAGCGCAACAGGGACGTGGAGATTTGGTTCTGCACCTCCGAGGAGGTGCGTGCCAAGTGCCCCGACGAGGTGAAGGAGATGGAGAGGTTCGGCCCCGTCCTGGCGGACACCTGCATGGTGGTCGCCCCCATCGAGGGAACATTCCAGAGGACCGCCACCAACTCCGCGAAGGCGGGCAACTACCTTCCCACGCTGTGCTCGCAGAAGGTCAAGTTCGCCGAGATATCCGATCTGCTGAAGGTGATAGAATGATCATTAAGGGAAGGGCGATCTCGCCCGGACGCGCGGAAGGCAAGGCAATAACCTATCCCGAGGCATTCAGTTTCCTCGGGGGAGTGGATGGAAGGACCGGCAACTTCAACGTCCGCGACGGCAACATCGGCGGGAAGGTTTTCATCTTCCCCAACGGGAAGGGGTCCACCGTCGGTTCCTACGTCGTCTACGACCTCAAGGTCCAGGGACATCCTCCCGCGGCGCTCATCAACCGCAGCGCCGAGACCATCGTCACCACAGGCGCGGTCATCTCGAGCGTCCCCATGGTGGACGGCATCGACGTCTCCGTCTTCCGTGACGGCGACGATGTCGTCGTGAACGGGAGCACCGGGGAGGTGGAGATAAAGAACGTCACGCTCAAGCCCGCAGTGTCGTCGGCGCTCGTGCACAACGGCAAGGTGCTCCTGCTCCGCAGACCCGACGATGCCCGCTCCTTCCCCGGGAAGTGGTCGCTCGTATCCGGTCACATCGAGGAGGGGGAGACCCCCGAGGAGGCCGCCAGGAGGGAGATCGAGGAGGAGACCGGCGTCAAGGTGTCCTCCCCCCGCAATGTCCAGGACGCGTTCTGCGTCAGAGAGGGGAACACGGTATGGGAGATCCACCCGTTCCTGTTCGCCGTAGACTCCGAGATGATCGACCTCAGTCCCGAGAACGTGGACTTCGCCTGGGTTGAGTGCGCCAAGGTCGGCTGCGACAAGCTCGTCGACGGCGTCGAGAAGATCGTCAGAGAGTTCTGAAAGGACATGTGCCAGATACTCACGGATTCGCACCTCCACATCGCTGACGAGGGGTTCCCCGGAACATACGGGGACTACCAATCCCTGCAGAGGGCGGTGTCCTGCACCGCATCGGTCTCCGACTGGGATGCCCAATCCGGGAAATCCGCGGATAACACGGTACAGTGCTACGGGGTCCATCCGTGGTTCTGCGGCGAGTGGAACGGAGATGTCGCCGAGAGGCTGAGATCCATACTCGCGTCCGACGGAAGGTTCCATGTCGGAGAGATCGGCCTCGATGCGAAGAAGGGGGATATCTCCGAGCAGATGCCCGCATTCATCGCGCAGCTGGAGATTGCGAAGGAGACGGGAAGGGTGGCAACAATCCACATCACGGACTCTGAGAAGGAGGTCCTGGATGCCGTAAGGAGAGCGGGCTGCAAAGCCGTCCTGCACTCTTTCTCGGCAGAGAGCTACGCCAAGCCGTTCGCTGAGGCCGGATGCTTTTTCTCAATATCTCCGCGCATCCTCTCCCGTTCGGATGCACGTATAATCCGTCTCCTCGGATCGATACCGGACGACAGGCTGCTGCTGGAATCCGATGCGCCCCACCAGGGCAGGAACTTCACCTCCATGGGGGAGTTCGCTTCCCGCATCGCGGGATTCAAAGGTGTCCCGCCCGAAGAACTTTTGAGAACGGTCGCGGATAATTTCACGAGGGTGTTCGGATGAGCGGGATGAACGAACGTACTGCCATAATCGTCGGAGAGGACGGACTGGAGCGTCTCCGCAACGCACGCGCGGTCCTCTGCGGCTGCGGCGCCGTCGGGGGCTACGCCCTCGAGGGTCTGGTCAGGGCAGGGGTCGGCCACATCCGCGTGATCGACAAGGACGTGTTCTCCGAGAGCAACATCAACAGGCAGATCCTCGCAACCACGGACACCGTGGGAAGGGTCAAGGTAGAGGTCGCATGCGAACGTGCCAGATCCATCAATCCAGATATCGATATAGAAGGTTTGGACATCCTAGTCTCCGACGAGACTATCCCTTCGATCCTGGAGGGGGACTTCGACGTCCTCGTGGATGCCATAGACACCGTGGGCATGAAGACCAAGCTCCTGGAGAAGGCCTGCGAGATCGGGATCCCCACTTTCTCTTCGATGGGTGCAGCCCTCCACACGGATGCCGCCGCGGTGCGCATCGCCAACATCAGGGATACCTCGGTATGTCCCATCGCGGCCAAGGTCCGCAGGGCCCTGAGGGACCTGGATTCCTCGAAGATAACCTGCGTTTATTCCCTGGAGACACCCGTCACGGTGCCCACGGAGAGGGACGAGTGCGGGAAGAGCATCCTCGGATCGCTTCCCACCATTCCCGCCATTTTCGGAATGTCGCTTGCCAACGAAGCGATCGCCTACATCCTCAAACGCTGATGTCTGGCACTTGTAAAAGTAGAGGGGCCCGGAGGCCCCTAATGAGTTTCAGCTCTTGGACACGCCGATGACGATGTTCTTGCCGGTGATGTCCCACTCCTTGACGGAGTCTCCCTCGGGGGCCTCGGAGAACTCGATCTTCTTGGAGCGGACCTCGGTGCATATGTGGTCCATCCACATCCTGAACAGCTCGACGAGGTGGTCCTCCGCCTTCACGTCGCAGACGATGAAGTCCTCGACGTTCAGCTTCATCTCCTTCCTCATCTGCTGGATCCTCCTGATGAGCTCGCGGGAGTATCCCTCGGCCTCGATCTCGGGGGTGACCTCGAAGTCGATGAAAAGCTCGCCCTCGTCGAAGGCGACGGGCTCGATGTCTCCGTTCCCGACGACCTCTCCGCCTGCTGGGAGGTAGTCGACGAGCTTCAGGTTGCCCTGCTGTGCGAGGACGGCATCGAACACCTTCACCGCGGCGTTGACCTTCTCGTCGTTCCCGCGGACGTACACCGCCTTCAGGGGCCACCTAAGCTTGCTGCCCATCTTGGCCCTCTCGTTGGCGATGATCTCGATGATGTTCTGGATCAGGCGCATGCTGTGCTCCAGGTCCTCGTTGTACAGCCTCTCGTCCGCGACCTGCCAGTCCTCCATGTGCACGGAGAGGAGCTTTCCGCCCATGGCGCTGTAGATCTTCTCGGTGATGTGGGGGCAGAGCGGGGCGAGCGCGATGGTGGCGGACATGATCGCCCTGTGGAGCATGAAGTAGGACGCCATCTTGTCCTCGCTGCTCTCCTCGTCCCAGCTGCGGTCCCTGACCAGGTGGAGGTACCAGCGGGAGAGGTCCTCGAGGATGTAGTCGGAGAGGGCGCGGGCGACTTTCTGGAGCTCCTTGGTCTCCAGGCTGGCGGTCACGGCGGCCTTCATCTTCTCGGTGCGGGAGAGCATCCAGAGGTCCTCGTCGCGGAGGTGGGGGCGGATGGTCTCGAGGTCGTACTTCTCCGGGTCGTACTTGTCGATGGACATATACATGGCGGCGAAGTTGACGACGTTCCAGAAGGTGTTGAGGACCTTCCAAGCGTCCTTGGGTCCGTTCTTCTGGAAGCAGGTGTCCTCCCAGGGCGCGTTGTTCATGACCAGGTAGAACCTGAGTGCATCGGCACCGTATTGGGAGATGACCTCCAGGGGTTCGACCACGTTCCCGAGGGACTTGGACATCTTCCTTCCCTTGGAGTCGAGCATCCAGGCGTGCATCATAATCTCGTCGTAGGGTGCCCTGTCGAAGGAGACGACACCGGACGCCAGGGTGGTGTAGAACCATCCGCGGGTCTGGTCGTGCGCCTCGACGATGAACTTCGGTGGCCACCACTTCTCGAACTCGTCCTTCTTGTGCGGGTAGCCGAGGTCGGCCCAGGGGGCGACCCCGGAGTCGAACCAGACGTCCATGACGTCGGGGATCCTGTGCATGGTCTTGCCGCACTTGGGGCAGGTGAAGGTGACCTTGTCGATCCAGGGGCGGTGGGTGTCCATGCCCTCGGTGTATCCCTGGCCCTCCCTCATCTCGTCGTACTGTCCGACGACCTTCTTCTCCCCGCACTCGCACTCCCAGATCGGGAGGGGGATTCCCCAGTACCTCTGCCTGGAGACGCACCAGTCGCGGGCGTTCTCCACCCAGTTCTTCTCCCTGGAGGAGCCGGCCCAGTCGGGGGTCCACTTGACGCGGTCGACCTCGGAGAGCATCTTCTCCTTGACTTTGGGGACCTCGATGAACCACTGGCGGGTGTTGCGGAAGATGATGGGCGTCTTGCACCTCCAGCAGTGTCCGTACCTGTGCTTGATCTTGCTGGTGCTGAACAGGAGGTTCCTCTCCTTGAGGTAGGAGATGACGTCCTCGTTGACGGTACGGACCTTCTTCCCGGCCATGAGCGGGAAGTCGTCGGTGAAGCGTCCCGCCTCGTCGACGGGGCAGAAGGGAACGAGGCCGTACCTCTTTCCGGTGTCGAAGTCGTCGGGTCCGAATCCCGGAGCGGTGTGGACCAGTCCGGTGTTGTCCTTCTCGACGTAGGGGGCGTCGACGACCTTGTAGGTGTAGTCGGTCCTCTGGAGGCCGTCGCCGATCTCGAAGGGCGGCATGTACGCGGTGCCGATAAGGTCCTTCCCGTTGTACTCCTGGAGGATCTCGAAGGAGGAGTATCCTCCAGCGTTCATGACGTACTCGATCTGGCTCTTCATTATGATGACGTTCTCGGATCCGGAGTCTCCGGAGAACTTCACCTTGGCGTAGGTCTCGTCGGGGTGGACGGCCACGGCCATGTTGGACGGCAGGGTCCAGGGGGTGGTGGTCCAGATGAGGAGGGATGTGGAGGCGTCGTCCTTCAGGGGGAACCTGACCATGACGGAGGGATCGGTCTCGTCGGAGTAGTCGATCTCCGCCTCGGCGAGGGCGGTCTCGCAGCGGGGGCACCAGGTGACGACCCTGCTTGAGTCCTTCAGGAGGCCCTTCTTGAACGCCTGTTGGCAGGTCCACCAGGCGGATTCCATGTAATCGAGTCTGAGCGTCTGATAGGGGCGGTCCCAGTCGAGCCACGCTCCGAGCTGTTTGAACTGCTCGGTCATGCTTGCGTGAAGGCCGAGGGCGAACTCCTGGCAGGTCCTGACGAACTTGTCGATGCCGATCTCCTCCTCGATCTGCTTCTTGGAGTGGACACCGATGCTCTTCTCCACCTTGACCTCGATGGGCAGCCCGTGCATATCGAAACCGGGCTGGTCGCGGACGTTGTATCCGTTCATCCTCCAATAGCGGATGAGGATGTCCTTCACCGTCTTGTTGAGGGCGGTACCGAGGTGGATGGCTCCGGTGGTGTAGGGGGGGCCGTCCACGAAGTAGAACTTCTCTCCCTTCTCCCTGAGTTCCTTGGTCTTTTCGTAAGCATGCTCGGATTTCCAGAATTCCTGGATCTCCTTCTCCACGTTGGGCGCGGAATAACTGGCTTGGATTTGCTTTATCATCGCTCGTCCTTCTGTAAGGGCGGGGTTTTCTTGCCTGCCCTGTTCCGCCGTGAGCTGATTTTATAATAAAATAGTATGGGTGCACGCGGGCCTGCGAACAATTATAATCCTTCCCCGACGATTCCTTACAGCACAGTCAAACCGGGGGAAACGGGGAAATGGACCAGGTTAAGAGAGATATTACGATCCTAGCGATCGCTGTGATCATTTCGGGAGCAGCTATCGGTGCGGCGCTCGTCTACCATTACTCGGACGACGGCGGCAGCGACCTCCCCGGGTTCACCGTGAACGGGGACACCGATCTCCCCGGGAATTTCTTCATCTCGTTCGTGTACTCCAAGAACATCATGATGCTTGACGGCCACGGCAACGTGGTATGGTCCAAACACGAGGACCAGAAGGACGACAACGTCCACGCAGGTTTTTGGGATTTCAAGAAGCACACGGTCGGTGGGAAGACCTACTACAGCTACCACGACCAGGACAGTTCCTGCGACAAGTTCGGGCTCGAGGGATTCGCCCCCGGGGACCGCGTGATCCTCGACGAGAACTTCAACGAGGTCAAGCGCATAAGGTTCGAACAGTCCTCCGTGGTGGAGAAGGGCCACCCCCTGGACGGCCACGACTTCTTCCTTTTCGACCTCGACCACTACATCATGTCCGGTTACATCAGGGACACGGTCACGAACGTCCCCGGCTATGCGCAGTCCACCGTGATCTACTCCTATCTCCAGGAGGTGGACCACGGAACCGTCGTATGGGAATGGAAGAGCATCGATTACCCCGAACTCTACGGGATGGTGTGCACCGAGGCCACCCCCAACGCCAACGACTTCGGCAACGTCACCACCGCCGCTCCGGATTACGTCCACTTCAACGCCATGCGCGTGAACGACGACGGCAACCTCGTGTGCTCGTTCCGCCACCTCGACACGATCCTCTTCCTGGACCGCTCCAAGTCCACCGACCAGATCATCTGGAGGCTCTCCGGACCCCACGACGAGTTCCATCTCGCGGACGACCAGAAGACCTCCGGCCAGCACTACGTCACCGTCAGCGGGAACCAGATCATGGTGTTCGACAACCATAACATCGACAAGCACACCCACATCCACACCTTCGATCTGGACACCGGCGGGATGACGGCCGCGAGCACCCTCTACACCGTCGACGGCAAGTTCTCCTCCGCATGCGGTTCCGTGACCAGGGTCTCCGGCGACCTGTTCTGTATCGGATGGGGACGCTCCGAGAACGATTCGGTCTGCATGTCCGTGTACGACTTCGCCCAGAACAGGGAGCTTCTGTCGGTCACTCTGGAGGACAGGAACAACTTCACCTACAGGTGCGTCTATTACGAGTGATCTCACCAGTCCCCGAACTCGCCGTTCCTGAGCATCTTCTCCAGGCTGTTGCCCAGGCGGATCTCCTTGTCGGTGAGGTCGCACAGCGGGACGGCCCCCTTGGGGCCCATCATGAACACGCAGTCCGGGCGGAGGACATCGTTGGAGACGATGCCCGTGTTGAACGTGGTCCCGATAAGTTGGCACTTTACTTCGGATACTATCTTGGACATGGATGCGCGGGCGGCGTTGTAGCCCATGCCGTCGCACAGCCCGTCGACGAAGATCAGGGAAGCGTCCTCGTAGACAGCGGACAGGGCGAACAGTTCTTCCAATGCCTGCTCCCCCGCGGAGGCGACCTCGCTGAAGCGGAGCATGGTGCTGCCCTCCTCGATCCAGGAGTAGTCCCTTCCCGTGGACCTCTCCATGTACTCCCTGAACTCCCCAGTCATCTGCCTGTCGGCGATGACCGAATCCGTGCGGAAGGGCGCCGAGGGATCAGTGAGGTCCACGAACACGACCTTGGATGCGAAATCGCGGACGGCATCCGCGGCGCGGTCGAGGTCTGGATACTGTCCCTTCCATCCGTTGTCCAGGAGGAACGAGAAGTCCGAGAGTCCGTTGCGGGACACCGTCTCACCGTCCGATATGGAAAGGGACTCGCGGGAGAGGGTGCGCCTGCCGGTGCGGGCGTACTCGTACTCGATCCTGGAATCCCCGTCAGTGAACTCGTAATGGAACACGGATTCGTACTTCGACTGGTCGGGGCGAGACGGCTGCTCCCTCCTGCCGCGGACCATGTCGCGGATGTCCGTGACGGCGAGACCGAGGCTGGTCTTCCCGGAGCCGTTGGGTCCGAGGACCACTCCCTTCATGACAGTGCCAGATTCCACGCATTCCTGTGAGAACCTGTAGTCGCGTACGAGGGAGAGGTCCAATTCGAAACGTCCGCCGAAGCAGCGGTAGTTCTCCGTCCAGAATCTGGCCAGTCTGAGCATCCCATCCCTCCGTAATTTACTTACGGAGAGGTATGCCGAAGAAAGAGATAAAACAACCGCTCAGAACCAGGAGTCCAGAGACCTCTGCCTCCTGGCCTTCTCCTGTTCTTTCCTGGCATTTTCGATCCTGTCGAGGGCGGACTTCACGCGGTCCTCGCTGAAGTCGTATCCGGTGAGCATGTTCACCACGGCCTCCCTGTCGATGGGTTTGAACGCTGTGGAATAGTCGTCCGAGCCCTCGTCGGAGAGGAAGATTGCGCGGATCTCGTCCTTATCGGGGATATCCGTTCCTATCTTGGAGAGGGCGTTCTCCAGGGTGCCGTTGTCCCTGATGTATTTCAGGGCCTTCTTCGGGCCGATGCCCCTGATGCCCTCGTTGAAATCGGTGCCGATGAGCATGCACATGTCCACGAGCTGCTCCCTGGTGATCCCGAGGTTCCCGAGGAACTCCGCGGAGTCGATGACCTCGGTCTTGATCTCCTTGTAGAGCTGCTTGCCGGGGACCTTCCTCCTGCCGTTCATGGTCAGGTTCCTGATGAGGACGGGGGTTCCGAACAGGAGCGAATCGAAATCCTGGCTCGCCGCTCCGTACACATCTCCCCTGCGGCACATGTAGGATGCCTGCTGTTCCCCGTCGGAGGGGGCCTGCACCATGGGGAATCCCATGTAGCCTATGAGCTCCTTCGCGGATTCGCGGACCTCCTTGGTCATGCGGGAGGTCTGCTGGGCCTTGGCGCGGGCGGTCTCGATGTCCCCTCTATCCATGGCCTCCTGCCACTCCTCCTTGGCCTTCTCCCTCCTCTCGTCCCTTTCCCTGAGTGTCCTCGACTTGAGGTCGTGGGGCTTCCCGTCGAATACGAAGGTGGGTTCGATGCCCGCCTCCACGAGGTTCGCGGTGCGGTACAGCAGTCCGGTCAGATGGGAGGTGATGCGGCCGTCGTGGTCGCACAGGGGCTGTCCGTCCGGCTGGCGGATGGCGCTCATGAACTGGTATGCGATGTTGTAGGTGTCGACGGCGACCTTCTTGCCCGAGAGCTCGGAGAGCTCCACGTTGCGGGGCTCGACGAGGTCGGAAAGGTTGACTCCCATACTCGTCACTCCGCGTCGGGGCCGTATTTCTTCCAGAGGGCGATCTCGTCGGTCATGTCGGGGAGCCTGAAGAGCGAGCTTCCCGCGACCAGGACGGTCGCTCCCGCGTCGACGCACTGCTTCCCGGTCTCCCTGTTGATGCCGCCGTCTACGGAGATCTCCATGTGCGGGTTGTTCTCCTCCCTGTATCTGGAGACGAACTCGATCTTCGGGAGGCATTCGGGGTGGAACTTCTGTCCACCGAATCCGGCATTGACGGTCATGATCAGGACGAGGTCCGCATCGGGGAGGTATCTCTCGATCTCGGATACCGGGGTGCCGGGGTTGATGGTGATACCGGTCTTGCATCCGCAGTCCCTGATCTTGGCGAAGGCGGCCGGTATGTCCCCTTCCGCCTCGGCGTGCACCGTGATGAGGTCTGCTCCTGCCCTGACGAAGTCGTCTATGTAGCGCAGGGGGTCCTCGATCATCAGGTGGACGTCGAAGGGCTTCTTCGTCCTGTCGCGGACGGTCTTGATGACGGGTGCGCCGAACGTGAGGTTGGGGACGAACATGCCGTCCATAACATCCAGGTGGATCCAGTCCGCGCCGGAGCGGTCCACGCGTTCGACCTCCTCGCCCAATCTGGAGAAGTCGCATGAGAGCATAGAAGGGGCGATCCTGGTCATCGGTGCCCCCATGGTGCTTGAAAGATATTATCCTTGGCACGGCGTTTTCACCCCGTGTTTTCAGACATCTTCCAATCTGGCACATTTTCCATTAAAGTATAAATCGGGCGAGGGCCATGCAGGGTGCATGTCAGGAACCGCAGGTCACGGAACCAAGACCGAAATCTGCGACGTCGACGGCTGCAACAACGAGGCCGAGAGGTCGCTCAACATGAAACAGGTCGCCAAGTGCTCCCTCAAACTCAAGGGCGGAGAGCACCGCAGCGTCCATCTGTGCAAAGAGCACTACAAACAGTACAAGAAGGATACCAAATCCAGCAGGGCCATCGACGCCATCTACGACTGAGACGGTGTTCGGATGTTCGACATCCTGTTCCTCGGGACCGGCGCCTCGGTGCCCTCGAGGAGCTACGCCCTCCCCTGCGTGGCGGTCCGCCGCGGAGGGGACATCATCCTTTTCGACTGCGGGGAGGGGTCCCAGCGTCAGCTCATGGTCTCCCCGTTCTCTTTCATGAAGATCCGTGCGATCTTCGTCACGCATCTCCACGGGGACCACTTCTACGGCCTTCCCGGGCTGGTGCAGACCATGGGGATGATGGGAAGGGAGGAGAAACTCATCCTCAGGGGACCCAAGGGGTTCTCCGACGCTCTGAGGATATCGCTCTCGCTCTGCGAGGGGGATATCGGATTCGAGACGGACATCGCGGACATCGCCCCCGGCGAGGTCCAGGATGTCTGCGACCTCAGGGTATCCGTTTTCAGGACCGAGCACGGCATCGAGTCCCAGGGATACGTCGTGCGCGAGCCCGACATCCGCGGGAAGATCGACACCAAGAAGGCAAGGAAGATGGGGATCCAGGGATCGGATTACTCTGCTCTGGAGGCCGGGGAGACCGTCAACGGCGTGACCCTGGCGGACATCTGTTCCGAGCCGAGGAGAGGCTCCTCGGTGGCGTACACCGGCGACACCATGAGATGCCAGACCGTGGACGAGGCCCTGAAGGACGTGGAGGTCATCATCCACGAGAGCACCTATCTGGAGAAGGACAAGAGACTGGCCGCGGAACACTTCCACAGCACCGCCGCATCGGCTGCGGAGACCGCGAAGAACTGCAACGCGAGGGCGCTCTTCCTCATCCATGTGAGCAACCGCTACCGCGACAGGAGCGTAATCGCGGAAGAGGCCAGGGCTATTTTCTCAGAATCCTATGTGCCGGATGATCTGGCACATTTCAAGATCGAGAAGGGCGGCGTCAGATTAGCTTGAGGATGTCCGCCTTCGTGATGACTCCGACGAGCTTACCCTTTCTGGCCACGAGCACTGCGTTGTAATCGCTCATCATGGCCGTGACCGAGGACATGGGGGTGTTCTCCGCGACCATGGGGAACGAATCGTCCATTATGTCGGCGATGGTCAGTTCCTTGATGTCGTTCATGGTCTGACCCGACCTGATGCGCTCGAAGATCGCTCTCTCGGAGATGCTCCCGACGGGGGTGTCCCCTTTCAGGACGGGGAGCTGCGAGAACCCCGCGGTCTGCATGAGCTCGGCGGCGACGCGCACCTTGTCGGAGCTCTGCACGGTCACGAGGTCGTGCGATGCGACGTCGGCGGCGGTGACATCGTGCTTTCCTCCCTTCGCGAGCTGGTCGAGGGTCTCGAAAAGCTTCACGACCGTCGCGTAGCTCGCGGATATCCTGTCCCTCTCGATCTTCGCGATGGTGCTCTGGCTGATTCCGGAGGCGTTCGCCAGCTCGGCCTGGGTCACATCCATCGCCTTTCTCATCCTGCGGATATCCGATGCGGGAGGGAATTTCATGCCAACATTATCAGAGTATTCTTATATGAATATTTTTATCAATGTCTTTTATAAATGATAATGACAGTCGGAACATTCAACCACCATAACCGAAGGTAGTTTTATGGCAGACAAGAAGAACATTTACGTAAACGGAATCAACCAGGTCCCCGTCCCCATGAGGCAGATCGAGATCGTCGAGAGGAAAGGAATCGGACACCCCGACTCCGTTGCCGACAACATCGCCGAGACCGTCTCCGAGGCCCTCTGCAAGATGTACAAGGACGAGATCGGACACGTCCTCCACCACAACACCGACCAGACCGAGGTCGTCGCGGGACGTTCCAAATCCCAGTTCGGCGGCGGAAAGATCATCAAGCCCGTCTACGTCCTCATGGACGGACGTGCCACCACCGTCATCAACAAGAAAGGCGAGGAGATCCTCCTGCCCGTCGAGTCCACCGCGCTCAAGGGGGTCACCGCCATGCTCAAGAGGGACTACCCGCTCCTCGACCTTGAGTCCGACATCATCCTGGACACCAAGCTCGGAATGGGTTCCGACGACCTGACCGGTGTCTACAAGGCCTCCAACTACCTCTCCAACGACACCTCGTTCGGAGTCGGATACGCACCCTTCTCCATCACCGACACCCTCACCTTCCAGACCGAGCAGTTCATCAACGGCAAGGCCTACAAGAAGAAGCTCCCCGAGGCGGGACAGGACGTCAAGGTCATGTGCTCCCGTGTCGGAGACAAGATCACCATGACCATCGCCTGCGCAATGGTCGACAGGTTCATCGAGGACAAGACCGCCTACAAGTCCGCGGTCGAGCAGCTCACCAAGGACGTCACCGAGAACGCCCTCGACATCATCGACAAGGCCGGATCCAAGGTCAAGCTGAAGGTCGAGGTCAACACCGGAGACGACTACAAGAGGAACGTCCTCTACACCACCGTCACCGGGCTGTCCCAGGAGAACGGAGACGACGGATCCGTCGGCCGCGGAAACCGCTGCAACGGACTCATCACCCCTTACCGCCCCATGTCCATGGAGGCAACCTCCGGAAAGAACCCGATCACCCACGTCGGAAAAATCTACAACGTCCTTTCCAACAAGATCGCACAGGATGTCGCCAAGAAGATCAAGGCCGACGCCGAGATCCACGTCAGGCTCCTGTCTCAGATTGGACACACCATCTCCGACCCTCTGAACGCCGCAATCGACATCATCGCCCCCGGCGCGGATGCCAACCCCAAGCTCCCCAAGTGGCAGCAGGAGGCATACTCCATCGCCGCCGAGTGGCTTGACAACATTGATAAGGTATCAGAGGATATCATCAACGGTAAGATTAGGACGTTCTGAGCGGCGCCCAACCTCACACGGCCGCTCAGACGGCCGTGTGGGGAACAAACTATGAAGATCATGGACATTCCGGCGTTCGGTCCCATGTTCCGTTTTACGGACGCGAACGTCTACTACGCACTCTATCTGCTCAGCGACGGAAAACGCCTCGGACGCAAGAGACTGGCAGAACTCTCCGGAGTGGGAGAGGGAAGTATGCGCCGTATCCTCGAGAAGTTCCGCGAGTGGAACTTCGTCGACATCAAACAGACCGGGATCTCCATCTCCAAGCAGGGAATGACCTTCCTCGAGCAGATCCCCATCAGGCTCTTCGACATCAACCTCGGCGAGTCCGTCGTGGGCAGCCACCAGCAGGGAGTCGTCGTCTTCGGAGTCTCCTCCAAGATCGTTAATGGTATGCAGCAGCGCGACGCCGGGATCAAGGCGGGAGCCTCCGGCTGCACCACCATCGTCATCCGCAACGGCGCACTCATGATCCCCCCGGATTGGAACATGGACGAGCAGACCCCCGAACTCGCCGCCAAGATTCGCAAGGAGACTGGCATCGGCCCCGAGGATGTCATCATCGTCGGAAGCGCCGATTCCCAGATCAGCGCCGTCGAGGCATCCCTCAACGCGGCATTCGACCTCATATGAAGCATCTCCACGAGTGGTCGGTATTCGAGGACTGGAACAGTCTGCCCGGACAGGGCGATCTGTCCCAGCGCACCGCATCGCTGGGAATCGACGGGTACGAGCTTTTCACCATCAAGGCCCCCGTGCAGGACTGCTACGTCATGCCGGAGGTCGTTTCAGTCCACCTTCCATACGCCATCGACTGGAGGAGTGCATGGGAGGGACGCAGTTACGAAGGTATGCCGGAGGACGTCACCTACTTCAGCTTCGGGCACGACCGCGAGGAGATGGTCGGGAATCTCCGCGACTGCATCAACTATGCCGCCAAGGTCAGACCCGCATACGGTGTCCTGCACGCCGGGAACACCGACATCCGGCAGGTCCTCCACAGGAGGCACGAGAGCGACGATCTGAAGGTGCTGGGTCTTTTCGCGGATTTCATCAACCAGACCGTCTCCGGCATGCCTGGAGGGGAACCTCCTTTCAAACTCGCGCTGGAGAACCTCTGGTGGGAGGGCCTCAAGCTCCGCTCCCCCGAGGAGTGGAGGCTGCTGGAGAGGAAGCTGGAATTCGACAACTGGGGATTCACCCTGGACACCGGCCACCTCATGAACACCTGCGACGGCGCATACGACGAGGATTCCGCAATCGACGAGGTCATGGCGGTCATCGACAGGTACCCACGGGACATGAGGGACAGGATCGGCACCATCCACCTCCAGCTCAGCTGCTCCGCTGCCTTCCGCGAATCCATCGAGTCCGAGGACCGCGGGGAGGACGAACCCTGGGAGTCGTTTTACAGGAGGGCCGCCAAGCGCGCCACCGATATAGACAACCATCTGTCCTTCACCTCCGGGAGGGTGAGGGAGATCACCGACGCCATCGATCCGGAGTACGTCAACCACGAGCTCATGGGCCACAGGACCGGCGACAGGTACGAGGACCTGAGACAGCAGAGAAGGTTGTTCGGCTGAGGAAAACGCCGTATTCAAACGGTGGTCTTTTATAGGTCTTGTATATAGGCAACGACCAGAGGAATTAAGAATGGCACGCTTCAAAGAGGCTGAGCGCAGGCTCCTTGACAAGTCCGTCTGCATGAGTTGCTATGCGACGAACCCCCCCAAGGCAACCAAGTGCCGCAAGTGCGGCGACAGTCACCTCAGGCCCAAGGCGAAAGAGAGCAGGAAGCAGTGATTTTGCTTCCTGTCCGGCTTTGCCGGGCTTGGCGGCGGGAATGCGGAGAACCGCACCCCGCCGGTTTTTCCAACACGTTCCAGTTTTGAGTAGGATGTATTGCCCCCGCTCCGTTTTTCCCCGTACTATCTAATAAATATATACTTCAAAGCGATAGTCTGAACCGCGTGGTGTAAGTGAGAGCGCTCATCATCGAGGACAGGGACTCCATGACGGGAGTGATCTGCAGCATCCTTGAGAAAGGAGGCATCGAGACCAACGTCGTCAGGAACATAAGGGCAGGTCTCGAGGAATACAACACCAACCGTTACGACATCGTGATCCTCGATACGGAGGTCGATGATTTCAGGGGGATGCAGTTCATCCTGGAGATCACCCCGGAGTATGCCCCCCGCCAGGGACGCAGGGACCGTGTCGAAAACGCGAAGCGCGGTCCGGGGGTAATCGTCATCCGTACCGTCAGCGAGAGGGTCCCCTCCGACTGTCCCCGCGTCAAGGCCGAGCTTGTAAGGCCGTTCACATCCAAAGAGCTGGAGGAGGCAGTCGCCAAGGCGATCCCCAGGGAGGCGGACAGGTTCCTGGAGAAGTTCGACAGGGGAGAGGTCTCCATCGACCCCGCGGTAGAGCTCAGGAGGCTCGGCATCAGCTACGGGGAGTCCTACGTGTTCTTCAGCAGGAAGAACGATTTCATCCAGGAGATCATGGGTACGTTCGCCAAGGCGGGATACGACATGTTCCTCATCACCGCCTCGCGCCCCAAGGTGGCCAGGGACCGCTTCGGCCTGGACAGGGACGCGGAGGTCTTCACGCTCTCGGGCAACGAGTACAAACTGGGTTCGATGATCGAATCCGTCAAGCTTTTCATAGCACGCACCGAGCACCCGGTGGTGGCCATGGACGACCTGGATAACGTTATCGAGCACAGCAGCATGGACCGCACGGTCACCGCGCTGTCGGAGATCCTCTCCACCAAGAAGAAGACGGGATTCACGTTCCTGACCTCGGTGGACGGGGAGCTGCTGACTCAGAACATCAAGAACATTTTGAGAGACCTCATGGTCGAGTACAAGAAGGAGGAATGAGAGCAATGGCAACTATCGAGAAAGTATGGGCAAGGGAAGTTCTGGATTCCAGGGGGAACCCCACCGTCGAGGCGGTCGTCACCGTCAACGGACGCGAGATCTCCGCGATCGCACCCTCCGGGGCATCCACCGGGATGTGGGAGGCCAACGAGCTCCGCGACGGGGACGGAAGGTTCCACGGGAAGGGTGTCCAGAAGGCGGTCGAGAACGTCCGCACCGCCATCGCCAAGGCGATCGTCGGGATGGACCCCACCGATCAGAAGGGAATCGACGAGGCCATGCTCAGGGCCGACGGCACCGATAACAAGAAGGTCCTCGGCGGAAACGCCACCACCGCGGTCTCCTTCGCGGTCGCCCATGCCGGAGCGTTCGTCAGCAACCAGGAGCTCTACGAGTACGTCGGGAAGGACCACGTCACCCTCCCCGTCCCCATGTACAACATCATCAACGGCGGAAAGCACGCCGGAGGCGACCTGAAGGTCCAGGAGTGCATGATCATCCCCGCAGGAGCCAAGAGCTTCTCCGAGTGCCTCAGGATGGCCGCCGAGACCTACCAGTCCCTCAAGTCCCTGCTGAAGAAGAAGTACGGCGTCTCCGCCATCAACGTCGGGGACGAGGGAGGATTCGCTCCCCCGGTCAACACCGTCTCGGAGGCCCTCTCCACCATCGTCGACGCCATCTCCGATGCGGGATATGCCCCCGGGAAGGACGTGTACCTCGGAATCGACTGCGCCTCCTCCGAGTTCTTCGACGAGGCCTCCCAGAAGTACGACGTCGACGGAATGAAGCTCAGCCCCGGCGAGCTCCTCGACCACTATGTGGACATCACCAAGGAGTTCCCCCTCATCTCCATCGAGGACCCGTTCCAGGAGAACGACTTCGAGACCACCACCGCCTTCACCAAGAAGGTCGGCGAGCACGTGCAGATCGTCGGAGACGACCTGTTCGTGACCAACTCCAAGAGGCTCAAGACCGGGATCGACTGCGGGGCCGCAAACGCCCTCCTGCTGAAGGTCAACCAGATCGGGACCCTCACAGAGGCCCAGGATGCCCAGGAGATGTCCGCCGCCAACGGATACCGCGTCGTCGTGTCCCACCGCTCCGGCGAGTCCGAGGACACCACCATCTCCGACCTCTCCGTCGGATGGGGAACCGGACAGATCAAGACCGGCGCACCCTGCCGCGGAGAGAGGACCGCCAAGTACAACAGGCTCCTCAGGATCGAGGACCGCCTCGGCTCCAAGGCCGTCTTCCCGGGGAAGAAGGCACTGAGGTTCTGAGACATGGCAGAGAAGCTGTTCATCGCAGACGAGGCGGAGGTCCGCAAAGGGACCACCATGGACGTCTACTTCCAGAGGACCAAGCAGATCCTGGAGGCCAAGGGCTTCAAGGACACCAAGGTCGTCGCGGAGTTCACCTGCGGCGGTCTCCCCAACAAATGGCCCTGGGCCGTGTTCTGCGGCCTGGAGGAGGTCGTCAGGCTCATGGAAGGCCAGAAGGTCGACCTGTGGGCCGTCCCCGAGGGAACGGTCTTCCGTGCGAGGGACAGCGCGTCCGTGCGCGTCCCGCTCATGAATGTCGCCGGTGCCTATGCCGACTTCGGGATTTATGAGACCGCGATGCTCGGTATGGTCTGCCAGCCCTCCGGCATCGCCACGGCCTCCGCGCGCGTGAAGATAGCGTCCAAGGGCAAGACCGTCCTCGCCTTCGGGAACAGGAGGATGCATCCCGGCATCGCAGGCGTCATAGACCGCTCCTGCTACATCGGCGGGTGCGACGGGGTCGCATCGCCGTTCGGAGCCGACCTCTGCGGCACCGAGGCGGTCGGTACCGTCCCCCACGCCCTCATGCTCGTCATGGGTAGCAACGAGGCCGCGTTCAAGGCGTTCGACGAGGTCATCGACCCAAAGGTCGGACGCGTCATGCTCATCGACACCTTCGAGGACGAGCGCAAGGCCGCCGTGGCAGCGGCCGGCCTCATCAAGGACCTGAAGGGCGTCCGTCTCGACACACCATCCTCCCGCAGGGGGAACTTCAAGGAGCTCATCAACGAGGTCAGGTGGGAGCTCGACGTCAACGGATACAGGGACGTAGACATCATCGCCTCGGGAGGCCTCGACGAGAACACAATCTCAGCCATCGTGGATTCCGCCGTGGCAGGTTTCGGAGTGGGAACGAGCATCGCCAACGCCCCCACCCTTGACATGGGTATGGACATCATCGAGAAGGAAGGCAAGCCCATCTCGAAGAGGGGCAAGTTCTCCGGCAGGAAGTTCGCCTACAGGTGCCCCTGCTGCTTCGCCATGGGTGTCTCCCTGCGCCCAGACGACACCATCAGGTGTCCGGACTGCGGCAAGGCCATGGAGATGATCGAGGTCCCCGTCCTGAAGGACGGGAAGAGGGTCTCCAAACCCCGCACCGCGGGAGAGATACGCGACTCGGTCCTGAAGCAGATCGAGGTCCTGAAATCGCTTTGATCCGGCGGAATTCCCGGCGCTCCGGCGCCGAATTCCGCTTATTACATATATTTAAAGATTTCTCATCCAATACGTCATTTTTCACTATCGTAAAATGGTCTTTTCAGAGGCTTATAAACGGTTCTTGATAACCATTATATTCTACGTATTGAATGGGAGGGTCTGTATCCGGGAGACGGGATGGGACCTATGGTTCTCTCCGGAACACAGCTCAGGAGGTTGCCCGTGTCCGACTATGTTTCGCCCGATCCGTTCATTCCGTTAGATCGCGTCAGAAACAGCACCCTTTTCGGAACTGGCTTGGATTCATTTACCAAGATTTACTGCTCCTGCGGCCGTATCGTGGATATCGACACGAAGGCTTACCGCCGTAAGCTCGCCCTCCACAAACCCATCGAGTGCGCCTTCTGCAGGAACGAGCGCATATCCGATGAGATCGACCATCTCGATGCGCACTACAACTTCATCGAGGAGCCTGAAGAGCTCTGACGGTTGTTTTCACTCGACCCCCTTTGTTTCCACTCGAACTATATAATGTAAAGATTATTACCATTCATAAAATGGGTGTTACTGTTTTTATAGGCACCACATGACCCAGGTGCATGGCACGGAAAAGGCGGGAGAGGGAAGGGGTTTCAGTCAACGTTGATGATGGCCTTGTAGATCGAGTGGACCTCGTCGAGGAGTGCCCCGCAGTCGATCTTCCCCGCGCTTGAGATGACCGCCGCCACCGCGGATGCGCCGCAGCCGACACCCTCCTTGATGTAACCCCACTCATAGGCCTGCAGGCCCTCGTAGGGACTCTCGGAGTAATCCATGTTGATGTTGACGATGGGTATCTCCGGGGAGATGCTGCCGACGAGTTTCACGAGGTCGGAGTTGGGGTCGGCGAGGAGCCACCTGGTGGTCCCCTCCATGAAGTTGCCGAGGATGGAGGGATCGAGCTTCACCGCAGCAGCCATGATGGGCGCCATCTGGGTGCCGCCCCCGAGGATGACCGGGACCTTCCTGGCGGCCCCTATGAGCATCCCTATGTTGACGGGCTGCATCGGGTCCCCGACGCACTATACGGCCCTGAGGGGGTCGTCCGCAAGGTCCCCGATCCCGATGCCTGCGGCATCGAGGGAGCTCATGACGGTGTCCCACTTGAATTGCTTGGGGTTCTTGGGGGAGCTCGAGCTGACGAGGTTCTCCCTGACCGTGCCCATGGCAAGGAGGACGGCGAGTGCGGTGGTGGTGCCTCCCGCACAGCTCTCGCTCAGGACCACGAAGTCATAGGTGGAAGCTAGCTGCTCCCCGAGGATCTTCCCGTATTCGAAAGACTTCTTCACCTGCTCAGCGGACATGGCGTGTCCGGTGGTGATCTTCTCCCCCGCCTTCCCGCCGACTTCGATGCAGGGGATGTTGGGGATGACCTTGGAACCGCCGTTGATCATGAGGAACGGCATCCCTGAGAGGTTCAGGGCGGCCTTCGTCAGAGTAGCGGGGGTGGGGATGTTTCCGGGGTTGATCGGGATGCCCTTCATACAGGTGACCTTGCCCATGACGAGGAATTCCGCGTCGGCGGGCCCGGTGAAAAGCGTGAGTTCCGGGGTGTCTCCGGCCTCCGAGATCCCGGGGATGGTGGAGGTGAGCGTGTTGCCGATGGTGCATGTGAAAACCCCTCTCTTGCCCCAGATGCGGGTGAGGATGTCCTCGGCTCTCTTGGTGTCCCCGTTTACGCCCAGGGACGGCGGGATCTCGAAAGTCATTCTTTAGCCTCCAATACGGTGGGCACTATGTCCTTCATGGTTATGTGCTCTCCGTCCTTGAAACAGTTTAGGTTCGTGCGGAACGGGACATCCATGAGGATGTGCGTCCCGGTGACGCAGGACGTGCCGTGGTCTACGAAGAACACCACGCGCCTGACGTCGGAGAAGTATTTCTCCATCATGGAGTCGATGTGCTCTAGGATCCTGATCTTCTTGTTGTGGTCCTTCTCGTGGCTGTATTCGTCGACCTCGTCCATGTGCAGGAAGACGTTCCCCTCCTTCAGCGCTTCCGCGGCCGCGGGGAACCTGTCGTCGAGTTCGGGTATGAGCATAATGTCGTGTCCCAGGGACGCCGCTATCCCGAGGGCGGTGGGGCTGTCCGAGATGGCGGTCATCTTCCCGATCTGCGGGTACGGGGGATACACCTTCCCCACACCTCCGATACCCCAGGGGTAGATCGTCAGGCCACCGTTCTCCGATGCGACCTTCTCCATGAGCTCCTGCAGGGCGCCTCCGAGGGGCACGTAGGGGCCGTCCACGGGGGCCTGGGGGCCGTCGGGGATCTCCCCCTCGTAATCTATGGTGATAACACTCCTCCCGTGGACGAAGAACCTTACGTCGGGGTCCATGTCCCTTAGGATGCTGAGGTTGTCCCTCACGGACTTCTCCAGGGCATCGGCCTTATCGTCCACACCGTACGCCCAGCGTACCATGCCGTCCTCGATATAGGCGGGGCTCATGCGGAAGGCGGTCCTGCCGTTCCCCATCCTCATACCGAGGCCCTGGGCCTCGAGTGCCCCGCGGGCGGTCTCCGGGGGATGTCCGGTCCAGAACTCGTTGAGGAAGAGCTGCGTGTAACCCCTTCCCGTGGTCCAGCAGAGATGTGGTGCCCTGGACCTGATGAAAGGCATCCTGGCGACCTCATAGGGCTTCCTGCCGCCGAGGGCCGGGTTCGGGTCGTCCTCCATTCCGTCGAGGAGCACGAAAAGGGTGTTCGTCATCGCATCACTTCGGGGGCTGGCGGATGCCTGCCCTTTGATGGATGGAGGAAACATCCGTCATAGATAAACCATGGCTGAGGAGGATTATCCATCCAATCAAAGATGCCTCAGGGCGATGGCGATCTGGCCGGTGGAGATGCCCGCATCGCCGTTGGGGACGCAGGTGTGCACGAGGAGTTCCTTGCCGTGTTTGGATGCGATCCCACGGGCCATGTTCACGATGGGGACGTTGTAGGAGACCCCGCCGGTTATCCCGATGTATCCCTCGCCGTCCGAATCTGCCTTCGAACAGGCGGAGGCGACCATCTCGGACAGGATCCCGTATACCATGGAATAGGCGGCGTCCGCCTTGCTGGTACATTCATCGAGCCGTTCGAAGAGGTGCGCCGTACGGATCTCCCCGTTCTCGGTGCAGGTGGAGAAACCGTCTACCAGCTTCCCCCGCGCGAGGAGGGGTTCGAGCTTCATGGCGGGTTCCCCGTCATAGGTCCTCCGGGAGCAGACACCCAGGGAATACGAGATGCAGTCCAGGACCCTTCCGAACGAGGACGTCCTGGGAGCGGTGTTCATCATCTTGGTCAGGACGGAGGTCTCCATGTCGTTGAACCCGGTCTCACTCTCGATACCGTTCATCGTATCCACTGCGAACCTCAGCCTGCGGATGTCGTAGAGTGCCTTCTGACCGCCCAGAAGCGGTATGTATTCAAGGTGTGCCAGACGTTCGTAATCGGAATAGTCGCAGCTCATGACCTCGCCGCCCCATGCGGCGCGGTCGTCCCCGTGTCCGGTTCCGTCCACGGAGAGCGCGGTCATGTGTTCCAGGTTCCCGCGGTCCACCATCAGCGACGCAACATGGGCATGGTGGTGCTGGACGTCGATGATCTCCGCCCCGCATTCCTCCGCCAGGGCATGGGCGAACCTGCGGTTCAGATAGGCGGGGTGCATGTCCTCCGCCACGATGCCCGGTCTGCAGCCGAGGAGGGACATCTGGAAGCGTACCGCCTCCTCGAGGTACTCGGGTACACCGATGTGCTCGCCGTTCCCGATGTGCTGCGTGGGATAGATGCGTCCTCCGGAGGCGACGGCTCCGGTGATGTTCTCCTGGGGGCCCACCGCGACGGCATCGCCCCTCCAGGGGACGGAGTAGTACGACGGGATGCTCCCTCTGGACTTGCGTATGAAGAATGTGTCGGAGCCGCAGACCCTGAGGACGCTGTCGTCCGCACGGTTGACAATCTCCTGGTTGTGGAGGAGGTAAACGTCGGCTCCGAGGTCGAGGATCCTGCCGTCATCGAGCACCATGGGTTCCCCGGGGACGTTGGCGGACGTCATGATCAGCGCATCCGCGTTCAGGGCGTCGAACAGGAGGATCTGCATCCCGGTGTACGGCAGGAATATCCCGATGTTGTCCAGACCCGGGGAGACCGCATCCGTGAGGTCCGAGGGGACCTTCTTCACCAGGACTATGGGGCGGTGGGGGGACAGCAGCCTCTCCTCCTCTTCGGGGGTGGGCTCGGCGTACCTGCGCACGGCATCCATGTCCCTTACCATGATGGCGAAGGGTTTCTCTCCGCGTCTGTACCATTCCCTCAGCCTGCCGGTCTGTTCCAGGGTGCAGCAGATGTGCATCCCTCCCCAGCTCTTGGCGATACCCAGTTTCCCCTCCTCCAGGAACCTGGCGAAGGTCGTGATGGGGTCACCCGCGACCGGGTTTCCCCCGGAATCCACGAGACGGTACTGCGGACCGCAGTCCGGGCAGCAGACGGTCTGGTGATGGAATCTCCTGTCGGAGGGTTCGGAGTACTCCTTTCCGCACACGGGGCATCTGGGGAACTCCGACATGGCGGTCCTCTCCCTGTCGTAGGGCAGGGACCTCAGAAGCGTGAACCTCGGACCGCAGTCCGTGCAGGTGGTGAAGAGATACCCGGTCCTCCTGCCGGAACGCATATCATCGATACACCTGGCACATATCGCGGTGTCGGTGGGGATGGAAAGGCCCTCCCTGTTCCCGGAGGCGGATCCGACGATGGAGAATCCCTTCACGTCCGCGGGGATATCGTAATCCTCCTTCTCGACGGAATCGACCCTGGCGAGGGGCGGGAGGTTCTTCATGAACGAATCGAGGAAGGCATCGCCGTCGTCCACGTCGACGGTTACATGGGAGCCGTGGTTGCAAACGGTGCCCCTGAGGCCGAGCGATGCCGCCGTGCGGTACACCGCCGGACGGAACCCGACTCCCTGAACGACTCCCCTGATGACGATCCTCATCATGTGAGTGAACGTCGAATGAATAAATAAAAAGGGGGGCGGGAGACCCGTCCCCTTGTGGTTTCAATACTTGCCGATGGCGTCAAGCGCTCCGCAGCCCTTGGCGGATTCCGCGCAGGCGCAGTCGCTCTTGCCGATCCTGGGAAGTCCCTTCTCGAGGAGCCTGAGGACCTTGTCGAGGCACTCGGCCATGGTCTTCATGACCATCTCGATGGTGACATCCTCGTCCTTCCAGCAGTCGTAGTCGGTGACGGTGGCGAGACTGCAGTAGCACATCCCGAGCTCGCGGGCGAGCTGGCACTCGGGGACGATGGTCATTCCGATGATGTCCCCGAACTGGCGGAACATGTTGCTTTCCGCCCTGGTGGAGAACCTGGGACCCTCGATGCAGACGTAGGTGCCTCCGATGTGGTAGGGGATCTTCATGTCCTCGGCGACCTCTCCGAAGATGCCGTTGAGGTAGGGGCAGCAGGGGTCGGGCATGGAGATGTGGACGGTCTGGTCCATGAAGAAGGAGTAGTCCCTCTTCTTGGTGAAGTCGATGAACTGGTCGGTGATGACCAGGTCTCCCGGCCTGAACTCCTCCCTGAGGGACCCTACGGCGCAGGCGGAGATGACGTACTCGCATCCGAGTTTCTTCAGCGCATACATGTTCGCCCTGTAGGGGACGGAGGACGGGGGGTGCTGGTGCTGCTTCCCGTGCCTGAAGAGGAATGCGACCTCGACACCGTTGATCTTGCCGATCATGATGGGGTCGGATGGTTTTCCGAAGGGGGTGTCCGGGAACACCTCCTCGATGAGTTCGAAGCTGTCCGGGTTGTAGATTCCGGAACCGCCGATGATTGCGATCTTGGGCATGACGGGAGCAACCGAGTGTCGTTATAAAAAAGGGGGCCCCGCGGCAGGATTCGGACGGTCAAATGAGAAGGGCCGGGATCGTGCGGAACCGGGACGCGTTCCGACAGAAAGGAAGGAGTTTGGGAAGGGTTTTTTGGCCGTCGGGTCTTCCGACGGCCGCTAGGTCACTTGTCTCGATCCTCGATCTCGACCGTTCTCTTGCAGTTCTTGCAGCTGCAGCAATCGCCGCATCCGCAGGAGCTCTTTCCCGAACGGTGGTTGTATATCAGGGAACCGACCGCGCAGGCGATGGCGACGGCCACCACCGCCAATACGATGATGCTTCCGACGGTCATTGAGCCACCGCCTCCGGGTCCAGATGCTTGTCGATGACGAAGAACGGGTTCTTGGAAACAAGCAGATACGCCAGCACGACGACCGAAACGGCGGCTATCGCGATGCCGGTGACCTCGGGCGAGTCGCCCCAGGCGAAGCTCCCGATCACGTAGACGATGGATGCCACCATGTAGGCGATGCAGCACTGGTATGCGACCGCAAGACCGGTGGACCTCCAGGACCCGAGCTCCCTGTGTATGGCACCGATGGCCGCGAAACAGGGGGCGCAGAGGAGGTTGAAGACGAGGAACGACAGTCCCGCCGCAGGCGTGAGGTATGCGGCCAATATGTCCCAGTACTCCTCTCCGGATTCTCCGACCTCATCGAGGGAGAACAGAGTTCCGAGGGTCCCCACGAGGTTCTCCTTGGCGATGAGTCCCGTGACGGACCCGACCGTGAGCTCCCAGTGGTCCTCCCATCCGAGGGGCTGGAATATGCCGCAGACGGCCTCTCCGACGGTCTGGAGGATGGAATCGCTTGTAGCGTCCGCTCCGAGGTAGGAGAAGGAGGTGTCGAAGCTGGCGAGGAACCATATGAACACGGAAGCCAGGAGGATGATGGTACCGGCCTTCTTCACGAACGCCCATCCCCTGTCAAGGGTCCCTTTGACCACGTTGAGGACGGTAGGCAGGTGGTACGGGGGAAGCTCCATGATGAAGGGGGCGGGTTTTCCGGCAAGGCTCTTCCACTTCTTCAGGATGATTCCGGACATCAGGATGACGACGATGCCGAGCACGTAGGAGAACAGTGCGACGAATCCGTTGTTGCCGAACAGGGCTCCGGCGATCAGTGCGATGATGGGGAGTTTGGCTCCGCAGGGCATGAAGGTCACGGTCATGGCGGTGATCCTTCTGTCCCTGTCGTTCTCGATGGTCCTGGTGGCCATGATTCCGGGGACTCCGCATCCGGTTCCGACAATGACCGGGATGAATGATTTTCCGGAGAGACCGAAGAACCTGAACACACGGTCCATGACGAAGGCCGCCCTCGCCATGTATCCGATGTCCTCGAGTATGCAGAGCACAAGGAACAGCACGAGCATCTGCGGAAGGAATCCGATGACGGCTCCGACTCCTCCTATGAACGCACTCATCAGCAGACCGGTGAGGGTATCGCTGACGTCGTTGTCGGCGCACCAATCTTCCACCGAGGTGCCGATCGGGTCTTCGATGTATGCGTTGAGCCAATCCGTAAGATAGGTCCCGATTCCGGTGAAGTCGCCGAATCCGATGACTCCGAGGAATACAGCACCCAGGACCCCGATGAATATCGGGATTCCCGCGATCCTGTGGGTGACGACCCTGTCGATTCTGTCCGATAGGGTTCCGGTGCTCTTGTCCACCTCCGCCTTCGTGACGGCGCCTGACACGAGCCTGCCGATGATTTCGTAGCGGGCGTCGGAAATGATGGAATCCATCTCGTCGCCGTACTCCTCCTCGACGGGAGCGCATCTCTCCTTCATTTCCTCGGCAATCTCCGGGAACTTCTCGGATAGGCCCTGGTCCTTCTCGATCAGTTTGACGGAGTACCATCTCTTCCTCTCCTCGGGAACTGCATCGGCTAGTTTCTCTCCGGCCTCGGAGATCAGCGATTCGATGCTGTCCGCGAACCTGATCCCCTCGGATGCGGTGCCGCTCTCCGCTACGGAGACGGTGCGCTCCACAAGTTCCCTGATTCCGTCTGATTTCAGTGCGGATATGGGAACCACGGGGCACCCCAGCCTCTCGGCCAGTTTCTCCGCGTCCAAAGAACCGCCCTCCTTCTCCACGGCATCCATCATGTTGAGTGCAACGACGGTCGGGATGCCTGTGTCGAGGATCTGCAGGGTCAGGAACAGGTTCCTCTCGATGTTGGTGGCATCCACGATGTTGATGACCGCATCGTGGTTGCCCTCCATGAGGAAGTTCCTGGTCACGACCTCTTCGGGGGAATACGGGGAAAGGGAGTAGATCCCGGGGGTGTCCACGAGCTCTACGCCGTTCGTCCCCCTGATCTTACCCGTCTTCCTGTCGATAGTGACACCCGGCCAGTTCCCCACGCGCTGCGAAGCGCCGGTGAGCTTGTTGAAAAGGGTGGTCTTTCCGCTGTTGGGGTTTCCCGCGAGTGCGATGGTGAGCGACATCACTCCACCTCCACGATTTCCGCTTCGGACCTGCGGAGCGTGAGTTCGTATCCTCTGACGGTTATCTCGACGGGGTCCCCGAGAGGGGCCACCTTGCGGACATAGATCTCACATCCTTTTGTGATGCCCATATCCAGAAGATGGCGCCTAACAGGACCCTCGCCGCATATTTTCGAGACTTTGACGGTCTCTCCTACGTTCGTGTCTTTCAGTGTTTTCATGTAATCACTCCGGCCTGAAGTAAATCTTCGAGGCCATTCTGCTGTCCACCGCAATCCTCGAACCTCTGACGGCGAGGATTTTGCTTCCTTTGACATCTGTGACGGCCTGGACCTGGGCGCCGACGGTGAATCCGAGATCTGTCAGGAACTTCCTAGTCCCCGCGTCCCCGGTGATTCTGACGACGGTTCCGCATTCCCCGGCTTTTGCCAGCGATATCGGGATACCGCGGTCCGCAGATGCTGCAGTAGTAGATTGCACATAATTAGGTAATCCTAAATAATATTTAATAGTTTAGATATACCTTAATTTATAAAGATAAATGACAGTGGACCCCGATGAAGAGGTCCGCCCGGTGGCAGAAATCCACTCATTCGCTAGCACAGTCTGCGAAGGTTTCAGGACCGATCAGTGACCCTGGCCTGTATTCCGTACGGACGGGATGTCCGAAGAACCATTATATCGCATAATCAGATTCCCAGGGAGGTGGTAGATCTGCCCGGACCCGAGAAGAAGGAAATCGTCGCTTATACGGAGGAGGAGCTCTACGGCATGCTCCTCATCGAGGACGAGACGTTCAAGGACGAGGGGAGAGAAATCTACTTCGAAGAGATAGTACGCAAGATGCGCGAGCATCTCGGCGATGACTCCGACTGATGGTGTCTCTATGGATTTCGTCTACAACGTCCCTACAAATCTCGTCTTCGGCCGCGGGAAATCCAAGGCCGTCGGGGAATCGGTCGCGAGATTCGGTAAGAGGGCCCTGATAGTGACCGGCAAGAGCACGGCATCGACCGGCCTTCTGGAGAGTGCGAAGGGACAGCTCGAGGACGCCCATGTCGAGTTTGCGGTGTACGACGGCGTCTCTCGCAACCCAACCACCGATGTCGTTATGAAGGGCGTGGAGGAGGCAAAATACCATGGCGCGGACTGCATCCTAGCCCTCGGAGGAGGGAGTTCCATAGATGCCGCCAAGGCCATTGCCGCTATGGTCGCCACCGGGGGCAACATCCTCGATTACATGCGCGGCAATCCCGGCGGCGTGGACGTGAAGGCTCTGCCCACGGTCGCAGTACCTACGACATGCGGCACCGGATCCGAGGTGAACGGAGTGTCCGTCCTCACCGATCCCGCCACCTGCGACAAGATCGCTATGCGTTACGTTTCGATGGTCCCGAAGGCATCCATTGTCGACCCCGAGCTCATGGAGACCATGCCCAAGGAGGTCCTTTCCGCCGTGACCTACGATGCCATGTGTCATATCGTCGAGTCGTACGTCCATCTGAAGGCAACGCCGCTTTCCGATGCGCTGTGCGAGAAGGCCCTCGACTGCCTATCGAAGAACATCGTCGCGGTCAACGACGACATACACGATGCGGAGGCGCTCGACCAGGTGTGTTTCGCATCGACCATCGCAGGGCTCACCATATTCTCCAACGGCACGATATCGCCGCATGCTCTGGAACACCCTCTCAGCGGTATGAAGAACATCGTCCACGGAAGGGGACTCGCAGCAGTCGCCCCCGCATGTTTCATGAAATGTGCCAGAGGCAGTCCTTTCAAGTTCGCGAGGGTCTCCCATGCCCTCGGTGGGAAGGATGAGCACGACGTCGATGACATGATGAGGGAGCTAGCCGTGAACATCGGCACCTTCACCACCCTCTCCATCGAGGGATTCAGCAAGTCCGACATCCCGGAACTCACCGCCAATGTCATGAGGACGGGCGGGAGCAAGCTGACCTACAACCCCGTGAAGCTCACCGAGAAGGACATCACGGAGATCTACGAAGAATGCATATGAGGCCGGATCGCTCCGGCCCCGCAATCAGAGGTTTTTGGTAAGTTCGAAGGGGGTTACCTGAATAGCCCTGTTGGCCTCCTCCTTGGTGAGGCCGGCCCCGAGCGCCACGGTATATGCCGCCTTCTCGTCCATGAGGTTCTCGGGGGCGTGGGTATCAGAGTCCACCACCATCATGGCACCAACCTGGCGTGCCATGTTGCAGACGTGTCCGTTGGTGATGTTGTGTCCCGCCCTCCCGGTGATCTCCAGGGCGACGCCGTTGTCCTTTGCCAGCTGGGCCTCCTCCAAGGTGATGAACCCGGGGTGTGCCAGGATGTCGATGTCGGGGTTCTCGACGGATGCCCTGTTGGTCCCCTTCATGACGGGTTCGGTGACGGTCTCGCCGTGGACGACGACCCACTTGGCCCCGTACTGCCTTGCCTGTTTGGCGACCTGCGCGATGAGTCTCGGGGGGACGTGTGTGATCTCCACGCCGGGGATCACGCGGATGTAGTCCTCTCTCAGCTCGCAGGCCTTCACCACGTTCCTGACGACGAATTCGACGTTGGTCATGTCCACGTGGTCGGTGATCGCGATGAGGTCGTGGCCGCAGTCCATGGCCCTCCTTACGAGTTCGGCGGGGATGAGCTCCCCGTCGCTAAATATCGAGTGTGTGTGAAGATCTGCCCTCATTGGTGTCTCTCCCAGAGTTCGGCGTAGACCTTCTCGAGGTCCAGCCCTTCCTTGACAATCAAGACGAGGGTGTGGTAGAGCAGGTCCGCGACCTCTCCCGCCAGCTCCTCGTTGTCGTGGTCCTTGCATGCGAGTATGACCTCGGCAGCCTCCTCGACGACCTTCTTGCACATCTTGGTCTCGTTGCCGAGGAGCTTGCAGGTGTAGCTCTCGTCGCAGGGGTTCTCCTTCCTGTCCTTGATGGTGCGGACCAGGTCGGGGACGATGGCGGCGGTCTCGGTGAGGTCGCCGTAGACCAGTTTGCTGAAGCACGAGGGGGTGCCGGTGTGGCAGGCGACCCCGGTCTGCTCCACCCTCACCAGGAGGGTGTCGTCGTCGCAGTCGGCCTGTATGGACTTGATCTTCTGCACGTGGCCGGACTCCTCCCCTTTCTTCCACAGCTTCTGCCTGCTGCGGCTCCAGAAGCAGGTGTATCCGGTCTCGTACATCCGGCGGACGGCCTCCTCGTTGGAGTATGCCATCATAAGCACCTCGTTGGTGCGGCAGTCCTGGACGATCACGGGGATGAGCCCCTTGTCGTCGTATTTGAGCGCTGGAATGTCTGTCATCTTGTCTCGATCCCCTTGTCGCGGAGATATTCGTGCACCTGGTCGGGGGTGCACTCGTTGTAGTGGAATATGCTCGCTGCCAGTGCTGCGGAGCAGTCGGTCTGGGCGAAGACCTCGTAGATGTCCTCCATCTTTCCGCATCCGCCGGATGCGATGACGGGGATGTTGGTCTGCTCGACGACCGCCCTGGTGAGCGGGATGTCGTATCCGTTCTTGGTCCCGTCTGCGTCGATGGAGGTCAGCAGGATCTCGCCGGCCCCCCTGTCTTCGGCCTCGCCGGCCCACTCGAGGGCGTCGATGCCGGTGGGTTCGGAGCCTCCCTTCACGTAGACCTCCCATTTGTCGTCGCCGACCCTCTTGGCGTCGATGGCGACGACCACGCACTGCCTGCCGAACCTCTCTGAGGACTCGGAGATCACCTCGGGGTGTGCGACGGCGGCGGAGTTGATGGAGACTTTGTCGGCCCCGGCGAGGAGGGCCTGGTGGACGTCCTCGGCGGTGCGGATGCCTCCTCCCACGGTCAGGGGGACGAAGACCTTCTCGGCGGTCTCCCTGACGAGGTCGAGGGTGGTTCCCCTGGATTCCTTGGAGGCTGCGATGTCGAGGAAGGTGATCTCGTCGGCCCCCTGGTCGGAGTATCTCTTGGCGAGGTCCGGTGGATACCCCACGTCCCTCAGGTTCACGAACTCGGTGCCCTTGACGACCTTCCCGTTCTTGACGTCGAGGCAGGGGATGACCCTCTTGGTGAGGCTCATGCTTCCTTCACCGCATCCTTGGTGCTCAGCAGGGACTTCCTGGGGCGGGTGGCCTGCAGGAGGCACTTGCCGAGGGCCTTGAAGCTGGCCTCGATGATGTGGTGGTCGTCGAAACCGCGGATCTCGGCAACGTGGAGGGTGATCCCGGCGGACATCGCGAAGCTGCGGAAGAAGTGCTCGTACAGCGGGTCGGGGCAGTCCGCGTCGCAGTAGGGCCTGTCGACGAGGTCGACCGCCACCATTACGAGGGCGTCGTCCATGGGGAGGACGCAGGAAGCGGTGCGCTCCACAGGTCCTTCCCCGACGGCCTTCTTGAAAGCGTCCCCGAGGGTGATGGCGACATCCTCGATGATGTGGTGGTCGTTGTCACCGCACGCCTTCATCTTGAGGTCGAACCCCGCATAGCGTGCGAGGCTCTCGACCATGTGCTTCAGGAACTGGATGTCGCACTCCACGTCGAACCTGCCGGAACCGTCGATGTCGAGATCGACGGAGACCTTGGTCTCGCGGGTGCTGCGCTCGAGTTTTGCTTTTCTCGCTGTCATGTTACTGTGCACCCGTACGCGTTCCATTATTATATGGTTTCACACGCGCGGACGCGGAAAAGCGGAGTCGCGGAAAAAACGAGGTCTGGCTCATCTTATGATGACGCTGGCCACGCCGGGGCTTCCGCGGATCTCGGTCATGACGTACCCGGGGATGTCACCGTCGACGGTGATGATGAGGTGGGAGACCTCGTTCTCCTCGCCGGTGACGACCGCCTGGCGGATGTTGATCCCGGCTCTGGACAGGACGTTCATGATGCCTGCCATCACGCCGGGCCTGCGGGCATCGTCTGGCACAACCTCTATGGCGGAGCATCCGAGGAGGGATGCGGCATCTGCGAGTACGACCATGGAGTCGAGTTTCGAAAAAAGCGCGGAGAGCACCGGATCGGTGGAGATATCCTCTATGGTGGAGCGGACCACCCTCCTGTCCACGTTAGCGGCGCGGGCGATGGAGGAATCGGACTGTTTGACGTCCCCGATGTAGGCATCGTCGTTCTTGACGGATATGCCGTGTTTCAGCATGAGCTCCGCGACGGCGAGTCTCGAGGGATAGTGTTCGAAGTGTTTGCTTACCGCATCCATCATGACAAAAATCGGAAATACCATAAAAATAGGTTTCGCTGAATGTACGCAAATATGCATTCGGCCCGCGATATTATTTTTTATAAGCAGGGCATGAACGGGGGCATGCAACAGCCTGTTTCCACGGCGGAACTTAGGGACGAGATCGCGGACATCGACAGTCAGATTATCGACCTCATCGCTACCCGCGTCGACATCACGGATGAGCTCGCGAAGGCCAAGAGACGTTCTGGACAGGACTATTGGGACTCTGCCACCGAGGCACACATCATCGAGAGATACTGCGAACTGTGCCAGGAGGTCAGTCTTTCCAAGGACGACGCCGAGAAGATCGCAAAGCTCATCCTTGCGATCTCCAGGGAGAGGCAGAAGAAGATCTACGACAGCACCGACTGATGAGCTGCCTGATTCGGGAGAAATTACAATGAGCGGAAAGGTCAAGGTCGCCGTTCTCGGCGCCACCGGTATGATTGGTCAGAGATTTGTCCAGATGCTTGAGGACCACCCCTACTTCGAGGTCGAGGGACTCTACGCATCCGAGAGGTCCGACGGGAAGAGGTTCGGGGACACCCTCAAGGTCCGCGACTACAACTACAAGCAGGAGACCCTGGACACCAAGATCTCCAAGATGGATCTGGACCACATCGCCAAGAACTGCCGCATCGCATTCTCCGGGATCCCCAGCGATCTCGCGGGAGAGACCGAGACCGAGCTCGCGAAGAAGGGTGTCGCGGTGTTCACCAACGCCGGCGCCCACAGGATGGACAGGCACGTCCCGATCATCGTCCCCGAGGTCAACGTCGACCAGTTCGAGTCCGTCAAGGACCAGGAGACCTACAAGGACGGCGGATTCATCGTCACCAACGCCAACTGTTCATCCACCGGAATCGTCGTGCCCCTCAAGGCGCTCGACGATGCGTACGGGCTCGAGGAAGTCTTCGTCTCCACCTACCAGGCGATCTCCGGAGCCGGATACCCCGGAGTCCCGTCCCTCGACATCGTCGGCAACGTCATCCCCTTCATCAGCCACGAGGAGGAGAAGATGGAGACCGAGCTCGCCAAGATGATCGGCACCTATGCGGACGGGGAGTTCAGGTTCGCCGACTTCAAGGTCATGGCCAACTGTGCCAGGGTCCCCGTCATCGACGGTCACACCGAGTCCCTCGTCATCCGCCTGAAGAAGAACCCCTCCGTCGAGGAGATTGCCAAGACCCTCGCCGATTTCAGGGGAGAGGCCCAGAAGCTCGGGCTGCCGTCCGCGCCCGAGGCACCCATCATCGTCCGCCCGGAGCCCAACCGCCCCCAGCCGATCTTCGACGTCTTCGCGGGATCCCCCGAGAGGGCACGCGGAATGGCATCCACCGTCGGAAGGATCAGGCAGGGCAACGGCTACTACAAGATGTGGGTCGTCTCCCACAACACCCTGAGGGGAGGCGCGGGAGGATCCATCCTCAACGCCGAGTACGCCTACAGGAAGAACCTTCTGTGAAACTTCACAGAGGGAGGTTAACACCTCCCTCTCCGCTTTTTCCCGCGATATTTATTAATCAGACGCGTACGTACGGTCGTCCAGAAAGAGGCTATCAGATGACCGTCAAAATGGCTGTACCCAACAAAGGCAGGCTCAACGAGAGGGCCATCGAGCTGATCACCAAGGCGGGGATCCAGCTCGGTGACGACTGGGGGAGGAAGCTCAACATCCATGTCCCCGACCTCGACCTCGAGGTGTTCTTCATCAGGGCACAGGACATCCCCGTGTTCATCGACTCCGGCGCAGTGGATTTCGGAATCACCGGCCAGGACGTCGAGGCGGAGGCGGGCAAGAAGCTCACCGACATCCTCGACCTGAACTTCGGACAGTGCAGGCTAGCCATCGCCGCCCCCGACGACTCCGAGATCGCGAAGACCGGGAAGATGAAGGACGGCATCCGCGTCGCCACCTCCTTCCCCAAGCTCACGAAGAAGTTCTTCGACGCCAAGGGGATCAAGGCCGACATCGTGTTCGTCCAGGGAGCCGCCGAGATCATGCCTCTCCTCGGGGTCTCCGACTGCATCGCGGACCTGGTGGCCACCGGAGGCACCCTCCGCATGAACCACCTCGTCGAGGTGGTGACCATCATCGAGTCGCAGGCATCCGTGTTCACCTCCAAGGCGGCCATGAAGGACGCCGAGAAGAAGAGGAGGATCACCGAGATCGTCGACGCCATCCGTTCAGTCCTGGACGCCGAGGGCAAGAAGTACCTCATGGCCGACGTTCCCAAGAAGAGGCTCAAGGAGGTCGAGAGGATCGTCCCCGGAATCGGAGGGCCCACCGTCATCGACCTCGCGGGCAACGACGACTGCGTTGCCATCCAGGTGGTCATCGCCGCGGAGGACTCCTACCGTATCGTCGCCGAGCTGAAGAAGATCGGCGCCAAGGGCATCCTCACCATCCCCATCGAGAGACTTGTGGAGTGAGCGGGATGGACAGAAGCTGGATGAAGGCTAGCGTGCGCGATTTCACCACCTACTACAATCCCGACGTCGGCGACGCCATCCGCATGGACACCAACGTGAACGTCCTGGGATCCAATCCCGCCGCCGTGGAGTACCTGAGGCATCTGGACATCGACACCAACAGCTACCCCAACACATACTCCGACGGACTCAGGGACGTCCTTGCGGAGTTCTACGGGATCTCCAGGGACAACCTGGTCGCCGGCAACGGCAGCGACGAGATGCTCAACACCGTCTACACGACCTTCGTAACCCCCGGTAAGACCGTGTGCACCCAGCCGTGCCCCTCCTATTCCCTCTACTCCTACTTCGCCGACCTCTCCTCCGGGGCGGTTAGGGAGGTGGATCTCACCGATGACTTCCAGCTGGATGTTGACGCGATGATAGGCAAGGGCGAGGAGAACAGGGGCATTATCATCATGCCCTCCCCCAACAACCCCACCGGGAACTGCTTCAGGAAGAAGGACCTGGAGGAGATACTCGCCAAGCACGAGGGGATCGTCATCCTCGACGAGGCATATTCTGAGTACGCCAGGTTCACCATGATCGACAAGGTCGACGAGTTCGAGAACCTCATAGTCTGCAAGACCTTCTCCAAGGCATACGCCATGGCCGCCTTCAGGATCGGATACATGGCCTCCAACCTCAAGGTCGCGGACATGCTCAACTCAGTCAAGGTCCCGTACTCTCTCAACAAGATCAGCGAGGGCGCCGCCATCGCAGCGGTGAAGGACCAGGACTTCGTCGAGAGGAGCGTCAGGCTCGTGGAGGAGCAGAGGCCCAAGCTCGCCGCAAAGCTCAGGCAGCTCGGTTTCGAACCGTATCCCTCGGATTCCAACTTCATCCTCGCCAAGTCCCCCATCGACCACGCCAAGCTGGTCCAGGGGCTGAAGGACAGGGGAATCCTCATCCGCGACTTCGGAAGCAAGAGGAGGACGGAGAACTGCGTCCGCCCCACTGTCGGGACGGAGGAGCTCAACAAACGCATGACCGACGCCATCGAAGAGGTCCTCGCGGAGGAAAAACAATGAAGATCACTCTCGCAGATTACGGAGTTGGCAACATCCACTCGATCACCAAGGCCCTGGAGATGGCCGGGTTCCAGGTGGATACCGTCACCGACATGTCCAAACTCCTGGACGCCAAGTGTATAATGTTCCCAGGCGTGGGGGCGTTCGACTCCACCATGGAGAGACTTCTCCCGGTCCGCGAACAGGTCAGGGAGAGGCTCGAGGCAGGGGTGCCGACGCTCAGTATCTGCATCGGCGCGCAGATCATGTTCTCCGCATCCGACGAGGGCAAGGGCCCCGGCATCGGGGTGTATGAGGGACGCGTCCGCAAGCTCGGTTCCAAGACCGTACCCCACATGGGATGGAACACCCTGAACACCGAGGACCCCATCCTCGAGGACATCGGGAGCCGCCACTTCTACTTCGCCCACTCGTACTACTGCGATGCAGTGCCAGATATCGTAAAAGGCACCACCGAGTACGAGGGATTCATCTTCCCCACCCTCATGAGGAAGTACAACATCGTCTCCACACAGTTCCACCCTGAGAAGAGCTCCGTATCCGGTCAGAAGTTCCTGAAGAACTTCTACGCCTATGCGGAGGAGAACGCATGATCATCATTCCCGCAGTCGACGTCCTCGACCACAAGGTCGTGCAGCTCGTCGGAGGCGTCCCCGGATCCCAGCAGGTGGTCCTGCCGGACGTCATGGAGACTGCCAGGGACTGGGTTTCCAAGGGTGCGAAGTACCTTCACCTCGTGGATCTGGATGCGGCTTTCGGCAAGGAGGACAACTCCGACATATTCTGCAGGGTCATCCGTGAGTGCGGAGTCCCCTGCGAGGTCGGGGGAGGGGTCCGCAGCGAGGCCCAGATAAAGAAATACGTCGAGGCCGGAGTGGACAGAATCATCGTCGGGACCAAGGCCGTCAAGGAGCCGGAGTGGCTCGAGGAGATGGCCGAGAAATACCCCGGAAAGCTCGTTCTGGGTCTTGACATGAAAGGCGGCAGGATCTCCATCAAGGGATGGCAGGAGGAGGTCGACACCTCCCTCGAATCTGTCTTCGACCGCATCCGCAGCCTCCCCCTCGCAGGCGTCCTGAACACAAACATCGATGTCGAAGGTCAGGGCAAGGGGGTGGACGTGGAATTCAACACCAGGTTCATCAAGGGATGCCCCCACAGGGTCATCGTCTCCGGAGGGGTCACCACCTTCGAGGATTCCGTCACAATGTCCGATGCCGGCGCTTATGCCGCGGTCGTCGGAATGGCCGTCTACAAAGGGATGATGAAGCCCTGGGAATGGCCGGATCCCTGGACGGCGTGATCCTCCTGAAGTGAGAGAGGCGGATCCCGGCAGGAGGTGAATTGTGCTTTTTGGTTCTCATGCCGAAGGCATGGGAAGAAGGTAGCGCCTCTCCCGTCGTCATCAAGATGGTACTGAGTATTTCAAAGGATGAGTGCGGAATCAATACTCCCGAGAAAAAATTTCCACTGGAGATTATCGGGGCGGGTCTCCCCGCCCCGTTGAGGTTTAGTCTCAGACGAGCCCGTGGTAGTCCTGCATGGACTTGACGCCGATCTCGCCCTTCTTCTTCACCGCGATGGCCCCGACGGAGATCTCGGCCCCGTTGAGGGTGGTGATGAAGGGGATCTCGAGCTCGACGGCGAGCCTCCTCATGCGGTGTCCGTCCCTGACGGCTCCGGAGTGGAGCGAGGGGGTGTTGATGATCAGGTTGATCGCACCGTCCCTCATCAGGCTGATCGCGTTGGGCTTCATGTTCTCGCTGTTCTTGAACACCGCTGTGTTCTCCACGCCGTGCTCGCGCAGGTAGGTGGAGGTTCCCTTGGTGGCGTAGATCTTGAATCCCATCTGGACGAGCTGTTTGGCGACCTCGGTCGCGGCGGGCTTGTCGTGGTCGTTGACGGTGATGTAGACTCCGCCCTCGGTGGGGAGGACGCATCCGGCCGCGGTGAGCGCCTTGAGGCAGGCGGTGTGGAGGTCGGGGTCGATTCCCATGACCTCTCCGGTGGACTTCATCTCGGGGGTGAGGATGGAGTCGACTCCCGGCAGCTTGAGGAACGGGAAGACGGATGCCTTGACCGCGTAGTGGTCGATGGCGCGGTATCCGCTGAGTCCGAAGTCCTTCAACTTCTTGCCGAGCATGACCTTGACTCCGATCTTGGCCAGCGGGATCCCGGTGGCCTTGGAGATGAAGGGCACGGTCCTGGAAGCGCGGGGGTTGGCCTCGATCATCCATATCTCTCCGTCCTTGTAGGCGAGCTGGAGGTTCATCAGTCCGAGAATCTTCAGGTTCAGTGCGACCTGCCTGTTGATCTCGACGATCTGGTCGATGATGTCCTTCGGCAGGGTGTAGGGAGGCATGACCATGGTCGCGTCTCCGGAGTGGCATCCCGCATACTCGACGTGCTCGAGGATCCCTCCGACGTAGACGTCCTCACCGTCGGAGACGGAGTCGACGTCGATCTCGATGGCCTCGGTGAGGTACTTGTCGATGAGGACCGGGTGGTTCCTGGAGACCTTCACTGCGGTCTCCATGTAGGTCTTCAGCTCGTCGGCGGAGTAGACGATCTCCATTCCGCGTCCTCCGAGGACGTAGGAGGGCCTGACCAGCACGGGGTACTCGATCTCCTCGGCAATCTTGACGGCCTCCTCGAAGGAGTATGCGGTTCCGGACGGGGGCTGCTTGATGTTGAGCTTCCTCATGAGGTCGGTGAACCTCTTCCTGTCCTCGGCGACATCCATCTGGTCGGGGGTGGTTCCCAGGACCTTGGTCTTGGTCCCCTTCAGTCCCTTCTCGACGTCGATGGCGAGGTTGACCGAGGTCTGACCTCCGTACTGGCAGATGACGCCGTCGGCATCCTCGGCCCTGATGACGTTCAGGACGTCCTCCAGCTCCAGGGGCTCGAAGTAGAGCCTGTCGGAGATGTCGTAGTCGGTGGAGACGGTCTCGGGGTTGTTGTTGATCATGACGGCCTCGATGCCCTCCTCCTGGAGAGCCATAACGCCGTGGACGCAGCAGTAGTCGAACTCGATTCCCTGTCCGATCCTGATGGGTCCTCCTCCGATGATGACGACCTTCTTCTTGGAGTCGTTCTTGACCTCGGAGCTGACGCCCTTGTAGGTGGAGTAGAAGTAGGGGGTCTCCGCGGAGAACTCCGCGGCGCAGGTGTCGACCATCTTGTAGTAGGGGAACACGCCGAGCTTCTCCCTCTGTGCGCGGACGTCCCACTCGGTCTTGCCCTTGAGGAGGGTGGCGATGGTCTCGTCGGAGAATCCCATGTACTTGGCCTCCTTCAGGAGGTCGTCGGTGAGATCCTCGGACTTGATGCGGTTCTCCATGTCGACGATGTTCTTCAGCTTCTGCACGAAGAAGATGTCCCAGGCGCACTCTTTCGCGACCTGTTCGACGGTCCATCCGCGCCTTAGGGCCTCGCCCATGGCGAAGATCCTGCGGTCGGTGGCATCCTTGAACTCGGCGTGGAGCTCGTCGTCGGTCATGTCGACGGGGTCGAGTCCCTTGACGCCGATCTCGAGGGAGCGGAGTCCCTTCAGGAGGGCCTCCTCAAAGGTCCTTCCGATGGACATGACCTCTCCGGTGGACTTCATCTGGGTTCCCAGGTGGCGGTCGACGGTGCGGAACTTGTCGAAGGGCCAGCGGGGGATCTTGATGACCACGTAGTCGATGGCGGGCTCGAATGCCGCATAGGTCTTCCCGGTGATGTGGTTGGGGATCTCGTCGAGGGTGTATCCGACGGCGATCTTGGTGGCGACCCTCGCGATGGGGTATCCGGTCGCCTTGGAGGCGAGGGCGGATGACCTGGAGACACGGGGGTTGACCTCGATGACGCGGTAGTCGTGGGTCACGGGGTCGAAGGCGAACTGAACGTTGCATCCTCCCTCGATCTGGAGGGCGTGTATGATCTTGATGGACGCGGTCCTGAAGGTCTGGAGGTCGCGGTCGCTGAGGGTCAGGCAGGGGGCGCAGACGATGGACTCCCCGGTGTGGATTCCCATGGCGTCGAGGTTCTCCATGTTGCAGATGATGACGCAGTTGTCGTTGGCGTCCCTCATGACCTCGTACTCGATCTCCTTCCATCCGAGAACGGATTCCTCGATGAGGACCTGGTGGATACGGCTGTATGCGAGTCCGCGGGCGCAGATGTCCCTGAGCTCCTCCTCGTTGTAGGCGATACCTCCCCCGGTACCCCCGAGGGTGAACGCGGGCCTGATGAGGACGGGGTAGCGTCCGATGACGTTGTTGACGGCGTCCAGGGCCTCCTCGATGGAGTTGGCCGGCCTGGACAGCGGGACGGGCTCCCCGATGGTCTCCATGGTCTCCTTGAAGAGCTCCCTGTCCTCGGATTTCTCGATGGCGTCGGGCTGGGTACCGACGAGTTTCGCGCCGTACCTGTCGAGGATCCCCTTCTCCGCGAGCTCCGCGGAGATGTTGAGTCCGGTCTGTCCTCCCATTCCGGAGAGGACTCCGTCGACACCTTCTTTCTCGATGATCTTGGCGATGGACTCCGCGGTCATGGGCTCGATGTAGACCCTGTCCGCGGTGTCGGGGTCGGTCTGGATGGTGGCGGGGTTGGAGTTGACCAGGACGGTCTTGTATCCCTCCTCGCGCAGGGACCTGCAGGCCTGGGATCCGGAGAAGTCGAACTCCGCGGCCTGTCCGATGACGATCGGTCCGGAACCGATGACCATGAGCTTCTTGTAATCCTTCCTCACTGTTTCGCCTCCTTCACGATCTTGGCGAACCTTTCGAACAGGAACGATGTGTCCATGGGTCCGGGGTTGGCCTCGGGGTGGTACTGGGAAGTGAAGACCGGGAGGTCCTTGTACTTCATCCCCTCGACGGTCTTGTCGTTGATGTTGAACTGGTCGGCGATGAGCCCGGTTCCCTTCAGGGAGTCCTCGTCCACGGAGAACCCGTGGTTCTGGGAGGTGATGTAGACCTTGCCGTTGTACATGACGGGCTGGTTGCATCCGCGGTGTCCGAACTTCATCTTGTAGGTCTTCCCGCCGAGTCCGATGGCGGTGACCTGGTTCCCGAAGCAGATTCCGAAGAGGGGCACCTGCTCGGCGAGTATCCCGACGGTCTTCGCGGGGCCTGCTACGATGGCCTTGTGCATGGGGTCGCCGGGTCCGTTGGACACCAGGATGCCGTCGATCCTGTCCTCGGTGATGACGTCGGCGGGGGTGTCGTAGGGGTACATGATGACATTGAAGTGCTGGGAGAGGTCGTGGAGGATGCGGAGCTTCTCTCCGCAGTCAAGGAGGCCCACGGTGTACTGCTTCCCGTTGTCGAACTTCTGGATCTTCTTGCAGGATACCTCGGCCACGAGGTTTGCCTCGGAGGGCGCGGGCATCTTCTTGAGCTTCTAGATGAGCTCGGGGATCCCGTCCTTGTCCTCGGTGACGGCTCCCTTGAGCGTTCCGTGCTCCCTGATCTTGATGACGAGGTCCCTGGTGTCGATGCCTGCGATACCGGGGATCTTGTAGTCTTTGAGGAACTCGTCGATGGTCTTCCCGTGGTAGGAGTCCGTGGGGTTCTTGGTGTACTCGCGCACGACGACGGCGCGGCAGTGGATTCCCTCGGACTGGAAGAAATCGGCAGTGGTTCCGTAGTTCCCGATGAGCGGGAAGGTCATGACGATGATCTGACCTTTGTAGGAGGGGTCGGTGAAACTCTCCTGATATCCGCTCATTCCCGTAGCAAAAACGACCTCACCGGAGGCCTCGGCAGGGTAACCGAAGGATTCCCCTTCGTATACGGTGCCGTCCTCGAGGACAAGATAACTCCTTGACATCGAGGATACATCAGAGCCTCAGAACCTATTTAACCCCATACGTCCGGGAATTACATCCTGTTACAGGCCTTGTCTAATAATAGACAAACGCTAGTCTATTGAACGCCAGTGTGAGGCCCGCGTATCCCCTCTGCGGCGGTGTTTCCGCCGAAAGATAACCGCGGATGTGTTGTCTCAGAGACTCGGATTACGCATTTGAGACATCGGCCGTGTATCGGAAAGACAATAAACAACACCGCCCATGGAAGAGGCATGCGGATATTGGGACGCAGTCCGGGAACCGGCGAGATCAAGGTCATGCCGGAGACGGACGACGACATTTGGCATCTCTTCAACGTCATCCAGGTTGGGGACATCGTCACCGCGTCCACCACCCGCCGCGACGAGAAGGCCGACGACAAGCTCAGGGCGGAGAGGGCGGAGAAGATCCGCATGACCCTCGGAGTCAGGATCGAGAAGATCGAATACGACGACGATGCCCTCCGCATGCGTCTCCTCGGAGTTATCGAGACCGGTCCGCAGGACATCGGGCAGCATCACACCCTGATGATCGAACCGGGTTCCCCGCTGACCGTCGGGAAGTATAAATGGAAGAAGACCCAGATCGACAGATTGGAGTCAGCTTCCAAGGACACCGTGAAGCCCAGGATAGTGTTCGTCTCCCTCGATCAGGACGACGCCACCGTCGCCATAATGAGGCAGTCCGGGCTGAAGGAGGTCGTCACCGTCCGCTCCATGCGTTCCGGGAAACAGTACGACGAGAAGGGCAAGCCCTTCGACTACCACGGAGAGATCATCTCCAAGCTCTCCGCCGTCGCGACCCCCGACATGCCGCTGGTCATACTCGGACCCGGGTTCGAGAAGGAGACTCTCGCCGAGGACGTCAAGAAGCTTCCCAAAGGGACCTTCGGGAACGTGTACGTCGAGCACACCGGACAGTCCGGGATGGTCGGGGTGAACGAGCTCATCAAGAGCGGCCTCGGTTCGCAGATCCTCAAGGAGTCCGCGGTGGGCACCGAGATGGAGGCCGTGGAGCAGCTCATGGAGCGGATTTCGAAGGACGGTCTCGCAACCTACGGTCCGCAGCAGGTCTTCGATGCGGCAAACGCCGGCGCGGTGGAGACTCTGCTTGTCCTCGATTCCGTCATCCGCGAGAGGGATCTCGACGACATTATCCGTGCGGTCGAGACTCAGAGGGGAAAGGTCGTGGTCGTATCCGGCGATCATGATGGCGGGAGGCAGCTTGCGGCTCTCGGGGGGATGGGCGCACTGTTGCGTTACAAGACTTCATGACATGTTTTTTATGTCGATTAAACGGTTTTAAATACGGGACATCAACCGAATATAGCCTGATAAGACCCGCAAGGTTGGTCACCATGGGTCGGCCCTTAGTACCTGCGGGCTATGCATTTGTTCTGCTTACAGTTAGTTCCCACAGGGCGATGGACAAACTTCGTATTATTTCACCGCATGTGTGTCGAATTTTTACATAATGTGTCCATGGTTACACACGTGGCACGCGTGCGTGCGATACCCTTAAAAATAATAGATAGAATAAACTGCCGTTACACCCTGGCGAGATGGGACGCCCGGTCAATGACAACAATGCACATGGAGTTGTTGCTATGAAATCCTACAATGAAGTCAAGAAGCTCCTTTCCAGGGACGACGTGGTCGTTTGCGATACCACCCTGAGGGACGGGGAGCAGACCGCGGGGGTCGTCTTCTCCAACATCGAGAAGTACAGGATCGCGAAGTATCTCAGCGACGCCGGCGTCCAGCAGATCGAGGCCGGAATTCCTACCATGGGTGCCGACGAGAAGACCGCCGTCAAGCACATCGCCCACATGGGCCTCGACGCATCCATCCTCGGATGGAACCGCGCCGACATCCACGATATCGAGACCAGCATCGACTGCGATGTAGATTCCGTCGCCATTTCCATGTCATCCTCGGACATCCACATCCAGAACAAGCTCCGCAAGGACAGGCAGTGGGTCCTCGACAAGATCACCGAGTCCATCGAGTTCGCGAAAGCCCACGGACTCTACGTCTCCTGCAACGGGGAGGACGCCTCCCGTGCGGACATGGACTTCCTCCTGGAGTTCGTCAAGACCGCCAAGGCCGCGGGGGCGGACAGGTTCCGTTACTGCGACACCATCGGTCGCGAGTACCCCTCCAACTGTTATAAGAGGGTCAAGAGGATCATCGACGAGACCGGCATGGAGGTCGAGATGCACATGCACAACGACTTCGGCATGGCTACCGCCAACGCCCTCGCCGGTGTAGAGGCCGGGGCAAGGTTCCTGAGCTGTACCATCACCGGACTCGGAGAGAGGGCCGGGAACGAGCCTCTGGAAGAGGTCGTCATGGGATGCGATGAGCTCCTGGGAAAGAAGACCGGAATCAATCCCCTGATGTTCAAGGGCATGGCCCAGTTCGTCGCCAGGGCATCCGGGCGCCGCATCCCCGTGTCCAAGCCGTTCCTCGGAACCAACTGCTTCGCCCACGAGGCCGGAATCCACGCCGACGGAATCATCAAGGACGCACACAACTACGAGCCCTACGATCCCGCCATCGTCGGACTCGAGAGGCAGATCGTCATCGGGAAGCACTCCGGTACCCACACCCTGATCAACGACCTCGAGAAGAGGGGCATCTCCCTGTCCAAGGAGGAGGCCGCAGACCTTCTCGTCATGGTCAGGAAGGCCGCCGTCGGAATCCACAGGAGTCTCAGCTCGGACGAGCTCTATTCCCTGTATGTGGACCTCAAGGCCGGCAACAACATCTTCGACGATTGAAACAATTCACGGGGCTCCGGCCCCGATTATTTTCTTATCTGGCACTTGTGTACATAAGGTGCTTTGATGGTAGAACCTCAGCTCCTTCTGAGGTATCTGATCCCGGTGACTATCGAAAGGATGACCACGCCGATCACGAACACGTACACGTGGCCGATGAAGTCCACGGAGTTGGGTGCGATCAGCAGGATGGAGAAGTCCACGAGCACCACGAGAATCCAGATGTTGAGCTGGACGATCGCCCTGGCGAACTTGGACATGAAGCGGCCGGAGGTCTCCTGTCCTTCCATCCTGGCCTTCCTCTCCGAATCCAGAAGAACCCTGTCGATGAACTTGAGGTTGTAGACCAAGCGGAACAGGATGGGCAGCAGGAGCAGGAAGTTGACCGTCATTACGATGATGGTGGTCATGTAGTAGCTGACGGACTCCGGGGTGTTCTCGTTGATGAAGTCGGACAGGAACGGGCTTCCCAGCCAGAACAGGATCTCCACCAGCCCCATCAGGATCAACAGGAAGTAAACGTAGGTAAGCCTGGTACGGAAGTTCTGCATGGTGGCCTTCGAAGCGAAGGAGATCTTAGCGTAGAAGTTGGACCTGACCCTCTCGAGTTTCAGGAAGCCGTTGACGATGGGCTGGGGGGTCTTATTCTGGAATATGTCCGCGATCTTGTCCACCTTGCTGTCCAGCAGGGGCAGGACGATGATCGAGATGAGTGCCGCCCCGATGATGCTGGTGTACAGGGCCTCGTCGATGGCTCCGCTGTCGAACGCCACCTTGGAGATGATGAATGCGAATTCTCCCATGGCCAGCAGGGAGACGGCGGAGAAGAACGATTTGCGCAGAGGCTTGTTGCCGATGAAGAACGATATCATTGTGGCGACGAACATCAGGATGGCGAACAGGCCGTAGATGATCAGGATCGGGATGATGTTGTCAGCCAGAGCTTTCGGCGATATCACCAGCCCGATCGAAATGAAGAACATCATCATGAAGATGTTTTTCATGGGGATAACGTCGTGAGTGATGGCTTTGGAGGCTTTCGCCTGCGAGACCACGACTCCCATGATGAACGCTCCGATAGCCTCAGACAGTCCGACGACGGTGGACAGCCACGAGAGCATAAAACAAAGACCCAGAGCGACGATCAGAAGGATCTCGTCCGGCATCCGTTTACCGATCCAGTCGAGCAGCCTCGGGACGAGCATCATCCCGACGACCGCGGATGCCACTATGAAGACGGCGATGGTGATGAGCATGAAGATCATCGAGCCGATCTCCATTCCCTCTCCGTTCAGCATGGGCGATATCGCGGACAGGATGATGACCTGTGCCACGTCCTCGACGACCATGATGAGGATGATGGTCTCGCAGTCCCCGTGGTCAAGACGGTTCTGGTCGGTCAAGATGACCGTGACGACGGCGGTCGAGGACGCGGAGATGATCGCACCGAGGGTGATTGCCTGGATGCTGGTGAGGCCCAGGAGCATCGTTCCTCCCAGAACTCCGCCTATCATGATGATAGGCACATTGATCATGACGACCATCGAGGCGAAGGAACCGGCCTTCTTCATCTTGTTCAGGTTCAGTTCCGTTCCGATGGTGAACATCATCAGGACCAGTCCCATGCTGGACAGGAGTTCGATGATGGCATCGGTCTCCAGGCTTCTTCCGTCCCAGTAATTTCCGATGACGATACCGCAAACGAGGTATCCGATGATGGCGGGCAGTTTGAGCTTCTTGAATATGACTGAGCAAAGCCCCCCCAGAAGCAGTAGGAGCATCATGTTCAAAAGCAGCACTTGCTCATCCACTGTTGCGCATCCCCGCTGGGGGCTTACGCGTTTCTTATAAATAACCTCTCGCACGCACATGCGCTGGCACGCGACGTTTCATGCGTGCGCGGCCGCGCGTCTTATCCCGTTCCTTGCCGCGCGAGAGAGCCAGAGATCCGCCTTGGACGGGGAGATCTCCACACCGATACCCTCACGGTACATCTGGCCGATGTAGTATTGGGCCAGGGGATCGTCCTTCTGCGCTGCCTTGCGGAAGAGGTATGCCGCCTTGGAGGCGTCCTCCTCGGCACAGTCTCCGTTGAGGTACATCGCTCCGAGGATGCGGAGGATCTCGGGGTCGCCGGTGAGCTCGGCGGTGTAGTACAGAGAATGTGCCAGACGTACGGACTTCTGCACATTGGTCCCTTCGAAGTACAGCCTTCCGAGGGTGATGCAGGCCATGCCGTCGCCGTTCTCCGCGGCATCGATCAGAGGTACGAGATCCAGTCCGTTGTTCGCCATAACATTGTTCATGTTATGTTAATCCCATTCCTAGTATTTAATCCGTACAATGTTATAAAAGTTATAAGTTTAGATGAATAATTATGTCTATTAATGTATGTTTCTGATGAAAGTCTTTATATAGTATGTGTATGTCTCATGTTAACAAGTAGCATGGTTTCCGTATAATTTCTTTATAGGAGGAGAAAATAGGGGACTGCAGAGACCGTGCATAACGGTAAGAAAAGGTGTCTAAAATGGACGGAAAGGGAATTCGTCTCGAGAGGATCATGGACAGGAAGACCGGGCGCGCGGTCATCATCCCCATGGATCACGGGATCTCCAACGGTCCTCTCGAGGGACTCATCGATATGAAAGCGACCGTGGACGCGGTCACCAACGGCGGCGCCACCGCAGTCATCATGCACAAGGGACTCATCAGGTACTCCTACCGCGGTGCCGGAAAGGATGTCGGACTCATCCTCCACCTGTCGGCCTCCACCGACGTCGGGGTGTCCGCCAACCACAAGGTCCTCGTCGCCAACGTTGAGGAAGCCATCAAGATCGGGGCCGATGCGGTCTCCATCCACATAAACTACGGTGACGAGTACGAGCCCGAGATGCTCGAGGCGGCCGGAGAGGTCTCCCGCATCTGCAACGAGTGGGGAATGCCCCTCCTCGTCATGGCCTACCCCCGCGGACACGATGTCAACTCCTACGACCCCAAGCTCATCGGCCACGTCGCAAGGGCATCCGCCGAGCTCGGTGCAGACCTCGTCAAGGTGAACTACACCGGCGACATCGACTCTTTCAGGGAGGTCACCCGCGGTGCCCTCGCGCCCATCCTCATCGCCGGAGGGCCCAAGATGAACACCGACCTCGACGTGCTCAACATGGTTCACGATTCCCTCGAGGCGGGAGGATGCGGGGTATCCATCGGACGCAACGTCTTCCAGAACAAGAATGTCGAGGGGATCACCAAGGCCATCTCTAAGATCGTCCTGGAGGACTGGACCGTCGAAGAGGCGGCCAAGCTCCTGAAGGAGTGATACGATGGCATCCAAGAAGGTCTTCGTCAGGGCGGACGGCCCTAGCGACACGGACGACCGCAAGGACCTCGTGACCAACGGCCTCGAGGCAGGGGTGGTCTCCTTCGTGCTCCGCAAAGGCGACGAGGCCTTCGAGGGCCTCGGAAAGATGGAGGATGTGGTCTACACCGAGGACGGACAGGCCGCCGACCCCGACTGGGCATGCATCAGGATAGACACCCCCGATGACCAGGAGAAGGCGCTCTCCCTCGCGGGGAAGAAGAAGGCGGTCATCATAGACACCGGCGACTGGGCGGTGATCCCCCTCGAGAATCTCATCGCCAAGTTCCGCACCAGCGGCACCAAGATCTATGCCGTCGCTTCGAAGAAGGAGGACGCGGAGCTGTATCTCAAGACCATGGAGAAGGGGGTGGACGGCATCGTCATCCGGACGGACGACCCGCTCTCCATCGGGAAGTTCAAGGACCTCCTCACGGTCAGCGAGCCCGTCTCCCTCCAGGAGGTGGAGGTGGTCTCCGTCAGGCCCATCGAGATGGGCGACCGCGTATGCGTGGACACCTGCTCCATGATGAACCCCGGCGAGGGGATGCTCGTCGGTTCCTACTCCAACTGCCTCTTCCTCATCCAGAGCGAGAGCGAGGAGAACGGTTACGTCGCCACCCGCCCCTTCCGCGTCAACGCGGGCGCGGTCCACGAGTACGCCATGATGCCCGGTGGAGGCACCCGCTACCTCAGCGAGGTCTCCGCGGGGGATTCCGTCCTCGTATGCGACAGGGAGGGCAACACCCGCATAGTCTCCGTGGGACGCTGCAAGGTCGAGGTCCGTCCCATGCTCATCGTCGAGGCGACCGACGGGAAGAAGACCTACAACGTCATCCTCCAGAACGCCGAGACGATCAAGGTCGTCACCCCCGCCGGGTCCGAGAGCGTGACACGCCTGAAGAAGGGTGACAAGATACTCGCTCACATCGCCACCGGCGGCCGCCACTTCGGCATGGCCGTCGAGGAGACGATCACGGAGAAGTGAAGATGAGGATCTGCGCTGCGTACGGCGAGGTTCCCAGGGAACCCGCGGAAGCGGACATGCAGGAGATACGCATGGATGTCTTCGACAGCGTCCCGGCATGGGCCAACGACGAGAACACCATCGTCACCATGGCCGGACGCGTGGAGATCCCGATCCCCGAGGATTTCAAGGGGCTCGTGGACGTGGGCGACCACGACGTGCACATCAGGTTCAGGAAGATCCGCTCCGTCCACAACTTCGAGAGGACCCCCACCTACGTCGAGATGATGTTCTCCCTGGGCAGCGGGGACCAGTGGATTTCCAAGTACGCGGTCATGCCCAAGAGCTTCAGCGACCTCCACACCATCTACCGCGCGGCTAACTCCTGCGACAGGAGGCATATCGTGCTCGGCATGGGGGAGCTGGGGCAGATCACCCGCATCAGGCAGAACGCCCTTGGGAACTACCTGACATTCGCGTCCGCCGGGAAGGCCACCGCCAAGGGGCAGCTCACAATCGAGGAGATGAGGAAACTCGGAGACGACTGCAAGGTCGTCGGCATCATCGGCAACCCCCTGGGCCATACCAAGTCCCCCGCCATGCAGAACGCCGCCATGGAGAGGGCGGGAGTCAACGGCATCTATCTCAAATTCGAGTCCCCCACCCTGGACAAGGCCGGGGACGTCATCCGCGAGTACGACATCGCGGGAGTGAACGTCACCATCCCCCACAAGCAGGGGATCATGGAGCACCTGGACTCGGTGGAGAAATGCGCCGGGGACATCGGTGCCGTCAACACAATCATAAACGACGGCGGCAAGCTTATCGGGACCAACACCGACTACATCGGCATCCAGTATGCGTTCGGGAGGGCGGGCAGGAAGCTGTCCGACTGCTCCAAGGTGCTGGTCTTCGGGACCGGCGGTGCCGCAAGGGCGGCAGTCTACGCCGCCATGGATTCCGGCTGTGAGACATACGTCCTGGGAAGGACGCCCGAGCACGTCTCGGAGATATGCCGCGACTTCGGATGCGAGGCAGGCTCCAGGAGGATACAGGACTACGACGCGGTCATCAACTGCACCCCGGTCGGAATGGGCGGCGACCAGCCCTACATGTTCGATCCCAAGGACCTCCGCTCCAGGCAGGTGGTCATGGACATGGTGTACAACCGCAAGACGCAGCTCGTCAAGGCGGCGGAATCGAGAAAGTGCCAGATCGTCTCCGGAACGGAGATGCTCATCGGGCAGGGGGCCGAATCATTTCGCAGGTGGTTCGGAACCGAGCCCGACACGGACGTCATGAGGAAGGCGGTACAGTGACCGGATACGGGATCTCACACGGATGCGTCTCGGTGATAAACGGCATCGTCACAGGCACCGGTGCGGTCATCGGGATCGCCCTGGAGACATTCGCCGAGTACTCCGAGATGGGCATCGAGCAGGCAGTGTATATCGTCGGGGAGGACACCGACGACAACCTCGCCAGGATATGCGTCCGCAGGACCCTGGAAGCCCTTCGCATCAATCCCAGCGTCCCCTACATGCTTACGATAAAATCCGAGATCCCCCCGTCAAGGGGGCTTAAGAGCTCCTCATCCGTCTGCAACGCGATCATCAGGGCCGTCCTCGACGAGCACCACGAGTCCATGGAGACCATGGACATCATCAAGCTGGGAGTGGAGTGCGCCAAGGAGGCCAAGGTCACCATCACCGGGAGCTTCGACGACGCCTGCGGATGCGAACTCGACGGATTCATCATGACCGAGAACTACCGCAACGAGATAGTCAGGCACGAACCCTTCCCGGTCAAGGACGTGGTGATCTGCGTCCCGGATTACGTCAAGAAGGGAGTCCCCCGCGAGGCCTACGAACTGAGGGCCCCCCAGATGGAGGAGATTAAGGAGGTCTGCAGGACCGACATCCTGAAGGCCATGACCATGAACGGCAGGCTCATCGCCGACATAGTCGGGGAGCCGAGCGACCTCATCGACGCCGCAATGGAGAGCGGAGCACTCGCCGCAGGCATATCCGGAACGGGTCCGGCCATTGCAATAATCTGCGATCCTGGCACTGGTGAGTGGATGGCCGAGAAACTGGGCTGCAACTGCATCGTAACGAGGACGAGATGAACATGGCAGACATCACCTTCAGCGGAGGAACCCTCGACGGGAAGGTCTCGCCGCCCCCGTCCAAAAGCCACACCCACAGGGCGATCATCCTCTCCGCATTATCCGAAGGGAAGTGCAGGATCGATTCCCCCCTGATATCCTTCGACACCCGCGCCACCATGGATGCCGTCAGGTCCATGGGGGCCGAGGTCTCCGTCGTCGGCGACCACATCGAAGTGGACTGCGGCGGGATCCATGCACCCGACCGCGAGATCGACGTCCTGAACTCCGGCACCACCATGAGGCTGATGACCGGCATAGTATCCACATTCCCTTCCAAGACCTCCCTCACCGGGGACGATTCCATCAAGAAGCGCCCCATGGGCCCGCTGCTAGATGCCCTGTCCGCATGCGGGGTGAGGTGCTCTTCCAACGGAGGCAAACCCCCCGTCACGGTCGAGGGTCCGATCTCCGGGGACGAGATGGTCATCGACGGTTCCGTCTCGTCGCAGTTCATCTCCTCCCTGCTCATGTCTGCCCCCCTCGTGGGAAGGCCCATGACAGTGAAGGTCACCGGCAGGGAGGTGTCCAAGCCCTACATAGACATCACCGTCTCCATCATGAGGAGGTTCGGGGCAAATGTAGAGGAGGAGGGTACCGCATACCGCATCTCCGGAAACTACTCCCCGGCAGACTACCGTGTCCCCGCCGACTTCTCGTCCTCCGCGTTCCCGCTGGTCGCCGGAGCTCTGGGAGGCAGGGTCACCGCACGCGGCATGGATCTCTCGGACGCACAGGGCGACAGCAGGATCATCGATATCCTGAGAGAGGTCGGATGCCAGATCGATGTGGACGGCGACGAGATAACCTGCACCAGGCCCGCGGAGATCAAGGCCGCCGAGATCGACGTCGGGGACATTCCCGACCTGTTTCCGATCCTGGCGGTGCTTCTTTCCACCGCCAAGGGGAGGTCTAGGCTTTACGGCGCACCCCACCTAAGGTTCAAGGAGAGCGACAGGATCGCGCTCACGGAGAAGATGCTGAGGACCCTCGGGGCGGACATCACAGCCACCGATGACGGATGCATCATCAACGGGGTTCCGAAGCTTCACGGCGGAAGGATCGAGCACAACGGCGACCACCGCATGTTCATGGCAGCCGTGGTGGCATCCCTCGTGTCGGACGGTCCCGTCAGCATGGAGAACGATGCATGCTGGAACGTCTCGTACCCCGGTTTCCCAGAGCAGATGAGGTCCGTCGGGATGAGGATGGAAGGTCTCTGATTACCCGAGGGCCTTTCTGAATTCCTCGACGAGTGCCTTGGGGTCCTCGCAGGTCATAAAGGAAGATCTGGCACATACTCCGGCAGCCCCCGCTTCCATGCAGGATCTCGCGTTCTCGGGGGTGATCCCCCCGACCGCGTACACGGGCACCTTGGACTCCTCGCAGACCTTCTTCAGGAGATCCAGTCCGGCGGCGGGCTGTCCAGGCTTGCAGGAGGTTTCGAAGACGTTGCCGAAGAGCACCCAGTCCACGCCGTACTGCTCTGCCTCGCGGAGTTCGTCAAGAGAGTGGATCGATGCCCCGACCTTCAATCCTTTCAGTTCCTTGGAGTACTCCCTGAGGACATCCATGGGAAGCTGGCACTTTCCTACCTTGAGCTCCTTGGCAACGTTGAAGAATGTGTTCAGCACCAGGGTGACCCTGTTCTTGGCGCAGCTGTCCATGGCGCCGTGGGCGAGCATCTTGAACACTCCGACGTTCACATCCTTCTCGCGGAGTATGATGGCATCGGGTTTGGCCTCGGCCACCTTGTTGACGCACTCCATGAACGGTCCGTCCACGAGCTTCCTGTCGGTAATGGCGATGATCTTCATCTCAAGTCCTCACGTAATCGTTGAACACGGGCTGCATCCCGTTCTTCTCCAGTGCCTTCTTCACCTCGAGCACGGTCCTGGCATCCGAGACCTCGAACTGCTCGTCGCCCTTCTCCTCCTCGGCGCGTCCGCCGATGCCCACATGGGAGTCGGCGGAGATCTTGGTGGCGCAGATCTGCACTATGTTGTCCCTGAACTTCCCCACCTCGCGTGTGGAGATCGTGATCCCGGCGAATGGGAGGAACAGGCGGTAGGCCATGGCGACCTGTAGCAGCTGTCTCTCATGCACGGGATTGGTGTCCGACGCATGGGTCAGGCAAGGCCTCAGACGGGGCAGGGACATGGAGATCTCCGCATGGGGGTACTTCCTCTGGAGATAGTAGGCATGGAGACCGCAGGCAAGGGCATCCTTCCTGAAATCGTCCCTGAGGCCGAGGAGGGCTCCGAAGGCGACGCCCCTCATCCCTCCCATGAGCGCCCTCTCCTGGGCGTTGAAGCGGTAAGAGAACACCCTCTTGGGTCCTCCCAGGTGGAGCTCCCCGTACCTCTCCGGGTCGTAGGTCTCCTGGAATACGGTGACGTAGTCCGCTCCGCAGTCCCTGAGGTAACGGTACTCGTCGTGGTTGAGGGGGTACACCTCGATCCCTATGGAACGGAAGTACTTCGTGGCGGTTTTCACGCACATGCCGATGTAATCCACGCCGGATTTCTCGCGGGATTCCCCCGTGAGGATGAGGATCTCGGTCAGTCCGGTGGCGGCGATGTTCCTCATCTCCGCGTCCACCTCCTCCTCAGAGAGCTTAGCGCGGGCGATCCTGTTCCCGGCGTTGAACGTGCAGTATGCGCAGCGGTTCCCGCACCAGTTGCTGGTGTAGATCGGGGTGAACATCATGACGGAGTTCCCGAAGTGCTTCCTCGTCTCGGACCTGGCCCTCTGGGCCATCTCCTCTAGGGCGGAATCGGCCGCGGGCGAGAGCAGAGCGGCGAAGTCCTCCGGGGAGAGGGCATCCTTAGACAGCGCCCTGCGTGCATCGGCGACGGTGAAGGAAGACGGGTCGAGTTCCTCCGTCAGGCGGAGGACGGTGTCCATGACCGAGGAGTCGATGCACTCCATGTGGGGATGGTAGTCTTCAACGTCCGTGGGAAGCCTCATTCAGAGGTCCCCCAGGAATCCGGTCAGCGGGGAGGACGCCTCCCCTCCCCGGTCGAGCACCCTTCCGAGCCCGGCGAGGTACGCGAGCCTTCCCGCCTCGATGGCCATGCGGAAGGCGGTCGCCATCTTGGGGATGTCGCGGGCGGTGGCGACGGCGGTGTTTGCCATTACCGCGGCGCATCCGAGTTCCATGGCCTCGCAGGCCTGGGAGGGACGTCCGATCCCGGCATCTACGATGACGGGGACGTCGAGTTCGTCCACGATAATCTTGACGAAGTCCCTGGTGAGGAGACCCTTGTTGGAACCGATGGGGGCTCCGAGGGGCATGATGGCCGCGGCACCGGCGGCCTGCATGTCCCTGGCGGCGGAGAGGTCGGGCATCATGTAGGGCATGACGATGAATCCCTCGTCGGAGAGCATCTTGACCGCTTTGATGGTCTCCACGTTGTCCGGCAGGAGGTACTTGGAGTCCCTGACGATCTCCACCTTCACCATGTCGCCGCAACCGAGCTCCCTTGCGAGAAGGGCGATGCGCACGGCCTCCTCGGCGTTCCTGGCGCCGGATGTGTTGGGAAGGAGGGTGATGCCCTCGGGCATGTAGTCTAGGATGTTCTCCTGTCCGCCGGCGTTCGCCCTCCGGATCGCGAGGGTGGCGATCTCCACGCCTCCGTTGCGGATGACCGCGTCGGTCATCTCGAGAGAGAATTTTCCCGAGCCCAGAATGAAACGTGACTTGAACTTCCTGCCGCCGATGATAAGGGGATCTTCCATCGTTCCTGCCTCTGTGATGGTGGGAATGCGGACGCCAATAATAGGCGTTTTCATCCGATGGGGTCCAGACCAGCTATGATGCGTGCGACGGCATTGGCCTGATGCGAGGCCGCGACCATCACCCTGGAAGCGGACAGTCCCATTCCCGGGCCTATCTCGGACGTACCGTCGCCGCACATGACGAGGCGGTTCATGGGTCTCGAGGTCACTATGGTGTTGGAGGGTCCGATGCCCGCCATCCCGTTTCCGGAGACCACCCATTTATCGGTGTTCCCGAGGATGGTGTTCACGAGCATGACCTTCTGGGACGCCTCGTCGAAGGCCTCCACGACGATCCCGCAGTTCCTGAAGACCCCGCAGACGTTGCTTTCGTCCAGCTTCCCGTCGAAGCATTCCACGTCGACATAGGGGTTGATGAGTCTCATATGGCGGGCGGTGGCCTCGGTCTTCCTCTTCCCGATGTCATCGCGGTCGTAGTTCTGGCGGTTCAGGTTCGTTATGTCCACGGTGTCGAAGTCCGCTATGACGAAATGCCCGATGCCGAGACGGGTGAGCATGATTGCGATGTTGGATCCCAGGCCCCCGAGTCCTGCGATCCCCACCTTCGCATCCCTGAATCTGGTATAGAGTCCGGGCATGTTCCTCGCGGACATCATGGCCTCGTACTCCTCCTTCCCCGGAACGGAATCCTTCTCGAAGACGAAGACCTGCATACCCTCCCTGAGGGGAACGTCCTCGGAAGCCGAGAACCCGTCGATCACGACGTATCCGCCGGGAAGGATTCTGTCGCGGAGGGCGAATGCGGCGGTGTCGGAGACATCGGTCTCCTTCCCGTTGAGTACGATGCGCATTCATCCGCCCCCTACCATGCTGACGACCTCGAGGGTGTCGGAGTCGCAGACCATCGTCTCGGCGTATTTGGCACGGGGGACGATGCGCCCGTTGAGTTCGACGGCGATGCGGGAGTCGGAGAATCCCTGCTCGCTGAGGACTTCGGAAAGCGTAACGGAAGAGGACAGCCTCATTTCCTTACCGTTGACCCTCAAGACTGTTCCCCCGTTCAGGCAAGGACGATGACGCCGACGACGAAGGCGGCGATGAGGACCACGGTGGTGATGATGTCGATCCTCTGCCAGAATTTGTAGTCCTTCTTCGGTTTGTCGGCCATTGCTTGTCACCTTCGGTATCCGGAATGTGTCCTGCGTATAAATTCAATTGGACTTGGGGATGCGGAGCATCACGAAGTCAGTGATGTTGTCCTTCCTGTCCTCGATATTGATATGTGCCAGATGCAGTCCCCAGTGTTCACCTGCGGCCTGCTTGCAGATCACTGCGGTATCGTCGGGGAGCTTTCCCTCGGCGAGCATCTGGGCGGAGAGTGCGGTATCCGCGCTCTCCATCAGCCTGGCATCTGGATACAGGCGGGCGAGGTTCTTCTTGCACTGGCCCAGGGCCTGGATGTGGGAGGACACGGCCTTCACCCGGGTGTCGGCATTCTTGGTGAAGACGCAGTGATGGATCTGGAGATGTCCCTTGCGGAAGACCTCCAGAACATGTCCCTTGATGGCATCGCGGGTCTCGACAACCTGTCCGGCGGTGGCGTTGCGGAAAGCGAAGACCCCGAAATCGACCTCCTTGGCCTCCATCGCCTCCATGGTCTTGGATGCGGACACGAGGGGTACGAGCTCGGCATCCAGTCCGGCCTCCTCCGCGAAGATCTTCGCCATCTCCCAGGTGTTGGAGTACGGGATCCCCATGTAACCCACCTTGACCTTCGCCATCTCACTCACCCTTCTCTGGGTCCTGGACGGCGACCTTCTTGCGCTGTCTCCCGCCGGTCTTCTTGATCTTCCCCTGGTCGATCGCCCACTGGTAGTTCTCCTGCTCGTTGGGCGCGACGAGGACCCTGTCGCCCTTCTTGTACTTCATCCCGGTTGCCCAGTTCGTGAAAGGTGCTAGTACCCTGTATTCGTCAGCATCCATGACGATCTCGGTGATGTTCGGCCTGCCCTTCATCTCGCTGTAGGTCCCGGCGTACGGGATGGCCTTCCCGTCCTTCACCTCGATGACGCTGGTGCACACCGAGTCGAGGAAGTAACGGTCGTGGGTGACCGTGATGATCGTGCCATCGTACTCGGTGAGGGCCTCCTCGATGGCGTGCCTTGCGGGGATATCGAGGTAGTTTGTGGGCTCGTCGAGCACCAGGACGTTGGTCTCCCTCATGAGGAGCACCGCGAGGGCGACGCGGCACCTCTGTCCTCCCGAGAGGGTGGACATGGGACGCTCAACGGCGTCCCCGAAGAGCAGGAAGCGACCCAGCATCTGGCGGGCCTCCGCCCTGTGCTCCTTGCCCATGTAAACCAGGAGCTGCTCCTCGGCGCTCAGCCTGAGGTCCAGGTTCTCGTGGTGCTGCGAATAGTATCCGACCTTGTTGCCGGGGGCGGTCCACAGCTCTCCGGCGGTGACGGGGATCTCCTCGAGGAGCGCCTTGACGAGGGTGGTCTTGCCCTGTCCGTTGGCACCGAAGATTCCAATCTTGTCCCCCTTCCTTATGTCGAGGTTGACGTGCTCGAGGATGTTGGGCTTGCCCTTCTCGTAGGCCACGGCGCAGTCCTTCATCAGGAAGACGTTCTTCCCCGATTTGTGGGCGGCCTGGATCTGGACCCTGATTTCGCGGAACTCCTCGGGCTTCTGCTTGACCTCCATCTTCGCGATCATCTTCTCGCGGGTCTTGTAGGTCGCCGCGTACCACTGGTCGTGCCTGAGACGTTCGGCGATGGCCTCCTGGGTCCTCTTGGCCTGGTTGTACTTCTCCCATTCCCTCTCCTGCCTCTGGAGGTCGAGCATCTTCTTCATGACGAACTGGGAGTAGTTGCCCCTGTACTCGCGGGTCTTCCCGTTCTCGATCTCCACCATCTTCACGGCCATCTTGTCCAGGAAGTAACGGTCGTGGCTCACGACGAGGACCGCGCAGCGGGACTTAAGGAGGAAGTCCTCCAGCCACTCGATGGTGTCGATGTCCAGATGGGAGGTGGGCTCGTCCATGATCAGGATGTCGCACTCCTCGGCCTGGACCACGATCCTGGCGAGCATGACCTTGGTCCTCTCCCCTCCGGAGAGGGTGTCCATGGTCCTGTCCATGAGGTCCCTGGAGAGCCCGACCTCCTCCAGACAGAATATGAGCTTCTTCTCGTCGGCGATGTCGCAGTTTGCGAGCTTCTGCTCGAGATCCGCGTACTCGGTCGCCAGTCCGTTCCAGTCTATGTTGTCCTTCCCGGAGGCCATGAGCTCGTCGATCTCGGCCATCCTCCTGCGGATGTTCTCGATGTGCCCGTACGGGCGCCCGAGGACGTCCCTCACTGTGAACTCGCGGGAGGATTCCGCGAACTGTTCCAGGTAACCGATCCTGCGGGTGCGCCTGGTGATCTCCCCGGTGTCGCAGGGCTCGATCCCCAGGAGGATCTTGATGAACGTGGATTTCCCCGCGCCGTTGATACCGATCAGGCCGATGGCGTCGTGCTCGTTGATCTGGATGCTAGCGTCCGTGAGGACGTGCACGGGCCCGAACGCCTTGGTAACGGAATCGGCTCTGAACAGCATGATGCCACCGCCTATGTACGACCATAATAAAAATTGAACGTGCGCGCGGGGTGCGTGTGTTTTATACTTTCTTCTTGATAGGCGGGACGATTGAAATGGTCGACGAACAAGCCATCAAGAAGGCCCAGGAGCAGTACGGAGAGCTCCTGAGGAAGCAGCTCGAGCGCGTTGAAAGACTCAAGAACGAGCCCGACTGGACCGACTACTCCAAGCTCGACAAGCTCATCGTCGGAGTCTGCGGAGGGGACGGAATCGGCCCCTACATCTGCAACGACGCCAGGAAGGTTCTGGAGTTCATGCTCGCCGACAAGATCGCCGCCGGCAAGGTCGAGGTCAGGAACATCGACGGCCTCACCATCGAGCGCCGCGCCGCGGTCATGAAGGCCATCCCCGACGACACCATGGAGGAGCTCAAGAAGTGCCACGTGATCCTGAAGGGACCCACCACCACCCCCAAGAAGGGAGACCAGTGGCCCAACATCGAGAGCGCCAACGTCGCCATGAGGAAGGAGCTCGACCTGTTCGCCAACGTCCGCCCCGTCTCAGTCCCGGCACTCGGCATCAACTGGAGGTTCTTCAGGGAGAACACCGAGGGGAGCTACGCCGTCGGATCCAACGGGATCAACGTCACCGACGACCTGGCCATCGACTACTGCGTCGCCACCACCCAGGGTACCGAAAGGATCCTCAGGGCGGGATTCGAGTACGCAAAGAAGACCGGCGCCAACTACGTGTCCGTCATCACCAAGGCCAACATCATCAAGACCACCGACGGAAAGTTCCTGAACATCGCCGAGAGGGTCGCCAAGGACTACCCCGAGGTCAGATGGGACGATTGGTTCATCGACATCACCACCGCCAAGCTCCTGGACCCCGCAAGGCGCTCCGCCTTCCGCGTGTTCGTCCTCCCCAACCTCTACGGGGACATCATCACCGACGAGGCCGCCCAGATCCAGGGAGGCGTCGGAACCGCGGGTTCTGCCAACATCGGGAAGAAGTACGCCATGTTCGAGGCCATCCACGGTTCCGCCCCCAGGATGGTCGACGAGGGCCGCGCCAAGTTCGCCGACCCCTGCTCCATGATCAAGGCCGTCGCCATGATGCTCGACCACATCGGGGAGGCCGAGAAGGCCCGCAAGCTCGATATGGCCCTCGACGTCTGCGTGCAGTTCGAGAAGAAGCTCGTCATGACCGGCAGGGACACCGGAGCCACCGGCGAGGAGTTCGCGCAGTACATCATCGAGACCGTGCAGCGCCCCGACCTCGAGAAGGTGTGGCAGGCCTACGTCGACGAGGCCGCCAAGGCCCAGCAGTGAAACTCACTTCCCCTCCTTCCGGAGGGGACAAATTTTTTTATTTTTCACCGCAAACGACACTTTTCACGCAGTTTTTTCATATGTTCCAGAGAGGATTAAACAATTTTTATTAAGGTCGAACTGTATCGCGGTACAAGCGCCGAGGGCCGTAACACCTCTAGGCCGGAAGCGCATGGGGAGATCCGAACATGTACTACTGCAGATTGGCCGTTGACAGGACCATGCCTTACGAGGAGCATCCTTGCCGCAACATCCTCCCGCTGCCCGCCAACGCGGAGGGCGTCTCCCTGCAGGTCGTGAAGTGCTCCTCCATCGATTCCCTCACCGGGTACTCCCTGATCCGCATCATCACCGACGGGAAGACCGACATCCCCGAGGGAAAACACGAGACCGACGGGGGCGAGTGCGTGGTCGAGAAAATCTCCTCCTCCCACTACACCGCATCGGTCACCAACAGGAAGTGCTTCCTCAGCTCGCTTTTCTCCGAGTCCAAGTGCTTCCTCATGTCCTCCACACCGATGGAGGACGGCACCGTCGAGTGGACCGTCACCGGACAGGACTCCGCCGCCGTACACACCCTCACCCACAAGATGAAGGACCTCGGATACCGCGTCAAGTTCCTCGCCGGAGGGAAGTTCGGAGACGAGATGACCCTTACCCCCAAGGAGGAGAGGTACGTCAAGTCCGCCTACGACAAGGGCTACTACGACGTCCCGAGGAGGATTGACCTCGACGGGCTGTGCGAGGCGCTCGGATGCTCCAAGTCCACCCTCAACGTAGCCCTTAGGACCGCCGAGAGGAAGCTCATCGCCCACTACCTCGACGGATCGGACAAGGCCTCCAAGGGCTCCCGCTGACACCGTCCCGCCGTTCCGGAAGACTAACTTTCCACCCATTCTATTTATGGCAGATATGCGGATTTCAGTATAATGACGGAAATGCGCGTTGAGAACGAGGTCAAACTCGTCTCCGATGGCGGGCCATTCGAGTACGATGAGGATCCGGAGAAGCCTCTGTCCCTTCTGCGCCACGCGCTCGATTCCGTAGGGATGACCCATGACGACTACCGCATGGTCCGCTACCATGACGAGTATTTCGACGATGCCGCCGGGACCCTCACCTCCAGGGGTGTCATCCTCCGTTACCGCGACAAGGGCGATTCAGCGTTCGTCACCATTAAGCAGCCCTATGTGAAAGATGGGCTGGGTCTTTCGAGGAGGGAGACCGAGACCGAGCTTTTCAAGGCCCGTAACCTGAACATCATCGGTGCCGTCAGGGACCATGCCGAGAGATACCTCGCCGTCGACGGGATCATGGAAGTCCCCGTGCTGATCGACGATATCCAGAGGTGTCAGTTCAGGATATCCTCGGACGTGAGGAGGTACAAGTTCTGCTTCGACAGGATCATCTACCGCGATCCGGTGACCGGCATCTGTTCCGATCCGTCCTACGAGCTGGAGATAGAATCCCTCGACCAGCCCATCAAGGACGACCGCAAGATGGTCGCCCTGATCTCCGAGCTGACCGACAAGTACATGTTCGACGAGATAAAGGTCAGCAAGTTCGCACGCGGGAAGGCGTGGCTGAACTCGCTGACCCAATGAGTCTCAGCGGATGAAGCTGGTCCTAACGACCGCTTCGCGCTCGGGCATCTGGACGCCCGCCTTCTTCCCTGCCTCGATGCACCTCAGGAGCCAGGCCATGTTCTTGGCGAGGGTGCGGAGGGTCTGCATGCCCTCTTCGTCCCTGACGACTTCCTCGGGCTTGTTGCCGTGGGTGAAGTTCCAATACTGGGAACCCACGACGACGGCGTTGCTGATGAGTGCGTACTGGTTCAGACGCTCGAAGCTGGCACTGTTGCCTCCCCTCCTCGCGTTGACCACGGAGGCGGTGACCTTGCCGGCCATCTTGGATGCGTTGACGTAGAAGAAGCGGTCCATGAACGCGCACATGGATGCGGCCGCACCGGAGTAGTAGACCGGGGCTCCGAAGACGAATCCGTCGAACTCGTCGAAGCGGGCGGCGAGGTCGTTGACCAGGTCCCCGTCGATGACGCATCTGTGCTTCTCCCTGCAGGACCCGCATGCCCTGCATCCGTATACCTCCTTCCCGATCCAGAAGATCTCGGAGTCCACGTCCTGCTCCCTGAGGGCCTTGGCGATCTCCTGCATGTCGGTGTAGGTGCAGCCCTTCTCGTGGGGGCTTCCGTTGATGAGTGCTACTTTCATTGCGATACCTCAATAGAGATTGGCTAAGTCTTCCGCCTGTTTAATTCCGTCGCCCTCGTATAGCTGGCCGGAATCCTCCACGCCTCCGAGGAGGACGTCCCCGACATCCTCCCATCCGAGCATTGCGAGGGTGTGGTCGAAGGTCGCCTTCACGCCGTCGAATGCATCGTCGCTGTCGTCCGCCACACAGGAGATCAGCGAGGCCTTCTTCTCGCCGGTGTCGAATCCGAGCTTGTGGAAGCAGTACATCCTGTCGAGGGCGACCTTCATCTGCCCGGACATGCCGTAGAAGTAGATCGGGAAGGCGAAGACCACGCCGTCGGCGTTCCTGATGTCGTGTGCGATGGGGTTCCATCCGTCGGTCTGTACGCAGGGCCGGTCCTCGGAGCGGTAGCAACCGTTGCAAGCACGGCAGCCGCGCAGGGCGTTTGCGGCCACGTCGTAGACCTTCACGGTGTGTCCGAGGGATTCCGCGGAAGCTTTGAATGCCGCGACCAGGGCGGAAGTGTTCCCCTTTACACGGGGGCTTCCAGAAAGAACGACGATATCTGACATGTCCTCCGTATCTCATGTCAATCGGATAATAATGTCGACACTTCCGCCCAAAGCAAATATGTGGAGGCCCATTCCTTGGCGATGGAGAACCCGTTCAAGCCCCTTGAGAAGGATCCGCGCAAGCTGCTCATAACGTTCTTCGCAGCGTTCGCCGCCATCGGCATCGTCGCTTTCGTCCAGACCGAGGTCAGGAACGTCTTCCTGGTGGCCTCCTTCGGAGCGACCGCGGTACTCGCATATGCTGTACCGGAGGGTCCGCTTTCCCAACCTAAGAACATCTTCTTCGGCCATCTCTTCTCCGCGGTCATCGGAGTGACGATCTACATCCTTCTCGGCGATCCCTGGTTCGCCATAGCGCTCGCCGTAGCTTCTGCGATCGTCGTCATGGTTCTCACCGGCACCACCCACCCTCCGGGAGGAGCCACCGCCCTCTCCTGCGTCTACGGATGTTACGACACCTACGAGGCAGTCCTTTGGATCGTGCTGTTCGCTTCCGTCATGATCGTCATCATGCTCATCGCCAACAAGGGGAGGCAGTACTGCAACGAGCACCCGTGGGATTCGGACTAATCTTTAAGATTGGGTCCCGAGGTAAAGGGCGTATGGCGAAATGTCTGCTTGTCATTGACCTCCAATACGGATTCATCACCGAGAAGACCAAGGACATCCTTCCCGGCATCAAGGAACTGACCGAGGTCTGGCCCGAGGAGGATTACATCGCCGCCACCAAGTTCGTGAACGCCGATGACAGCCCCTTCACCACCGATATGGGTTGGGAGGGGCTGAAAACCCCCGACGAGCAGGAGCTGGCGGGTTTCCTCCGCGCCAATGCAGACCTCGTCTACGAGAAGACGGGTTATTCCGCGGTGACCGACGAGTTCCTCTCGTTCATCGAGGAGAACGGCATCGATGAGGTGGACGTCTGCGGGGTGGATGCGGACTGCTGCATCCTGCGCACGGCATTCGATCTTTTCGAGATGGGGATGCCCTTCCTGGTGCTGAAGAAGTATGTCGCATCGAATGGCGGAAAGGGCAGCACCGACGCGGCGTTCAAAGTCATGGGAAGGGCGGTCGGAAAGGACCACATCTCTAAATGGTCATACAAGTGCCAGACCGAATGAAAAAAATAACCCCCGCCTTCCGGCGGGGTAAGGGTGAGGGCCAGAGCCCTCGAGGATCAATCCTTCTTCTTGGCTTCTTCTTTGGCCTTTCTTGCGGCTTCCTTCTCGGCAGCCTTCTTCGCAGCGGCTTCCTCTTTCGCCTTCTGCTGAGCTTCCTTCTCTGCGGCCTTCTTCGCAGCAGCTTCTTCCTTGGCTTTCGCCTGGGCCTCCTTCTCGGCGGCCTTTCTTGCGGCCGCCTCCTCCTTGGACTTCTGCTGCTCCTTCATCTGAGCCTCTTTCTCAGCCTGCCTCTTTGCATCGGCCTCGGCCTTCGCCTTCTGCTGAGCTTCCTTCTCAGCCTGCCTCTCTGCATCGGCCTCGGCCTCGGCTTTCGCCTGAGCCTCTTTCTCCGCCTGTTTCCTGGCAGCGGCTTCCTCTTTCGCCTTCTGCTGTTCCTTGGCACGGGCCTCCTTCTCGGCCTGTTTCTTAGCGGCAGCATCGGCCTTCGCCTTCTGCTGGGCCTCCCTCTGGGCGGCCTTGTCGGAGTCTGCCTGGGCGTGAGCCTGTTTCTCGGCGGACTTCTGGGCGTTTTGCATCGGCCTTCGCCTTTGCCTGAGCCTCTTTCTCAGCCTGCCTCTTTGCATTGGCCTCTGCCCTCTCCTTGTCGCGGGCCTCCTTCTCGGCCTTCTTCTTTGCGGCAGCATCGGCCTTCGCCTTGTCTTTCTCGGAGGCCTTCGCGGGGTCTGCCTTTGCCTTCTGCTTCCTGGAGCGGGGGGTTTCGCCCTCGGTTCCGGGGACGTATTCGAGTCCCTCGGTCAGGAGGATCTTGGACTCTCCCTTGCGGGCATCGTTGTCGCTCTTGATGGTGGCGAGCTCCTCTTTGCGGGAGGACTTGGCGAGGGCGGATCCCTCCTTGTTCTTCTCCTTGAGGGCTTTTGCCTTCTCCTTCTCGGCAGCCTTCTTCTCTTTGACGGCTGCCTTCCTCTGGGAGTCTGCCTCCTTGTCCTTGGCCTTCTGCTCAGAGGCGGCGGCCTTCTCGGCCTCCTTCTTCTCCTTCAGGGCAGCCTTGTTGGCAGCGTGCTCCTCTTTGGCCTTGGCGAACTCTTCCTTGTCTTTCTCGGCCTGCTCTTTGTTGTGGGCCTTGATCGCCTCGTGCTTGGCCTTGACAGCATCCTTCTGTTCCTTGTCGCGGGCCTTGTCAGCTTCCTTGGTGTGCTTGACGTGCTCCTTGTGGTGTTCTTTGGCTGCGGCCTTCTCGGGATCCTTGGCAGGCTTCTCTTTCTTCTCTTTGACAGTTTCTCCTTCTTGGGAGCGGGCTCGCTCTTGTCGGCAGCCTTCTTCGCAGCGGCTTCCTCTTTCGCCTTCTGCTTTGCCTCCTTCTCGGCCTGTTTCCTGGCAGCGGCTTCTTCTTTCGCCTTCTGCTGTTCCTTGGCACGGGCCTCCTTCTCGGCCTGTTTCTTAGCGGCAGCATCGGCCTTCGCCTTCTGCTGGGCCTCCCTCTGGGCGGTCTTGTCGGAGTCTGCCTGGGCGTGAGCCTGTTTCTCAGCCTGTTTCCTGGCAGCGGCTTCCTCTTTCGCCTTCATCTGAGCCTCTTTCTCAGCCTGCCTCTTTGCATCGGCCTCAGCCTTGGCTTTCGCCTGGGCCTCCTTCTCGGCGGCCTTTCTTGCGGCCGCCTCCTCCTTGGCCTTCTGCTGCTCCTTCATCTGAGCCTCTTTCTCAGCCTGCCTCTTTGCATCGGCCTCGGCCTTGGCTTTCGCCTGAGCCTCTTTCTCCGCCTGTTTCCTGGCAGCGGCCTCCTCCTTAGCCTTCATCTGGGCCTCCTTCTCGGCCTGTTTCTTAGCGGCTGCTTCCTGCTTAGCCTGTTCTTTTGCGGCTTTCTTCTCTCCGGGGGTCATGTTGTTGTCTGCCACAGTGGATTCCTCCTGATCTTGATCCGTCCCTGTCGGTCCCTCGGCGGGACGGCGGGGCTCTAACTGAATGACGGAATGGCATCATTCATTATAATAATAATCGTCCGCGCGGGCGTGTGGCCACACTCAGAATGTGCCCAGGGCGTGGCAGATCTTGCGGATGTCGTCCACGTAACGGATGTGTTCGGCTCTGCATCTCTCCACCGGGAGACCGTAGCCGTAGGACGCGGCGATGAAGTCCACCCCCGCCTCCGCCGAGGCTCTGAGGTCCTGGGGACAGTCGCCGACCATCACGGCCCTGCTCTTGTCGTCATCACCGATACACTCAAGGATCATGTCCGCCTTGGTGACTGAACCGTCGGCGGAAGCACCCCTGACCTTTTCGAAGAATTTGGAAAGACCCAGACTCTCGATGAACGGTATAGCCACCTCCTCGATTTTCATGGTCGCGACGTACATGTCGACACCCATCTCCGAGAGGCTATCGAGGGCCTGTTCCACTCCGGGGAACAGGGGGACGTTCCCCATGCAGATCTCGGTGTACTTCTCCCTGTACAAGCCGATGCCCAGCCGCTCCGTCTCCCCGGAAACCCCGAAGAGGGTGCGGATATTGTTTGGAAGGTCCCCGCAGAGATGCCCCTCCAGCATCTCGTCGGACGGTACAGGCAGTCCCATCTTCTCCGCCGCATAGCGGTATGCTGCGAATATCGACGGCTTGGACTGGGTGAGGGTGCCGTCAAGGTCGAAGATCACGATATCCTTCATGGGAGGCCTTCCGTTATTCTGGCACATGTATCGCAGAGGGGTTAAAAGAAACTGCGGATTCGAAGGATCGGAAAAAGTGGGAGTGGGCCTGCCCGGATTTGAACCGAGGTCAATGGCTCCCGAAGCCACAAGGATACCAAGCTACCCCACAGGCCCGACTTGTTTCCTCATTCCACATCCCGAATATAAGGTTTAGCACTACAGTCAGTCTTCCGGACAGGGAACTGGTCAATCGTCAATCGCCTTACAAGAGGGGGCGGAGTTGACAATAGCCACAAATCGAATTTTGGGTTTCAAAGTGTCGAATCCTATTTCGGCAATCGACGAATATTTGCTTTTCTTTATAAATAAAAATGGTATCCTTAATATAGGGACTTCACAATCTAGTCCTAATGAAGGGAATCATCCTTGCTGCCGGCAAGGGCACTCGTTTATATCCGGCATCCTCGCATATCTCGAAGATCCTTCTTCCGATATACGACAAACCGATGATCTACTATCCGCTCTCCACGCTCATGAGCGCGGGGATCCGCGATATCCTGGTCATCGTTAACAAAGACGATAGGGCTTACTTCAAGAAGCTCTTGGGTGACGGAAAGCAGTTCGGTATCAGCATCAAATATGCAGTCCAGAAGGTCCAGAAGGGGATCGCTGACGCACTCATAATCGGCGAGAAGTTCGCCGACGGGGACAATGTCGCTCTTGCACTCGGCGACAACGTGTTCTACGGCGAGGAGATGTATGAGCTCCTCGCGGAGGCCATGAGCATCACCGACGGGGCCTGCGTGTTCTGCCACGAGGTCGAGGACGCGAGGGCGTTCGGCGTCGCGGAGTTCGGTCCCGACGGAAACATCGTGGACATCGAGGAGAAGCCCAAGGACCCCAAGTCCAACGCGGTGGTCGTGGGTCTCTACTTCTACGACAAGGAATGCTCCAAGCTCGCCAAGACCCTCAAGCCCTCCGCCCGCGGAGAGATCGAGATCACCGATCTGAACAAGCTATACATCAAGCAGGGCAAGCTGAAGGCACTCGTCACCGGCCCCGACACGATCTGGGCGGACACCGGTACGTTCGAGTCCCTGCTGGACGCGAGCAACAGGGTCCATGAGGTCGAGAAGACCGGAAGGGCCATCGTCGGATGTCCCGAGGAGGTCGCCCTCCGCATGGGATTCATCACTAAGAAGCAGCTCCACGAGTGGGTTAAGAAATCCGGATCGGACAACGCGTACTACGGATATCTGAACGATCTCGCGTCGGAGGAGTGAAATTGACAGGAGTGAGATGGATGGTCGGATTGACCTTATGCAAATGGTTGAAATATGAATTCGAGCAATCCTCAACTCAAGCATTCATAGGCAGGGTGTGAAATATGCAGTTCGAGACCGAGTCGCTGAACAGAATGGGAAGGGAGGTATCCGGATTCGTCGATTACCTCACCGAAGCCCTCACAGTCAAGACCGGCATTACCAAAACCTACAAGAACGTGCTCATCTGCGGAATGGGCGCCTCCGCCATCGGGGGAGCAGTCTTCGCCGATTCCACCTACTACACCTCAAAGGTGTACGTCGACGTCACCAAGGCCCTCTCGATACCCGTATGGGTAACCAAGGAGGACACCCTTTTCGTCGCGTGCAGCTATTCCGGCAACACTTTCGAGACCGTCAAGATGTACAAGCTCGCCGTCGAGAGCGGCCTGGACGTCATCGCGGTCACCCACGGCGGAGAGCTAGAGAGCCTTTCCGCGCAGAACGGCAACCTCATTGTCAAGATCGGCGGCGAGCTCATGCAGCCCAGGAGTGCCATCGGATGGTTCGTCGGACTCCTCGGAGGCATCATCGAGGACGCTGGCGTCACCGGACTCAGGAAGCAGCTGGAGGACATGATCCCCCGTCTCCGCGCCTATCAGGACGAGATGGAGGCAGAGGACAGCTACGCCCGCTACGTCGCCAAGAGGATCGTCGGCTACGTCCCCGTGGTCTACGGGTCCCCCGACCTTTCGGCAACCGCCGTCCGCATGAAGAACCAGCTCAACGAGAATTCCAAGATCGTCGCGTTCTCCGGCACCATGCCCGAGTTCAACCACAACGAGGTCGTCGGATGGTACGAGGATCCCCTGAGGAAGAATTTCCTGCCGATCATCATCAACGATGACGACCTTACCGACGTCCGCAAGATCGTGAAGGCCACCATATCCACCCTCAAGAGCAGGGGACTGGACCCGATCATCGTCGACGTCAAGGGAGAGAGCGTCTCCGAGCGTATCATCTACGCAATCATGTTCGGCGACTACGTCTCGCTGTTCCTCGCCGCCAACAGGAAGGTCGATCCCTGCAACGTCGACCCCATCGTCGACATCAAGACGAGGATGAAGGCCTCCCTCGACCAGGAATGATCTCATTCCTGCTCGGATGAAAAAACGAACCTGGTCAGCCTGCGGTAGGTCTCCCCTTTTCTGAGCACCGCCGGGGGGAATTCGGGGCGGTTCGGAGCGTCCGGGCATTCCTGGGTCTCCAGGCAGAGGCCGCTCCATTTCCCGTACCTCGAACCGTACTTTCCGTCCACGTTTTTCAGCCCGTTCGCGGTGTAGAACTGCACCGCGGGGGAGTCGGTCTCGACCTCCATCGTGATCCCGCTCTTCGGGGCGTATACGGTAGCCGCCTTCCTCCCGTCGAGGAGGTAGTTGTTGTCGAACCCGCCGTACTTCCTGAGCCTGGTGCCGAGGGAACGGGCCTGCCTAAGGTCCAGAGGGGTGCCGTCCACGGGAGCGATCTCGCCCGTGGGGAGGGACCTGTCGCCGAGGACGGTGTGCCTGGAGGAGTTGATCGAGACGTAGTTGTCCTCGACCGTCCCGCGGTTGTGGCCGTTCAGGTTGAAGTAGGAGTGGTTGGTGAGGTTGCAGACGGTATCCTCGTCGGATCTAGCAGTGTAACCGATGGAAAGAGAATCGCCGTCCAGGGTGTAGGTGACCTCGACGTCTATGTTACCGGGGTACCCCTCGTCGCCGTCGGGGCTCGAGAGGGAGAGGGTTACGGAGCGGCCGGAGACGCTCTTCACGTCCCAGATCTTCCTGTCGAACCCCGAGAACCCGCCGTGGATGTGGTCGGGGCCGCGGTTTCTGGAGAGTTCGTAGGTCCTCCCGCCGAGCTCGAACCTGGCGTTGGCGATCCTGTTCGCATATCTTCCGATGACCGCGCCCATCCTCCCGGAGAGTTCCTCGTATGAATTCACGTTCTCATATCCGAGGACGACATCGGTGTCGAAGCCGTCGGAATCGGGCACCAGAAGGTTCTGCAGGACGGCACCGTATGTGAGGATGCCGCAGGACAGGTTCCCGCACTCGAGCGGGATAAGCTGCACCTCTCTTCCATCCGCGGTCTTTCCGAACGGCGTAGTCATCGGATGGTGCATCCGAATGGTGAACATAAAGATTGACTATGAGGAGGGAGTTGGAGAACCATGGTCGTACGCATCCTCTTCGTCTGTCACGGCAACATCTGCCGCAGCCCCATGGCGGAGTTCGTCATGAAGGACATCGTCAGGAAGGCGGGGGCGGAGGACGACTTCGTTATCGCATCCTGCGCGACCTCAAACGAGGAGATCGGCAACGGCGTACACTACGGTACGAGGAACATCCTGTCCCAGAACGGAGTGCCCTTCGAACAGAGAAGTGCTAGACGTCTGAAATCCGACGAGTATGACAAATGGGACTACATCATCGGCATGGACGAGGAGAACATCCGCGGGATCATGGGGATCATCGGGAAGGACCCAGAGAACAAGGTGTCCCTGCTGATGTCTCACGCGGGTGAGGACCGCGCCGTGGAGGACCCCTGGTACACAGGAGGGTTCGGGAAGGTCTATCTGGATATCACCAAGGGGTGCAACGCACTCTTCGGGGAAATCCGGAAGTGATCACTTCTTTTTCTTCTGGGCCTTCTCGTAGTCCCGGACGTAGACCTTGTCCACGTCGGCGATGCACATGCATGCCTTGGAGAGTTTGAATCCCTCTCCGAACGGACCTGCTTTCTTGGCCTTCTCGAAGAGTTCCACACCCTCGTCGAACTTGGCGATGTAATTCCTCGGTGCGCCGCTGTTGTAGTACGAGATGGCGCCGTTCCACCACTCCGGCGGGTAGTTCATGCAGATTTTGGTGGTGAGGTTGAGGTTCCTGAGCTTCTCGCTCGTGTAGTACTCCTCGGGACGGTTGGGGGACATGACCTTGAAGAGGTCTTCCTTGACGCTCGAGTCGACGAGCTTGGAGGTAATCATGTACGTGAGCCTCAGGTCGGGGCTGGCACGGAACTGGATGACGGCGAGGTCGTAGAGGAGGTTGAAGAGCACCTTGTCGCCCCTGATGTTGTTTTCCTTGATGTAATCGAAGAGATAGTCTGCCAGGGCTATGATGAAGGGCTTGTATGGCTTCTCCGGGAAGTCGAAGGCGTACCTGACTAGTTCCTCGATCCGCGGCAGGCTCTCCATTTCCCTGAGCCTGTTCTTGATCGCGGCCTCGGCGGTGAAGCGGATCATGCCGCTGAAGATGCGCTCGGCCACGATGAAATCGTAGCGTTCGATCTCCCTGATGCGGGGGAGGGCCTCGAGCCACTTCTCGACGGCGGGGGGAAGGTAGCCGTCGTAGGCGAGCAGGTTGCCCTGCCAGAGGATGACCAGGGGATTCTCGGGATCGGTGAACGCGAGCTTGTCTATATCCATGCGCAGCTCGTCGACGTTCTTGACGGAATCGACCTTGTTGAGCCGGGCGAAGACGTCCTCCCTATCCTTCACTGCGTTCCAGATGGCGGCGATCTTCTCGTCCGCCAGGTCGGCGTGGAACTGGCAGTAGAAACACATCCCTCCGCCGACCGAGTCGTCTATGAACAGCTTGTTCCCGCATTTGGGGCACTTGATGTAAGCCCTTGTCATCGGGGGCTAATCGTCTAATCAGTATTCAAAAGTGGTGCCCCCTCCGGGGAGGGGGCGGGGGTTTCAGGCGATCATCCTTCTCAGGACGAACGGGAGGATTCCGCCGTTGGCGATGTACTGGATCTCGATGGGCACATCGGCACGGCAGATGGCATGGAATTCGGTCTTGGAGCCGTCCTTTCTCTGGACGCAGACTCTGACCTTCTTCTTGGGGGCCAGATCCTTCAGGTCGATGCAGTAGCACTCGCTTCCGTCCAGGCCGAGGGACGCGGCGTTCTGTCCCTCCTCGAACTGCAGGGGGATGATCCCCATCCCGACGAGGTTGGACCTGTGGATCCTCTCGAAGGACTCGGCGATGACCGCTTTCACTCCCAGGAGCAGGGGACCCTTCGCGGCCCAGTCCCTGGAGGAACCCATGCCGTAGTCCTTTCCGGCGATGACGATGAGCGGGGTATCGTCCCTGCGGTACTTCTCGGAGGTCTCGTACATGTAATCGACCGAGCCGTCTGGCACATATTTGGAGTAGCCTCCCTCGGTGCCGGGGGCGATCATGTTCCTGAGCCTCACGTTGGCGAAGGTCCCCCTGACCATGATCTCGTGGTTCGCGCGGCGGGACCCGTAGGAGTTGAAGTCCTTCTTCTGGACCCCGAGGGAGATGAGGTACTTCCCTGCGGAGGAGTCCTCGCCGAACGCTCCCGCGGGGGAAATGTGGTCGGTTGTGATGGAGTCCCCGAGTTTGGCAAGGCACCTCGCCTTCCTGATGCTCTCGATCCTAGGAGCGTCTGCGAGGTGCTCGAAGTAGGGCGGGTTCCTGATGTACGTGGACTTCTCGTCCCATCCGAACAGCGGGGTCTCGGAGACCGGGATGGAGTTCCACCTGTCGGAGCCCTTGTAGATGTTGTCGTAACCGGCGGCGAACGCCTCCCTGGTGACGTACCTGTCCATGATGCTGCGGATTTCCTCGTCGGAGGGCCAGATGTCCTTGAGGAAGATCTGTTTCCCGTCCTTCTCGGCGATGGGTTCCCTGGTCATGTCGATGTCCACGCGTCCGGCGAGTGCGAAGCAGACCACCAGCGGAGGGGACATGAGGTAGTTGGCCTTGACCAGCGGGTGGATCCTTCCCTCGAAGTTCCTGTTGCTGCTAGCGACGGCGGCGACCGCGAGGTCCCCGTCCTTGATCTGCTTGGAGACGTCGTCGGACAGGGGTCCGGAGTTTCCGATGCAGGTCATGCATCCGTATCCGCAGTTCTGGAATCCCTCGGCGTCCAGGTACTTCTGGAGTCCGGACTTGGTGAGATAGTCGGTGACCGCCTTGGACCCGGGGGCAAGGGAGGTCTTGACGTACTTCTTCGGCCTGATGCCGAGCTCGAAGGCTTTCTTGGCCACGAGTCCCGCGGCGATCATGACCGAGGGGTTGGCGGTGTTGGTGCAGCTGGTGATGGATGCGATGGCGACGCTGCCGTCCCCCATCCTCTCACCCTCCCCCATCCTCTGCTGGGGGACTCCCAGGGCCCCGAGGGTCTTGGAGAACTGAGCCTTCATGTTCCTGAGCGGGATGCGGTCCTGGGGCCTCTTGTGTCCGGCGACGGAGGGCTCGACGGTGGAGAGGTCGAGCTCCAGGGTGTCGGTGTACTCGGGGATGTTCTCGGGATCGTACCAGAGCATCTGTTCCTTCTCGTACGCCTCGATGGCCGCGATGTGCCTGTCGTCCCTGTTGGTCAGGCGGAGGTAGTCCATGGTCTTGGCGTCGATGGGGCAGTATCCCATGGTGGCTCCGTACTCGGGGGCCATGTTCGCCACGGTGGACCTGTCGGAGACATCGAGGGACTGGTATCCGGGACCAAAGAACTCGACGAACTTGCCGACCACGCCCTTCTCCCTCAGCATCTGGACGACGGTGAGGACCAGGTCGGTGGCGGTGACCCCGGGGGACAGCTTGCCCACGAGCTTGAATCCGACGACGTCGGGGAGGCTCATATAGGAGGGCTGGCCGACCATGACGGCCTCGGCCTCGATTCCCCCGACACCCCATCCGGCGACCCCGAGACCGTCGATCTGGGTGGTGTGGGAGTCGGTTCCGAAGCAGGAGTCGGGGTATGCGATTTTCTTCCCGTCTACGTCTTTCACGTGGACGAGGGGGGAGAGGAACTCGATGTTGACCTGGTGGCAGATGCCGTTCCACGGGGGGACGGCGGTGAAGTTCCTGAAGGACTTCTGGGCCCACTTGAAGAGGGCGTACCTCTCCTTGTTGCGGGAGAAGTCGATCTCCTCGTTCTCCTGCATCGCCTTGTCGCAGCCCGCGACGTCGGTCTGGATGGAGTGGTCGATGACCAGGTTCACCGGGATGATGGGGTTGATGGACTGGGGGTCCTTGCCCATCCTGGCGACGGCATCCCTCATGGATGCGAGGTCGGTGACGGCGGCGCCCCCGGTGAGGTCCTGGAGAAGGACCCTCGCGGGGATCCAAGGGATGTCCGCGTCGTTGCCTTCGGGGGACCAGGACGCGACGTTCCTCACGTCGTCGTCGGAGATGGTCTCCCCCCTCTGCCTGAGGACTCCCTCGATGAGGATCCTGATGGAGTAGGGGATCTTCTTGAGGTCCTTGATGACGCCTTTCTTCTCGAGTTCCCTGAGGCTGAAGATGGTGAGCTCGCCCTCCTCGGTCTTTATGGTCTTCGTGCAGTCTCCGATGTCTGCCATTTTGTTCACTGCGCGCGCCTATAAAACAAGGATATTTAAGGTTGGACTCTGGGGACCGTTCGGGCACCGAGGCGCATTTGGATGGATTTTCGATATGTGCCAGACTCGGAACGACGGTGTTGTTTTATATGTTAAACACAATCGCTTCCCGTTCGTTTCCCCGAGCGTCTGAAACGGGAATGCACTCGGCGCGCCGAAGGGAACCGGAAAAGGATGGGATGGGATTGGTATCGAACGATGGTTCCGGTGGGGTTTCCGCCAAGGAGCGTCTGATCATCAGCGTCATGCTCATAGCATCCGCGGCAGTGCTGTTCATCTCCTGCATCGCGGTTTCGCTGATGCTCTGAGACGGCCGCGACGGTTTCCGGACGGCGGATGCTGCCGCGTTTCCGTTCAACGGCGTTTATTTCTATTTTCAACGTGTTAACCTCCCATTATGAAATCCCTCATCGAAGGTGAGACGGAGAAAAGGCTCAACAGGGCACAGATGGAACTTGCGCAGAGGGATGTCCCGGTCCTCATCGTCTTCGAGGGAGGGTCCGGACGCGTCATCAGCCGCGTGGTCAACGAGATCGCACGTTCCCTGGAGCCCCGCTGCGTCACCTACCACCACTTCGATGTCATGAAAAGCGGTCCGAGGGCGCTCGCCAACATGGTCGAGGCCACACCCGGAAAAGGCGAGATCGCCCTCTTCGACCGTTCGTGGTACTCCATGTTCCTTGAGAAGTTCAACGGCGTGAAGGGCGGTCTGGCGGAAGGCCTGAAGGTAATCAGGGCCTTCGAGGAGTACCTCCAGGACAACGGCACCTACCTCATCAAGATCGACCTCAGCGTCACCCCCGAGGCGATGAAGGACTATGCCGAGCAGTACCGCCCGTTCACCCCCCTTTCCGGCACCTTCCTCTCCGTGGACCGCATTGACCGTGTCAAGTACTGGGCGATGGCCGACGAGATGATCTCCGGCACCGACACAGACCGCGCCCCGTGGGACAGGATCCAGGTTGGGGAGATAGCGGAGACGTTGAACAAGGTCGCGGAGGCCATCGCCGGACGCTTCGAGAGGTGCCTGAAGAACGCCAAATGGAAGGCCCCGTCCAAGCACGCGGTGTCCTAGCAGTACCCCAATCCCCGCAAGGGACTGGAACAGTGCCCGGATGTAGAGAAGTTCAAGAAGAGGATGGACAGGCTCAGTACCGATCTCGAGGGACTGCAGATCCTCCTCTCCCTATCGGGCATGTCCGTGGTCCTCGTGTTCGAGGGATGGGACGCCGCCGGCAAGGGAGGATGCATCAAGCACATAGCCCACGCCCTCAACCCCCGCGGATATCTCATCGACCGTGTGAAGAAACCCACCGCCACCGACCTAGCCCACACCTACCTGTGGAGGTTCGCATCGTATATGCCCAGGCCCGGCCACATATCCATCTTCGACCGCAGCTGGTACGGCAGGATGATGGTGGAGCCCATCGAGGGATTCTGCACCCCCGAGGAGTACTCCCGCTCCGCCGACGAGATCAACACCATGGAACACATGCTGGCGGATTCCGGGGCGATCGTCATCAAGTTCTGGCTGGACATCACGAAGGACGAGCAGGAGGTCAGGTTCAACGCCAGGAAGGAGGACCCCCTCAAATCCTGGAAACTCACCGACGAGGACTGGAGGAACAGGGAGAAGTGGGACGTGTACGAGGAGTACGTCGACAGGATGATCGCCTCCACCAACACCCCGTACGCCCCCTGGGTGGTGGTCCCCGCCAACAACAAGAAAGCCGCACAGATGCAGGTGATGTCCGCCGTCGTCTCCGAGCTGAAGAAGCGCCTGGACATCTGATGCAATCGTCAATCGACGATTAGTGACTTCGACACTATTATATAACAATCAGCCGATAGCGGGAGCGATGACGGATGCACTTAGGGAAAAGATCGCCGGAGAGATCACTCTCTCCTCCGAGCCCGGCAAGGCGATCCGCAAATGGCGCGAGGAGTTCGGCATTTCGCAGTACGAACTAGCCGACGCCATGGGCGTTTCGCACTCCGTGATCTCGGACTACGAATCCGGCAGAAGGAAATCGCCCGGCGTCGCCGTAGTGAAGAAGATGGTCGACACTTTCCTGACCCTCGATGCGGCGAACGGTTCACCCGTGGCTTCCAGGTACACCCCGGACGCCAAGACGGAGTGCGTCATCGCAATGGACGAGTTCCCCGAGGGGATAGAGGAGGCGGACTTCATCCGCGCCATCGGCGGCAGGAACATCAACCCCGCCAAGACCCCTGCCAAGAAGATCTACGGATACACCATCGTGGATTCCCTGAAGGCGATCCTGACCCTCAGTTCTCAGGATTATCTTAAGATCTACGGATGGAGCATCGAGCGCGCCCTGATTTTCACCGACGTCCACTATGGACGTTCCCCCATGGTGGCCATCAGGGCGCACCCCCTGACACCAGCGATGGTGGTCTATCACAAACCCGACCAGACGGACATTCTGGCGATCAAGCTCGCCGAGCGCGAGGGAGTGCCCCTCGTGGTCACGGACATGTCCGTGGACGGCCTCATCAAGAGGCTCAAAGAACTAAAGGAAGGTAGTTGAATGGAAGGAATCGTAAGTTACGGAGCCTACGTACCCAGGTACAGGATCCAGCCCGAGGAGATCGGAAGGGTCTGGGGTGCCGACGGAAAGGCAATGTCCAAAGGACTCATGATCAACCAGAAGTCCGTGCCCTCGCCCGACGAGGACACCGTGACCATCGCCACCGCGGCCGCCAGGTTCATGATGGCCCGTGTGCCCGAGGTCAACCCCGCCGACATCGGAGCGGTCTACATCGGATCCGAGAGCCACCCCTATGCGGTCAAGCCCTCGTCCGCCATCGTCGCCACCGCCATCGGGGCGACCCCCAACATGACCGCCGCGGACCTGGAGTTCGCGTGCAAGGCCGGAACCGCAGGAATCCAGGCAGGTCTAGGTCTCGTCAAATCGGACATGGTGAAGTATGCCGTCGCGATCGGAGCGGACACCTCCCAGGGAGCACCCGGGGACGCCCTCGAGTACTCCGCCGCAGCCGGAGGAGCGGCATACCTCCTCGGAAAGGAGAAGGTCATCGCCCAGATCAACAAGACCCTGTCATTCACCACCGACACCTCCGACTTCTGGAGGAGGGAGGGGATGATGTACCCGGTCCACGGAGGAAGGTTCTCCGGAGCGCCCGCGTACTTCAGGCACGTCTCCACCGCCGCCAAGATGATGATGGAGGCCATGGGGACCACCCCCGCGGACTACAACTACTGTGTCTTCCACCAGCCCAACGGAAAGTTCCCCACCAGGGTCGCGGCCCAGCTGGGATTCACCCCCGAGCAGGTGGAGTGCGGACTGGTCACCCCCAACATCGGAAACTGCTACAGCGGTGCCGTCCCCATCGGTCTGGCACATGTCCTCGACCACGCCAAGGCGGGAGACCGCATCCTGGTCACCTCCTACGGATCCGGAGCGGGTTCCGACGCGTTCGACATCACCGTCACCGACGAGATGACCAACTACAGGAAGGAGAACGCACCGGTCCTAGACACCATCCTGAAGGACCCCGTCGTGATCGATTACGCGACCTATGCGAAGTTCAAGAACATCATCAAGATGCCGGAGGAGTGAAAATGAGGGAAGTTGCAATCATCGGAGCAGGAAGCACCAAGTTCGGAGAACTCTGGGGAGCATCCTTCAGGGCCCTCGGTATCGAGGCAGGAGCGAAGGCGATCGCGGACGCCGGGCTCTCGGGAGACGAGATCGACGCCGTCTACATCGGGAACCTCGCATCCGGGAACTTCATCAAACAGCAGAACATCGACGCCCTCGTCGCGGACTATACCGGAATGGCCACCCGCCACGTCCCCGCGATCAGGACTGAGGCAGGAGGGGCGTCCGGAGGAGTCGCCTTCCGCCAGGGAGTGCAGGCCGTCGCATCCGGCATGAGCGACATCGTCATCGTCGGAGGGGCGGAGAAGATGACCGACATGGACGACGACCGCGTCGGACAGGTCCTCAACGCCACCCTCGACGCGGAGTGGGAGGCAGGAGTCGGTATCACCGAGACCTCCATCTACGCCATGATCGCCCGCCGTCTCATCAAAGAGGGCATCGCCACCCGCGAGGAGATCGCATCCTGTGCGGTCAACTCCCACTTCCACGGCGCCAGGAACCCCGAGGCCGAGTTCAGGAAGGAGATCAAGTTAGACACCGTCCTCAGGGCGGGACCCACTTGCGACCCCCTCACCATGTTCGACGGGGCGCCCTTCAGCGACGGAGCGTCCGCGGTCATCCTGTGCCCCCTCGAGGACGCCAAGAAGTACACCGACAAGTACGTCAAGGTCGCAGCATGCGCCCAGGCATCCGACACCCTCGCATTCTTCCAGAGGGAGACCTTCACCAGCTTCAAGGCGACCTCCGTCGCCGCACAGCAGGCGTACAGGGACGCCCACATCACCGCCGCCGACATCCAGGTCGCGGAGGTCCACGACGCACAGACCGTCGGAGGGGTCCTAGCACTGCAGGACCTCGGACTCTACGGGAACGGGGAGGCCGGAAAGGCGTTCCTGGAGGGACAGACCCACTTCGATGCCGGGAAGGTCGCCGTCAACACCAGCGGAGGACTGAAGTCCAAGGGATACCCCGTCGGAGCCGCCGGAGTCTCGCAGATCGTCGAGCTCTACCAGCAGCTCACCGGCACCGCCGGAGACAGGCAGGTCAAAGATGCGAAGCACGGTCTCGCCCAGAGCGTGGGCGGAACCGGTTCCGCCGTCACCGTTTCTATCCTGGAGGCGATCTGAATGGCAATGGTAGTTGCAAGGGAGTGGCGTGAGATCCCCGGAAGGTACAACCTTGAGGGATCCAAGTGCACCGAGTGCGGAAGGATCTTCTTCCCCGAGCGCTCGTTCTGCCCCTACTGCAGGAGGCACAGCATGGGAAAGATGGAGAAGCACCGCCTCTCCGGGAAGGGGGAGGTCTACTCCTACTCCATCATCCACGACAATTCCGGGTTCAACGGATGCATGATGCCCTACGCCGTCGCCATGGTCAAGGACGACGACGGTGTCATGGTGGAGGGACAGCTGGTGGACGTCGACCTCGAGAAGATCGAGATCGGAATGCGCGTCCGCGCCGTCATGAGGAAACTCGACGAGGACGGCGACGCCGGAGTCATCCACTACGGCTACAAGTTCGTGCCCGAGTTCTGAAACTAATTCCCCGGGGGAGACCCCGGGACTCACATTTTCATCAGGTCGACCATAGCGACCTGCTCGAGCACTGCATCCCCGGGGGAGACCCCGTCGAACAGTTCGGCCCCGAGATTCCTCGCCTTCTCCTCGGAAGGAGCATACAGGGAATCGTCGGATTCGGCCCCTAACTCAGAAAGTACCAGATCCCCGGGATAATTCAGGACTGCGGCCACCATGCCTGCGGTCCCGTCCGTCGGTTTCATCTTCTTCAGGGCCTTGCCGATCTGCCTCTCGCATGCGGCATAGAGGACAATCTCGGTAAGAAGGGTCTTGGCGCGGTTCCGCCCCTCGGCGAATGCGCGTTCGGCGTGCATAACGGCGGAGACGACATGATCCTTCCCGCAGACCACCGAGGGCTCCAGAAGGACGACCTCCGCCCCGATGGAGGCGAAGTGGTCCACGGCCTGCTCGAAAGTGAAGCCGCCCCTGATGCCTACGACCCTGACCTCTGACACGGATGCTCCAACGGCTGGGGCCGTATTAATGGTTATCATCCGCGCACGCGCGCCTATCGAAGTGTTTTATATGATTTCCCCAATAGAGCGGTAGAGGAAGACCATGAGCGACGAATGGATCAAGGTTGCCGCACCCGCCACCACCTCCAACATAGGTGCTGGGTTCGACACTTTCGGACTTGCCATCCACGAGCCTTACGACATCATCGAGGGGAGGAAGATCCCCGAGGGCATCATCATCAGCGAGATCGACGGTCCCGGCGCGGAATCCATCACCAGGGATCCCGCCAAGAACTCCGTGACCATCGCCGCGGCCGAGGTGCTCAAGCGCAGCGGGGCAGATTTCGGCCTCGAGGTCAAGATCCACAAGGGCATCCGTCCCTGCTCCGGCATCGGTTCCTCCGGCGCCAGCGCGGCCGGGGGAGCATACCTCGCCCATCTCATCAGCGGCGAGAAGCTCAGCATCAACGAGGTCATCCTCTGCGCGGCATACGCCGAGGGATACACCTCCGGCTCCATCCACGCGGACAACGTCGCACCCTGCATCCTCGGAGGATTCACCATCATCCGTTCCTACGAGCCCTTCGAGGTCGTAAGGATCGAGCCCCCCAAGGACCTGGGACTGGTCGTCGCCCTCCCGGACATCCTCGTCGCCACTTCCGAGGCGAGGAAGGTCCTGCCCGCCGAGGTCCCCGTCAAGGACCTGATCTTCCACGTCGGACACGCGTCCACCCTCGTGTACGCCATGATGACCGACGACCTCCCCCTCATCGGAAGGTCCGTCGCGGACATGGTCTTCGAGCCCGCGCGCGCCCACCTCATACCCAATCTCAAGGAGGCCGAGAAGGCCGCCATGGAACACGGCGCGATCGTGTCGTTCCTGGGCGGTTCCGGCCCCTGCGTCATGGCCTTCTACGACAAATCCACCCACCAGGGCGGGGTTATCGCGGAGAGCGTCAAGAAAGTCTTTACCGATAACGGAATAAACTGCGACATCTGGGTGACCGAGTGCGGTACCGGATGCAGAAGGATCTGATTATCATGGCCAACCACAAGGTAGTTTGCTGGAAATGCGGAGCCGAGGTCAGCGACCCCTACGTCAACCTCTGCCCCAAGTGCGGCGGTCTCCTGACCGTCAAGATGGACCTCTCCGCTGTCAAGGAGATGAAGCCCGAGGACCTCCACAAGGAGCCCATCGGTGTCTGGAGGTACGCCCCCTTCATGCCCGTCGACCCCGCCAACAAGGTCTCCATCCAGGAAGGAGGGACCCCCCTTTACAAGACCGAGGCCCTGGGAGCCGAGGTCGGCGTCCCTGACGCATACGTCAAGTTCGAGGGACTCAACCCCACCGGATCCTTCAAGGACCGCGGGATGACCATCGGGGTCTCCCACGCCAAGGAGCTGGGGGCCAAGGTCGTCGGATGCGCTTCCACCGGAAACACCTCCGCATCCCTGTCTGCATACGCCTCCAAGGCCGGAATGAAATGCGCCGTGTTCCTCCCCTCCGGCAAGGTCGCCATGGGGAAGCTCGCACAGGCCCTGTTCTTCGGCGCGAAGGTCCTGTCCATCGACGGGAACTTCGACGACGCCCTCGCACTCGCCAGGAAGATGGCCGAGGAGAGGAAGCTCTACCTCCTCAACAGCATCAACCCCTACCGTCCCGAGGGTCAGAAGTCCGTTCTCTTCGAGATCATGGACCAGCTGAAGTACGACGTCCCCGACAGGATCATCCTGCCCGTCGGTAACGCTGCCAACATCTGGGCGGTCTACAAGGCATGCAAGGAGCTCGAGGAGGTCGGATGGATCGACCGCATCCCGATGCTCACCGGAATCCAGGCCGCGGGATCCGCGCCCGTTGCACGCGCGTTCGAGGCGGGATCCAACGATTTCATGGCCGAGCCCAACCCCGAGACCATCGCGACCGCGATCAGGATCGGAAACCCCGTGTCCGGCGTCAAGGCCCTCAAGGCGATCTACGACACCAAGGGATTCTGCACCACCGTCACCGACGACGAGATCGTCGCAGCCCAGCAGCTCCTCGGACGCCGCGAGGGTGTCTGCGTCGAGCCTGCCTCCGCCGCATCCGTCGCAGGACTCAAGAAGCTCCGCGAGGAGGGTGTCATCGACAAGAGCGAGAAGGTTGTCTGCATCTGCACCGGAAACGGTCTGAAGGACCCCGATACCATCATCAAGACCTCTCCCGCACCGATCCCCTGCGCCAACAGCGTCGAGGCGGTCGAAGAGATCCTGAACGCAAAGCAGTGAAATTCCTTTCCCGGGAGCAATCCCGGGATCCCTCTTTTTTTCGATTCGTTTTCCTGACAGGGCGAAGCTCTGTTTCTGTTTTTGATTATCTAATTCGGAGAATATTGCTAATATTGTATTTACAAATACAAAAATAAAAACAAAATAAAATATGTATTTACAAATGTAATAATAACAAGTATTAATAAGCAAGAATGCATATTATCTGCTATGAAGCTGAAGGAGCGTCAAAAGTACGCTTTGACCCTGCCGCCGTCCGACGGAAACGGTTGCGTGACGGTCGTCAGAGGCGTTCACCGCTCCGGAAAAACCTCGCTCCTGAAGTTTCATGTCTGCAGGGACGTGGATATCTCCACCGAAGCCGATGGGAGACTCGTTTACGGGTGCGGCTCCGACGGGGACACTAACGTTCTTGCCCTGGATGTCGGCCTCGCGGGAAACTACCATCTCCGCGATGTCGGGATACTCTCAGGATTCGTCAAGGGCAGAATTGAGGATGGCAAGCACAACGTCGTGCTCATCGATGGGATTGAGCACGTCAAAGGATGGGAACCCTTTGCCACCGACCTTGCCCGCGGCGGTGCGGACATCTACGTCACCGGTCCGATACCTCCTACCGGCGGCGACCGTTCGCTCGAGGTCTTCACGCTCACATTCCGCGAGTGTCTTGACTTCGCCCGCGAGTATCACGGACGTTTCGACATGGCCTATGTGTTCGACCGCTTCATCAGGATTGGGGGTTTCCCCGACATGTGGAGAGGGGACACCGACCAGTCCGAGGTCGTCTCCAGGGCGAAGGGGATACTCTCCTCGTGCATCGTATCCGATGTCGAGGGCGTGAACGTGGTGAAGGACACCGACTTCCTGTTGCGTCTCCTCTACTACATCTCTGCAAGGATCGGGAACTACACCTCTCTGCTGGATCTAGTCAGTGCCGCCAGCAGCGACGACGGAGCGGTGAAGCGGTCATCGGTTAATGCCTACGTCTCGTATCTGGAGGATGCAAGCATCATCCACAGGTGCGAGACCATGGATATCCGTGGCGGCAGGGTCCTTCCCTCCAAATGCAGGTTCTATCTTGCCGACGTGGCCTTCATCGATGCGGTGAGGGGATACATCTCCGAGGAGGACACCTACGAGAGGCTCCTGAACATCATCTACCTGGAGCTCAGGAGCCGGGGTTATTCGGTGTACACCGGTGACTACGGCGGGCACACGATCGACTTCGTGGGGGAGAAGGACGGAAGGAGGATCTACGTCCAGCTGTCAGACGGGGACTCGGACAGGAAGGCAACCGCCATGAAGAGGGTCCGTGACGGATTCCCCAGATTCATGGTCATGATGGGGACCAAAGGGACGACCGTCTCCGCGGACGGTTCCAACGTAATGAGCCCGATGGACTTCCTCTCATCTGATGTATATTGAAAAGACCTAGACGGTCAGAACATATCGAGGCCGGTCTGATTGTTGTTGCCGGTCTTGGACTCCATCTCGGCAGCCATCCTCTCCAGCATGTACTCCGCTTCGTCATCGTCCATGCGGGGCGGTTCGGCGGTATCGTTCCTGGTGTATCCCACCTGCTCCTTGATGCTGCGTGCGAGTGCCTTTCCGATCTTCGGAAGACCGGCAATGACGTTCACGTCGGCTGCGGCCAGGTCCTGGCGGGTCTTGAATCCCGCGGTGAACAGCGTTCTCGCCCTGTTCCTTCCCACGCCCCTGAACGTCACCAGCGGGATGAGCTCCTCCCTGACTCCGTACCTGAGCCTGGTGAGCAGGGGTTTGATGAGCTTGGAGGCATCGGGATTGAAGATGTAGGCGATCTCGTTCATCGCGTAGAGGATCCAGTCGGCGGTGTCCACGCGGGAGCGGATGTCCCCCGGACCGATCTTCATGTGGTCGGTGATCGTGTCCTCGGACTTCTCGTCTATCCAGCTCTTCAGCACCAGGGCGGTCTTCAGGTTGGAGAGGTGTATCTCATAGGAATTGTCCCAGTCGGGAGAATCCATCGATTCGTCCTTCTCATCCACCAGCCAGAAGTCGGAATATTCCGCGTCCACGGATTCCAGTTCGTTCTGGTCGGTCTTCTTGGGATACATCCCCATCACATCGGGTGTGCAGGAGACGGCGTGGAGGATCTGGAGGTCGTCGACGGCCTCGGTGATCCTGAGCACGGCCTTCTTGAGTATGACCGCGGACCAGGGGTCGATGTAGAGGTCGGAGACCCTTTTGCCGAAGGGGAGGATCCTGACGTTGCCGCCCGCCTCCTCTATCATCCCCTGCTCGCTGAGGAACTCCACGACTTTCGATATCAGGGAATCGAGTCCGTAAAGGTCTGAGGTGGCCCCGAGGAAGGTCCCCTCGAGGAAAGATTTAATCTCGTACTCCGACTTGGCATCACCTGTGGCGACAAGACCCAGTATGTGGGATCTGAGTATGGTCTCCCTGCCGAGCTTGGAGGTGAGCCTTTCGGTCTCGTGGGTGATGTAATCGTAGATGAGATGGTCGTAGTCGTCGTCGCTCTTGGCGATGAGGACCGCCTCCCCGTAGGGGTCGTATCCGGGACGTCCCGCCCTTCCGCACATCTGCTGGACCTCCATGACGGAGATGGGCACGTTGCCGGCGTTGGATTCGAACCTGTAGGTGTCGCGGACGATGACCCTCCTGGCGGGGAGGTTGATCCCGGCCGCGAGGGTGGGGGTGGCGACGATGCACTTGATGGTACGGTTGCGGAAACCGTCCTCGACGAACCTCCTCTGCTTGTAATCCAGACCCGCGTGGTGGAATGCTATGCCGCATGCCACGCACCCGGCGAGGATCTTCCCGACGGCCGTGGATTCGTCGCCGCCTTCCAGGAGTGCCTGTTCCGCCTCGGTGATCGAGGAGCCGGTGAGCTCCTTCATGGGCTTGGAGAACTTCTTCGCGAGTGCCTCGGTGGAACGGCGGGTGTTGACGAAGATCATCGCCTGGCCGCCCTCCTCGATGGTCTGCTTCACGGCGCCCCATATGGGCTCCTTCTCCGGAGGAACCTCGCGGACCTCCCTCTTCATGGTCTTGGGGTCGACGAAGGTGATGTCGTTGCCGTAATAGACCCCCTCCTTGAGCTTGGTGGGCCTCCAATCGGACTTCACCAGATCGGCTCTCAACCACAGTGCCAGATCCTCCGCGTTGGAGATGGTTGCGGACAGGGCGATCACCTGCAGGAACCTGTTCCTGTGCATGAACTTGGTCATGGCGATCTCGAGGGTCGGACCCCTTCCCGGGTCCGCGATCATGTGAACCTCGTCGGCGATGACCATGCCGAGGTCCTCGGTCCACCTGTTGCCGTGGCGTATCATGGAATCCGCCTTCTCGGAGGTGGCGATGACGATGTCGGCGTCAGAGACGTCGTCGTCCCTGTCCGGGTCCCCGGTGGTCATGACCACCTTGATCCCCAGGTGTGCGAACTTGTTCAGGTCGTCCCTCTTCTCGGAGGCAAGCGCCTTCAGGGGGACGATGTAGAGGACCTTCTTCCCGGAGCTAAGGACCATGCTTAGGGCGGGGACGAATCCTATCATCGACTTCCCGCTGGCGGTGGGGACCGCCGCGACCAGGGACCTTCCGGTGAGGGCCTTGGGGATGGCCTCGGCCTGGGGAGGGTACATCTCCCTGAAGCCCTGCTCCTCCAAGGCTTCGCGGAGCTTCTCCGGAATGTCGAGGTCCCTGAACTGCATGGCGGAACCCATGCCGTCCGCGTATTATAATCTTGAGCGGGCACGCGTGCAAACCCTATTATAAGGAAAGGCAGTAACCGCAGGACGATGAATTCTCGCAGCACGGCATTGGCCGTTACATTGGCGGCGATCTTCCTCGCATCGGCGTTCGCCGTGGTCATCACCGACGAGTCCTCGGAGGCCGTCGCCGCCGGTGACCTCGACAACTACTACTACAACCAGCTGAGTGCGGATGAGAAGAGCATCTTCGACACCATGATGGACCCAACCACCGGTATCAAAACGGATTCCATCCTGTCGGAGACTGTCGGCACCGTGACCACATACTACGTCCCAGTGGCGACCGCCGTCAACTTCGGAGACGCGGAACAGGCCCTGTCGGCTGCGTGCAGGGTCTACGAGGCCGTCAAGCTGCAGGACCCATTCGCATGGTTCACCTGGGGTAACGACGCGGCGATCCAATCCGTCACCGTGACCGCATCCGCGCCTGCCGAGTTCAAGATCAAGATTTCGGGCGAGTACTGCAAGGGGAACAGCCTCCCGGAGGTCAAGACCGGCTTGCAGACCATGGTGGACCAGTCCAAGGCCAAGCTCACCGAGCTCATCGCTTCCTTCGACCTCGGTTCCAAGTCCGACGCGGAGAAGCTCGACAAGCTCAACGACTACATCTGCGGAAAGAGCATCGAGTACGACGCAGAGGCGGAATACTCCTCGAGCATCTACGGCGCTTTGGTGGCGGCCGACGACAAGGGGGTCCACAGGATCCTCTGCGAGGGATACTCCTCTCTGGTGCAGGCGTTCTGCATTCAGGAGCACATCCCGTGCATCAGCGTCTTCGGGATGTCCGCCCAGTCGGAGAACGACTACCACGCGTGGAACGTGGTGGTCATCGGGAGCGGCACCGTCTACAGCGCATACGGCATCGACGCTACATGGAACGACACCGGCAGCGATAAGAGGGCATTCCTGCTCGCCGGTGCCCTATCCGAGGATGCCGGCATAACATTCACCATGTCCCACCAGGCATTCAGATTCGACAGCGACTGGTACGGCTCGGATTACTCCGCCTATAAGACAGTCGCACCCTACACGTTCATGGGCTACGCCCTCTCCGACGAGGGATACGAGTGGCCCGCCGACAACAGCATCGTGACGACCATCGTGGAGTACGCCCCGTGGATCGTCGTCGCGGTCATCTGCGCACTGCTCGCGTTCGTCCTCTTCAACATGGGAAAGAGAGGTGACTGACGTGGCAGACGATTACATCTACAAAACAGACGAGAAAGAGGAGGGAAAGACCACGGTTCAGGAGAACACAGACGAGAACGACGCGGTTCTCACCGATGTCCCCGTTGAGGAGTGGGTGAAGAACCAGCAGTTCAAGTCCACCAAGGATGTGGATGTCCCCGAGAAGATGTCCGACCGTGTCATCGGTCAGGACAGGGCGGTCGAGGTCATGAAGAAGGCCGCGGCCCAGAAGAGGCACATGATGCTCATCGGGGAGCCGGGTACCGGTAAATCCATGCTCGCCAACTCGATGGTGGAGCACCTTCCCAAGGGGGAGATGCAGGACATCGTCGCCTATTCCAACCCCGAGGACGAGAACGAGCCCCGCGTGAGGGTGTTCCCCGCAGGGAAGGGGAAGGCCGTCGTGCAGCAGCAGAAGATGATCGCGGCCCAGTCCAGGAGCAATAAGAGCTCCACCTACATGTACGCCTGCGCGGCGATCGTCATCCTGGGTCTCATCGGAGCCCTCTTCACGGGAAGCTACTATGTGCTGTTCATCGCAATGTTCGCGGTCATGATCATCCTGATCTTCGCCCGCAACCCCATGATGACCAGGAACGACACCTCCTACGTGCCCAAGCTCCTGGTGGGTCACGATGTCGGCGATATGCCGCCGTTCGTGGATGCCACCGGGACCCACTCCGGAGCCCTCCTCGGGGACGTCAGGCACGACCCCTACCAGTCCGGAGGTCTGGAGACCCCCGCCCACCAGAGGCTGGAGGCCGGTGACATCCACCGCGCAAACAAGGGGGTCCTCTACATCGACGAGATCAACACCCTCAGGATCGAGTCCCAGCAGTCCCTCCTCACCGCCATGCAGGAGCACAAGATGGCCATCACCGGCCAGTCCGAGCGCTCCTCCGGAGCCCTCGTCAAGTCCGAGCCCGTCCCCTGCGATTTCGTCCTCGTCTGCGCAGGGAACCTGGATGCGATGAAGGGGATGCACCCCGCACTCAGGTCCCGTATCCGCGGATACGGATACGAGATCTACATGCGTTCCACCATGCCGGACACCGACCAGCACAGGAACGACGTCGTCAGGTTCGTGGCCCAGGAGGTCAAGAAGGACAAGAAGATCCCCCACTTCGACAGGTTCGCCGTCGGGGAGATCATCAAGGAGGCCCAGAGGCGTGCCGGAAGGAAAGGGAAGCTCACCCTGAGGTTCAGGGAGCTCGGAGGTCTGATCCGTGTGGCGGGGGACCTTGCCGTGGCCCGTTCCGCGCCCTACGTCACCCGCGACGACGTCCTCGCCGCCATGATCAACGCCAGGTCCCTGGAGCAGCAGATCGCCGACAGGCAGATCGAGTCTACCAAGTCCTACCAGCTGTTCAGCACCGAGGGGGCCCTCGTCGGACAGGTGAACGGACTCGCCGCCCTCGATCCCGGGACCGGGATGGCGGAGTACTCCGGAATCATGCTCCCCATCGTGGCCGAGGTCACCTCGCCCCACGCCGAGAAGGGAGGCAAGATTATCGCCACCGGTAAGCTCGGCGAGATCGCCAAGGAGGCCGTCGAGAACATCTCCGCCGTCCTCAAGAAGTACTCCGCAGTGGACCTCTCCACCGTGGACGTGCACCTGGAGTACATCGGTACCTACGACGGTGTCGAGGGAGACTCCGCGTCCATCACCATGACCGCGGTCATCCTGTCCGCGCTCGAGGGGATCCCGATCCGCCAGGACGTGGCCATGACAGGGTCCCTGAACGTCCGCGGAAAGGTCCTTCCCGTCGGCGCCGTCACCGCGAAGCTCGAGGCCGCGGCATCCGCCGGAATCAAGCTCGCCCTGGTCCCCGCCGACAACGGCAAGGACGTCATGGTCCGCAACAAGTACTACGATACCATGGACATCTACACCGTGTCCACCATCAGGGACGTCATCGAGTACGCCTTCGTGGACTGCCCCAAGAAGCAGGAGTATCTCGACAGGTTCCTCCCGCTCAACCCCGACGGCAAGTCCACCGCCGTGAAGCTCCAGCGTCCCCCGGAGTACGAGTACACCGAGGAGGACCTGAAGGTGGAGCAGGAGCTCGAGGAGCCCGAGCCGGAGATCGTGGTCGAGGTCATGGAGGAGCCCGAGCCCGTCGGACCCGTTCCGGCCCCCATGGCAGAATGAAACTCATTCCCGGGCACCGCCCGGGACCTACAAGGGATGATGAAAGATGACGACCGACTTCTCGAGGTACTCACTGGTCATCGGGCGTTTCCAGCCCCTTCACAACGGACACATGGAGGTCATCCGCAAGTGCGCGGCGGAATCCGACCATCTCACCATAGGTATCGGGTCCGCCCAGTACTCCCACCAGGTCGACAATCCGTTCACCGCCGGCGAGAGGTACCTCATGATCGAGCAGGCGCTGAAGGGGGAGGGAATCGACAACTACTCCATCGTCCCCATCGAGGACCTGAACAGGTACTCCACCTGGGTGTCCCACGTGGCATCCATGTGCCCCCCGTTCACCAGGGTCTACACCAACAACCCGTTCACCAAGAGGCTGTTCTCCGAGGCGGGATACATCGTCAAGGACAGTCCCCTCTACAACCGCGACCTGTACTCCGGTACCGAGGTCAGGAGGAGGATGGTGGAGGGCGAGGACTGGAGGTCCCTGGTCCCCGAGGCCGCGGCGCTCGTCATCGATGCCATCGACGGCGTCGGCAGGATGAAGGACATCAGCACTTCGGACAGCGGTATCTGATGTCGTCCGAGGACATGTGCCGGAAGCTCGCGGACGCGCTTGTCTCGAAGCATCTCACGATCTCCTGCGCCGAGTCCCTCACGGGAGGGCTCATAGGTTCTGCGATCACGGCCCTTCCGGGTTCCTCCGCCTACTTCATGGGTTCCGCGGTCACCTACTCCAACGAATCCAAGGAGGAGATCCTGGGGATCCCCCTCGGCCTCGTGTGGGAGTACGGGGCCGTCTCGGAGGCGGTCGCGATACAGATGGCGAGAAGTGCCAGACGTATCTATTCTTCAGATATCGCCGTATCATGCACGGGCATCGCCGGCCCCGGAGGGGCTACTGAGACGAAGCCCGTGGGGCTGGTCTACATAGGCGTATCCTCATCCAAAGGCGAGAGAGCATTCCGTTACGTCTTCGAGGGTTCACGCGACGATGTGAGGGAGCGGACCGTGGAGGAAGCTCTCCGCATCGCCCTCGAGGAAGTCTCCTCCCTGTGATACGCCCGTAGGGCGTATATATGCAACCGCCAATGACCGAACCATGCAGAAGATCATGACTGGTAAGGTCAAGGAAGTGTACGCCATCGACGACGACACCCTCGAGTTCGCGTACACCGACCACATCTCCGTTTTCGACAAGATCATCCCCTCCATGGTCCCCCACAAGGGAGAGACCCTCTGCAGGACCGCCAAGTTCTGGTTCGGTATCCTTACCAAGGAAGGCATCAACAACCACTACATCTCCGAGCCCTCCAAGGACAGGATGGACGTCAAGCGCGTCCAGGTCATCAGGGACTACTCCAAGATCGACGGCAAGACCACCAACTACCTCATCCCCCTGGAGATCATCTGCAGGCATTACGCCGCCGGTTCCCTCCTCGACAGGGTCAAGGCGGGGAAGATCACCGCCGAGCAGCTCGGATTCCCCAAGGGCCACGAGGTCAAGTACGGCGAGAAGCTCCCCCGGCCCTTCGTCGAGGCGACCACCAAGCTCGAGGAGACCGACAGGAACCTTACCACCGCCGAGGCCAAGGAGATGGCAGGTCTGACCGATGCGGAGTACGACGAGATCGTCAAGACCACCCTGAAGATCGACGAAATAATCGCCAGGGAGGCGGCCAAGAGGAACCTCATCCACTGCGACGGGAAGAAGGAGTACGCCTACGACAAGCAGAGGAAACTCATGGTCGTCGACACCTTCGGAACCCTCGACGAGGACCGCTGGTGGGACGCCGAGGAGTACGCCAAGGGCAACATCGTCGAGCTGTCCAAGGAGTTCGTCAGACAGTACTACCGCGAGACCGGTTACCACAAGGCCCTCTACGACGCCCGCGACAAGGGAGAGGCCGAGCCCGACATCCCCGCGCTCCCGCAGGAGATCGTTGACCGCGTGAGCAAGCTCTACGTCGACATGTACGAGCGCATCACCGGCGAGAAGTTCTGAAAAACAATTCAGGGGGCTTTACGCCCCCATTTTTGATAGGGTTTGAATCAGCACTTGCCCTTTAGGGCAACGATGGCGTCGATGAGTCCGGCAACGAGGACGAGTACGCCCCCGATGACGGTGACGTAGAATCCAATCCCGATGTCGTCGCCGACGTGCTCGTCGATGCCGAGGTCGATGATTCCCATTCCGAAAGCAGTGGCATCGAAGGTGACGTCAAAGGTCCAGGTGTAGAACAGGACGCAGCAGACGATTCCGATGACGCCGAAAGCAATTATGGCGAAGGATCCGTACTTGATGCATCCGGGCTTGACGATGGCGAGGACGGCAATGATTGCGCCGAGGGCCGCAAAGACTCCTCCAAGGACGGGGCAATAGATGTGCCAGTCGTCGTGGATGTTGGAGCTTCCCTCGATGACGTTGATTGCGGTTGCTTTCATGGTGTAAGGCTCCATGGACATGGTCAGCGGGTTAAAGAAGCTGAATCCGATGTCGACCCATACAAGGAAGAGTCCGATGATCCCGAGGGCCCCTCCGATGATTGCGATGAGCTGGAGATAGGACACGGGTCCGATCTTGTTCTCTGTGATGTAAGTCATGCGATAATCTCCAAATGTCACCCGTATAATAATGTACGTTCAAGAACGAATGAATAAAACGACGATAGACGTATAATTGGCTCTATTTTTGGTAAATATTCGACAGTATCCTAAAACAACAAAACGCCGTGTTTAGACACTATTCGATGTCGATACAAATAAAGTATCGGCATCCGTCGAACGGATGCCGTGTTGTGATCAGAGTATGGTTACCCTGTTCCTGCTCTCGCCGATGGGGCAGTCGATCTTCTCGCCGACCTTGAGGAGCTCCACACGGATCTCTTCGTCCTCCATCCCCTCGGGGTTGCAGAGTTTGAAGCTGGGGCATCCGATGTTCCCACATCCGGAGCATGCGAAGGTGACGGTGGAGCCCTCGATGGCATACTTCTTCTCCACGGCGGCCTCGCGACTGACCTTCTCCACCTCGACCACATGGACGGTGCCCTCGGTGGCCTCGCACTGGTGGGTGGTCTTCCTGAGGGATTTCACCCTGTACATGCTGCCCTTCTCGAGGTTGAAGCATATCCCCTTGAGCTGGCAGAACTTGCATTCGCGGTCGGGTCCGAGATAGACGAAGGACTTGCCGACCACGGCCTGCTCTTCTCCTAGAAGCGTGATTAGGACCAATGTATCATCTCATATGACGCCCGTGGTGCGGGCGAGGTTGTAGGCGGCGTTCCTGGTGAGCCCGTTGTCTCCGAGGATGGTGAAACGGTCCTTCCTGACCTTGTTCGCCGCAACGAGGGCATCCACGATGTCCTCTTCGGACAGGCCGAGCTCGGACGCGGTGGTGGGTGCGCCGATCTTCTTCAGGGCATCGCGGATGACCTTCCAGTTGCCGCTCTGAAGCTGTGTCATCATGATGCATCCGACGCCGCACTGCTCGCCGTGCATGGCGCTGCTGGGGTGCAGGATGTCCAGGGCATGGGAGAACATGTGCTCCGAACCGCTGGTGGGACGGGAACTTCCCGCGATGCACATGGACGTCCCCGACGCGATGATGGGCTTGAGGGCGAGCCATATGCTCTCCTCCATGCCCGGTTTGATGAAGTCTGCATAGTCCACGAGGCTCTGTGCGGAGTAGTGTGCGAGTGTGTATGCGGAGGTGCTGAACTCCTCGTCCTTCATCCTCCTTGCGAAATCCCAGTCCCACAGGGCGGTGAGGTTGGAGATGACGTCAGCACACCCGGATGCCAGGAACCTGTAGGGTGCCTTGAGGAGCACTTCGGTGTCGGCTATGACCGCCATGGGAGGCATGGCCTGGATGGTCATGGGCGCCCCCTTCTCGTCCTTCACGGAAGCCCTGTCCGAGCAGATGCCGTCGTGGGCTACGGACGTGGGGATGCTTACGAAGGGGATCCTGAGATTGTTGGAGACGATCTTGGAAATGTCGATCTTGCTCCCTCCGCCGACGGCGAGGACGAACTTCGCGTCGCAATCCTTGGCTGCGGCGGTGGCCTTCTCGATGTCATCATGGTCGGAATTGCCGACGAAGACCTTGGTCATCTCGTATTTCTCGGACATGAGGTCATAGACCGTCTTGCCCGCGGCATCGAAGGTCTTCTCTCCGGTCACGATGATCCCGTTCTTCCCGAAAAGCAGGGAATCGCAGATCTCGCGGGTCTGATCGATGACGCCGTGCCCCATGACGACGGAACGCGGGAAGCTCATGAACTTGACCTTCGTGAAGTCTCCGGACACTCAGAACACCTTTCAGCGTTATCGCGTGTAAAATATAAAAACAATCACGCGGTTGATTTGAGCATGAAGGCCCTGGTCCTGGACGGCAGCGGTAACCCTAACGGGTTCACCTCGGAAATGTGCCAGGCAGCCAGTTCCGTTCTCGAGGGAGCGGGTATCGAGTGTTCCGTGGTCCAGCTGGGCAAGGTGTGGATCGAGCACTGCAACGGCTGTCTTTCCTGCAGGAAGGGCGGGAAATGCACCATAGACGACGGGATGACCGCTTACTACGATGCTTTGGGGGAGATCGACCTCCTGGTGTTCGCCACCCCTATACGCTTCAGCGGCCCGTCCTCCATCCTCAAGACCTTCATGGACCGTCTCAACCCGTTCTTCTACTCCAATCTGAAGCATCCCAGGTTCGCCGCGGCGATGATGTGCGGCGGTGCGGATGCTCCCAGGTTCTCCAACGCCCTGTCGGAGATGAAGGCCCTTTCCATAACCGTGGGTGCGGAATGGGCGGGTGAACTCGAGGTGTCCGGGACGGATTCCAAGAGCAGGGAGGAGGTTGCCGCCGAGGCCGCTCATTTTGCCGAAACCCTCATCCGGAGAATTCAAAACCGAACAGGCTGATTGCCGCGCCGTTGGGGTTTTCGGGGTCCGACGGGATGTAGGGTATCAGTCCCGGGCAGATGCTCCTAAGGTCATGCCACAGGTCATCATCCATGTAACCGTCGAGATCCATTACGACGACGTTGCGGAAACCGGTCTTTACGAGCCTGTCGAGGATTCTGGTTGTATCCCTTTCCTCCCCTTGGGCGGTGCCAGATTCAGTGACGATGAGGGGGACGCAGTCCTCGGACAGGGCCATGGCATCCTCCAGGACGTCGTAGGAGTCGACGGTGTGGACGGGGATGACAAGGCGGGATATGTTGGCTAGGAAGGCATCCGCGACATCTGCGAGATCCCTCACGGTCTCGACCAGCCAAATCTCGGAGCCGGTGATCCTGACCTTCTCGACGAACTTGGCATTGAACGAGCGTGTGGAGAGGCTTACGGCATCGAAGAGAAGCAGTTTCTTCCTCTCCTTCCCGGAGCGAATCTCCTTCACGGAGGTCAGGGGGATCTCGTCTTCCAAGGATATGTCGCCGTTTTTCCAGACAGCCGGTCCGGCTACCAACTGGCCGCCGGAAGCCTCGGAGAACACTGCCTGAAAGAGATGTTCTGACACGTGCCAGACATCCGATTCCTGTTATAAATAAGTGGAAGGGTGGATCCCGGTTCCCCGGGACCCTGTGAAGTTTAATCAGTTCTTGCCCAGAGCTTTGATGGCGGGGATTGCCTGTCCGATGCTGAAGATCAGAGTGACGATACCGCCAGCAAGGAGGAGGTAGAATCCGAGGCCCATGGAGCTCTTTGTTCCGTTTCCGGCGACCATGTGGGAGTCCCAGACGTCCCAGGTCATGAACATGATCGCGAACACGACTGCGAGGATTCCGAAGACGAAGACGATGATCGGGATGATTGTGGCGAGTTTGTCGAGCGCTCCGGGAACGAAGAAGTTCAGAAGCTCGATAACGACAATGATGATTCCGAAAACCAGTCCGAGCATGGGGATGTATTTCTGCCAGTCGTCAGCGTCTGCGATGTCTCCGGCGTCGATGTTGACAGTTCCCACGGAGTGGTTAGCAACATAGCTGGTAATAGATGCCCAGTCCACGAAGTATGCAACGATCATCAGGATGGCACCGATGAACGTGAACAGCCCAATGGTTTTGGGGTCTTTGATATCGAATTCCATAATATTCACCCATCCTAGAATACTAGGATGAGTTGAAAATGGCAATTATCGTTTATATATCTATTGAAGGGATGTCGCAGTCTGGGTCATATGGCTTTGCCATTTTGCGTAACAATTGTGCCCGATATAGTATATGAATCGACCTTTGTCCCGTGCCCATGAAGGTGCCGTATCAAACGCTTTATACTCACTTTCCGATTCCAGTGCGAGGTTTCGAAATGGCATCAAAACCGGCAGTATTCCAGTGCGAGAAATGCGGAAACGTCTACGAGAAGACCTACGCAAAGGGCGGATGCACCCCCGTCTGCTGCGCACAGCCCGCCAAGCAGCTCGAGGCTCAGACCGGAAACCCCGACGAGAACAAGCATGTCCCCTTCATCGAGAAGCAGGCGGACGGCATCCTCGTGAAGGTCGGAAAGGCCTCCGCGCACCCCATGGAGAGCGACCACTACATCATCTACATCGAGATCTGCGCCGACGGCATCCTCATGAGGAAATACCTGAAGCCCGGAGACAAGCCCGAGGCGTTCTTCCCCGTCAAGGCCGACAAGGTCGTCGCGTGGGAGCTCTGCAACAAGCACGGACTCTGGAAGTCCGAGTGAAACCATCAACGGGAGGGTTCTCCCTCCCGACACATTTCCAATCCCTCCTTGTGGCATGTTTTTATCGGGGATTCACCATTCCGAGCAGAGAGATGGTGAAATGGTTTCCGACAATTCGCCCAAGGCCACCAAGAGGCACGAGAAGCTCGCACGCTCCAAGAAACAGGAAGTGGAGAACCTCGAGGTGAAGATCAGTATGGAGCAGTCCGCGCTCCGTCACTTCAAGGACGACCGCGCCCAGCAGTGCAAGAAGCTCCCCAGGGAGGAGCGTGCCGCCTTCAAGGCCGACACCAGGCGTGAGGTCGCGAAGAGGAAGGAGACCATCGCCAAGCTCAAGTCTGAGTACCGCACCAAGAAGGCCGCGCTGAAGAAGAAGCCCGAGGAGCCCAGGAAGGAGGCCAAGTCCGCACCTGCCAAGGAAGCGCCGAAGGCCGAACCCGTCCCCGAGCCCAAGGCGGAGCCTGCCGGGGAAGCTCCGGCGGAAGAGGTCCCCGCAGAGGAAACCCTCTCCGAGGAATCTGCAGCCGAGGAGGCTCCTTCCGAGGAATCTTCGGAGGAAACACCGTCCGAGGAACCACCCAAGGGACCGTCCGAGTGACGCATCCACGGGAAAACTAAATAGAACCCTCCGCAATCGAGTGGCTGTACCAGGAGGAGACGGTATGGCTGATGACGGTAACGACATGGGTATGTTCGCGGTGAGTCCATACAACAAGCCCGCGCTCTCCCGCGTCGCACCCATCGGGAACGTAAGGATTTTCGATACCACCCTCCGCGACGGCGAGCAGGCGCCAGGCATCGCCCTAAGTCCCGACGACAAGGTACGCATCGCCAAGGCACTGGACAATCTCGGAACCGACATCATCGAGGCGGGTTTCGCCGTCTCCAGCGACATCGAGAGGGACACCATCCGCCAGATCAGGGATCTGAACCTGGACTGCAAAGTATGTTCCCTTGCCAGGTCCGTGAAGAAGGACATCGACGCCGTGATCGATACGGGTCTGGATTTCGTCCACACGTTCATCGCCACGTCAGACCTCCACATGAAGTACAAGCTGAAGATGTCCCCCGAGGACGTCAGGAACAGCGCCGTGGAGGCCGTGGAGTACGCCAGGGACCACGGGCTGGAGGTAATGTTCTCCTGCGAGGACGCCACCCGTTCCCGGTACGAGTTCATGAGGGATATCCTTCTTGACGTACAGGACGCGGGAGCATCCTGCGTCAACATCCCCGATACCGTGGGGGTGATCCTCCCCGCAGCCTTCGGGAAGATGATCGCCGACCTGAGGTCGGAACTGAAGGTACCAATCTCCGTACACTGCCACAACGACATGGGTCTGGCACTTGCCAATACGCTTGCAGCCGTGGAGAACGGGGCGACCATCGTGCAGGGCTGCCTAAACGGTATCGGCGAGAGGGCTGGCAACGTCGCCCTCGAGGAGGTCGCAGTGAACCTCCTCGCCAATTACGGTGTCAGGACCCTCGACCTCCCGAAGATCGCATCCACCTCCGCGCTAGTCGAGAGGATCACCGGTTTCTCCATAGCCGGGAACAAGCCCGTCGTGGGAAGGAACGCCTTTGCCCACGAGTCCGGGGTTCACGTCCACGGCATCCAGAACAACGCGGCCACCTACGAGCCCTTCCCGCCCGAGGCCATCGGTGCGAAGAGGCATCTCGTCATCGGCAAGCTCTCGGGATCCCACATGGTCGAGGAGAAGCTAAGGGAGCTCGGCATCGACTTCCCCCAGGAGCATATGGACGATCTGATGGAAGCCATCAAGAAGGCATCCATCGGAGGAAAGGAGGTCGCGGATGTCGAGGTCGGCGCCATAGCCGAGGACATCATGTGGAACAAGGCCACGCTCAGGAGGGAGTGCATCCTCGAGGAGCTGACCGTCACCACCGGCAAGTCCACCACCCCAACTGCCACAGTCAAGATCAGGAGGTCCGATGGCTCCGCCGTCACCGTTGCGGATGTCGGTGTCGGACCCGTCAACGCCGCCGTCAACGCCATCAGGAAGGCGGTCAACGTCAACATGTCCATGGTGGAGTTCAAGTCATCCGCCGTCACCGGACAGTCCGATTCCATCTGTACCGTCGCGGTCACCGTCAAGAACGTGCAGAACGACGGCAACCTGTCCTTCGGGAGGGCGGTCAGCGTCGACATCGTAGAGGCCTCGGTGGAGGCCACTATGGCGGCCATCAACAGGGACTTCGCCCGCAACGCCAGGAAGAGGGTGTGAGGATGATCACTCTGGAGATGCGCTTCCCATATGCCGACGAGAAGACCGCAAACGCAGTATTCTCGGCGGTGGCCCCCGAGAACTCCGGTTTCGTGGAGAGCAGACTCGAGGGACCTGTCATCATATACAATCTCAAAGCGGAGACCGCCGGTTCCCTCAGGAACACGGCCGATGACCTCTTGGCCTGCATAAAGGCGGCCGAGGAGGCGGCGGGCCTGGTATCCGAGCCATACAGGGAGCCCGAAGAGAGGCCCGAATGAGTTTCACTCGTCCTCGTCCTTCTCCTTCCCGGAGCGGACCTTGACGGCGATGCCCTTCTTCATGCAGCGGATCTCGTCCGCGACGAGCAGCATCTGGCCGGTGGCGATGGGGCGGTCGTTCCTGTCGACCACGATGACCTCGTCCTTGGGCACGAGTTCCCCGTCCGCCATATCCACGAACTGGGCGAAGACGTTCCTTCCCTTCTCGCAGAACGGGACGGCATCGTCCTGCACCATGCACCTCATGTGGGGCGAGGGGCAGGCCTCTATGATCCTCTTGGCGCCCTCCATCCTAAGGGTGTAGAATCCGTCTCCCGCCCTCATGGAGAGGACGTGCTCGCCGTCGGAGATGACGTTCCTGATCTTGCCGGTCTTGCGGCTGATCTTGAGCTCGATCTTCCCCCTGAAGAGGGCATCGGTGGCCTCGATTCCGAACTGATACCTCGAGACGGCCTTGGCGCGGAGGAGGTCGAGGTCGGGCATGTCTCCTTTGTCGACGTGCTCCAGCTCGGTGCCGTCGACGGCATCCTCGAACTTCTCGAGGATGAACTCGGAGGTGAGGTCCTCCCCTTCCTGGATGGTGTAGATGTCCTCTATGTTGGGGAACAGGGACTGTGCCAGAGGATACATCTCGTCAAGCTCCGCGGGCACCGGCCCGAAGGGGGAGATCACGACGGGGGTGTATCCGAGCCTCCATGCGGACCAGAACTGGTCCTGCATGGCGCGGGAGTAGGGCTTGCCCTCGGTGGCGTCGAAGATGGCGGCCTTCTTTGTGGGGGCTACGTATCTCTCCATCATCCTGTCGAAGTATCTCTTGAACACCGGCCTTCCGCGGGTCTCCGCTCCGGTGTAGAAGATGGCTCCCTCCCTGGAGATGGGGTCGTACTTCTCCATGAAGCCCTGGTACTCCCTCAGCCTGCGGAGTCCGTCGAGCATGGCGGGATGCGCCCTGCACCTCTGCTCAGCCAGCTCCCAGAGGCGGCCCTCAAGGAGGTACCTCCTCACGAGGCCCAGCTCGGACTTGATCTGGTAGAGGTTGTGCCTGGCGATGAGCTTGCTCCTGGCCCCCTTCTCCATGGCGCGGAGCCCCTCGAGGGTGATCCCGCGGCAGGCGGGGCAGTCGCAGTCGAGGGACTGCATGTCCTGGAGACGGGAGGTCCCGTCGATGAACATCATGCGGTCGTCCTTGGCGAACTTCGCGTAGGATGCGGAGTCGAAGAGGTCGCATCCCATGAGGGTGGCGAAGGCGAGGATCATGGGGTGTCCGGCACCGAAGAGGTGGACGGGGCGGTTGGGGTTCATCCCCATCTTGGAGGACATGATCACGTCCACGAGCTCCACGTAGCGGTACTGCTCCATGAGGGGGACGACGCCTCCGATGGGGTGGACGTCGATGTCCATGACTGCCTCCTTCCGGGCGCAGTAGGTCCTGAGGTCGTTGTAGACCGATCCCTGGATGACCCCGTTGATCATCATCTCGCCCTTCATGGCGACGGCCTCCTCGGTCCTCTCGAGGGTGATGTCGACGGCCTTCCTCGTCTTCTCCTCGTCCCAGTCGGGCTCTGTGAAGATATCCAGGACGGTGCCGATGTCGGTGCCGATGGATTTCTGGAACTCGACGATCTCGGGGTTTGTGAGGGGCACCGTACCGTACATGTGGCTTTGGAACGTGCCGGAGTCGGTCATGATGACGCCGGGGAAATCCAGCATCTCGTGGAGTCCCTTGGACTGGGCCTCCTCCTTGAGATCCGGATTGTTCTTGATGATGTATGAGTTGGTGATGATCGCACGGAAGCCGAAGTCGTCGTAGAGCTCCCTCGGCGAGACCGTCTTGATCTTGGGATTGATGACAGGGAGAAGGGCGGGGGTCTCCAGGACACGGCCGGAGGTTGTGGTGAACTTCCCCATGCGGGCCATTCCGTCCCTTCTGGTGATCTCGAACATACCTCGGCCCATGGGGTCGTCTTTAATAAAAGGTGTGTAAGAGAGGGCTTTGCCCTCTCTTAGTTTTCAGAGCAGCTGCTGGATGCGGAGCTTCTCGGAATCTGCGTACGCCTTGGATATGGCGTTCTTCATCAGGAGGTCCGAGATGTCCTCGATGCACTCGCCGTCCCAGTTCTTGGGGTCCCTCTCGAAGCGGATGACCTTGCTGTTGGGCTCGTCGTCCACCTCGGGGGTCTTGATCTCCAGTCCGTCGAGGATCTGGGCGACGGTCTTGCCGTTGATGATGACGTCGTTCTTTCCGTCGGTCTCCTTGCTCTCGTACTTCACGGAGATTCCGGCGAACTTCATCTCGAAGACCAGGTGCTCGATGTAGTCGTTCATCTCCTGTACGGACTTGTGCCTGAGCTCCTTTCCGGGGAGGCATTCGGGTTCCTTGGAGTGGACGTAAGTGATGTCTACCTGTGCCATGGTTAACGCCACCGTATAGTCGCGCGGGTTTATAATGGTGGGTCTCTCCGGAAACGGGTGAAAAAGGAATGTGCCAGATCAGAGCGCATCGAGGAGTTCGGAGGCACGGTCGTCCCCCTGCTCCGCGGCCATCTCGAGATACTTCCTCGCGGAGGCACGGTCCCCTCTGTCGGCGAACATCTTCCCCGCGGCGTACTGGGCGCCGGCGTGTCCGAGGTCGGAGGACCTCACGAACAGTTCGAGGGCCCTGTCCTCGTCCTTCTCGCAACCGAGACCGGATCTTAGGAGGGAGGCGAGGGCGTAGAGCGCATCGGATTCGGCATCCTCGTCCTGGTCGCACTCGCAGGACCTCTTGTACATCTCGAAGGCCTTCTCGGGGTCGTGCTGGACTCCCACCCCGTCCTCGTACATGCATCCGAGGTTGTATGCGCAGGGTCCGTTGCCCTTGTCCGCACCCCACTTGTACCATTTCATGGCCAGGAACTTGGACCTCTCGGTGAAGAGCCCGGTCTCGTAGATCTGGCCCAGGACGTACATGGCGGTGGTGTTCCCACCGCGGGCGGATGCCTCCAGAAGGAACATCGCGGTGGGGACGGACTGGAGGGTGAATCCCCCGTCCAGGAAGCTGAGCCCGAGGGACAGCTGGGCCTTGGGGTTCTCGGACATGGCGGGAGAGGAGTTGAAGACCTCGTCCTCGTAATCCTCGCCGGTGATCTCGGCGACGGACATCTGGTCGCCCCATCTGGCGGTCTCCAGATAGATGTGCCTGGCGTAGACCTCGGAGGCGGGGATCCCGATACCGAACTTGTACATCTCCGCGAGGCATTTCTTCGCGGTGATGCTCCCGCCCTTGGCGGCGGTCTTGAAAAGATTGGCGGCGGTGTCGCACTTGCGCTCCATCCCGATGCCCTTCTCGTACATACGTGCCAGATTGGCGGTGGCGGGAGGGTACTTGGACATGTTCCCCTTTTGGAACATGGTCACGGCACCGTGCTCGGAGTGCTGCGGGCCGCTGCGGTCGAGATAGATCAGGCCGAGGTTGTTCTGGGCGCGGGGGTTGCCCGCGTTGGCGGCGTTCTCGAGGTGCTCGATAGCGAGTTCGCGGCTGCGTTTGGTGCCGAGTCCGGCCTCGTAAAGGAAACCGAGGGAGGCCTGGCAGTCGTGATCGTTGCGCTGTGCGCCGCGGTCGTACCACTGGTAGGCGACCTTGTAGGACTGGGATGTCCCCTGTCCGGCCTCGCACATGCAGCCCAGGAGGAAGTAGGCGCGCTCGACGCCCTTGGATGCGGCCTTCTTGTAGAGGCGGAACGCCTCCTCGAAGGACTGCTCGCCAGCGGTACCGAGGCGGAGCTCGTCCGCCCTGCGCATCAGCGCGTCCGGCGTGGCGGGTACCCTCTCGGTCTTCCTCCCGATCATGGGCGGCAGTAGGTCGGCATTCTATAAAGCCAATCGCCCGCGGATACGATTCCTTACCGCACATTTTTATAGGGCTCTGGGCGATTGGCAACGTATGTCCCTGTTCGCACGCGACGACGAGTACAAGGTGGTCATCCTGGTCAGGCAGGACGTGAAGATGTCCAAGGGGAAGACCGCCGCCCAGGCCAGCCATGCCGCTGTGGCCTGTGCCCTCGCCGCGAAGAAGAACCATCCTAGGGAGTTCTCGGGATGGGAGACCTCCGGCGGACAGAAGATCGTGGCCCTGAAGGTGGCGTCCCTCAAGGAGCTCTTCGAGTTCAAGGCCATCGCCGACCAGCAGGGAATCACCAATGCGGTGGTCTGCGACGCCGGGAGGACGGAGATCGATCCCGGGACCATCACCTGTCTAGGCATCGGGCCCGAGAAGCAGTCGGTCATCGACAAGATAACCGGCGACCTCTCGATGCTGTGATCAGTTCTTGCGGGTGCGGTTGTAGTTCAGCACCATGGCCTTCAGCTCATGCGCGGCGGCCCTGATGTCGGGCTGGGCCATGATGGCGGATACCACTGCGGGGCAGTCTGCACCCGCCGCGAGCACATCGAGGATGTTGCCGCGGTTGATGCCGCCGATGGCCACGATGGGGACGGCGTCCTCGATGGCGTTCCTCACATCCATGATGGCGTCGAGGCCCACTCCCTGTTTGGCATCCTTCTTGGTGCCCGTGGTGAAAATGGAACCGATGGCGACGTAATCCGCGCCGTCCTCGACGGCCTGCCTCGCCTGCTCGGCGTTGTCGCAGGAGATCCCGATGATCATCTCCTCGCCGCACAGCCTGCGTGCCTCCTTGAGGGGGATGTCGGACTGACCTAGATGCACTCCGTCGGCGCTCGAGAGGATGGCGATGTCCACCCTGTCGTTTACGATGAAGAACTTGCTGTACTCGTCCGCCACGGCCTGCATCTCCTTGGCGACGCGGAGCATCTCTCCGCCGTCGGCATCCTTCATGCGGAGCTGGACGATGTCGGCGCCTCCCTCGTAGCAGAGCCTGGCGGCCTCGGCCTCGGTGGTCTTCCCCAGCATCTCTCTGTCGGTGATCGCGTAGAGTTCGAACATCAGAGTTCCTCCTCCTTCAGGTTGTACACTGCGTCCATGAGGTTCATGTGGAAGGTCCCGGGGCCCTTGGACACCTTGGCCGCGTTCTCGGCGGCGATGTTGAACGCATCGATAGCCGCGGCCACGGACTCCAGGGAGACGCCGTTGGCGCCCACGAAGCATCCGACTACGGAGGACAGCATGCATCCCGTTCCGGATACGAGGTTCTGCATGGGCGTACCGTGCCTGAGCTCCAGGGTGGTCTCCCCGTCGGAGACGTAGTCGACAGGTCCGGTGGCGGCCACGATGCAGTGGTTGTCTTTCGCCAGTTTCTCGGCGGCAGCCTTGGGATCGTCCGCACCCGCGGAGTCTACTCCCTGCACCTTCCCTCCCAGTCCCGAAAGGTATCCGATCTCTCCGTAGTTGCCCTTGATCACGACCGATTCGGGTGCCTTCGGGATGAGGTATTGGATAAAAGAGCCAGACCACATGTTTCTGAACTTGGAAGCACCCGCTCCCGTGGGGTCGAAGACCACAGGCTTATGCAGGTTTGTGGCCTTCACGGCGGCGGACCACAGGGCATCCCCCACGGCCTGTCCGTCGAGGGTACCCATGTTGACCACGACGGCGTCGCAGGCGGCCGCGAGATCGAGGACATCGTCGTTGTACATGCTCATGCACGGCGATCCGCCCATGGCGATGCACACGTTGGCGCAGTCGTTCACCGTGACTATGTTGGTGACGTGGACCACGAACGGATGTTTCTCCCTGACCTGGCGGAACAGCTCTGCATTGCTTGCCATGAGGACTCTATCGGCCACTGGATAGATAAGACCGACTGAACGGATGGACGGATAAACCCTTCCGTGCACCCGTCCGCGTCCGCAAACGTATTATAATAACGTATGAATCGCGGACGCGATAATATGTCCGACGAGAAGGACGCCGCACAGAAGGCCAAGGAAGAGGCCGCTGCGAAAAAGGCCGCAGAGAAGGAAGCCCAGGCTCAGGCGAAGGCAGAGGCCAACGCCAAGAGGCAGGCCGAGAAGGAAGCCCAGGCTCAGGCGAAGGCAGAGGCCAACGCCAAGAGGCAGGCCGAGAAGGAGGCCCGTATGAAGGAGCAGCAGAAGGCCAAGGAAGAGGCCGCCGCACAGAAGGCCGCCCAGAAAGAGGCTAGGGCGAAAGCCAAGGAAGAGGCCGCCGCGAAAAAGGCCGCCGAAGCCCCCGAGAGGAAGGTCAGGAAGGAGAGGGAGCCTATCGCCTTCTTCTGCTCCATCATCCTCCTCGTCGCCTGTGTCGCCGTTGCCGGGAGCTGGATTTACGATGAGGCCATCGCTGACGACAGCGGCGACAAGGTCATCTCCAACTCCAGCGTCGAGGTCTACTATACCCTGTCCTTCTACGACTTCTACGAGAACGGCGGACCGATCTACCAGACCAACTATGAGAAGGTAGACAAGAGCGACAAGTGGGTTCACGCGGACGGATACACGTACTCCGAGGACGTCTACAAGGTCAGCATGGCCAACAGCAACGCCCTTCAGGGATTCAGGGACGCCCTTCTCGGCCACAGTGCAGGAGACACCGTGAAGATCCGCATCGCCGCCAAGGACGGATACAACGTGGAATGCGATATGGATAAAATCGCCGACATCACCAACATCAGCATGGATTCCACCTCTGTGATGACTTCCGCCGAGTTCGAGGCCGAGTACGGTTTCGTACCTGCCGGTAACGTCACCGTCACCACGTCCTACGGATGGCCTGCCAACGTCACCCTCAACGCAGGCGGATTCATTGTCACCCACAGCCCTGTCGCAGGTACCGACTACAGCATGACATACAGCGGACTCACCTACGCCCTGCACATCAACTCTGTGGCTGCCGGAGTAATCAACTACTCCGTCACCGTCCCCGAGGCCGCCGCCACCCAGATCGTCGGAGACGACGGACAGATGACCAGCGTCTACCGTTACGAAGGTGCCGATTACACCGCCATGAAGATGATGAAGATCACCACCAACGAGAGCGGTATGAACAAGGATGTGCTCGGCATCGCTTACAGCGGAAACGTCATCGTGTACAAGACCTGCGATCCCCAGGACAACCAGGACTTGTACTTCACGATCAAGATCGTCACCGTCAGCTGAAGCAAATCACTTTCCCGGGAGTGATCCCGGGATTTCATCATCTTTTGAAAAGTGTCCGGGAGCCGTGGCTCCCGTAACGGGTTTCAGATGCTCTTCTCGAGCTTGGACATGATGTCGCGAGGACCCTTGCCGAATAGGTCGACTGTGTTCCTCTTGCCCTTGATAATGACTGCATCGGGGAACTTCTTAGACAGGGAGAGGGCGTTCCTGGTAGTCTCCGCGATGGATTCCCCATTCACATCCTTCTCCTTGACGATGACCACGTCCAGCCCAGCATCCTTCATGTCGGACTCCAGGGCGGAGTCGGCCTCGAAGGTCATGACGCAGCGCATCTCGGGGTTGGTCTTCATGCATTCCATGAGGACGTAGGACAGGTGCTCCCCCGCACCGAACTTGACGTTGCCCCCCTTCTTCAGGGAGCCGTTGTGGACGTAGATCCTCTTCTCGATGCCGGCTATCTCCTCCGGCCCCTTGGCGTTCTTCACCGCGTATGCGATGTTCATACCGTCCTTGGGGACGAGGTCCAGGGGCATGATCCTCATGATCTTGGCCACTGCGGTGTCCATGTCCCTGAGGACGTTGACCATGTCGGAGTCCTGCTTCTTGGTGAGGGCGACGTTGGTGTTGACCACGTCCACGCCTTTGCCGACGGAGTACTGGGTCTCGATGGACTTCTGTATCATCTTTCTGGACTCCAGGACCGACGTCACCAGGTCGAGCCCGTTTGCCATGTTGGCGGTGATGAACGCCGAGAAGGCGCATCCCGAGCCGTGGCCGGACTCCCCGCGGGTGCGGGGGTTCCTGATCCTGGTGATGCCGGAGCTGAGGTAAAGGTAGTCTGTGACGACCTTCGAGTCGAAGTGCCCTCCCTTCAGAAGAACGGAGCTCCCCTCCTTCCCGATGACCTCGCAGGCATAGGTCACGTCGTCCTCGTTGCGGATCTTGATCCCTGAGAGCACCTCGGCCTCCTGCCTGTTGGGGGTGACGAGCTCGCATATGGGAAGCAGTTTTCTCTTCAGCGCCTTGATGTAGGATTCGTCGTACAGCCTGTCGCCCACGGTGGCGACCATGACGGGATCGACGATGAGGGGGATGTTGTGATCCTCCAGTGCGTCGACCACGACGCCGACGATCTCGGCGTTGTAGAGCATGCCGGTCTTGATGGCCTTGATCTCGCAGTCCTTGAGCACAGCATCCAGCTGTGCCTGTACCACGTCGGCCGGCATGGGAAAGATAGAGCTGACGCTGCAGGTGTTCTGAGCGGTGACAGCGGTGATGACGCTGGTTGCGTGGACGCCCACGGATGCCATGGCCTTGATATCGGCCTGTATCCCGGCACCTCCGACGGAGTCCGAACCGGCGATTGTCAGTGCAGTTCTCATGCGTTCTGACCGTAGTCATTCCGATTATTTAATCTAACTAAATGCGCGCGCGGAAAACCATTTTTTATAATAAGATGGAGATGGCCCGGTATGGCAAAATCGACCGTGCACTTCGTCCTCGCGGGCAAGAGCGACTACAGGGACCTCGCTCCCATTTTCGGGGAGATGCTCAAATCGGCACTCATCATCGCCGATCAGATGCTGGAAGAGGAGGAGTTCACCATGATCGAGCAGCTCAACCTCGACGACCTGGAGCAGAACCGCAAGCCCGAGGGATACATCCGCAAGGCGAGGATCCGCATGGTCTTCCCCATGGACAGGAAGGAGTTCTACTTCCAGAGCTACAACAACAAGATCGTGGACCTCAACAAGATCCGCGAGTCCACCGCCGCCATCCTCGACGGGGCCAAGATCAACTACTCCGTCTCCGAGGACGACGACATCTCCTTCGATATCAACCCGAAGAAGAAGTGATCGCAACCGCGGTTTCGGCACAACAGTGCCAGATGACATCAAACGTTTCAGCGGAAGGTCTAAACCGCCCGTAATCATAGGAGACACGAACATGGCAGACAACAGGAACATCCCGTCCGGGCCCCTGAACAGGTCCGGCTACTCATTCGACACCATCCAGATCCACAAGGGACAGGAGCAGGCGGACCCCGCCACCGATGCCAGGAACGTCCCCATCTACCTCACCTCATCCTACGTCTTCAAGGACTCCAAACAGGCGGCGGACAGGTTCGCCCTGAAAGAGGGAGGCAACATCTACGGCAGGCTGACCAACACCACCCAGGCGATCTTCGAGGACAGGATCGCCGCCCTCGAGGGAGGTGTCTCCGCCCTCGCGGTCTCCTCCGGGGCAGCCGCGGTAACCTACGCCATCAACGCGCTCTGCCGCTCCGGAGACAACATCGTCTCCGCCAACAATATCTACGGAGGGACCTACAACCTCTTCGAGCACACCTTCCCCTCCTTCAACGGGATCACCACCACCTGGGTGGACCCCTCCGACCCCGCTAACTTCGAGAAAGCCATCACCGACAGGACCCGCGTCATCTTCGCCGAGACCTTCGGCAACCCCAACGCCGACATCACCGACGTGGAGGCCATCGCGGAGATCGCCCACAGGCACAACATCGTGCTGGTGATCGACAACACCTTCGCAACCCCCTACCTGTTTAGGCCGCTGGAGCACGGTGCCGACATCGTCGTGGAGTCCGCCACCAAGTTCATCTCCGGACACGGGAACGTCATCGCCGGAGTGATCGTCGAGGGAGGCAAGTTCGACTGGTTCGCCAAGCCCGAGCTTTACCCCCAGTTCACCGAGGAGGACCCCTCCTACCACGGGACCGTCTTCGCCAAGTTCGGACCGGGAGCGTTCACCACCTGGATCAGATGCATCCTGCTCAGGGACACCGGGGCATGCATCTCCCCCTTCACCGCATGGGTGCTCCTCCAGTCCGTCGAGACCCTCTCCCTCCGCGTGGAGAAGCAGGTCTCCAACGCGCTTAAGATCGTCGACTACCTAAAGAACAACCCCAAGGTCGCCTCCGTCAGCCACCCCTCGCTCTCCTCCGGGAAGCAGAAGGAGCTGTACGACAGGTACTTCCCCAACGGCGGTGCATCGATCTTCACATTCGACGTCAAGGGGACCAAGGAGCAGGCCCAGAAGCTCACCGAGAACCTGAAGCTGTTCAGCCTCCTGGCCAACATCGCCGACGTGAAGTCGCTGATCATCCACCCGGCATCCACCACCCACTCCCAGCTCACCGAGGAGGAGCTTGAGGGAGTGCACATCCGCCCCACCACCATCAGGATCTCCATCGGAGCGGAGAACCCGGACGACCTGATCGCCGACCTCGAGGAAGGTTTCAAGCTGATCTGAAACCCCAATCCAGCTCGGGCCCGATTGCAGGGTCCGGGCTGCTACTTTTAATATCTGGTACTTATGAAAAAAACCGAGTGAAGGGGAATCCCCTTCACTCATTCAGAAGTTTATTCCAGCACTTCTCGATGAGCTGCTGCTTGAGGCGGACCGCATCCTGCCTGCGCATCAGATCCCCGAGGGTCAGGGTCATCTCCACGTCGGTGGATGCGGGGGAGGTGCCTCCGTAGGAGTCCCTCTTATCGACGCAGTTCTTCACCGAGATGGCCTGGAAGACGTCCTCCTCGATGAGCGGGGAGAACTTGCGGAACTGGTCCAGGGTCAGGTTGTCCAGGGTGACCTTGTTGTCGATGCAGAAGCGGACGGTCTCCCCGACGATGCCGTGTGCCTCCCGGAAGGGGACGCCCTTGGTAACAAGGTAATCCGCCAGGTCGGTCGCGTTGATGAAACCGGCATTGGTGGACTCGAACATGCGGGCCTCGTTGACCTTCATAGTGGCGACGACCTTGGACATCATCTCGGCGATGTCGGTGACGCTCCTGAGGGACTGCATGAGGGCGTGCTTGTCCTCCTGCAGGTCGCGGTTGTAGGACAGCGGGAGGCCCTTCATGGTGACCATGATGTTCACCAGGGATCCCACGATGCCTCCGGTCTTCCCCCTGGAGAGCTCGGCGATGTCCGGGTTCTTCTTCTGGGGCATGATGCTGGAGCCGGTGGAGTACTTGTCGTCCATCTCGACGAACCTGAACTCCTGGGACGACCAGTAGATCAGCTCCTCGCAGAGGGAGGAGACGTCGATGGCGGTCATGGCGGCATCGAAGGACAGTTCGGCGACGAAGTCCCGGCTGCCGACGGAGTCCATGGAGTTCTCGGTGGGGTCCTTGAATCCCAGGAGCTCCGCGGTCATCTTGCGGTCGATGGGGTATGTGGTCCCGGCGAGGGCGGCGGAGCCCAGGGGGCACTTGTCCATCCTCTCGATGGCATCCATGAACCTGTCCGCGTCGCGTCCGAAGCGGAAGGCGTGTGCCAGCAGGTGCTGGGCGAGGGTGATGGGCTGCGCGTGCTGCATGTGGGTGAATCCCGGGAGGATGGTGTCCCTGTGTTCCTGGGCCACGTTCTGCAGTGACGAGATGAGGCGGTCGACGGCCTCGACGGCACCGAGGGCGCCGTCCCTGAGGTACATCTTGAAGTCGGTGGCGACCTGGTCGTTCCTGCTCCTTCCGGTGTGGAGCTTGCCCCCCGCCGGACCGATCATCGCGGTGAGGGTGTTCTCCACGTTGGTGTGGACGTCCTCGAGCTTGGAGTCCCATTTGAACTCCCCCTTCTCGAGCTGTTTCTCGATCTTCTTCAGGCCCTCGGTGATCCTGTCCGCATCCTCTGCGGGGATGATCCTGCATGCTTTCAGCATACGGACGTGGGCGAGGGAGCCGAGCACGTCGTACACGGCCATCGCGGAGTCGACATCGAGGGAGGAGGTGAACGCGAGGGTGGAGTCGTCCATCCCCTCGGAGAACCTTCCGGACCAAAGCGCCTTTCCAGCCATGGTTTATCACTTTTTCTTGCACGAGCTCTTGCACTTCTTGGCCTTGCCCTCGTGCGCCTTGGCCGCGGTGGAGTCGGGGAGTCCCCAGACGTAGATGAATCCCATCGCGGCGTGGTGGTCGAAGGTGTCAACGGTGTCCTTGGAGTAGGTGGCCAGACCGGTGTCGTACAGGGAGTACGGGGACTTCCTTCCGATGACGGTGTAGCTTCCCTTGTAGAGCTTCACGCGGACGGTACCGGTGACGAACTTCTGGGTCTCGTCGATGAACGCGTTGATGGGTTCGCGGAGTCCGCCGAACCACTGTCCGTCGTAGACCATGCGGCAGAATTTCTTCTCGATGTCCTTCTTGAAGTCGAGGACCTCGCGCTGGAGGCACATTGATTCCATTGCCTTGTGGGCGGCGATGATGACGACCGCGGCGGGGCACTCGTAGGTCTCGCGGCTCTTGATCCCGACCAGGCGGTCCTCCACGTGGTCGATCCTTCCTACGCCGTTCTTTCCGGCGATGTCGTTGAGCTTGTCGATGAGGGCGACGCCGTCCATCTTCTTGCCGTCGAGGGACACGGGGACTCCCTTCTCGAAGCCGATTTCGATGACGGTCGCCTTGTCGGGGGCCTTCTCGGGGTCGACGGTGTGTGCCCAGACGCCCTCGGGGGGCTCTGCCCAGGCATCCTCGAGGGCACCGCACTCGCAGCTGGCTCCCCAGAGGTTCTCGTCGCGGGAGAAGGGGTGCTCGCGGGTGGCCTTGATCTCGACGCCCTTTGCCTCGGCGTAGTCGATCTCCTCGTCGCGGGTGGCGACCCACTCGCGCTGGGGGGCGATGATCTTGAGGGAGGGGTCCTGTGCGATGATGCCCGCGTCGAAGCGGACCTGGTCGTTTCCCTTTCCGGTGCATCCGTGGGCGATGTACTTGGCGCCCTCCTCGTGTGCGATCCTGACGAGGGTCTTGGCCATCAGCGGGCGGGCGATGGCGGTGCTGAGGGGGTAGACGTCCTGGTACATTCCGTTGGCCTTGACGAGAGGCCAGACGTACTCCTCGACGAACTCCTTGCGGACGTCGAAGAAGTCGGCGCGGATGGCACCGTTCCTGTAGGCGCGGGAGACGATCTCCTCGCCGTCGGTCTCGGGCTGTCCGACATCGACGGAGATGGCTACGACGTCCACGTCGTAGTTCTCCTGGAGCCAGCGGATGTCAACGGAGGTGTCGAGTCCTCCGGAGTAGGCAAGGACGACCTTGTCCCTCTTGCCGGATTTGGATTTAGTGTTGGCCATGCTCACGCGCATGCGTTCAGAAGTTAATAGTTTCTGCTACGCTCGGCGCGGAGTCAAGGTTGGTTTACCGTGAAGAAAGGGAGACGTACACAGGCAGTAAGCCGGCAGGTGGCGACACCGGATGTTGTCCCCACAGGGATAACACGTCGGTAGACCATCACGCCTGTTGCCTGTGTAACGTATTAGACATTTTGTGTCTGAAATTGTACAATACCTTTTTTAATCATATTTGGACTAGACCATCCCTTATCAAAAGGAGGGTAACCATGACCTACAGAGTTGGTATAATCGGAGGGACCGGATACACGGGAAGCGAGCTTTCCCGCATCCTCAGCGTACACCCCGACATCGAGCTTGCCGCACTGACATCCCGCGCCAACGCGGGAAAGAGGGTCAGCGACGTGCACACTTTCCTCAAGGGATACACCGACATCTGCTTCACCGAGAAGATTTCCGATACCAAGGACCTCGATCTCGTGATGGTCGCCACCCCCTTCGGCGTTGCTATGGACGAGGTGCCCGCCCTGCACGAGCAGGGGATTAAGAGCATCGACCTCTCCGGCGACTACCGCATGAAGGACCCCGCCGTCTACCAGAAATGGTACGGAAAGGAGCACACCGACCCCGAGGGGCTGAAGGACGCCGTGTTCGGACTCCCTGAGCTCTTCCGCGACAGGATCAAGGGCGCGGACCTGGTGGCCAACCCCGGATGCTACGCAACATCCGCGATCCTCGCCATCGCCCCGCTCATGAAGTCCGGTCTGGTGTACCCCGATGTGTTCGTCGACGGGAAGTCCGGGACCTCCGGGGCCGGGATGAAGCCCTCGGAGCGCCTGCACCACCCCACCTGCGGCGAGTCGGTGATACCCTACAAGATCGGGAGCCACCGCCACCAGCCGGAGATCGACATGGCGGTCGGGATGTTCGCCGGGGTCACCCCCGACGTGGCGTTCGTGCCCCACCTGATACCCATAGTCCGCGGAATCATCTCTTCCTGCTACTTCCGCACCAAGAAGGAGGTCACCCAGGAGGAGGTGGATGCGGTTTACGAGAAACAGTACGGAGCCGAGCGCTTCGTGCATTACGTCCCCGAGCCCTCGATCCGCGCAGTGGTCGCAAGCAACCACGCGCAGGTCGGATCGACCGTCCTGGGGAAGGACCGCGTGGTCTCGTTCGGAGTCATCGACAACCTCGTGAAGGGTGCCTCCGGACAGGCCGTGCAGAACATGAACCTGATGCTCGGGCTGCCCGAGACCGCCGGTCTCGACTTCCCCGGGCTGGGAGTGTGATAAGATGGTAGAGATAATCGACGGCGGAATCACCGCCCCGCAGGGATTCAAAGCAGCAGGAGTTCACTCCGGAGTCAAGTACCGCTCCCTCGATCTGGGACTGTTGTACTCCGAGGTTCCCGCGACCGCTTTCAAGGCATTCACCTCCAACAAGGTGAAGGCAGCCCCCGTCCAGCTGATGATCGCCCAGGACAGCCCCACGCTGTCCGCGGTCGTCGTCAACTCCGGCAACGCCAACGCCCTCACCGGACGGAGGGGATACGAGGACGCCATGACCATGCAGAAGGCGGTGGCGGCCTCCCTCAACCTCCCGCCGGAGACCGTAGGCGTGATGTCCACCGGTCTGATCGGACGCTTCATGGACATGCACAAGGTCCAGTACGGGATCTCCAAGGCCGTCAAGGACCTGGACGTCGGACGCGAGGCCGATGCCGACATCACCGAGGCGATCATGACCACCGACACCGTCAAGAAGGAGTGCGCGGTCCGCGTCCGCCTCACCGACGGTACCCTGGTGTACATCTCCATGATCTCTAAGGGGAGCGGGATGATCTCCCCCCACCTCAGGACACTGCACGGGACCACCCTGTCGATGATCACCACCGACGCCGTGCTCACCCCCAAGTTCGAGCCCACCTTCCAGAAGCTCCTGGACAACACCATGAACATGGTGTCCGTGGACAGCGACCAGTCGACCAACGACACCTGCCTGATGCTGGCGAACGGCCTCGCAGGGGGCAAGCCCGCCGACGAGGACCCCAAGTTCATCGAGGCCCTGGACATGGTGCTCCACAAGATCGCACGCACCATCGCCTCCGACGGAGAGGGAGCAACCAAGCTCATCACCGTCGAGATCAACGGCGCCAAGGACGAGGAGGAGGCCCGCATCGCGGCGAAGGCCATCATCGACTCCCCGCTGGTCAAGACCGCGATCTTCGGATCCGACCCCAACTACGGCCGTGTGATGATGGCCCTCGGGAAGTGCGGAGTGGAGTTCAATCTCGAGGAGGTCCACCTCACCATCAAGGGAGGCGACATGGAGGTCCCCATCCTGGATTCCGGCGCACCGGTCTTCCAGGAGGAGAGGTCCGTCGAGGTCGTCAGGATGGCCATGGACAACAAGGAGGTCATCCTCCAGCTCGATCTTGGCGTCGGGGACGGAAGCGCCACCGCATGGGGCTGCGACCTGACCTACGATTACGTCCGCATCAACGCGGAGTACACGTCGTGATCGGGATGTCCGGGATATTCCTCATCAAGTTCGGGGGGAACACCCTCTCAGAGCCCGACAACGTGAAGCGCCTCGCGAAGGAGATCGCAGATCTCCAGAAGGCGGGCAAGAGCGTCATCGTCGTCCACGGCGGCGGACCCTCCATCTCCGAGGAGATGAAGAGGAGGGGACTGAACCCCGTCATGGTCGGAGGTCAGAGGATCACCGACGAGGCCGCGCTCGAGTGCGTCGAGGACACCCTCCGCGGGATCAACGAGATGTTCGTCAGGGCGCTGCAGGACGAGGGCGCAACCGTCGTCGGCCTGGGGGCGTTCCTGTTCACCCTGTCCGAGAAGAAGCCGCCCTACCACGTCCTGGTGGACGGGAAGGAGGAGGTCGTCGACCTCGGACTCGTAGGGAACGTGGTGAGCGTCAACGCGGAGACCGTCACGGACCTCCTCGCCGACGGAGTGCTCCCCGTCGTCTACCCCGTGGGGACCGACGGAAAGCACCACCTGAACGTCAACGCCGACACCATGGCAGCGGGGATCGCGGCCGGGGTGAAGGCGGAGGAGATGATCGCCGTGACAGATGTGCCAGGCATCCTCAGGGACGTCCACGACCTGTCCTCCAAGATAGACAGGGTGAACCTCGCGGACATCGACAGGCTGATCGCCGACGGCACCATCTCCGGCGGGATGATCCCCAAGGTCGAGGCCTGCAGCAAGGCAGTGAAGGCCGGCGCATCCGCGGTCCGCATGGTGGACGGACGCGCCCAGGGAAACGTAATTACAGAAGTGATCAACGGTGCCCAGCTCGGCACCCTCATCGTTAAAGAATGAAGTGATAGGAATGGAATTCCAGACAGTCAAAGACCTCAGCGACAAGTACCTCTTCCAGAACTACGGCCGCATGGACGTGTGCTTCGAGAGCGGCGAGGGCTGCTACCTCTACGACCTCGACGGCAACAAGTACCTCGACTCGGTGTCCGGAATCGCGGTCTGCTCGCTGGGATACTCCCACCCCGACTGGGTGAAGGCCATGCGCGACCAGGTGTCCCATCTGGTGCACGTCTCCAACCTCTACTACGTCCAGGAGCAGGCGCTCCTGGCCCAGAGACTCAACACGATCACCCCCGACGCCATCACCCGCACACTGTTCGCCAACTCCGGCGCGGAGGCCAACGAGGGGGCGCTCAAGACCGCCGTGAAGTACACCCAGCGTGGGAAGGTCCTGGCGGCCCTCAACGGATTCCACGGACGCACATCCGCATCGCTCGGCGCCACCGGCCAGAAGAAGTACCAGACCGGCTTCGAGCCCCTGATCTCCAACGCCTACCAATACTACGAGTACAACAATCTGGAGAACGTCAAGAACCTCATCGACCGCGACACCGCCGCACTCATAATCGAGGGCATCCAGGGGGAGGGAGGCGTCGTCTGCGCCACCCCCGAGTTCCTCAAGGGGGTCCGCGACCTGTGCACCGACAACGGCGCCCTGATGGTCGTGGACGAGGTCCAGACCGGGGTGGGAAGGACCGGTAAGTGGTGGTGCATGGACCACTTCGGCATCGTGCCGGACATCATCACCACCGCCAAGGGACTGGGAGCGGGAATGCCCATCGGAGCGATCATGACCACCGACGAGATCGCCAAAGTCATGGTACCCGGCACCCACGGGACCACCTTCGGCGGCAACCCGCTGGTGACCGCCTCCGGATGCGCCGTCATCGACATCATCAACCGCGAGCGCCTCCTCGACAACGTCACCGCCGTCGGCAACAAATGGAAGGAGGATATGAAGGCGGTCAAGTGCCCGATGATCAAGGACGTCCGCGGACTCGGGTTCCTCATCGGGGTCGAGATGGACACCGACGACCACGCCGCCGCGGTCAAGAAGTACATGTTCAAGCACGGCATCATCGTCAACGTCTGCCACGGACACGTCGTCCGCATCATCCCCCCGCTCATCTTCACGATCGAGCAGGAGAAGGAGTGGATGACCGTCTTCAAGCAGGCCCTCCAGAACATCCAGTAAACCCCAATCCGGCTCCGGGACACCTTTTGTCGGTCCCGGAGCCGCCAACCTGCGGGACCCTTCGCGCGTACGAGGTTCCTCAAGTCCGTCCTGCGGTTGCGGTGCGGCGAGGAAATGGAGTCCCACTCCTGCTGGACGCAGGACGGAATGGATGAAAACGTACCTTCCCGACCTGTCCCTCTGACCGAGACATTCTGTCCCGTTAGCGGTTCCAGATACCGTCAGAGGGACATAGCAATCCCATGTTTCGGCATAAAGAAACAACATGTCCGAGATAGGACATATATACGCAGCAAACGTTCTCGGGTGCATGGCAGAAAGTGTTTCCCGCGAGAGTCTCGCGGAGAGGACCAGGATTTACGTCGATGCACATCCCAGCATCAAGGACTGCGTCGCGAAAGGGCTCATCAACTACTCCTCCCTCGCGCGCCTCATCATGAAGGACATGGGAGTTGAGAACGAGGAGGCGGTGATGATCGCCTGCCGCAGGTACGCGAGCAAGCTCTCCATCACCACCGACCACGAGCTCTCCATCCTCTCCATCCTCAAGGATTCCAGGCTGGAGATGAGGACCAAGACATGCATCGTCACCGCGAAGAACGACTGGACCGTTCTCCACAAGATGGACAATCTCTTCAAGGACCTCTGGAACGAGAACTCTATCATGCAGTGCGTGCAGTCCGCCAGCGCCGTCACCATCATCGCTGAGAAGATGCTGAAAGACAGGATCATGGACACCGTCGGGAGGTTCAACATCATCAAGGTCAGGGAGGACCTCGTCGAGATTGTCGTCAAGTCCCCCGAGGGCATCGTCGACACCCCCGGTGTCATCGCATACCTCATCACCAACCTCTCGGACGCCGGTATCAACATCGAGGAGACCGTGTCCTGCCACACCGACACCATCTTCATCGTGAAGGAGCCGGACATGATCAACGCCTACACGGTGCTGACCAAGTGCATCCAGTCCGCTGAGGAGACCGTCTCCTCAGGGAACTGAAACTCAAACCCCGGGCTTCTTGCCCGGGTCCCCATCTTCTCGCGATTATTTTATATCCCATTCCGATGGGCATCCGTTAACATGACGACGTTCGAAGAACTTGGGCTCGGATGGGAGATGACCAACGCCGCTGTCCAGGCGGGATGGAGGGAGCCCACCCCCGTGCAGGTGCAGGCAATCCCCGAGGGAATCAGGGGAAGGGACATCATCGCCAGGGCCCAGACCGGCACCGGGAAGACCGGCGCCTACTCCATGATCGTTATGTCGAGGATCCCCTCGGGAAAGAAGTCCCCCTCCGCCATCGTCATCGCGCCGACCAGGGAATTGGCCCTCCAGGTCGACGGGGAGATGAGGAAGCTGTCCAGGCTTTCCGGCCACTTCTCCGTGCCCATATACGGCGGCGCGGAGGTCAGGAAACAGGTCTTCCAGCTCAACAGGGGAGCGGACATCGTCGTCGGCACCCCCGGGAGGATCAGGGACATGGTCACCAGGGAGGTCCTCGACCTGTCACACATCGAGATCGCCGTCATCGACGAGGCCGACAGGATGTTCGACATGGGGTTCGAGGAGGACCTCAACTTCATCCTCGACGCCCTCCCGGAGCGCAGGCAGACACTGATGTTCTCCGCCACCATGACCGACGACGTGCAGGGACTCGCACAGTCGAAACTGAGGGACCCCGTCGAGATCGACGTGTCCGGGGAGACACCGGTGACGGGTCTCACAAAGCAGTTCATAGTAAAGTGCCAGAGGAACGAGAAGAGGGACATCCTAAGGGAGATCCTCGGTAAGGGGACCCCCAAGACGATAGTCTTCGTGGCAACCAAGACCATGGTGGAGGAGCTCTTCACGGAGATGCGCGCCGACGGCATGAAGGTGGGCACCCTCCACGGAGACATGCCCCAGGACCTGAGGGAGAAGATCATCGGGATGTTCAGGGACAACAGGATCCTGACCCTTCTGGCGACCGACGTCGCGGCAAGGGGGCTGGACATCTCCGACGTCGATTTGGTAGTCAACTTCGACGTCCCATCCAGGCCGGAGACCTACCTCCACAGGATCGGAAGGACCGGAAGGGCCGGCAACGAGGGGACCGCCATATCCCTGGTCACCAAGAGGGACATGGAGTACGTCCCGGACTTCGAGGAGGTCACCGATGCGAGGATCCGCCCCGTCAGGGTGGGCGATATCCCGCCCTTCGAGGTCTTCCACAAGACCGTCCACAGGGAGAAGGCGGACCGCAAGGAGAGGGAGAGGAAGAAGAAGGCCCTGGATCCCAAGGAGGCCGAGAGGAGGGCCCACGCGAAGGACAAGCCGTCCGTATCGGACGGCTTCGCGGTGATACAGATCGGGATCGGCAAGGGCGACGGGTTCAACCGCACCCAGATCGCCGACTTCATACGCAAGAGGGCGAACATAGACGACGATGCCGTCGGGAAGGTCGGGCTGAAGGACAGCGTCTCCTTCGTCGAGGTCTCCGAGGACGTCAGCGATTACGTCATACAGCAGCTGGACGGCTGCAGGGTAGGTAATAAAACGGTGAACGTTACTATCGCCCCCAAGAAGACCCGCTACGCGGACAAGGTCAAGGAGTGAGAATCATGGCGTTTCTGAGCAAGAAGAAGGATGCGGCTGCCGAGGACGTTCCCCTGGAACCCGTCCTCAACCTGTCGGACGACGCGAACTGGCACCTGTGGCTCGACGAGGGCATCAGGGTCCTGAAGGACGGGGACGTGGTCACCTCCGTGGCACACCTCATACAGTTCGTCGACCGTTTCGACGGCGATGCCAAGGACCTCTCCAGGGCCTACGACAGGATCACAGGGGCAACCATAGAGCTCATTCTAGAGAAGGCCGGGAACGGCAAGGCGGTGCCCACCCACATCCTCGCGGACATCGACAACGAGGTCCGCATCAAGCACAGGGACATGTATCCCGAGACCGATCTCATGGGAAGGATCATGGACGGGTGCGAGGCACAGTTCGGAGGCTGCGCCACAATCAACGAGCTGGTCATGATCGCCACCGGCGGCGCGTACGCGGGACTCGGGTTCCTGAGATACTCTCCGGACGTCAGGGATGACCTCATCGTCTCCGGCAGGTGCTGCGAGATGGAGGTCGCCGCCTCCCAGAGGGTCCCGGAGATCGGGAAGGCCAAGGGCAACCTCAGCCCCAAGCTCGCATACTTCTACGTGGCCAACTTCGCAAAGTTCTACGACATCGTGAAGATAATCATCAGGATGAATCTCGAGGGATACGAGGATTCCGAACTCGATGCCCTCGCCGAGAAACATGTCGAGGAGGGGATGGACTGCATCGCGGAGCTCGTCGAGGCCATGGATGCAAGCAACTCCGTCCCGACTAACGGGAAGCTCGGAAGGCGCAAGCTCCTGAAGAATAGGGAGACCCACCTCGTGGAGTTCGTCGAGAGGAAGCTCCCCAAGAAGAAGGCCTGAGGAAAATCCGTTTATACGACGGTATTCTAACCGAATGACGGAGAATAACATGGCAACTTCGAAGAAGACCAACACCATGAAGGCCCACAAGAGGGACGCCGAGAAGGAGGAACTCGCGAAGAAGGCCGCTGCCGGCGACACCTACGCCGCCGAGAAGCTCAAGAGGATGGAAGCCAGGGACAAGAACAAGAAGAAGTGATATCTTTCTTGTCTGGCACATCTCAAAACCCTTTGACCTTCACAGGCCTTTTATTCATTTATGGACCGTTCTGCGGAAACGTATGATTCACATATTGATCATTTTCAGGAAACGATGCAGATATGGATTACATTTGCATGTTTTGTTTAGTTATGTGGCAAACACAATAGTCAGACTGTAAGTTTGTGTTCCTGGGTGAGCCGATCCGGCGGCGGTTTTGCCGAAAAAACGTTCTGGGCTCTTGACATTTTCAACGTTTGTTGCCTAATCTCCTTAACAATCTTTTATTGTTCCAAAAATTTACCTTTTATGCGAAATAACCCTTATATACGCGTAATAATTGGTATAACTATTGAGAAGACTCCAGGGAGCCGGTCAGGCCTGTATATGCGGGACTAATCGGGCACGGAGAATTCCGTGTGAGTATTCCTGATCGACTCAAACAGAAAAAAAGGAGGAAAAGAATATGGATATGTATTCATCGGGAACTTCGAAAAAGAAGATGCTTGTCCCGCTCGTCGTCCTGATGCTCTGCGCGGTCGCCCTCGTTGGAGCGGGATATGCGTACAGTTCTTCCGTTTCGGACAATGGAGGAGCAGACAGCGACTACATGGTGATTCAGTACTGGAAGAGTGATGGATCTGCAGCAATCACTGCAACCGGTCAGATGCCTACGGCATCCGGCTTTGTTGTCGTCACAGAGACCGATCTCAGCGGTCCGACGGTTAATGCTACTGTTGATGGAACCGCAACCATCCAGGCTTACTTCAAGATTGAGAGTGATGTATCTCCCGCTGCAGTTTACAGTGTTTCTGCGGACTTTGATATCGGTGATGTTACCACTGCTAACAGTACTGGAACCCTCGTGTTCGACACCGCCGTGACTTACCACCTTGCCAGTGACAACAGCGCAGTTTCAGCTAACACTTTTGTTGCAGGCACCCTGTACTATGTGAAGGTCGTTATCACCACTGATGACACGCTTGCCTTCGCCAACGGAACTGCCAAGGTAGACGCCCTTGAGGTTCAGACTGCCATCAACGCTGCTACCTACTCTCTCGAAGTCACCGCAGCGAACTACGTTGCACCTTGATTAAACTTCAAAACTCCGGGGAAACCCGGAGTCCCTTTCCTTTTTGGCTTTTAACCAATAACGATTAATCCCCTCATCCCCATCATCTTTCCATGAAGATGATCCCCCTCGTCTGCCCGTACTGCGGCAAGGAGTTCTACGCCTATTCCGAGAGGCAGACCGTCGTGTGCACCCACTGCAGGCGCAAGTGCGCCCACGAGGACGGGAGGATAAGCATCATCGAATACTCCGAACCCTCGGACATCCACGAGGCTAGGAAGGTCATATTGGGTTCCTCGCCCGAGGATGCGGTGAACCTCTGCCACCGTCTCATCGACGAGGACGATTCCAATCCCCACGGATGGCTCCTGAGGGGCTTCGCGCAGCTGTGCACCTACGACCTCATGGGCGAGAGGACGGAACCCTCCGTGGGCACGAGGAGGGCGTTCGCATCCTGGAAGAACGCCATGCTCCGTCTGGGCAGCGACTACCTCTTCGACGATTTCATACAGCTCATCGGAGCATCCTTCGCCCGCAGGGACCTCATGGGTCTCCCTCCCTGCCCCACCATGGGTGCGGAGATGGAGCAGCTAGCGTACGTCCTCGACAGGGAGTTCGGCTTCGACAGCAGGCTCGTAATATGGCATCTGATCCGCAAGGGATACTCGGAGTGCATGAGGCACCTCGGGGACCCCGAGGAGGGCAACGACGCCGCCCTGCAGGAGATCGCGAGGGAGAGCGTGTTCTTCGAGGCGGATTACGCCGAGCTCATCAGCTCGTGCAGGCGCATGGCGGAGATGTCCGAGCGCAGGCACGGCAACGATGCCCAGCTGCTGAGGCTCATCGCGGACACCTGCGAGAGGAGGGCCAAGATGCTCCTTCCAGGCGAGCGTACGAAGATCATGTCCGCATGGGACAGCAGGGGCATCGAGTTCAACCTGACCGATGCATGGAACGACGTCCTGAGGGCGAACGGGGAGGAACTCCCGGATCTGTTCTCCTCATTCCTCACGAGGAAGCCGAAGGAGATGTCCATCGAGGAAGCGGTGGACAATTACATCATACAGTTCCTGCACCCGATGTGAAAAGTAACAGCGGGCCGTAGCCCGCTGTGTGAGAATCAGTTTTGTCCGGAGTTGTCGTCCTCTGCGGTCTCCTCGGAGTCCTCCGCGACCTTGTTCTCGAGGCTCGCGTAGTTGGGTCCGCTGTAGGAGTCGGACTGGACGACGGTCCCGTCCTCCATGGTAAGGGAGACGGGGATCTCCATGTAGAACTTCGGCTTGAAGAAGAACGCCGGGACGATGATGACCAGGGTGATGACGGCTCCCGCGACGAATCCGAAGTCGATGCTGTTAGCGAAGGACAGCAGGACACCGTTGAACAGCTCCTGCAGCGCCGCGGGGATGTCTATGAGGGGAACCCCGTCCTCCATGAGTTTCATGGTGACCCTGTTGATGAGGTCCTGGTTCTGGAGGTCGTCCAGGATACCGGTGTCGTGGGAGAGCATCGCGCTGATGTCCGCCGGCAGGTTCTTGTCGAGCTCCGATCCGATCTTGTTGGAGATGACCATCGCGAAGATGGCGGTACCGACGGTGGCTCCGATGGACCTCAGCAGGTTGACCGCGGAGGTGCTCATTCCCATCTCCTTCTCGCTGGAGCTGTTCTGCACACCGACCATGATGGTGGCCATCATGCATCCCAGTCCCGCTCCGAGGAGGAACAGGCAGACGGCATAGTAGTTCAGGGAGGTGTCCATGGTCATCTTGGACATCAGAAGCATGGATGCGGCGGTGATCACCGTACCGATGATGATCCAGAACCTGTATCCCGTCTTCTCCAGGAACTTGCCGCTGAGGTTGACGGTGATGACCATTCCGGCGACCATGAACAGGGAGTAAAGTCCCGCGGTGATGGTGCTGTGGTCCTCGATGAGGATGGTGATGGCGAACAGGGATGCGTAGGTCATCGATCCCATCATGGCGATACCGAAGATCAGCATCATGATGCAGGCGATGACGATCGGCCTGTTCTGCAGGAGGTGGGGTGCGAGGACCGGCTCGAGCGCGCCCTGCTCGATCTTCACGAAGACGACCATGAGTGCGATGAACAGTCCGATCATGGCCCCGGATTCGATCGAGATCCAGGCGATCTCGTCTCCCGCGAACTCGAAGAAGAGGACGAGGTCCAGCAGCATGACGGACAGGACGGTCATTCCCTTGACGTCGATGATCGGCTTGGAGTCGATCTCGGGTGCGGGGAACTTCTTGAGGGTGAGCACGTAGGCGACGATGGCGAGGGGGATGTTGATGTAGAACGCCCATCTCCATCCGAGCATGTCGCTCTCGGTGAGGAGTCCGCCGATCAGGGGACCGATACCGGAACCGATACCGAAGACGGCCCCGAGGGCACCCTGCATCTTGGGCCTCTCGACCGGGGAGTACAGGTCCGCGACGGCTGCGGTGGCAACGGGGATGAGGATACCTCCTCCCACTCCCTGGACGGCGCGGCAGACGATGAACATGGTCATCGAGGTGGACGCTCCCGCCGCGAACGAACCGAACACGAAGATGGTGAGTCCGATGAGGAAAAGGGGCTTCCTTCCGTAGAGGTCGGAGAGCTTCCCCGACAGGGGGATCATCACAGTCTCGCAGAGCAGGTATGCGGTGATCATCCAGGCGTAGAGACTGTTCCCCTCCAGGTCGGCCGCGATCTTCGGACCGCAGACCCCGACGATGGTACCGTCGAGACATGCGATGAGCATCGCGAAGATCAGACCGATCATGATCATCTTCCTGACCTTGGGGTCTATGTTCGCATATGTTACCTGCACTGTTGCCATATGTCTAGTCGAAAAATCCATAGTATAAGAACAATTGGTTGGACATAGTATATAATTGGTTGATGTTATGCCCTGCGAAGTACATATGTACCAGACATTTTGAATAATGAGGAAAATGTCATAAGAATATTTTACAAGTATTCACTCGAAATCCTGGCCGAGCCGGGATGAGATCTGGTCCGATATCTCGTCCAGTCTGTTGTTAAGGCGTCCGATGCCTTTCCGGATCTGCATGCTCTCCTCCTCGGAGAAAGCGGCGAATACCATGCGGAAAACGTTTCTCGAAAGCTCCCTCAGCCTCTCGTACTGCTCCATCCCCTGCGGTGTCAGGGAGTACTTCGCGGGTTTCTGGTCGTTCTCCTGGGTGACGAATCCCTGGTCGATCATCTCCTTCAGGACGAAGGAGATCCTGGATCTGTCGAACGGCAGCACGTTCGCGAACTCCCTCAGGGTCATGCGGGGCTGGGCGCCGAGTTTCAGGACGAAGGCGATGTGGTGGCGCTTGATGTCCAGTTCCGATACGCATATGGCGGTGCAGAGGCGGAGGAACTTCGTGAGCCTCTCCGGGAGGAGGATGAGCTCCTTGGGGATCGAGGGGTGGTCGATCCACGTGATGGCGCTGCCCCAGAGATTATCGATTTTCTTGACGTTCTCGGTACTGTCCATCATGGGCTGAAGGCGGGAGACGGAGGCCATGTTGGAATACCATCTCCTGACGGTGGCGGAGCTGAGGCCGAGTTTCGAAGCGGTCTCCGAGACCGACATGCCGGACTGGAGGCACTCCATGGCCTCGTCCATCTTGTCCACGTTGGTGCGTATGCCCTCGTAGACGGTGCCCGTACGGCTGTTGAAGGTGTGCCCGCAGCATCTGCAGAGGAATTTGCGGACGACCTCCCCGCTTGCCTTGTAGGTCCCGTTGCCCACGATGTTCCCCTGGCCGGTCTGACCGTACTTCTCGCAGTCGCGGTTAGGACAGGCGATATCGGTGAACTGCTGCTTGGGGCCCCTTTTTCCCATGCGAACGGGTAGTCAGTCGAAGTATATTAGATGTTTCTATTTGACTGATAATTTAATTATTAATAGTTGATAATTCAGAGATTTGCAGCTCTGTCTGTAACCATAGGCGATCAGAATGAGAGCCACTGGAGGGATTTGAACCCTCGACCGCTCGCTTACAAGGCGAGTGCTATACCGCTAAGCCACAGTGGCATCTTGTTTCGCCATTATGGAGACACGATATAACTGTTTGTTTCCTTTTCCCGAAATTACGCCTTGCTCTGTTCGGTCTAAATAAGATTTAGTTTAACCTAAATTATTAAATACAGATTTAGCTATAACTAAATTAACCCCTGGAAGCGGTATCCGCCGATGGGGGGTATCGAGACAAACGGCAACACAGAAGGAGGCGAAAACCGAAGACTGGCACAGATGAGGTGGATCTAAGATGTGACATATGTAGGGACGTGACCCGGCGCACGTCCGCCCTCCGACTCCGTCGGAAGGAATTCCCCGTAATGCAGGGGGCCGCCGGGGTTTCCGAGGCTTTTCGGCCGAGGATCCATAGTCATTCCTCTGGGGCCTCCGGAAGGGGCCCCGCTTTTACCATCCACACTATCGGGGCGGGGATACCTTTAATATAGAGGAGGTAATCGCGCGTAACATTCAACCGAACATATCACGGTGATTACACATGGCAGACGCAAAGAAAGTTATCCGCCTTAACTACAAGGCATACCTGGCCGACAGCGAGAAGATGTACGACACGACCGATGAGGCCGCAGCCAAGGATGCCGGAATCTACAACGAGAAGGTCTCCTACAAGCCCATGGCCTACATCGTCGGATCCAACAAGCTGTTCCCCGCCCTCGACAAGGCCATCGCCGACGCGAAGGTCGGAGAGGAGTTCACCGTCGAGATCCCCTGCGAGGAGGGTGCCGGAGTCAGGAACCCCAAGCTCCTCGAGACCCACTCCATCAACGAGTTCTACAAGGCGGAGATCATGCCCCAGCCCGGCATGACCGTCACCCTCGGAAACAAGACCGGAACCATCATGACCGTCGGAGCAGGACGTGTCAAGGTCGACTTCAACAACCCCCTCGCCGGCCACGACCTCAAGTACGTCATGACCGTCACCGAGGAGATCACCGACGACGCCAAGAAGGCCGAGGCCATCGTCGAGGCCGACTTCGGACCCGCCGACGAGTTCAAGTTCGACTTCCCCGGAGAGAAGGTCACCGTCACCCTCCCCGAGATCACCAAGTTCCACCAAGAGTGGCCCGTCGCAAGGTTCAGGGTCGTCTCCGACCTCCGCGAGGCCTTCGGTGTCGACACCGTCGAGTTCGTGGAGATCTGGTCCGCTGCCAAGAAGGCAGACGACAAGAAAGAGTGAAAAAGGATTTAAGACAGGAGCAAATCTCCTGTCTTATCCGATTTCGGAAAAACACCTTTAATCCAAACGGACGAGTGGCCTAGTCTGGATATGGCGGCAGCCTCCTAAGCTGCAAGCCGGGGGTTCGAATCCCCTCTCGTCCGCCATACTTCTCTCCCCGATCTTCTCCTCCGGCAGGTTTTCCCCGTCGTTTCTGTGTCCATAAAATGAATTCAGATTGCTGTTGGATTAGTATGTCAATCTGGGATACGATTAAATATGATTCCAGGTAAAAATCCGATATTGGATTGACTCACTTTTCATACTATTAAAAGAGGATGGATTGTTCGCAATTCTCTTTATATACAAATCAAATAGATACGAAGACGTCGATTGTATCTCGCAACCAACGGTCGCGGGATGCGGTGTGGCATTTCACTCAAACCGTTTACCCCAGGCTCGGGAGCGGATTGTCGCTCTCCTCTACGCGCCGTTTCCGAGCGACACCTATCACGGGGATCAAACCGATTATCCTGCTAAACACCGAGGGGATGAAACACATGTCCGGACACGATGGTTTTGCGACGACGGGTACCTCCGGTTCCGTCTACACCTGCGCCCTCTGCGGCCATAACTGGGTCTCACGCAAGGACAACGGTGTCCCGAAATCGTGTCCCAAGTGCCGTTCCACCGTGTGGAACAAGGACTACCACGTCTGCGAATGCGTCCGCTGCGGCTACAAGTGGGGGAGCACCCACGAGAGGCCCTCCAGGTGCCCGGGTTGCCATACCACCAAGTGGGATGTGCCCGAGGATTCCGCCGGCAGGAAGAAGCACAGGCGCCCTGCCCGCGTATCCGTGACGCCCGACAAGGCGGAGGAGATCAACTGCCTCTACGATGCCGGCGAGAACATCACCGCGATTGCCCGCCACACGGGGCTCTCGTTCTGCAAGGTCTTCTCGGTGATCTCGGACTCCCGCCCGAAGGAGCAGCTGAACATCTGACCCCGTCACGTTTATCTACCCAGCGGGGTTGGGGAGGTCATCATGCCAGACGAGAGATACGGCAAATGCGACGTATGCAGGTACTGTGTCCACGACGGCGACGACTGGGCCTGCATGATCAACAACAAGGTGACCTCCGCAAAGGGGTCCTGCGAGCGGTACCGCCCCGGGACCTGCGAGAACTGCTCCCATGCCGAGATCGTCTTTGGCGTGGTCAAGTGCGGCCTCACCGGCGAGGAGACCGACGAGCTCAACGTCTGCAGCGATTACGACCCCTGCGGCCGCAACTCGCTTCAGTAAGTGGCGGTCCTGCCGTTCCTCAGCTGCAGCGCATTCTTCACGCTGAGCTTGGCCTCGCCGCGTCCCGCGATGGCCTTCCTGGCGGAGTCCGGAACGCCGAAGTAGACGATGTTATCCGTGACACCGGTCAGGCCCTTCATGCTCTTCCTGACCCTGGCGTAGGAGTCCTGTAAAGAGGCCATGGACTGCTTCACGGTTTCGGCTATCTGGTACATGTTGGCGTCCATGTATTCCTTACGGTTCACGAAACGGTCGCAGGAGACCAGGAACGGGTTGAACGTGCCGTCGGTGTAATCGTCCTCGAGGTCGTCCACCGCATCCATAACGTACACCGCGGAGGTGAGGGCTGTGAACAGTTCCCTGAGGTCCGGCGAATCGTCCTCCCCGGCGATGTCCCCGAGGGGCTCCGCAAGGTATCTCCCGAACTCCCTTCCCATGAAGACTGCATCGGAGCATTCTTTGTGCTCCAGCTCCCTCAGTCTCGCGAATCCCTCCCCCACGGTCCTGTCGTACTCCGGGAACCTCTCCTCCGCCTTGGCGATGGCCTTGGAGAGGGTAAGGTCCACGAACCGGGTCCTGACCGAGGGCTTGTCCACCATATCGTCGTAGAGCTCCCACTTCGTGAGGAGCATGGTGTATCCGGCCATGCTGCGGAAGATGTCCGAATCCGCCCTGGGATTCCTGAAAACGCACGCGGGTCCCTTGGGCGTGCAGTCGAAGTACATCGCATCCCCCCTGAGGGCCTCCAGGACGATCAGGTTGAACGTCATGTCGTAGTTGACCGCGGCCGTGGATGCCACCCCGTATCCGTCCTTCAGCTGGTGGCAGGTCTCGCAGTAGAACCTCTGATAGTCGCCGAGGTCCGTTGCGGACATGCGCTGATAGTACGGGATGGTGTATCCGAACATCGCACATACCATCCCCCAACGGATAGATAAAAAGCGCGTTGCTGGCGCATAAAATCCCTACCCAATCATTCTTATATCTTAAAGCGGTTCGGGAAACTATTACGGCCAGCAATGGCTAGGGTGAGCAAATGTCACAGTCTTTCGAAGACCTTATCGCCTCTTACATGAGCCAGTCCCCTTCCGCTTTCATGGCGGTCGCCATCGAGACCGGCGAGCCCGAAGTCAAAGATTACAACGCCCCCAAGAACGCTGAGATCGAGGGCGGAGACGGACTCTGCTACGACTGCTGCTGCGACGACAGGGGATGCTGCAAGACTCCCGCCCAGCACCTGGCCTGCGCCGCGATGCTCGTCGTCTGCGTGGTCTGCTGCTGTTACGTCACCGACGGATTCTTCGGTCTCTGGACCTACTGGCCGTTCTGATCCGGTAACGCATGAACCGCTACCTGTCGGTCATTATCAAACCCACCCTAGCCTGCAATATGGCTTGCAGGCACTGCTACCATTCCCCGGAGGAGAGGTCCTCCGAGGGAAGGATATCTTTTGAGAGACTCGAGAAACTTTTCAGGATCGCTTCCCGCGACTACGAGTCCGTATGGTTCATATGGCACGGAGGGGAGCCCCTCGAGCTCCCCCTGTCCTTCTGGAAGAAGGCCATCGAGCTGCAGGAGAAGTACTTCGGGAACCACACCTGCGGCAACACCATACAGACCAACGGCCTGAACATCGACAGGAAGTTCCTGGAGTTCTGCAGGAAGAAGCAGATCAACATCGGCGTCTCCCACGAGGGACCCTACGACGACCTCCTCAGGACCGACTGCTCCAAGGTGGAGGATACCATCAGGAAGATGTCCGACAAGGGAAGGGTGTTCTCCGTCAGCTCCACCATATCCAAGGGCGACGAATCCTCCCAGCTGGAGATCTACCGCCACTTCAGCGACATCGGGACCTCGCTGAGCATGGTCCCCGTGATCCCCGCGGGGTGTGCCGCAGCCCACAGGGAACTGGTTCCCGATCCGGACGCATACATCAGGTCGAGCATCGAGGCCTTCGATGCCTGGCTGCACGACAGGGATACCGAGATGCCCCTCAGCCCCCACTTCCTCTACGTCATGTCAGCTCTGGGGGATCCCCAGCCCTCGGACTGCGCCCACAGCTCCTGCCTGACCAGGTGGGTCTGCCTGTACCCAAACGGCGACCTGTATCCCTGCGCCAAGGCGTGCCCTTCCTCGATGAAGCTCTGCAATATCGACTCCGTCAATGCGGTCCCCGAGGCATTCAGGACCGAGGGATTCGCGGAGATCCTGAAGGGGACCATCGCCCGCAGGGAGAAGTGCCAGAAGTGCGATGTCTACGACTACTGCCAGGGCGGATGCAGCATCGACGCCTATTACGAGGAAGGCATCGGGAACAACGGGAACCCCTCCTGCCGGATCTTTAGGGAGGTCTTCCTCCACATCAAGAAGGAGATGGATTCCATCATCTCCGAGAAGAAGGACCTGTCCCAATACAACAGGTTCGTCAGGGACGCGGTACTCGGGAAGCTGGTAAACCCCGTTATGCAGTCCCCGTGATCTTTCATCGTACATTACAGGTTACGCTGTAAATCGTAAAATCGTACTATAAATTGTATGATGGAGCGCGCTCTTTCCGAAGGGCATCTGTCCGGACTGACAATCAGGGAGGGAATCGAGCCGTCATCGGTGGAGGTAGTTAGGTGCGGCCGCCGCGGAAACCTTCGGAAGCACAGATTCCGCGGTCATCAGATTCCCGTCTGCCGATCAGGCCGCTCCGAGGGAGGACGTCGCCAATGCCCTCGGGATATCTGCCAGTCCCGTCGCAAACAGCATCAATTCTCTCAAGTCTTCAGGGCGTCTGATCAGGGCGGGGAGCAACAAGACCGGCCACTGGGAAGTCCGGGATTGAAAAGACCCAGATATGGGGAAATGGTTTCATTCGGTCCTGACGCCGATGGCGGAGACCATGATCTTGACGCCCTTCGGGAGGTTGGAGACCTCCACGCAGCTTCTGGCCGGGTAGGGCTCCCCGAAGTAATCCTTGTAAATCAGGTTCACGGTCTGGAAGTCCTCGATGTCGGTCAGGTACACGGTGACGGACACTATACCGTCCTTAGCGACATGTCCCGCCTCCAGGACTGCGATGACGTTCTTCAGGGCCTGGTTGGCCTGCTCTTCGATGGTCTCGCCGACAGCACCGGTGTGGGGGTCGACGGGGATCTCGCCCGCGGTGAACACGAGGTTCCCGGCAGAGATTCCCTGGGAGTAGGGGCCCACCGCGAGGGGGGCTTCTTCGGTCTCGATTCTTTCGATGGCCATGTTCATTCCTTTCCTACGTCGTTCAGGTCGAACGGCGTGTTCTGATAGATGTAGTAGTTCAGCCAGTTCCCGAATATCAGGTTGGCGGTGCTCCTCCAGGTCATCAGCGGGTCCCTGGAGGGGTCGTCGTCGGGGAAGTAGTGGTAGGGTACGTGGGGGTTCATTCCCCTTCCAAGGTCCCTGTAGTACTCGTAGGACAGGGTCTTGGCGTCGTACTCCATGTGTCCGGTGATGAAAACCTGGTTGGCCTTCTCGCTGATCACTATGCCTACGCCCGCCTCATCGGAGACGGCGATGATGTGGAGGTGGGGGTTCTTGAGGATGTCCCTCGCCCTGACCTCGGTGTGGCGGGAGTGGGGGAACCAGAAGACGTCGTCGCATCCCCTAAGGAGGGGGTCGTCGCCGACCAGCGCCCTGTGGGGGAACACCCCGGACATCTTCTCTTCCAGGGGGTACTTGTCGACCCCGTAGTGGTGGTACAGTCCGGCCTGGGCACCCCAGCAGATGTGCATGGTGCTGAAGACGTTCTTTACGGACCAATCCATGATCTCGCAGAGCTCGTCCCAGTAGTCGACCTCGCTGAAGTCGATGTTCTCCACGGGCGCCCCTGTGATGATGAGGCCGTCCCATTTCCTGTCCTTGACCTCGTCGAATGTGGCGTAGAACTTGTCCAGGTACTCCTGGGAGATGTTCTTGCTGACGTGGGTGGACATCTGCAGCAGGGTGACGTTGATCTGGAGAGGGGTGTTGGAGAGCAGCCTCATGATCTGGATCTCGGTCTCCACCTTGGTAGGCATGAGATTCAGGACGATGATCTCCAGGGGACGGATGTCCTGGGTGTCCGCCCTGTCCTGCCTCATGACGAAGAGGTTCTCCTCCTCGAGGACTGTGGCGGCGGGCAGGTCGTTAGGTACTTTGATCGGCATTTTTCCCCTCCTTCCGTAGTTCAGTCGTATATCCCCGTGCTCACGTACTTGTCGCCGCCGTCCGGGAGGATGGCCACGACCTTGGAGCCGGGGTGTCTCTGTGCGATCTCGATCGCCTTGAATACGTTCGCTCCCGCGGATATTCCGCAGAAGATCCCTTCTTCGCGGGCGAGCCTGCGGGCAGTTGCGACAGCGTCGTCACCCTTCACGGTCTCGATGGTGCCGACGACGTCCCTGTCAAGGTTCCCGGGGACGAAGTTCGCCCCGATGCCCTGTATCTTATGGGGCCCGGCGGACCCCGAGGAGACCAGTGCGCTCTCCGCGGGCTCTACGGCGATGACCTTCCCGTCGGATCCAGCATCCTTCAGCGCCCATGCGATACCCGAGGCGGTGCCTCCGGTCCCGAATCCCGCAACCACGAAGTCAACGTCGGGGAGGTCTGCGAGGATCTCCCTTCCGGTGGTGGTGCGGTGGGCGAGGATGTTGGCGGGGTTGTCGAACTGTCCCGCGATGATCGAGTTGGGTGTGCATGCGCAGAGCTCGTTTGCCTTGTCGACGCTGCCCTGCATTCCGAGTTTCCCGGGGGTGAGGACGACCTCCGCCCCGTAGGCCTTCATGAGCGCTATGCGCTCCTTGGTCATCGTGTCGGGCATGACCATGACGGCCTTGTAGCCCCTCGCTGCGGCTATCATGGCGATAGCGATTCCGGTGTTCCCGGACGTGGGTTCGATGATGGTCCCTCCTGGGGACAGTCTGCCCTTGGCCTCAGCATCGTTGATGATCGAGAGAACCGCACGGTCCTTGATGGACCCCCCGGGGTTTCCCCTCTCGATTTTCACATACACGGAGCTTCCCGCGGGAGACATCCTACCGAGGCGCACTAGGGGAGTGTTCCCTATGGTCTCGGTGATGCTGTTGAAGATTGCCATAACGAATCCATCGTCAATGGTTTATTAATACTATGCTTATCGGATGTGGGTGTTTTTAGTCGGATAAGAATATTGAGGGATTTATCTGCGGTCAAAGCGTTCGATCCAGGAAGACGGTCCCTTCTTCTTACAGTACTCTTTCGGACTCCTTGATGTCACTCCTTTCCGTCATTCCCCTGTTGAATGAAGAAATGCGGAGGAGTGTCTTCATCTCATCCGTCAGCCCAGATATGACGAAGAATGCCGCCACATGTTCTTCCTGGATTCCACAGGTAGGTCCCTCGACGAATCACTTCAGGTTTCCATTAAAAGACCCAGATGTCCAAAATCGACTGATGGGTTATCCCATTTCAAAAGCCGGCGTTCCGTACGGCATGACGTTAACCGTAAAAACGGGGAACATATAGCGCCCATCATGAGGGGAGGACGTCTCACCAGCGGCGAACTGAGGATGCTTCTTGCGGCGACCACCATCGCCACATTCGTCACCCCCCTGATGTCCACCATGCTGAACCTCTCCCTTCTGGATATCGGAGAGGAGTTCGACGTCGGTTCCCACGACCTCGGATACGTGAACACGATGTTCATCCTGGGTTCCGTCATCGGGATGGTCCCGGCGGCCAAGATCGCCAGCATCTACGGGATGAGGAAGGTCTTCCTGTCGGGGATCCTGGGATCCATGGCATCCGCGCTGATAATAATGTCCAGTCCCAACTTCCCGTTCCTCATAGTCCTCCGTCTCCTGACGGGGATATTCGCATCCCAGATCCTGGTCACGTCCGTTGCCATGATCGGTCTTTCCTTCCCGGTGGAGAACAGGGGATGGGCCATCGGCGTGAACACCACGGGGGTGTATATCGGTCTGTCCCTGGGACCCACCATCGGAGGGCTGCTGTCCGATACCTTCGGCTGGAGGTCGCTTTTCGTCCTCATCGTGGCCCTGTTCATGGTCGCCTTCGCGGTCTGCACCAGATACAAGGGCGAGATGAAGCCCCAGGAGGGCCGGATGATGGATTGGAAGGGGGCCGTGATGTGGGGCATCTCCATCTTCGTCCTGATGTACGGCGTGGTCAACATGAGCGAGGGATGGGCCCTCGTGATGATCGCCGTCGGAGGGGTCCTCACGGCAGCAACCATCTGGTACCTGCTCCGCGCTGAGTCCCCGGTGCTCAACGTCAAACTGTTCAGGGATCCGACTTTCGCGAAGGCGGCCCTCGCGTCCTTCATGAACTACGGCGCCTGTTACTCCATCGCCTTCTTCCTGGCACTGTATCTGCAGAGCATAGGGAAGATGACCGCAACCGAAGCCGGGATATTCATGCTCCTGCAGCCTCTGATCCAGGTGCTGCTCACCGCAAAGGCGGGAGCGGTGTCGGACAGGATGCGGGACAAGAGGGTCGTCCCCGTGTTCGCATCCGCCACCACCGCCGTGGGGATCGCCATGTTCATAATGCTTGGGACGGACACCTCCATGTTCTACGTGGCCGTCATGATGGTCATCCTCGGGGTCGGACTGGGATGCTTCGGCGCACCCGTGAACACAATCCTCCTCAACGAGGCCCCGGTCCAGTTCAGGGGGGACGCGTCCGGGGTCGTTGCCCTGGTGCGTCAGACCGGCATGATGGTCTCCATGGGGTTCGGCATGGCCTGCATCTCGTTCATAATGGGGAGCACCGACAATCTCGGACCGGATACCTACGACCTGTTTATCGACGTCATCCGCCTCGCGTTCTCCATCTGTCTGGTGATGTGCATCCTGGCGCTGATCTGCTGCCTGACCCTGAAGCCGGGCCGGGAAGTTAGGGAATCTTAATCCGAAAAACATGGAATTAGGCACAATTAACACGAAATAAGCCCTATATACGCAGTTACGGTATATCCGGCGATGGCAGAGGAGAAGGTCTCGGCAGCGCGCAGGAACTTCAATTTCCAGAAGGTCATAGCCGCCGTCGGGACGGTCCTGATGCTGGGCAAGTTCTTCGCATACTTGCTCACGGGATCCGTCGCCATCCTCACCGACGCCCTGGAGAGCATTGTCAACGTGGTCGCGGGATGCATCGGACTTTACGCACTCTGGCTCTCCATGCAGCCCGCCGACCGTTCACACCCCTACGGGCACGGGAAGGTGGAGCTCATCTCCTCCTCGGTCGAGGGCACGATGATAGTCATCGCCGGCCTGCTGATCATCTACGAGTCGGTCATGAGGCTCCTGAACCCGGAGGACATCCGCGAGCTGGATGTCGGCATCGTCATCGTGGCATTGGCAGCCATAGCGAACTTCGCCATGGGCGCCACCGCCATCCGTATGGGGAAGAAGTCGAATTCCATCGCCCTGGAGGCGAGCGGAAGGCACCTCTGCACGGACACCTACTCCTCCGTCGGAATCATCATCGGCCTCACCATAGTCCTTGCGGCCGACTGGGCCGGATACGACTGCGCATGGATCGACCCAATCATGGCGCTCATGTTCGGTGCGTTCATCGTCGTCACCGGAGTCCGCGTGATCTACCGCTCCTTCAACGGCATCATGGACGGGGCGGACAGGATCATCCTCCGCGAGGTCATCCGCTGCCTGAACAAGGTCCGCACCCCCGAGATCATCGACGTCCATCACCTCAGGGTCGTCAGGTACGGAACCGCCGTCCACATAGACGCGCACATGGTGGTCCCCCAGGACCTCTCCATAGAGCAGGTCTGGAACCTCCAGGTCACCATGTCCGATACCATCATGAGGATGATCGGGGAGAACGTCGACATCACCTTCCAGGCCGAATCCTGCGAGGAGAAGAGCTGCGCCCACTGCCCGAAGGAGAACTGCGGCAAGAGGGCGGAGGATTTCGTGAGGATCGTGTTCATCGGAGAGGAGGAGGCCACCGACAATTTCCCCGCGTCCTGGCAGAGCTGGCAGGAGAGGCACAGGAAACACTGATCTCCCTGGGACACTCTTTTATGCTCATCCCCCATACACGGGATCATGTTCGGTCTCGGCGGCTCAAACGTCCCCAAGCAGGTCAAAGAAGCGAAGATGTCCAAGTGGTACGGTTCCCTCTCGAACCAGAACCAGGTCAAGCTCAAGCGCTATCTGGACTTCGCAGACACCAGGGACGAGGCCGCCTTCGTGGTATCTGTCTGCAAGGCAGCCATCGACGACCACAACTACAAGTTCGCCGTCGCGGTGTACGAGAGTGTCTCCGAGATCAGGTTCGACGCCGTCCAGAAATACGACGTCAACGAGGCCGCCATCCTCGCCTACTTCAACACCGAGCAGTACGACGAGTGCATGCGGCTATGCGACCTCGGCCTGGAGATGCTTAGGGACACCAACGTCAGGAACCATGTCCTCGACGGCAAGGACGTCTTCCCCGAGGAGGTCAACTGCCGCAACTACAAGATCAACGTGATGGTCGGCGTCCAGAAGAGATACGATGAGTCCAACGGAGTCCTGGACCAGTACGTGGCCGACGGCCTAATCTCCGCGGAAGAGGCGGAGTACAGGAAGAACTCCATCAAGACCTACAGGCTTCAGAGGACCTTCGACGGGATCTTCTCCCAGGTTCCCAAGAATCAGTGAATCAGGCTTCTCCAGGCGATCTGGGGGACCACGTCCACGGCGGGTTCCTCGTAGGGGTGCACCCTGTCGATGATCTTCAGGACGTTCTCCAGGTCCTTCTCCCTGCAGACGAACTTTATCCTAATCTCGTCGGCGACGGTGATCTCACCGACCTTTCCGTCGAAGGGATCCGCTCCCTCCTCCGTCCTCCAAGTCCCTTTGCAGGGCATGATGCAGAAGGTCCTGCTGTAACCGGGATAGACGGGTTCCATGACCTTGTCGATGGCGTCCATGAGAGCATCGGAATGGGATGCTGGCACATTTACGGAAATTCCGTAGATCCTCTCAGTCCCTTCCATGGTCGTCGAACTCCTCGATCATCTTGTCGATGTCCGCCAGCCTGCGATCGATGTGTCTCATGGCCTTCCTGGCCTTGCGTTTGAGGAAGGTCACGGAGAGTATGGTGGCGAGCATGGATACCAGGGGGAAGCGGTAAGCGTAACCTCCGTACAGGCCGGTGGCGTTCTTTATCGAGGTGTTCGTGAGGACCTTCGTGACCAGCCTGCTTCCCTCGACGGGCTGCAGCTCTCCCCTCAGCGCCTTCCTCATAAGTTCCTGGCCCCCCTTGACCACCTCCATGCTCCAGTAGACCTGCATGATCTCCGGAGCGGGGACGCCGACGGGGACGGTCTTCCTGTGCAGGATGGCCTGCCTGAACTCCTCGGCGGTGGTGCCGGGGAACTCGGTCCAGTTGTAACCTGCGGTGTAGAGTGAATGCGCATCGCTCCCGGAGAGGGCGGCCCATCTGCCGGGGTGCCTGTCCATGACGCACTGCGCGAACTAGTTGGAGTATACGTCGGGGTGGCCGCCGTTGATGGTCTCGAACCCCTCGATGGGGAGTTCGAAGATCTTCTCCTGCAGGCCGTTGACGTGTACGGAGAAGGGATGGGGTGCGATCGCTATGCCGCCCTGCTCGTGGATGATGTCCACGGTCTCCTCGGGGGACAGCAGGCTCTTGGGGGTCTCGGTCAGCCACAGGCCGATGACCTCTCCCTGGTTGGTCATGACCTCGTCGCCGACGACGATCTCGATGTCGTCGAACTGTCTGGCGTATTTCTGGGCGATGAAGCCTCCCCTGGTGTCGTTGTGGTCGGTGATGCAGAGGACGTTCAGCCCCCTGCGCCTGGCGTCGTCCACCTGGACGGAGGGCTCGATGACGGATTCGGGAAAACGGAGGATGCCCAGGCTGTTGAAGCCGGAGTAATTGGTGTGGACGTGCGTGTCCGCCTTTCCCGTCATCCCATCCATGCGATCTCAGCCCCTCTGCTTGTCAAATTGAGCAGTACTAAATTAGGTCTCCCTAATATAACTTTGACCCAATGTTCCGGCTCATTCCTCGTCGGCGTAGTAGTACTCGCCCTTGGACTTCTGGGTCCTGTCCAGGTTGGAGTCCTCCTTGTTGATCCTGGGGCGGTGGGTGTCGGCATCCCTCCTGAAGGTGATGTCCACGCTCTTCAGGAACTTGTTCATGCCCTCCCTCATGAGGAACGGGCCCTCGGCGATACCGTGGTGTCCCGGATCCCCTCCGAACACCATCAGGGAGTCGGAGACCATGTCGATGAAGTAGATGTCGTGGTCGACGATGAGGGCCGACCTCCCGGTCTTCTCCATCATCCCGGAGATGCACTTGGCGGCCTCCATCCTCTGGTTGGAGTCCAGGTACGCGGAGGGCTCGTCGAGCAGGTAGATGTCCGCGTCCTCCGCGAGGCATCCCGCGATTGCGACCCTCTGAAGCTCTCCTCCGGAGAGGTTCTTCATAGGCTTGTCGAAGAGGAACTTGATTGCCAGGGGATTGATGACCTGGGTCTCGAAAAATCCCGAGGTCACGGTGTCGTAGTTCTTGGCATAGAGGTAGTCCTGCACGGTCCCCTCGTACTCCTGGGAGATGTACTGGGGCTTGTATGCGACCTTCATAACCCCGTTGACGCTCCCGGTGTCGGGCTTGATCTCGCCGGCGAGCATCTTGACGAAGGTGGTCTTTCCTGTGGCGTTCGGGCCGACGACCCCGACGGACTCCCCGATCCTGACGGCGCCGGAGGACACGTCGAGTTTGAACTCGCCGAAGTCCTTGGATACGTTCTCGAAGTCGATGAGCTCGGGGGTGACCCAATCCCCTTTCGGAGCGGATACCGCGAACTCGATGGGCTTGTCCCTGAACCTGATGTTCTCCTCCGGGAGGTATCCGGTCAGGTAGACGTTGATGGCGGTGCGGACCTGCCTCCCGAGGGTGAACACACCGTACGCCCCCTCGGATCCGTAGACCAGGTTGACGTTGTCCGCGAGATAGTCGAGGATGGCGAGGTCGTGCTCGATGACGACGACGAACTTGTCGTCGCTGGCGAGGGATTTGATGATGCGGGCCATCTTCACCCTCTGGTAGATGTCAAGGTAGGAGGTGGGCTCGTCGAAGAAGTAGATGTCGGCGTCCTTCATGCAGGTGGCCGCCATGGCGACCCTCTGCAGCTCTCCGCCGGAGAGCTTGGTCAGGTCCCTGTCGAGGATCTCGGTTAGGCCGAAGGTCCCGGCGGCCTCCTCGAGGGTCATGCGCTCCTGCACCTTGGAGAGCATGTCGCGGACCACCCCGTTGACCGCCTTGGGAATCTTGTCGACATACTGGGGCTTGACGGCGGTCCTGATGCCCCCGCTGTAGACGTTTGAGAAGTACTCGTGGATGTCGGTACCCTTGAAGTGGGCGAGGACCTCCTCCTTGGAAGGGGGGTTCTCGTAGTTTCCGAGGTTGGGGATCACGAGACCGGAGAGGATGTTGATGGCGGTGGTCTTTCCGATTCCGTTGGGTCCGAGGATACCGGTGATCGCCCCCTTCTTGGGGACGGGCAGGCGGAACAGGCGGAAGGTGTTCTCGCCGTATTGGTGGACCATCTCCTCCTTGAGCTCGTCGGCGAGGCCGATGAGCTTGATCGCCTTGAACGGACACTTGTTCACGCAGATGCCGCAACCCTGGCAGAGGGTCTCGGAGATGATGGGCTTGCCCCTCTCCCCGAACTCAATGACGTTGACTCCTGTGCGGATAAGGGGGCAGAATTTCTCGCACTCCTTGTTGCACTTCTTGTTCTGGCACCTGTCGAACAGTACCGCCGCAATCCTCATGGACGGCACCATCCGTCGCGCATATAAATAAAAAAGGGTGGGAAAAGGGGGAAGACGGGGCTGTAAGCCCCGTGGTTTAGCTTCAGACGGTTCTGAGGGGGCGGGTGAAGATGGCCCTGTAGGCGAAGTGTCCGAGGACGACGATTCCGATGCAGGCATCGATCATGGCATTCTCGGCAACACCGAGCCCGTTGAACACGTTGAACGCGACAAGGGCGACGATGCCGATGATTGCGTAGAGCAGGTTTGTGATACTGAATTCCATTTTGATTCCTCTCTGACTCCCGCCCTTGGAGTTTTCCCCGCCGGCTTAAGAGCTTATATTTCAAATTGTTGTCTAGTTTATAATATATTCGCAATTAATTATTTATACAAATGCAAAAAGACTGCGATTTCCGTTCGCAGAAATCTATATATTCATGTTTGTGGGGGTTGAGGCCAGATGAACGAGACGAGAGGCACCAGGGTTCTGTTATCCGATCCGGTTTCCGCGATCCCCCAGCTGGCCCTCCCGCTGGCGGTCGCGATCTTCGTTCAGAACCTCAACGGGGTCACCGATGCGATGTGGGCCGCATGGCTCGGAGCCGATGCCCTCGGGGGCCTCGGGCTCGCATACCCCCTGTATGCCTCCATAGTCGGAATCGGCAGCGGACTCGCCATAGGGGTGGCGGCCGCCGAGGCGAGGGCGGTAGGTCTCGGCGACCGCGAAGGCGCGTCGGGATACGCCGCTCAGTCGTTCACGATATCCCTCGTGATTTCCGTTGCGTTGGCAATCCCGTTGGTCATCTTCGCCGTCCCGCTCATGGACGCCTTCGGCTCAGGCGCCGCCAGCAGGGAGGCCGTGGACTACGGAATGCCGTTCTTCTCCTTCGGGTTCTTCATCATAGCGTCTGCCGTGATGTCCGGCATCCTGAGAGGGGAGGGCGCGGCCAAGGAGTCCATGGCCATCCAGGTGATCGGTGCCGCGACCAACATCGTACTCGACCCCGTTCTGATGTACGGGCTGGACATGGGTGTTGCCGGAGCGGGTTGGGCGACCGTCATCGCAGGTGCGGTTTCCCTCCTACTGGGTCTTTCCTTCTATGCGAGGAAGAAGATGTTCATCGTGCTCAGGCCCAGGGGTATGATCCCTTCCGCGAGGATGTCCAAGGAGATCCTGTATGTCGGGGCCCCCGAGGCGGCGGAACTCGCCACCATGTCCCTGATCAACATCCCCATGAACTTCATCATCGTGGGAGTGGGCGGCGCGAGCGCGGTGGGGTTCTACACCTCCGCATGGAGGATAGCATATCTGGTGCTCATCCCAGCCCAGGCCATATCCGGTGCGATCGTATCGGTCTGCTCCACGGAATTCGCCCGCGGCAGGGGGGACCTGGTCCAGAGGGCATTCTCCTTCGGTACGAGGATATCCCTGAAGCAGACCACCATCTTTGCCGTCGTCATGGCGGTGCTGTCCTATCCCCTGGCAATGGTGTTCACCGCATCCTCGTCCATGGATCCCTACCGCGGGGAGATGTGCATACTGATCATACTGCTGGCACTTATGCTGCCGGTCATGTCACAGGTGTTCGTGGGAAGTGCGTATCTGCAGGCCCTCAAGCATTCCGAGATCGGATTCCTCAGCTCCTTCATCAGGAACCTCATCATGGTGTCGGGATACTTCGTCGCAGCAGAACTGTTCGGCGTGACCATGGGGATATGGGTGGCCTGCTCGGCCATCGAGATCTTCGGCGGGACCATGATGTGGCTGTTCGCCAGGAGGTACGTCAGGGCCTTCGTCTCCGCACATCCGTGCGCGCCCGCATGAGCGCGCGTGCGACGGAATTATTAATAATGGGCTGGCGGGTTGCAGGTACATCATGTCAAAGATACTCGTGAACATCGCATGGCCGTACTCCAACGGACCCATCCACCTGGGCCACGTGGCCGGTTCACTGCTTCCCCCGGACATCTTCAGCAGGTACAACCGTCTCCTCGGCAACGAGGTCATGGTCGTCGGCGGATCCGACCAGCACGGTACCCCCATCACCGTCACCGCCGAGAAGGAGGGCGTCACCCCCGAGCAGGTAGCGGACCGCTACCATGCCATGAACAAGAAGGCCATCGAGGACCTGGGGATCGAGTACTCCCTGTACTCCAAGACCCACAACCCCGTCCACTTCGAGGTCACCCAGAAGCTCTTCACCAAGCTGCTGGACAACGGCTACATCTACACCAAGGACGAGAACGAGTACTACTGCCCCAAGTGCAGGAAGTTCCTGCCGGACAGGTACGTGGAGGGTACCTGCCCCAACTGCGGCGCCACCGACGTCCGCTCCGACCAGTGCGATTCCTGCGGGACCACCTTCGAGCCCGGGGACGTCATCGATCCCCACTGCACCAGGTGCGGGACCCGTCCCGAGGTGAAGGCATCCACCCAGTTTTTCCTGAAGCTCAGCGCCTTCGAGAAGCCCCTTCTCGACTTCCTCGCGGACAAGACCTATTGGAGGGCCAACGTCCGTGCCTACACCCAGAACTTCCTCAAGGGAGGCCTCAAGGACAGGGCCATCACCCGCGACATGTCCTGGGGCGTGCCCATCCCCGTCGAGGGCGACGAATGGAAGGAGAAGGTCATCTACGTGTGGTTCGACGCCGTCATCGGATACCTGTCGGATTCCATCGAGTACTGCAGGAGCATCGGGAAGCCCGACATGTGGAAGGACTTCTGGCTGGACAGGGACTGCAAGCACTACTACTTCATCGGCAAGGACAACATCCCGTTCCACTCCATCATCTGGCCCGCGATCCTGATGGGACAGGAGGAGGGCTTCAACCTCCCCTACGACATCCCCGCCAACGAGTATCTCATGTTCAACGGCGGGAAGCTCTCCAAGAGCAGGAAGGGAGCGGTCACCGACGCCGAGTCCCTGATCCCCAGGGACATGCCCCACGTCCTGGAGAAGTTCGACCCCGAGGAGATCAGGTACTACCTGTCCATCATCATGCCGGACACCCACGATGCGGAGTTCAGCTGGTCCGATATGGAGCAGAAGGTCAACTCCGAGCTCGTCGCAGCGCTCGGGAACTTCTACCACAGGACCCTCAGCTTCACCTTCAAGAACTTCGGTTCCATCCCCGCGAACCCCTCCCCCGACCGGAAGGTCACCGACGCGATCAACTCCGCGATGGAGGACGCCAAGGCCAACCTGCAGGTGTGCAACTTCAAGAAGGCACTGCAGGACGTCATGGGTCTGGCACATTTCGCGAACGAGTACTTCAACTCCTGTATGCCCTGGAAGCTCATCAAGGAGGACAGGGAGAAGTGCGGAGCCGCCCTCTACGAGAACCTCCGCCTGGTGAAGGCCCTCGCCGTCCTGGCATGGCCCTACCTCCCAAGGTCCTCGGAGAAGATCTGGGAGTACATGGGACTCCCCGGAACCATCGAGGGGTGCGGATACGGAGGGATCCTAGAGGCGCTCCCCGCGGGAACCGCCATGAAGGAGCCCCTCCCGGTCTACGGGAAGATCGACATCAGGGTCACATTCCCCGACATCTTCCAGCAGGCGGAGGCCGAGGCCAAGAAGAAGATCGAGGAACCCAAGAAGGAGGAGCCCAGGTTCGAGGGCCCCTTCGCCGACTTCAGGATGCTCGACCTCCGCGTCGGACAGGTCATCAGGGTGGAGGACCACCCAAACGCCGACAAGCTGTTCAAGCTCACCGTCGACATCGGCGAGGACAAGCCCCGCACCATCTGCGCGGGCCTGAAGGCCTTCTACTCCGCCGACGAGATGCTCAACAGGAAGGCCATCGTGGTCTCCAACCTCGCTCCCAGGCCCCTTAGGGGAATAGAGAGCTGCGGTATGCTCCTGGCGGCGGACGACGAGGAGCTCGGAGGGAACTCCGTCCTCCTCCTGAAGCCCTCCGACCCCGACATCCCCGTGGGAACGAGGATGAACTGCGGTCTGGAGAACTCGTCCTCCGAGATCGACTACAAGAAGCACTTCTCCAAGGTCACCATGAAGGTCTCCCGCATCGACGGATCCAAGCTGGTCTCCCCCGAGATCGCCATCGACCCCAAGGGCTGCCCCGGAAGGATCGCCGCGGTCATCGACGGGGACAGGGCAGTGCCCCTCTCCGACGGAAAGGGATGTTTCGCCACCGTGGACGACAAGGAGATCAAGGACGGAGCGGGGGTGAGATGACGGACGGAGAGGAACCCTTCGCGGCATTCAGAAGGCTCGATCTCCGCATTGGCACGGTGGTGTCCGTGGAGGACCATCCCGACGCAGAGAAACTGTACATCCTCAAGGTGGACCTGGGCGAGGAGGAGCCCCGCACCGTGGTCACCAACATCAAGAGCTTCTACCCTCCGGAGAAGATGATGGGCAGGAAGCTCCTGCTCGTGGCCAACCTCAAGCCCGCCAACTTCCGCGGTGTCAAATCCTTCGGCATGCTCTGTGCCGCAGACGACATGGAGATGGGAGGGAACTCCCTGCTCCTGCTCGACCCCTCCGTCGACGTCCCCAACGGCACCGTCATGAACTGCGGGCTGGAGAACTCCCAGTCCAGGGTCGAGATGAAGCATATCGAGAAGGTCACCATGAAGGTCGCCAAACTCTCCGGCGGGAAGTTCATGGGCATGGACATAGAAGTGCCAGATGATGCACCCGAGCCCATCGTTGCGGTCATCGACGGCGACAAGGCCATCGCCCTCGGCGACGGGAACGGTTGTTTTATGACAGTCGACGGCGATATCAAGGACGGAGCACCCGCAATATGATCGCAGACCTTCACGTCCACACCTGCTACTCCAAGGACGGCAAGTCGACCCCCCAGCAGGTCATCGACATGTGCATCGAGAAGGGGATCGGATGCGTAGCCATCACCGATCACAACAGCTTCCAGGCGTATTTCGACGTGAAGGACAACGGAAAGGTCATCGTGATCCCAGCGGAGGAGGTCTCCTCCAAGGAGGGGCACATAGTGGCCCTGGGAATCGACAGGGAGATCCCCCGCGGCCTGGGTATCCAGGAGACCATCGACGCCATCCACGAGGCGGGAGGGTACGCCTTCGCGGCCCATCCGTACAGGTGGTGGTCAGGTCTGGGGCCAAAGAACACCCTCGCCTACGATTTCGACGGTACCGAGGCCATGAACGCAAGGTCCATCCCCAGCGCCAACAGGAAGTCCATGAAGCTCGCCAAGAGGATCGGGAAGCCGATCACCGCCGGCAGCGACGCACACTCCCCGCATCGCGTCGGATGGGGAAACGTCACCCTCCCCGACGGCCTCACCACATGGGAGGAGGTGGTGGCATCGATCATGAGGAACGAGGCCACCGCACACAGTGCCAGCAGGCATTTCACCGAGACCCTGCGCTACGGTTTCAAGAGCATAGGGCAGTGGATTTTCCGCGGGTTCAGGAAGATGTGAACTGCACATTCCAGAAGAACAACGCCGACGCGAAGAGGTTCATCGACGCTTCCGGTGGTGATTCCGGTAATGGAGGGTTCCCCATCTGGATCGTCGCAGTCGTCTCAATCGCAGCAGTCGGCGGTGTGTTCTTCTTCGTGCAGAAGAATGTCTGAAACCATAATCCACGGGGCGGAGTGGAACCCTTCCCGCAAACAACATCAATCAGTATTTTTAATAGCAATTGAAAAATCCATCAATTTTATAAATTTTTAAAATACAATTAAAATTTATACCATAACATCATACGGTGCAACATGCAGATACCGAGAGACGACTACCTCTCGCTCCTGGAAGCGGGCAGAGACAGGAACGATGTTATCAAGGTCATCACGGGGATGAGACGTTCGGGCAAATCCACCCTGCTGGAACAGTACGCTGCAAGGCTGAAGGAACAGGGTATATCGGATAATTCCATCTTCATGATCAATTTCGAGGATACCGAATGGCAGTACATTACCGATCACACGATTCTCAACGAATGGATATCTGACAATATCCCGAAAAAAGGACAGTGTTACGTGTTCCTGGACGAGGTTCAGAACGTCGACGGGTGGGAGAGGTCAGTATCAGGCCTTCAGAACAAAAAGAACTGCGACGTGTACATCACGGGTTCCAACTCCAAGATGCTCTCGTCGGAGCTAGCCACCCATATCTCCGGCAGATACACCGAGATAAAGGTGATGCCTCTCTCGTTCAGTGAATATCTGAAGCTCCGTCCTTCGGAGGATATCGAAGGACGTTTCCGTCAGTTCCTGACGTATGGGGGACTTCCGGCCGTGGATCCGGATGCGGACAGGAGGTTCAGCGGGGGTCTGCTGGAAGGGATATTCAATACGGTGTTGGTCAAGGACATACTATCGCGTCTGAAGACGGACGACGTATCCAAACTCACGGCGATAGCGAGGTTCCTGTACTCCAACATAGGCAACACGACCAACATCGACAGTATAGCGGAGGCCACGGGTATCAGCAACCCCACCGTTTCCAAATACGTGGACGAGATGTGCAAGGCATTCCTCTTCTACCACGCAGAGAGGTATGACGTGGTGGGGAAGAAGATCCTGAAGACCAACGGCAAGTACTATGCGTCCGATCTCGGGATGAGGAACGTTATGCTCGGCGGACCTTCCGCGGGGGACATCAGCAGGCCGTTGGAGAACGTGGTTTATCTGGAACTGCTCCGCAGAGGGTATGAGGTCAGAGTAGGAAGCTACCGCGACTGCGAGGTGGATTTCACGGCGTCAGACTCCGAAGGTACGGAGTATTTCCAGGTGTGCCAGACGATGATGGCCGAGGACACCTACGAGAGGGAGATGAGGCCGTTCAAGGGCATGAGGGACAACTACCCGAAAACCGTTCTTACGCTAGACAGGCTCGGTCTGGGATCCGACGAAGGTGTCCGGGTGGTCAACGTCATAGATTGGCTTCTGGATGTTCCTTCGCCGTGAGGATGAGGTTGGAATACGACGTGCCCAGGGAGACGGTGGCGGCCTTGTTCGGTGTATCCGAGGACACGATCACCAACTGGGTGAATGCCTGGAAGAAATCCCATCCCTCTGACGAAACAACTTGATTCCTGCACGTCGCCCCATACCTTTCCGTGGAGATGGACAGGGCGGAGTTCGCCGCCCTGAGAGACTTTAAGGCGAGATGGCAGCGTTCCTACAGCTGGGCCATCTTCACCGTCAGCGACTATCTCAAGTATGCTGCTGGTAAGGTCTTGGATGAACTCGTAGAAGTACTGTTCTCGAAGTTCACCGGGCAGGGTTCGGACGGGTTTTACAGAGGGGGACGCAGGTTTCCTTTTGATTTTGAAATTTTCACGTAAATGCACGTAAATCTTTCATTCAATACATGTGGGATGCGTGCACGTCGGAATACGGAGGCCCTCGACAAATGGGCGGGGATCGACACGACAAGGAAGAATAGTGTGTGGGTCGGCGGGAGGGAGGTGACGCCACAATCCATACTCGTTCAGTAATGGATAAGAACCGCTGCGAGGTGAACTTCCTTGTGAGAAATGGGAAGAAGATCGACCCCGTAGAAGTGAAACCTAGCGGATACTCCAGCCTCTCTTCCCTGGATTATCTGATGAACACCTATTCGAAGACTCTAGGGCAGCCGTACATCCTGTACTCCAAGGATATGAAGAAGGACGGAAACATCCTGTTTTTGCCACTGTACATGGCAATCTGCCTGTGAAGTGTCCGTTATCCAGAATTGGGCCGAAGCGGGTGTGATTCGTCCCGACTTTCAGCAATGGATTAAAATACTAGATGTGCCGTGTCAAGTGTTAGCATACAACACGGTGAAACATCATGTTCGGAAAGAATGTCAGAATGGAACGCGTAATGGACCGCAACACCGGGAACTGTGTGATCGTCCCCCTCGACCACGGAATCAGCGTCGGACCCATTCCCGGAATAGTGGATTTCAAGAAGACCGTCAGCGACGTCACCATCGGCGGGGCCACCGCGGTCCTCATGCACAAGGGAATGATCCCCCACGGACACAGGACGTCCGGACACGACGTGGGACTTATCCTCCACCTCTCCGCATCCACCGATATAGGGGTCAACTCCCAGAGCAAGGTCCTCGTTGCCACCGTCGAGGACGGCCTCAAGCTCGGGGCCGATGCGATCTCCATCCACATCAACGTCGGGGCCCAGGAGGAGCCCCAGATGCTCGCCGATGCCGGAAGGGTCTCCAGTTCCTGCATGGAATGGGGGATGCCCCTCATCGCCATGACCTACGCACGCGGGCCCTCCATCAAGGATTCCTTCGACCCCGCCGCCGTCGCACATGCCGCAAGGGTGGGTGCGGAGCTCGGAGCAGATATCGTCAAGTGCTCCTACACCGGGGACATCGATTCGTTCTCGAAGGTCTGCGACGGGGCTCAGGTCCCCGTGGTCATCGCGGGGGGTCCGAAGATGGACTCCGACATGGACATCCTTAACATGGTCGCGGATTCCCTTCAGGCCGGAGGCCACGGCGTCTCCATCGGAAGGAACGTGTTCCAGCACAGGGACGTGCAGGGCATCATGGGCGCCATCAGCGACATCTGCCTCCACGGCTTCACCGCGAAGGAGGCCTTCGACAAACACCTTTCCAAGTGATCGCGGGCGAAACGTGGAGTAAATCCCAGGAGAACATTTGGTACCCTGCAGGGTACAGACGTCGCGGATTCCGGACTGCCGGAGAGGATCCGAGGGGAACATCATGCCATCTAGTCAGATAGCACTAGACAAGGTGAAGAGCATACTGCCGGAAATCACATCCCGCAGGATGATGGGGGAGTACCTCCTCTATCTGGACGGTACGCTTTTCGGGGGGATATACGACGACCGCCTTCTCCTCAAGATAACGAAGGTCTCGGCAACCCTTCTTCACGACTGCGAGTCCGCGTTCCCTTACGAAGGGGGAGGGGAGATGATCCTGTTCCCCGAGCCATACGACGCGGATCTGCTGAGGGAGGTCGTCGAGGGAATGGTGGACGAGATCAACCGCCGCTGAACCCAGGAAATCATTCAGAGAAAGGAAAAGGGTTCGGGGAATCGCTTCCCCGATAATGGATTTCAGGCCATGTAGATGAGGGTCTTCATGGATCCCTCATCATCGCCGAGGCAGGAGTTGTACTTCAGGATGAATCCCTTGTAGACGTAGAAAGTCGCATCGGCCTTCTTGCCGTCCAGAGTTCCGGTGCCGTGATATACGGTGGCGTTGACACCGCCGATCTCCTTCTCGGAGGTCTCGACAGAGAGTCCTGTGAGCATAACGGGGTCGTAGTCAGTCAATACGGAGTCGTAGAAATCGGCAATGAGGACAGTCTCGGTTCCATTTCCCTTGTGGTCATACTTCACATCCAACTTGTTTCCGTCGGTCTCTACATCGTATTTGGTGATGAAACTCGAATCGGAACCGGTGAAATCAACAGTTGCCTTGCCGCTGACCGCCTTGACAGCCCCATCATAGGTGATCTTCACGGAATTATAGGTGGTTTTCTGGGTGCCGATAAGGGAATTGAGGGTCTGGGTTCCGTTGATGGTGTATACGTTGCCGTCCTTGCTGACGGTCACTCCCTCGGGATATCCGGAAGCGGCGGTGTAATCGAAGTCGATAAGGTAGCCGCTGGGTGCGAATTCGGCGAGCTCGAAGAAGTCATCGCTCTCAAAGGTAGTCTCCGATTTGTAGGAGTATGTCACTTTGCCATCGGCAACGGAGTCAACGACTGATTTATCGTAGCTGTAGTAATCCTGGTCATCGTTGACGAACTTAATCTCGACGGTCAGACCTTTCTTGATGTTGTCATTGCTGTCCATCAGAGTATAATCCGCATCGGGACCATCGTCTGACATGAGGTAGAATGCTGCGCATCCTGCCGCGGCCACGACAACGCCGGCCGCTATTAGAACTAAAGCTTTGGAAGCCATGGAGGGAGAAACCGTGATATCCCCCTATATAACTTGCCTTACAAATTGCAGAATAGACTGTTTGGATGGCATCATCAAATCGACACAGTTACGAAAACATCCGCTACTGCAGTCACGTTCCGGTGTCTCGGAAACTAACTGTACACTAACACCTTTAAATCTCCATAAGCCGAAAACTCACATGTGAGGAAATCGCTCGTAGGCCTGGCAACCATTCTTCTTACGGTTACGGCGACGATCCTCACAGCCCCTTGCGCAGACGGGTCCGGCGACGGCTCCGTGCTGATAACGGAGGTGGATCCCGCCTGCGAGGGGATAACCATAACCAATGTCTCGTTCTCATGGGTGAACCTCGAGGGGTGGTATCTCACAGACTCGGAGGGAAAGCTGTTCTTCCACTCCCGCACCCTGTCGCCGGGATGCAGTCTGACCGTCGTCAAGACCAGGGGGGACGACTGGTTCTCATCACGCGAGGATGTCGTGGAGTTTGGCATGGGAGGGACCACGAAGAGCGGCAGTCTGGTCCTAGCAAACGGCGGAGACGACATTTCCCTGTACAGCGGGAGCACCCTGATCGATTCGGTCTGCTACGGCAGTTCGGTGGGTGTCGCAGGCTGGAACGGAGCTCCCGTAGAATGTGCCAGCAGGCAGTATATGATGCGTGTGGGAGGGGATACGGACACCTCTTCCGATTGGATATCCACCAGGCCCGGATGGACCAATCTGTCCTTTCCCGGCACCGGGGCATACGATGCCAGGGTGACCCCGTTCACGTTCCCCGAATCCGAAGGGATACCCATAATCGATGCGATCGGGAGCGCCCAATCCCGCATAGACATCTCGATCTACCTGCTGACAAGCAGGAACCTTTGCGCCCTTCTCTGCGACGTGCTGCAGAGAGGGGTCGAGGTCCGGATCCTCCTCGAGGGCAGTCCCCTCGGTACGGACATCAGCAATGAGCTGTCCATGATGAAGAACATCACCGGCCTCGGAGGGGAGGTGCACCTCATCAACAGCGGTTCGGGGAACCCGCGTTTCACATACCTGCACAACAAGTATGCTGTGATCGACGGGGACAAGGTGATAATCACGTCCGAGAACTGGACGAATTCGAACTTCGGCGAGGAAGGTAACCGCGGATGGGGCGCGTTGGTTGAGAGCCCGGATTACGCATCGTACATGGAGGCGGTTTTCGAGAACGACTTCTCGACGGAATGGGGGGACGTCAGAGAGCTCAACGATGTCTATCCGAGCATTAAACCGATCGTGATGGACGATTTCACGGACCCGGGACAATACATGTGCCAGACTTTTGATTGTACTGTTTCCCCTATACTGTCTCCAGACAATTCCTTCGATACGATGGGGTCCCTGATGTCCTCTGTTAGCACGGTCCTTTATTCGGAGCAGCTAGATCTCGGAAGCAACCTTTCGTCCGCTTCGGGAGACACTCCCGTATCGTGGATGGCATCCGCTGCATCGAGAGGTGCGGACGTTCGTTTCATCCTCGATGCCTCGCAGTCCACATCCGGCGACCACAGGGCCTACGTCAATCTCATCAACGGTACGACAGGGATACAGGCCCTCGCGGTGGACGGCAGGGAGGGTTTCGATACCATACACAACAAGGGCATCATAATGGACAGCAGCGTGTGGCTGGGATCCGTCAACTGGACATCCACCTCCCTGAAGAACAACAGGGAGACTGCGGTGCTGATCAACTCCGCGGAGGTCTCGCAGTACTTCTCCAGATATTTCCTGTCGGATTTCGGGGTGAGCATCCTCGATGTGGAGAGGTCCGGACTGAAGCTAACGGCATCGGTGTTCACGTCCGGGAGTTCCGAGAAGGTACATCTGTCGGCGGACGGCCCTTCGGACTGCACTTACGTGTGGGAGTTCGGGGACGGAACCAGGAGGATAACCGGCGTCCCCGATGTCGTGTTCGATGCCCCTTCCCCGGGGAAGTACATAGCGAAGGTGACCATCCAGGGGACGAACGTCCGTGACGAGGTAGAGTACGAGGTGCCCGGGGAGGACGGCGGTCCCGCGTTCCTTTTTTATGGTTCGGCGTCGTTGATACTGGTGCTGGGAACGGCAGTCTCGTTCCTGAGGAACGGTTCGAATGGCAGGCATCATTCCAGGGATAGAAGTCCGTACAATGCGTCCCGGGGACGGGGACGGCGCCTATGAGGTGCTATGCAGCTCGCTCGACGAGTACTTCGCGCGCGAGGTCCTGGATTACTTCATGATGCAGTGGCCCGCCGGTTCCTTCGTCGCCGTGGATTATGCGGGGAGGATCATGGGATACATAGCAGGATCCAGGCTGCAGAACGGCAGGGCCGCGGTATCGCTGCTGTGCGTGAACCAGCTTGTGAGGGGAAGAGGTGTCGGAGAATCCCTGCTGGCACATCTCAGGCAGGCTGCCAGGATGGAGGGAATCAGGACCATCCAGCTGGAGGTCAGGACCACCAACACCGAGGCGATCAGATTCTACGAGCGCAGGGGGTTCAAACCCGTGGAATCCCTCCCGAGATTCTACAACGACGGGGGCGACGGGATAAGGATGATATCCTCGTCATCCGAGTCCCTGTCGAACAGTTGATTATTTAGGGAGAAGTCAATCCACCACCCATGGCAGACCGCAGTCGGTTCGAAGAGGGCATCCGTTGTTTCGAAGAGGCCGAATCCCTCATGGGCAAGGCGTTCCAGATCTTCGCGGAGGCATCCGATTCGGGAGACGCGGAGGCCCTTTACCGCTTCGGTCAGATGTTCGACCGGGGATACGGATGCACACAGAATCCCAAGGTCGCCATGAAGTACTACGCGATGGCAGCCGACCAGGGTCTCGCCGATGCGCAGTTCGCCATCGGGATCCTCCACTTCTACGGCAGGGGGACCCCCCAGGACTACTCCCTTGCAAGGGAATGGTTCGCCAAGGCCGCGGAGCAGGACTATGCCAAGGCCGTTTTCAACCTGGGGGTGATGGCGGAGAACGGCATGGGCTGCGAGGTCGACTTCGGTACCGCCAGGGAGTGGTACCTGAAGGCATCCGAACTCGGATCCGCCAAGGCGGAGTACAATCTCGCCGTCATGTACGGCAAGGGGAACGGCGTGGAGAAGGACCCGGCCAAGCAGTTCGAGTGGTACATGAAATCCGCCCGGCGGGGATACGCCAAGGCCCAGTACGGCGTGGGATTCTGCTATTACAAGGGTCTGGGAGTGGACCAGAGCGACTTCGAGGCGATGAAGTGGTTCCAGCTGGGGGCCGCCCAGGGACATATGCGTTCCCAGAAGATGGTCGACGTCCTCCGCGGTAGGCACAGGATCGTCAGCATATCCTGAGCGGGCTGACGAAAAGGATCCGCCGGGTCTCCCCGGCGTAATTGATTTTCAGCCGAACATGTTGTCGTCCAGATGCTCGTTCTCCAGATAGTAGTCGGAGTTCTGCTTCTGGGCGTCGGAGATGTCGTGGGTCATTCCCTTCTGGTAGGAACCGTAGCGGGCCTTGATCTGGTCCTCGACGGGCACGGAGCGCTTCTTCGCCATGATGACGTGCTCCCTGGTGATGAGCTTTGAGCCCTCGATTACGGCGATGTCCCCCGCGGCGCGGATGAGACCTCCCAGCTCCCTGAGCCTCAGGGTGAGGGAGTTGAGCTGGTTGTCCGCCTTCGCGCGGCGCTTGCCCTCGGCGATGATCTCCTCGACGGCCTCGATCGTGGCGTCGGGGATGTGGCCGTCCATGGCGATCTCCTGGGCCACGAACTGCGCGTACTTGGCGCGGTTGTGGGAGGTGTCGGGCATGGCGACATCCACCAGGACCTCGTAACCGTTCCCGATGATCCTGCTCCTCAGGGGGGAGAGGATGTTCTGGAGGTCCTGCATGTTGCAGGCCGCCACCAGGATGAAGTCGCAGGGCACGTTGTCCACGCGGACGCTGGCGCCCGAGGACTGGGGGTTCCTTCCGGTGATGGGGAACTTCTTGTCCTGCATCGCGGTGAGTATGAACCTCTGGAGGTTCCCGAGGTGGGAGATCTCGTCGATGAACAGGACGCCCTCGTGGGCCTCGTGGATGGCTCCGGGGATGACCCTCTGGTAGGTGGGAACACCGATCTTCTCGTGTCCGCCGTAGGGGTCGTGCCTCACATCCCCCAGGAGCTCGGTCTCCGATGCCCCGGTGGCCATGACGAACGGGTCCCTGTCTAGTTTCACGATGGTCTTGGTGTTGCTCTTCTTCTGGACGCTGTTCCTCTTCTGGAGTGCCTTTGTGTCCAGCTCGCGGATCTTGTCGCCCGCCCTCTCGAACACGACGGTCTCTTCGGAGCCGTCGGGTAGGATGTGGGTGGTGTTCACCCTCTCCTTCCCCGCGGAGAGTCCGGGGACGGCGTCGCCGAGCATGCCGAAGATGTCCCCGAAGGGATTGTTGCCGGCGATGCCGCGGTCGAACTTGCTCTTGGCGCAGCTGGGGCAGGAGAGGTCCTCGGGGGTGGAGAAGGCGCCGCAGTACTTGCAGCGGTATCCCAGCCTCTCTGCCACGCTCTTGGGGACGTTCTGCGGGTCCCTGAGCTTCCCGATGCTCTCGTTCCTGTCGGCGGACTCGAGGTTAACATCCTTCTCGTCCAGGACCTCGAGGAACGGCCTCTCGGGGTTCTCGGGGTTGTTGGCCACCCTGATCTCCTGGTGGGCCTTGGGGAGGTTCATGGAGATCGCGCGGGCGATCATCGACTTACCGGTTCCCGGGGGACCCACGAGGAGGAGGTTCCTCCTCTGGGTGGCTGCGATCTTCGCGAGTGCGATGGCCTCCTCCTGTCCGAGGACGCGGTCGAGGGGATCGTTGGGGATGAGTACCTCGGCGGTGCTTTTCATCCCCTGGATGTCCTCCCAGGTCTGCACTGCGACCTGTTTCTTCGTTCTTGCGGCCATTTGAAGTCCTCAGTCGAGGTCGTCCTTCACCCAGACGGTGATCTCGGAAGGGAGCTTGGTGATCTTTCCCTTCTTCTTTCCGACGAGGGTGCTGACGCCCTTCTTGGATGCGACGTTGATGAGGTTCTGTCCGACGACACCATCGGAGATGACGGCCGCGACGTCGGCTGGGGCCTCGGCCTCGCCGAGGAAGTCGGCGAGCCTCCTGACCTCGACCTTCGCGATCTCCTCGAGGTCGGAGTTCAGCAGGACCGCGTTGTGGGTCCCGATGACGTCGTGGAGGATGTCCCTGAGCTTCTCCTGCTCCTCGGAGAGGATCTTGGTGGAAGCCGCCCTGCGGGAGCGGGCGTCCCTCTTGTTGGGGCGGAGCTCCCTCTTGGGCTCGTCGTCCTCTTCCTCGGCGGGTGCCTCTGCGGGCTCCTCCTCGGCAGCGGGGGTCTCCTCGACGGCGGTCTCCGCGACCTCCTCGACGGTCTCCTCGATTACCTCTTCGGTCTCGGGTTCCTCGACCTCGACGACGACCTCGACGGGCTCGCGGCGGAACTCCTCCGCGGGCTCCTCGGCGATCTCCTCGACCTCGACGGACCTGGGCTTCGCGGGGATGGTGTCGACGGTCTGCTCGGAGATGTCGTCCTCGTAATCGGACTCCTCCTCGCGGCGTCCCCTCTTCTTGAACTTCTCCGCTGCATCGTTGTTGAAGCGGCCGTTGCGGTCCTCGGAGTCGCGCCTTCCGCGTCTGTCGCGGCGTCCCCTCCTCCTGTCGTCGTCATCCTCGGTCCTTCCGCGCCTGTCGTGTCCGGGGCGCTCGCGCCTCTCGCGGCGGAAGCCCTCCTCATCGTCATCGTCGGAGTAGTCGCGTGCCCTGCGGGGCTCGCGCTCCTCCCTGTCGGAATCCTCGCCGAGCTCGGACTCCTCGAAGCGGAGGTTGTTCATCTCCATGTACTGGTCGCCGGGGACCTTGTTCCTCAGGCACTTGACGAGCTGCTTGGCGGAGAGTTCCTCGACCTCGTGTGCGCGGGGTGCGCGGGCGACGAAGTCGATCTCGGAGGTCTGGAAGAGCTCACGGAGGATGAGCTCTCCTCCCCTGTCTCCGTCGACGAATGCGGTGGTCACCCTCTCCTTGGAGAGCTCCTGGACGGACTTGGGGATGTTGGTCCCCTCGACGGCGACGGCGTTCTTGATTCCGGCCCTGAGAAGGTTCAGGACGTCGGACCTGCCCTCGACGATGATGATCGCCTCGGAGTTCTTCACGTTGGGTCCGGCGGGGCAGCGCTCGGGTCCGAAGGTGGTGATCTCCTCGACCTGCACGCTCTGCCTCACGTTCTGTGCGAGGTTGGCGCCGGTTCCCCTCGCCTGCTCGACGAGGTCGCCGAGGAGCTCCTTGGCGCGCTCGACGATCTTCTCTCTCTTGGTGACGCGGACGTCCTCGATGCCGAGGACCTTGATCACTGCCTTGCAGGGGCCGACGCGGTCGATGGTCTCGAGCGCGGCGGCGAGGATGACGGTCTCGACCTGGTCGAGGGAGGAGGACATGTAGATGATTCCCTCCGATTTCCCTCCCTTGCTGGAGACCTCGACCTCGATCCTCCCGATCCTTCCGGATTTCTGGAGGTCCCTGAGGTCCAGATCGTCTCCGAGGAGACCCTCGGTCTGTCCGAAGACAGCGCCGACGACGTCGGGTTTGTCGACGATTCCGTCGGCGTTGATCTTCGCCTTTACCATGTATTTCGTTGCGTTTGGATCAACTGCGTTGTTCATTGTGATTCACCGTGTGCAGGAAAAACCGCAGCCTGCCCACGTAGCGCTAGCGCTGGTTGCGTTACAGTCCTCCGGCCGAGCGGGTCGGCCTTCCCCGGGCTGTATCAACCCTTCATGTTATCCCATTTTCCGACTTGACCCGCGGTGACCTCATCGGTTCGTCGGGTCGTGAAGCACGGGCTCTGCCGCCGTGCGGTGATAGTGATGATGTGAGCAGGAGAACGGATTCTCCTCGGAGGGGAATCCTCCTCCTACTTAATAAAGAGAACTATCCGCTGTACGAATGGATACATCACAGCTCCGTAACGGACGCTCCTTCCTCGGCGAGGAGGTTCCTGCTCTCGCGGTCGCAGGTGAAGTAGATCACCTGTATCCTGTCCGAGAGAAGGCGTATGGCCTCCGCCGCTCCCCTCTTCCTTCCGCTGTCGGAGGTGAGGAGGACGTCGTCGAGGATCACCGGGGGCATCTCCTTCGAGAGCGACAGGGACACCGCCATCCTGATGGACAGCTTCACCTGGTCCCCGAGACCGGTGGACCATTCCTTCTCTCCCTTAATCTCCCCCGTCGTCCTGTCGACGACGGTGATGTCCTGTTCCTTGGGGTCGAGGTTCATACCGTATCTCCCGCCGGTCATAGACGAGAGGAACGCATCGGTGTCCTGAATCACCGAGGGGCGGTGCGCGGAGTACGCCTTCTCGCAAGCATCGTCGAGAATCCTTTCGGTGAGGTACAGTCTCGCCCATCCGAGGACGGCATTGTAGACGTCGCCCTCCGCATCGGACGCGGCGGTGATGGCCTCCTCTACCTCGGTGTCGTTGAGAATGGATTTTATCGCCTCATCCACCCTGGTCTTCTTCTCGATGAGGGTGTCCCTGCTGCTAGCTACATCGTTGACCTGCACGGTCACCTCGGGGACCTCCTCGTACGCATCCTCGGGAAGACGGTTCTTCAGCTCGTTGAGTGTGTTGACGGTTTCGTTGTAGCTCCTGCAGTCCTCGAGGGCCTTCTCGAACCTATCCTTCCCCCCGAACCCTTTCAGGAAGTAGTCGAGGTCTGCCTTGCAGCCCCCATCTTCGTCGGCGGCCTCGTTGTAAGCGTTCAGGGCATCGCGGTATGCGGCGGCGATCTCCTTCATGGACGAGAGTCTGCGGGCATCGTCCTGTATGCGGAACGTTTTGATCCCGACGGCGGAGCATGTGGACATCCACAGTTCCTCGATCTCTGAGAGCTCGGCCTCCGCTTCCCTGTTGCGGCGCACTGCCGGTGCCCTCTCGACGGTCTTGGAGCTCTTCTGATAGACAACAGCGAATATGGCCGCACCGGCGACTGCAACTGCGACACCTCCGTAGAGGGATATCCCCAGTCCCGCTATCGCAAGTCCCGCTGCCATGATCAGGAGACCCACTGCGGACAGGGGCTTCATGCGCATGTGTTTCTCCGTCCTCTCATCGGGATGTGAGGTTCCGCGTGCGGCTTGGCCGTTGAGGTACTCGTAGCGGGTGACGGATTCCGAGAGCTTCTCGATATTCTCCCTTGATGCGAGGATGCGGTCGGCATCTAAACCGCCGAGACGCTGTTTGGCATCTGTGAGAGCCTCGGATCTGTCCCTGAGGGTCTTGGAGGAGTTCTCCGCCTTCACCTGCAATTCGATGTAGGTGTTGCGGGCATCGTCGTCCGCCCTCTCGGCGTATTTCAGCAACTCCGCTTGGGCTTCCAATTCCCTGATTCTTTCTATATCCTTGGAGATGACTTCGCGGCGTGCGCTGTTGACCGCGGCGGTCTGTGCGCTGCCGAATTCCTCATCGGCCTGTCTGAGCCTGGATTCCAGATTCTCCTTCTCGTGAAGGAGCTCGGCGTAGTGGTCGTCGCCGTCCGTTCTGGATTTGAGCTCCCTTACTCTCTCCGATGCTGCCCTGCTTTTCGCCAGACTGTCTGCTATGATGCTCTTAGAGCTCCACTTCTGGTCGGGGAGGTATTCCCTCCTTTCGCGGTCTAGTTCGGCATAGGCCTGCGGGAGGTCTCTGCCTCCCGGGATGGTCAGGAAACGGTTGCGTATGTTCCCTCCCGATATCGAGTCGGTGTCCCTGAGCTCGTCGGGGGAGATTGAATAGATGGAGATGTACTCCGCCGAGGTGATGCCGCAGATGCCCTCTGCGGAACCGTTGGACTTCTTGCCGTCCCTCTCGAACCTCATCCTCTGTCCGTCTGAGAGCTCCACGTCCAAGGTCCCGGAATCGGACTGCTTCGGCGCAGGATACCTCAGCTTGCTGGCGGGGAACAGCGTGTTGGTGATGAACGTGCGGAGGGTGGACTTCCCCACCTCATTCTCACCGTAGACGACGTTCAGCCCGGGGGAGAACTCCACTTCCCTGTCACGGAGATTCCCGAAGGAACCGATACGTGCCCTGAGGATCCTCATCTGGATCCCCCCGTGACGCGGTCGATGGCGTCCATCTCCGCCTCCTTTACGAGTGCGTTGAGCTTCCCGGATTCGGCGAACCAGGCGAGGTAGTTCCTGACCTCGGCCGCGGGTCTGCATTCGAGCAGCACCCTCAGCAGTTCCTCGCCGCTCTTCCCAGAGTACATGTCGGCGGTGCGGATGATCTCCGATACGAGGGTCGCGCCGTTCCTCTCGGCATCGAGGTCGATGTCGGGACGGGTCTCTATGCCCCTCACGGATACGGGGCATCCCGTAAGCGATGATATCTGGTCGGCGATCCCCTGGGGGTCCGCCCTGACGGTACGGTCGAGGGGCCCCCTTCCCACGTATGTCAGGCTGATGATCGAACCGGGACGGGACATCTGCCTGACGCGCCCGATGAGTGCATCGGCACTGGCGATCCCAGTGATGTCCGCCTCTATGTCCTGCCAGATGACGGACTGCGTGGGAACGAACTCCTTCTCCACGTTCCCGTCCTTCACGCTGACGAGATAGCAGCCTTTCTCGCCGGTCTCCTTCGGGGACCTGCCCTGTATGTTCCCGGGGTACACGATACAGGGGGAGGACTCCCTCAGGACCATTCTCTTATGGATATGTCCCAGAGCCCAATAATCGATGTTCTTCCCGAGCATGTCGGATACAGAGCATGGAGCGTAATCGCCGGATTCGGCGACATCGGAAACGGAGCAGTGGAGGACGGCGATGGTGAATGCGTCCGGGTTGCCGGAGAGCTTGGATGCGATGTTCTCCGAAGTGTGCTGGGTGCCGTAGCTCATGCCGACGATCTCAACGGTCTCATTGCGGAAGTTCAGTGTCATCGACTGGGGGGAGTCCCTCAGGAGATGGACGTTGCTGGGGAACGGGATGCTGTCCGCCCAGCTGTCTCCGAAGTCGTGGTTCCCCTTCACCAGGAACACGGGTTTTGTCCCGAGACGTTTGATCTCCTCGCAGAAACGGAGCTTGGTCCTCAAGGTCATTGTGGATTCGTCGAAGGCATCTCCGGAGATGACCAGGAAATCCGCCTTCTCTTTCGTGAGATCGATGATGCGGCGGAAGGACTCGAAGGTGGATTCGAAGAGACGTTTTCCAAGGTCTGGGTCTTTCAGAGAAATGCCCCAGAAACGGCTGCCGAGGTGAAGATCGGCGGCATGTACGAAAGTGAAGTTGCATCCCATACCGGGGAGTAGGAAATCTGATTATATGAAAGGTGGGAAGTTATTGTTACCCATACCGTTGTTTATCCAAATCTCAACATGAACGGGTAATTTTGATTAATCTCAACATTTGACTCGTCAATGGACCGAGGGCAACAAAACGCCGGCTGTGAATGGAAAACGAATGAAGTTTGAAAAGTGGTTTCGGAAGCAAAACATCAGATTCCGCTTGCGAGGTCGCGCATGACTGCGAGGGGATCGGCGGCCTTGACGACTCCTGATGCCAGGAGTACCCCCTCCGCGCCCAGTTTGATGGCTGCGGCGACGTCCTTTCCGTTCTTCACGCCTGCACCGCAGAGAACCGCGATCTTCCGATCGACGGAGTGCACGGCGGCGACGGTATCGGACACGACCTTGGGGTCGGCGGTGGTGACGCTGATGTCCCCTCCGATGAGCTCGGGGGGCTCCACCGCGATGAAGTCGGGGGAGAATCTAGCCAGGTCCCTGGCGATGTCGACGGTGTCGGCGCATACGCAGGTGACGAGCTCGCATCCCTTCGCGAGCTCCACGCATTTACTGACTGCCTCGGCATCGTACTTGTGCTCCGAGTGGTTGATGAGGGTCCCCGCCGCAGCGGTGGCCGCGATCATGTCCGCGGTAACCCATCCGGTCTGGGAGCCCGGGGTCCGGGGGTCGATGCTCTGGGAGAAGACAGGGATGTCCACCGCCGCCGCGACGGCGGCGAGGGAGACCATGGGCGGCGCGACCGCTATGGAGACCCCGCTCTCGAGTGCGACCTGTTCGCAGGTCTGGGCAAGGGCTATGGCGCCCTCGCCGTGGACCTGCGGGTAGGCCTTGAAGTTCACGACGATGGTCGGAACGGCGAGTTCACTCAACGTCGGTGTTCCCCTTTCCGAGAGTCTTCTTGTCGGAGTCGAGGTCGACGAACCTGGTCTTCAGGTCCTTGAGGACTTCGGGGCGGGAGGTGTATTCCATCTCCTCGGCACCGAGGATGGAGGGCTGGAACGGTCCCTGGGACCTCATGAGCTTGGAAGCGCGGATGGCGTCGGCGCGGGCCTTGTCCCAAGTGTCGCTTCCGAAGATGTCGACGGGGATGTGTTCGCCGTTCTTGGCTCCCTCGGGCTCGAGTCCCTGGAGGTGTCCGTTGACGAGCTGGAATCCGAGGCAGCAGATCCTCGGCGGTCCGTCGTAGTAGACAGGGTCGGAGTTCTCGGGGCTGCAGGGGTAGAATGCACCGATGTGGGATCCGCGCATCCATCCGGCGACGAGCCAGGTGTACTGTGCGAAGACCTGGGTGTACTCTCCGACGGAGGGGAATCCGCTCTGGGCACGGCAGATGCAGACGGGGTCGTCCTTTCCGACGTAGCGGCCGGCGGTCATGTTGAGCTTGTCGGTGGAGACGACTGCTGCGGGTCCGAGGCCTGCGCGGCTGCAGACCCTCTTGATCGCGTAGCGGGAGGTGTCTCCGAGCAGGGAGAGGATGCTGAGGGTCTCCTCGGGGGAGGACATGACGACCTTCTTGTTGTCCATGACGTCCCTGATCTCGAAGTCGAATCCCTGCTTCGCCCTCTTGTCGATGACGAGTCCGGTGGTGGTGAAGGGGTCGAGGAAGATCCTGGAGAGGATGGGGCTGTATGCGGAGGGCTCGGTCTTGTCCGCCATGAAGAAGACAAGGGGCTCGGCGGGCCTCTCCTCGAAGGTCATCTCGGCGGAACCGGGTCCGGCTCCCTTCACGTTTCCGGAGAAGGAGTCGGTCAGGAGGTCCTGTCCTGCCGCGTACAGGTGCATGCGGCGGGAGATCTTGGTGGCTTCCTGGAAGCAATCCCAGGCGGCCCCGTGGACCTCGGCGTTGTTCTCGCCCTTGTAGTGGGTCATGTAAAGGTTGATGTCGTCGCCGACGCGGGTAACGTAGAAGTCCTCGATGACTCCCTGTTTCTGCTTGTCGGCCAGGATGTCTTTCGCAGCCTGCATCATCGAAGGGTGGGGGGTCATGTGGCCCGCGATCGATCCGATGTCGGCCTTAATAATCGATACAGTGACTTTCTCTGCCATGTATTCACCGATAGTAACCCGCCGTATGTCTGACCCCTTTATAATATGTTTTAACACCGCGTGCGCGGGGCCATGTGCGGAGGCATCACAAACTTACTAAATATGGTCTGCCGATGGGGTTGCGTTAACATGGCAGCAGTCAGAGACTCAAGCAACATCGCCTCGGCGGCCGGCACGGAGGCCACCGTCAAAGGATGGGTCCAGGACACCAGGAACCTCGGGGGGATCTCCTTCGTCACCCTCAGGGACAGGTTCGGAACCATCCAGATCACCCTTCCCAAGAAGAAGATCGAGCCTGCCCTCTTCGACACCCTGACCAAGCTCCCCAGGGAGTCCGTCGTCGCGGTGACCGGAGAGGTCAAGGAGAGCAACCAGACCGCCCTCGGAGTGGAACTCATCCCCTCCGCCTGCGAGGTCTACTCAGAATCCGCAGCCCCTCTCCCGCTGGGAGTGGTCGACAAGGTCAACGTCGAGATGGACACCCGTCTCAACTCCCGTTTCATGGACCTCAGGAAGCCCGAGATTAGGGCGGTCTTCGAGATTCGCTCCGAGGCCACCAGGCTCATCCACGAGTACATGACCTCCCAGGGGTTCGTCAATGTGGCGACCCCCAAGATCAACGCTTCCGGTGCCGAGGGAGGAGCCACCCTCTTCCACATCGACTACTTCGGGAAACCCGCATTCCTGGCACAGTCCCCGCAGCTCTACAAGCAGATGCTCATGAGCACCGGGCTCGACCGCGTCTACGAGATCGGCCCCGCCTTCCGCGCGGAGCACTCCAACACCACCCGCCATGTCACCGAGTTCACTTCCTGGGACGGCGAGTTCTCATGGATCGCCAACGAGGAGGAGGTCATGGACTTTATCGAGGGCGCGGTCCGCTACGTCATCAGGGGGATCAACGAGAACTGCAGGAAGCAGATGGAGCTTCTTGGCAAGGAGAGTATCGAGGTCTCTGACCAGCCCTTCCCCAAGCTCACCTACTCCGAGTGTCTCAAGATCGCACAGGATGCCGGTCTCGACCTGAAGGACGGGGACGACCTGGGGACCGACGGCGAGAAGGCCGTCGGCGAGTACATGGGCGCCAAGGGATTCGTCCTGTACTTCATCTGCGAGTACCCCGAGGAGGAGAAGCCCTTCTACATCATGGAGAAGGACGGGACCCACTACTCGTTCTCCTTCGACCTTGATTACAAGGGGCAGGAGATCTCCTCCGGAGGACAGAGGGAGCACCGCTACGACGTCCTCGTCGCCCGCATGGAGAAGAAGGGGCTCAAGCCCGCCGACTTCGAGGACTACCTGGCGGCATTCAGGTTCGGAATGCCCCCGCACGGAGGGTTCGGCATCGGGATCGACAGGTTCATCGAGAAGATGCTCGACCTGCCGAACGTCCGCGAGGCCATCCTCTTCCCCAGGGACCTCAACAGGCTGTTCCCCTGAAACCTTTCCGGGGCTTCGGCCCCGGACCTTCTCATCTGGCACTTTTGTTCTTTCCTTCTGCATAGGGCAAATTATAAACCGATTCCCGCCGATTGGGAGACGAGCACGAGCCGGATGACGATCACCTGTGCTGATCCGTGATGAGCCCTATGAGTGCCGACGGCCGTCTCACTCGTCGCACGCCGCTTCTTCCTCGTACGACACGGCCTCTTCCGGCGGAAGGCTCTCGTAGCAGGACAGTCCGACGTAGTGCAGGAAGTCGCTGAGCTTCATCCCGTCGTTCCATCTCATGATGAAGTTCCCTCCCCTGCTCACGTCGAGCATGGGAATCCTCCTGCGGAGGAGCGCAGCGGTCCCCTTCAGGGGGCAGTCGGAGGGGATGGTGAATATCCTCCAGGGATCTCCCCTCACGCCCTTCAGGCGGTATGCGTAGATCGGGATGATGTGGGATTTGTTGCATGTGCTGAGCATCTCGTCCGCCTGGTCTCCCAGGCGCTCGCTCTTGCTCATGTAGAGGGTGTCCTTCTCGCTGCTCTTGACCTCGATGGGGAAGGAAAAGTCCCATCTCAGGGCCACGAGGTCGACGCCCAGGGAGCCTGCCGCGCGGATCATCAGAAAGGGATGGTCGAACATCGACGTGTACGCGACGGTCTCCTCCTCGGAGCAGGTCTTGACCATCTTGCGGATGGTCTTCTCGTCCCCGGAAAGGAGGTACTTGAGTTCGCGTTCGTAGGTGTCACCGGCAGGTGCCATACGGAAACAATCGGCTAATGAGTATATAAGACGAATTCCGGGGGATAACCGAATCTGCCCGAATCTCCGAATGATACAAGTGCCAGACCGTTCATCCCAGGATGTCGGTCATCCTATTGACGGGGACGTACGCCTTCTCAGCGACGTCATCGGGGAGGACTATCTCGCCGGTCTCCTTCTCCAGGCACTCCAGGACGGATTCGGGGGAGATCATCTTCATGGTCATGCAGAGGGACTGGTTGGTGAAGTAGAACTTCTTGCCGGGGCAGGCCCGCTCCAGCCTGTGTCCCATGCCCATCTCGGTGAGGATGATGAACTCCTGGGCGGGGGACTCCCTGCAGTAGTTGAGGATGTTCTCTGTGGAACCGATGTAGTCGGACATGTTGAGGACGTCGAGCCTGCACTCGGGGTGAGCGGCGACAACGGCCCCGGGGTGCTGCGCCTTCAGCTCCTCGACCTGCCTGACGGTGACGCACTGGTGGACGGGGCAGAAGCCGTTCCAGAGGACGACGTTCTTGCCGGATTTCTCCCTCACGTACCTCCCGAGGTTGACGTCGGGGACGAAGATGATGTCATCGCTCCCGATCGCCTTGACGACGTTCAGGGCGTTGGAGGAGGTGCAGCAGTAGTCCATCTCGGTCTTGGTGGCGGCATCGGTGTTGACGTATCCGACCACGACGGCCCCGGGGTGCTGTGCCCTGACCTGCCTTATCTGCTCGGGGGAGCACATGGCGGCCATGGCGCACTTGGCCTCGGGCTCGGGGAGGAGGACCTTCTTGGCGGGGCTGAGGATCTTGGCGGTCTCGCCCATGAATGAGACGCCTGCGAAAACGATGATGTCGGCGTCGGTAGCCGCCGCCTTCTTGGACAGTCCGAGGGAGTCGCCCACGTAGTCCGCGAGGTCCTGGACCTCGGGGGAGGTGTAGTTGTGTGCGAGGATGACCGCGTTCTTCTCCTTCTTGAGGGCTGCGATGCGTTCCTGGACGGTCTGCATGTTCACTCGGAATCCGATACACGGTTTAAATCTATCGAGAATCGAACGGATGATATATGATGACCAGAATTCGGAAGCATGGACAGTTCCAGGGAGACGGAGGCGGGCTCGAGGTTCTCGTGCACCGAGTCCGAGAGGGCCTCGTTCGAGGCAGGCATCAAGATGGCCACCGTCTACCACCAGTTCGTAGGCACCCCGTTCTCGGAGAAGAACAAAGCGGACCTGGAACGTTCCATCGAGAAGTGCATCATGGCACAGCCGTACGTCGAGAGCGCACGCGTGAAGATCTCCGTGAACGGAGGGGACAAGGGAGACCAGTACACCTACACGTCCCTGACCGGAGACATGATCGACGCGATTGTGGTGATCCTGCTCGGGAAGACCAGGGTCACCGCGGAGATGCGCTATGACAACGTGCTCAGGTATCCGCTCATGTACGTGTCGTCGGTCGAGAAGCTCTGATTAGTCCAATTGCTTAAGAACCGGCGCGGATGCTGGCTATTATAGGCGACCTTATAAATAATTTAAAAGCTATACCCTTAGACGGGTGCTTTACAATGGTCAACAGCGTCAAGATTGGCATCACTGGTCTTCCCGGTTCGGGTAAGACCTACACTCTCAAGAGTGTCATCAAGATGCTGACCTCTGATGGCAAAGTGACCGTCGGAGGGATGATCGACGAGAAGATCAACGACGGCACCGGAAGGCACAAGATCGGGATCCAGGTGCGCAACATCCTGACCGACGAGTCGGTCGTGTTCGCGAACCCCGAGACCGAGAGCAAGATTATGGTGGGCAACCTGGGAGTGGACCTCGCCCTTTTCGAGTCCGTCTCCATCGAGGCCATCAAAACCGCCTGCGAGCAGTGCGACATCGTCGTCATCGACGAGGTCGGAAAGGTGGAAGTGGAGAGTCAGGCGTTCGTCGACGCGGTCAAAGAAGCCCTCGACGTCGACAAACCCATGATCATCACCCTCCACAAGAAATCCAGGAACCCCCTCCTGCAGGACATCAGGAGGAGGGATGACGTGAGGATCCTCGAGGTCACCCCGACCAACAGGAAACTCCTCCCGTACAAGATCGTCCGCCTCATGAACGGGGAGAACATTTGATTCCAGAGGGCACGGTCATAACCGAGGGCTCCACCAGGATCCTCGTTCCCGAGACCCATTCCGTCTCCGGACCCGGCAAGATCAACGCGGGTTCGGTCTTCTTCAACGAACAGATGGCTTTCAACCGCGACGTCAGCATCATGCTCCTGAGGGCCCTGGGAAGGCCCAGCATGACCGTCGCCGATGCCATGACCGCCACGGGTTCCCGTGCCGTGAGGATCGCCAACGAGGTCCCCGGCACCGACGTCCTCGCCAACGACTTCGACGAGAACGCCATGCCCTACATCCAGGCCAATATCGACCTGAACAATCTCACAAACTGCCGCGCGAACCATCAGAACATGATCTCGCTGTTCGCCGACAACTCGTTCGACTACGTGGATCTCGACCCCTTCGGGTCCCCGTCGCTCTTCATTCAATCGGCCATCAGGGGGACCAGGAAGAGGGGGATCGTGGCCATCACCGCCACCGACACCGCCCCCCTCGCGGGAGCGCAGGCACCGAAGTGCAGGCGCAGGTACCAGTGCGAGCCGATACGCGGATACATGTGCCACGAGGGCGGACTGCGCATCCTGATGTGCAACATCGCGAGGGAGGTCGGCAAGTTCGACATGGGCATGCGTCCACTCCTCTCGTTCTATGCGGACCACTACTACAGGACGTACATCGAGCTCGTCCCCGGCACCAAGGCGTGCGACGACATGCTCGACCAGCTGGGATACATGAGGTACGACATGAAGACCCTCGAGAGGGACACTTCGAGGACCTACGACAGGGACCACAGGCTGGGGCCCTTCTGGCTTGGCCCCCTCTTCGACAAGGGGCTCCTGGCGAAGATGAGTCCCGAGGGAATGGCGAAGGAGAAGAAGTGCACCAACGTCCTCGACGTCTGGAGGAACGAGATCGATTCCACCCCGTTCGTCTACGACATGAACGAGCTCTCCCGCTTCACAAAGATCTCGCCCCCCAACCTGGAGGTCTTCATCGAGAAGCTCAACGAGATCGGTCCGGCATCCAAGACTCATTTCTGTCCCACATCCTTCGTCACCGAACTGCCCCTGGAGACCATTCTCGACGTCTACAGGGAGAACGGACACCCGACCCCGAAGGAGTGACCATGGCGGGGATCACCGAGGGGTGCAGGTTGGTCAGTCAGCCTCCCGAGGGGCTGCTCCCCCTGGGCAGGTTCGATCCCGTCCCCATCTCCCTCAACGACGGCCGCGTCCTCAGCAGGGAGAACCTCGCCGGGGACATCGTCGGAGGGGCCGTGAGGCTTCTGGCGGCATGCGAGATGATCAGCAGGGAATCCGGCTACGACATGGACGAGAGGGCGATCCTCTCCAGGGCCGAGAGGGCGGTCTTCGAGGTCAGTCCGGAGAAAGTGCCAGACAGTGAATTCATAGATGTCTATTCGAGAGGCATAGCCGTCAAGTTCGGAGGCGGTTTCGATTACTCCTCCATCGACTGCGCCTGCAAACTATCCGCCTTCTTCATCGGGAACTTCGGGCAGTACGGCAACGCATCTAGGATCCGCGCGGACGACCGCACATGCGGGAACATCCGCACCATGGTCACCCGCGTGGAGACCTTCCTGGACCTGGTGGGCCCGGTCAGGAGGATGTGCTTCCGCTTCCCCGGGGGGTACGGCAGGGCCATCGACGACGGCTGCGGGGAATACCTGACCGACGGGAGCCTCTGGGACGTCTGCACATCCCGCGACCCGCTCCCCCTCGACAACCGGTTGCGCCTGCTGGTCCGCTATGTGATGTGCACCCACTCCAAGGACCCGCTCATGAAGGGCATCAAGAACATCGGCATCGTCAACCCCCGCCTCAACTGCGCCTACATGATGCCGGTGGACGAGATCCCCGAAGAGACCCTCTACTATGCGGAGAGAGGTATAGTTGGTCTCGATTGACTTTTAATACACGCGCGCATATGACGGGTCGATTCCAATGCCCAGCCTCGCAGTTATCGGGTCCCAGTGGGGAGACGAAGGAAAGGGAAAGATCATCGACTACCTCGACGAGAACGCGGACATCATATGCCGCTTTCAGGGAGGGAACAACGCCGGACACACCATCGTCGTCGGCGACCGCGTATTCAAGCTCCACGGTCTGCCCTCGGGGGTCGTCAGGCCCGGAAAGCTGGCCGTCATCGGCAACGGTACCGTCGTCAACATCGAGGAGCTCCTCGACGAGATCAAGCAGGTCGAGGACAACGGCGGAAGCATCGACGGCCTCAGGATCTCCGACCGCGCCGCCCTCATCATGAACTACCACAAGAAGCTCGACGGCGCCGAGGAGAAGTACAAGGGCAAGAAACAGGTCGGGACCACCGGCAAGGGAATCGGACCCGCATACCAGGACAAGATCTCGAGGATCGGGTTCCGCGCGGGAGACCTCCTGGAGGACGACACCCTCAGGGAGAAGATCGCGATGCTCCTCCCCTACAAGAAGGACCTCATGAAGATGCTGGGCGCGGAGGTCTGCTCCTGCACCGAGGAGTCCCTCTTCGAGAAGATGCACGGCTGGGGAGAGAAGCTGGGCAAGCACATCGTCGACACCTCCGTCCTCATCAACGAGTACCTGGACCAGGGCAAGAACGTCATGTTCGAGGGGGCCCAGGGTGCCATGCTCGACATCGATTACGGGACCTACCCCTACGTCACCTCCTCCGCAACCCTCGGAGGCGGGATCTGCACCGGTTCCGGAATCGCGCCCAACCGTCTCGACCACGTGATGGGGGTCGTCAAAGCGTACACCACCCGTGTGGGAGAGGGGCCTTTCGTCACCGAGCTCCACGGCGATGCCGAGGCGGAGCTCCAGAAGAGGGGAGGCGAGTTCGGGGTCACCACCGGCAGGGGAAGGAGGTGCGGATGGCTCGACCTCGTGGTCGTCAACCACGCCAAGAGGCTCTGCGGATTCGACTCCATGGCCATCACCAAGATCGACGTCCTCAACGACTACGAGGAGCTCCCGGTCTGCACCGCCTACGAGATCGACGGCGAGAAGACCAAGTACTTCCCCGGATCCATCAGGAAGCTGGAGAGGGCCAAGCCCGTCTACACCACCTTCAAGGGATGGAAGGGATGGAACGACACCGAGGCCGTCGTCAAGGCCGGCTACGATGCCCTCCCGAAGGAGATGAAGACCTACATCGAGTTCATCGAGAAGGAGACGGGAATACCCGCAGATCTGGTCTCCGTCGGACCCGAGAGGGACGCCACCATCGCCCGCAAGTCGGACTGGTGGAACTGAAACCAATCAGGGGCCGGAAGGCCCTTTTCTTCTTTTCTGACCGAAACAATATCCGTTAAGTTAAATTAACGGATGTTGTTTCCCCGAACCATGAAGATTGCAGCAACCTACTACAACGGCCAGATCTTCCAGCACTTCGGGCAGTCCCCCGGCTTCAAGATTTACACCGTCGAGGACGGCAAAATCGTCTCCTCCGAGGTCATCGACAACGGAGGCAACAGCCACGGAACCCTCATCGGATACCTGTCCCAGGCAGGAATCGACGCTCTCGTCTGCGGGGGCATCGGCAACGGGGCGGTGGACAAGCTTACCTCCATGGGCATCTCCATGTACACCGGTTTCAGCGGCGACGCGGATGCCGTCGCGGCCCGGATCGCCGAGGGGAAGGTCCAGCCCTCCATGGCCGGCATGCACGCCTGCAGCCACAGCCACTGATTTTAAAACGACAAAAGACCCAGATGCCGGATTTCCGGCATCCGGGAACGGATTTTTCAGTTCTTCTTGGGAACGGTCGCCTTGACGAACGGGGCCCTGTCGGCGCCCACGGGGATGGTGGCGTCGTAACCGACCTTCCAGGTGGTGCCGTTTGCGGAGGGGTCGAGGGATGAACCCGCGGCTCCGGGGATCTTTATGATCCTGTCCGCCTGCATCCTGGTGGCGACTGCCCACTCGACCTCGCGGTCGTCGAAGATGTCGATGTCGTCGTCGACGATGATGACGTTCTTCATGGAGGGGTGTCCGGTGAACGCAGCCATGATGGCGTTCACTCCGTCTCCCTCCTTGTTCTTGGAGATGGAGACCACACCGTTCAGCCAGCAGCAGCCGCCCTCGGTGAGCCTGACGTTCTTGACCTTGGGGACGGCCTGACGGACGGTCCTGAAGATGACCGGCTCCCTGGGGACACCCATGAGCAGGAAGTGCTCGAACCCTCCGGGCAGGAGGATCTGGAAGACGGGATCCTTCTTTGCCCAGATCCTGTCGATCTTGACAACGGGCTGGTCCCTTACTGCATCATATGTTCCGGCGATGTCCACGAACGGACCCTCGGAAGCGGTCTCGGAGGTGATCCTTCCCTCGAGGACGTACTCGCACTCCGCGGGGACGTACAGTCCGTTGTCGCATTTGGCGACCTTGAGGGGGGTTCCGTGGCCCTTGGTGTGCATGGCGGATGCGATGGTCAGCTCGTCAACTCCGAAATCGACGGACAGAGCTGCGGAGACCATGGCTTCCACGGGCGCACCGATGCATATGCTGATCTTGAGGTCCTGGCCGGCCTTCTTGGCCTCGTTGAACAGGGTGAAGGTGTGCCTGGGGACAAGGCGGATCCCGATCTCGTCCTTCCCGCGTATGAGCATGCGGTGGAAGGAGACGTTCCTCTTGCCCCCGAACTCGGAGACCACGATGCCTGCGGAGATGTAGCGTCCCGCATCCTCGGGGAAGTACTTCACGATGGGGAGCTTGGTGAGGTCCAGGGGGAGCTCCTGCTGCTTGAACAGGGGTTCGGCGTCCTCCTCGGTGGGGACGGGGGCCGCGATGGCGTCCATGACATGCATGACGATCTGGTCCCTTTCGATGCCCATGGCCTTGGCGATCTTCTCCCTGGTGGAGTAGACGTTCCCTGCCGCTTTCCCGCCGTTCAGTCTCTCGAAGAGGAAGGTGGCCTGCTGGTCATCCTGCATGTAACGGGTGGCGTCGTAGTTGTCCGGGTCGATCTCCTCGGAGATCACGCGAGCGCCCTTGGTGTCGATTGTCATTGCACGTGAATGGTCGCGCGTGTATTTTAGAAGTGTGCAGGTTCAGTCGCTGAAATCGCTGAACTCGGACAGCCTGTGGCCGAGGATGGACACGTCCTTCCCGACGATATATCCCGACATCTCCTCGACGATGCTCCTGACATCGAATGCCTGGATGTCGAAGATGGCACAGGCTCCCCTGATGAGGAGGGACATGGTCTCGTCGAAGTCGATGTTCATGCCGTTGGCGCACATGGCCGCGATGTTTCCGGTGGCTCCTACCATGGCAATGACCTTCTTCCTCAGGAGTTCGTCGCTGAGGATCTTCCCGCTGTTCTCCGGCATGATGGCGGAGGCCCACTCGAGATAGCTGTCGGTGTACTGCGTGACCGCGGCCCAGGATTTGTGTGCCGCGTAGATGAGGTCCGCGGCCTTGGCGGAACGGCTGGCGATGTAGATCTCGAGGGCGGATGGGAGAACGAAGGCCACGATGGGGTTCTTGCTGTCCTTGAAGACGGTCTCGGCCTCCTTCATGAATTCCGACTGTCCGTCCGACACGAGGCTGAGCAGGATGTCCTCCTTGCTCTTGAAGCGGTTGTACAGGGTTCCGTTGAGGATCCCGGCCCGGTATATGATCTCGCGGGTGGTGGTCTTGTCGTAGCCCTGTTCGAAGAACAGATCCATGGCCGCATTGAGGATCTTGACGCGGGTCTCCTCGCGTCTCTCCCCCTGGCTTTTTTTGACGACAAGCTTCCTCGGGCACATACTGGATTACACTCTGTCCCTGCATACGCAGCTTCCAGTATTAAAGTTTTGAGTATGCTCAAAAAATTGTTTATAAATACCGTTTTTAAAGGCCTAAAGAGGCTGCCGTGTTGCCTTTTACGAATGATATTTTTGAGCATGTTCAAAATGGTTAAATACGGTTTGACCATAGGGTCTAGACAAGGTAATACAAATGTTCGCGAGCATGGCAAACTTTGTCCACAAGCATTCCAAAGTCATCGTTGTACTTTGGCTCGTTGTGCTCGTATGCTCTCTGCCTTTCGGACTCAGGTCCGGCGACGTTCTCGAATACGACATGGCAAACATGTCCGGCGCCGAGACCGAAGGTACCCAGGGTCAGGAGATCATCGACGAGTACTTCTCCAATTCGATCGACCTGTCGGAGATCCTCGTGATCTCGTACTCTTCCCCCGCCGAGCTGGTTCAGGCCGGCGCCGTCGCCAACAAGTTCATCAGCCTGATGAACGGCAAGTACGCCGGGAAGATCGTCGCTTCCAACTACGGTTCGTTCTCCAAGACCGATGCAGCGAATGAGGGAATCCTCATGGTCGCCATCGCAAAGGTCGATGAGAACATCGACGTCTCCGACCAGACCGGGGACATCAGGCACCTCGTGTCCCAGGCCAAGGCGAACGTCGGGGCCGACCTGACCTCCTACGTCACCGGCAACGATGCGATCTCCTACGACACCGAGAAGTCCTCCATGCAGGATGTCGCCAGGGTCGACCCGATCAGCGTCGCGCTCATCTTCATCCTTCTTGCCCTGTTCTTCTACGCCCTCGTCACCGCATTCGTGCCTCCCGCGGTCGTGGGAATGGCGTACGGAGTCGTCCTCTCCCTCATCTGGGGACTCGGACAGCTGATGGGCATCTACTACATCACCTCCACCCTGATCCTCGTCTCCATGCTCGGAGCCGGATGCGATTACTCCATCTTCATCATCGCGAGATACAGGGACGAGCGCAAGAAGGGACTCGACCACGATGTCGCCCTCAAGGAGGCCATCATGTGGGGAGGAGAGGCCGTCTTCACCTCCGGTGTCTCCGTCATGATCGGATTCGCCGCACTCGCACTCTGCGACTTCTCCATGGTCCAGACCATGGGTATCTGCCTCGCCCTCGGAATCCTGATGGCGCTGCTCGCGGCCCTGACCTTCATCCCGGCCATGCTCAACATCGTCGGCGACAGGATCTTCTGGCCCTCCAGCATCGACAAGTACCAGCAGACCGACATCGAGTCCGTCGGACTCACCAAGAAGACCATGCGCGGAAGGCTCTCCAACATCGGAAGGGGATACTTCGGATGGCTCGCAAGGGTCACCACCAAGCACGCCAAGCCCCTGGCCGTGGTTCTGCTGGTCATCTCCGCCCCCGCAATCTACTACTACGCAACCACCGAGGACTCGCCCGACCTGATCAGCGTCATGCCGGATTCCGAATCTGTCGACGGTCTGAACCTCATCATGACCCAGACCAGCGGCGGAACCATCATGCCCACCTATGTCGTGCTCGACCTGGACTTCAACGCCGCCAAGACCATAGGCACTCTGCAGTTATCCGAAACCACTTCGGTTCCGTACGTGATATGGAACGATACAGAGCTGCGCCCCGGCGTTAAGGTCGGAGATATGGTCGTCGGAGCATGCATGACCATTTCGAGCGAGCTTACCGCGAAGTACGGTCCCGCAGGAACCGGTATCGCGGGAACCATCTCGGGTCTGAACTCGTACGACATCATCTGCAACAATGTCCGCGCGGCAATGCCTGGAGCAACGACCGCACAGGTCAACGCTGCAGCGATAAGCATGCTTCCTGACATGGTGAAGACTCCAATCCAGAGCCTGTTCTACAACCCGCTTGACCAACAGTACCATTACGAGATCGACACTACGACGACCTATCTGTCTGCAGACCCGCTCGTTTCCATATCCAATGTGATCGACGGAATCCTCAACGTTTCCACCGGAATCCTTCCGGCGAACGTCGCCGACAGCCACTACGTCAACATGATGGTCATCACCACCGAGAAGCCCATGTCCGAGAACACCATGGCCTTCATGAAGGACCTCCAGAAGGAGTTCCACGGGGAGAACGGCTATGACACCTACGTCACCGTATCCGGCAGCAACGTGGACGTCATCGGCGCATCCTACGTTTCCGGATCCTCCGCGGTCATGGACCAGATCACCGGGGTCGTCGAGGACCAGTTCAGCATGATCAGGATTGTCGTCATCGTCCTGCTGATCATCCTGCTGTTCCTCATCCTGGGATGCTACCTCACTCCCATCAGGGCGATCATCACCATCATGCTCTCGGTCGTCTGGACCGTCGCGCTCACCCGTTTCGTCTTCGACGGGCTCATGGACACGCCGGTCATATGGCTGATCCCGATCGTCCTGTTCGTCGTCCTGCTGGGACTCGGAATGGACTACGAGATCTTCCTCACGACCAAGATCCGCGAGAACAGGGTCAAGGGAATGGACAACGACACCGCCATCGAGGAGGCGGTCAAGCAGGCCGGCGGAGTCATCAGCCTGTGCGCCCTCCTCATGGGAGGAACCTTCCTGTCCCTGACCCTCGCCAACTCCTCCATGCTGCAGGAGTTCGGATTCGCCCTCGGAGTGGGAATCCTAATCGACGGTCTGTTCATGGTCGGATTCATCAGCCCCTCGCTCATGCACCTCATGGGAGAGTGGAGCTGGAAGGGACCCGCCTTCCTCCAGAGGAAGCACGTCTCCTTCGAGAACCCCGAAGAGAAGGACTGAGGCTCATAACAACACCCTTACCCGCCCCTACGGGGCGGGAACCCCCCTTTTACTAATATTAATATAAACGCTTACGATTGGCTGGGACATATGTCAGCCCTCGAGGACGAGATCAGAAAGTTCGCACTGCAGAACGCGGTGTTCTTCAAAGGAAAGGCAAACCCCAAGGCCATCGTCGGGAAGATCCTGGGAACCCATCCCGAGTGCCGCGCCGATGTCGCGGGCACCACCGAGATGATCAACGCCATCGTGGAGGACGTCAACTCAATGGACCCCGAGGCCCAGAAGAAGGCCCTCGAGGAGATCGACCCCTCCATGCTCAAGAAGGAGAAGAAGGAGCGTGTCTACGAGCTCCCCGAACTCGACAACGTCGAACAGGGCAAGACCGTCATGAGGATCGCGCCCGGACCTTCCGGACCCCTCCACATCGGACACACCCGCGTCTCCGTCCTAAACGACGAGTACACCAAGCGTTACGAGGGACAGCTGGTGCTCAGATTCGAGGACACCAACCCCGAGAAGATCGACCCCGACGCCTACGACATGATCCCCGAGGACCTGGACTGGTTGGGAGTCAGGATCCACCAGAAGTTCATCCAGTCCGAGAGGTTCGAGACCTACTACGACATCACCCGCAGACTCATCGAGGAGGGGCACGCCTACGTCTGCACCTGCGACCCCGACGACTGGAGGGCGAAGAAGGAGAGGAAGGAGGCCTGCCCCTGCAGGAATCTCCCCGTGAACGAGCAGATGGAGAGGTTCGACAGGATGATGGAGGGCGGATACGAGCCCGGGAAGGCCATCGCGGTCGTGAAGACGGCCATCGACCACCCCAACCCCGCAGTCAGGGACTTCGTCGCCCTCAGGATCGTCGACGCGCCCCACCCCAGGACCGGTTCCAAGTACCGCGTGTACCCCATGATGAACCTGTCCGTGGCCATCGACGACCACCTCATGGGGATGACACACGTCATCCGCGGGAAGGACCACCTCAACAACACCGAGCGCCAGAAGTACATCTTCGGGTACATGGGCTGGAAAATGCCCACCTACTACCACTACGGTCTCGTCAACATCCCAGACACCGTGCTTAAGACCTCGCTGATCAAGCAGTCCATCAAGGCCGGGGAGTACACCGGATGGGACGACGTCCGCACCGGCACCGTCAGGGCCCTGGAGAGGAGGGGAATCCGCCCCGAGGCCATCAGGCGCTACTGGGTCGAGAGCGGTATCAAGAGCGTCGACATCGAGTTCAGCTGGGACAACCTCTACGGCATGAACAGGAACATCATCGACCCCGGGTCCGACAGGTACTTCTTCGTCCAGGACCCAGTCCGCTACGACATCAGCGGAACGGACGTCATCGAGGGGAAGGCACCGCTGCACCCCGACAACGCCGACAAGGGATTCAGAGAGTACAGGCTGGAGGGACCCAAGACCGTTTTCCTGTCCGAGAAGGACTCCTCCCTGTTCGCACAGGAGAGGAAGGTCAGGCTCAAGGACCTGTGCAACCTCGATTACAACACCCCTGCGATCTTCGCGGGCTACGATGTGAAGAAGGGCGGGATGAAGGCCGTTCAGTGGGTCTCCAGGGACAGCACCCCCTGCAAGGTGTACATGCCTGACGGCAGCATAGCCGAGGGTCTCGTGGAGAACGCCATCCTCAAGGAGAAGGCCGACACCGTCCAGTTCGAGAGGTTCGGATTCGTGAGGATCGAGAAGAAGGATCCCTCGCAGATCACCGCGGTCTACACGCACGACTGAGCGGTCGCAGAAGATTGTCCCGGATGGGCATCGTCGCCGTATTGACCCTCCGCATACGTACACGTACCTTAGCGTCAATATACGCCGGCAGGGCCCGAGAACGGGCAGGGTTTAGGGCATCTGGCACTTTTATCAGAGCGAACCGGCGTCGACGAACACCGCGCACGCCATGGTGCGGTCGAGCACGACGGACTGGTTACCGATGATGATTACGAGAGGCGAGTCCTCGCCCTCGCAGGAGTCCATGACCACCTCCCTTCCGGGTACGAATCCCATCGTCAGGAGCTTCTTCACCTGGGCGGTGTCCTCGCTCTTGAGGTGCGATACCTTCCCTTTGTCGCCGGAGCGCATGTCGGTGAGGTTCATGGTGATCGAGACGCCGGTGGCGGATACGGACTTGCAGGGGCTGACGCAGCATTGGCAGTCGCAGTCCGGAGGGTTGCCTAGCATGTTGCACATGTTGACGGCGGCCTCGTCGGAGATGGAGTGCTCGATGCGGGAGGCCTCCTCGTGGGCGGCCTCGTGGTCCATGTCCAGGACGTCGATGAGGAACCTCTCGACGACGTGGTGTCTCTTCCTGGTGAGCCTAGCCTCCGTGAGTCCTGCTTCGGTAAGCTTCACGCCGCGGTATTTGGCGTACTCCACGAGCCCGTCCTTGGAGAGGATCTTCAGCATCTCGGAGACACTCGCGGGGGAGACGTTCATGAACTGTGCGAGTTCGGTGGTCTTGGCGACGGTCCCGTCTTCCGTGAGCTTGAGAATCGCGAGCAGGTAATCTTCGCGGTTGCTAGTGGTCATCGTTCCCGTATCCGTGTATGAATATAAATTAATTAAGGATACCTAACAATACTGGCTGATGCCGAAATCCGGAATTTAGGGAAATTCTATTTAATCGCCTAAAATGTTTAACGGATATGGTACGCAAGGTCATGGGGGTCATCGGATGCCCCATGCTGGAGGACGAGCTCATACACGGTTTCGAGATGGACGAGGGGGAGAAGACCCTGTTCGTGATCGACAACATCCCCTCCTCCAGTCTCCGCGCTAAGATGGATTCCAAGGGGATCCCGTATTCCCTCGTCTCCGAGGACGACGCGGCCGACGGCAGGGTTGGATATTCCGACGGATTCAACATCCTGATCCTCATGAACCGCCTCGGTCTCCATGCGGACCCCAAGGCTCTGAGGGAGAAAGTGGAGGAGCAGGTCAGACGGATTAGCCCCCGCGTGGATTCCATAGCGTTGTACTACGGCTTATGCGGCAACTTCGGATGGGACATGACACAGTGGGCAAGGGACAACGGACTGAAGCCCACCGAGATGTTCCGTGACTCCGCGGGAAGGATCTGCGACGACTGTATCGGAGCGGCCATCGGAGGGGGCGCGAGATACCTGGAGCTGCAGAAGACGTACTTCGGGATGTTCTACGTCATCCCCGCCATCGCCCACAACTGGAAGGACTTCCTGGACGACGGTTCCGCCACCGATGCCGCGAGGAACCTCCCGGACGACCTGAAGGACGAATTGGACATCCACTCGGACGAGGATTACATCAGGTGGATGTTCCGTACATGCGGATACACTAACATGGTGAAGATGGACACCGGTCTCGCGGACAAGGAGCTCTTCGAGAAGGAGTTCGAGGCCCTCTGCGAGAGGATGGAGCTGAAGCCGATAACCATAGGTGACGGATGGCTCACCCTCCAGCCCGCAGAGGACATATACTGGCGCTCGAAGGAGAACGCCATCGACAGCTGATAAAAATGAGGGCCGGGGTCTCCCCCGGCGTTTTAACCTGTTTAGTCGACGAGCTTCCTGTACTCGTAGGCGGGCTCGCCGGCGTTGAAGCAGAACTGGATCTTGTCGAAGCCGTGCTTGAACTCCGCGACGTCCTTCTTGACGGCGGCGGGGTCCTCCTTCTTCACGACGACGCGGGCGATGAACTCGGCGACATCGACCATCTCCTTCTCCTTCATGCCGAGGCGGGTCATCTCCTGGACTCCGAGCCTGAGGCCGGAGGGGTTGACCGAGCTGGTGTCGGTGGGGAGCATGTTCTTGTTGCAGATGATGTTGGCATCCTCCAGGTCCTTCGCGCACTGCTTGCCCTTTCCGAACTGGGTGACGTCCAGGGCGATGGCGTGGGAGCGGGTGAATCCGAGGTTCTCGCAGAGGACGGGGATTCCCCTCTCGTACAGGGCCTGTCCGAGGGCGCGGGCGTTCTTGCATGCCTGCGCGGCGTACTCCTTGCCGAAGACGTCCATCTCGGCGAGGGTGATCGCGAGGGCGGCCATGGCGTGCAGGTGGTGCGAGGAGGTGACTCCGGGGAAGATGGCGTGCTGCATCTTCTTGACCTGCTCCTCGGTGAGGTTGTTCCCGAGGACGATACCGTGGTTGGGTCCGGGGAAGGTCTTGTGGGTGGATGCGGAGACGAGGTTGACACCGTCCTCGAAGGGTTTCTGGAACTGTCCTCCGGCGATGAGACCGAGGACGTGCGCGCAGTCCTCCCAAACGAGGCATCCGACCTCGTTGAAGGTGTCCTCCAGCTCCTTGATCGGCGGGGGGAAGAGGAACACGGAGAGTCCGAACTGTGCGACCTTGGGCTTGACCTGCTTGATGAGCTTGGCGGTTCCGTCGATGTCGAGGTTCATGTCCTCGATCCTCCACGGGTAGTTGACGCTCTTGACTCCCCTCTGTCCGAACGCACCGAACTCGCAGGTGGAGATGTGCGCACCCTGGTCCAGGGCGGAGCAGGTGATGGTGTCGCCGGGCTGTGCGAAGGCGAAAAGGACGGACATGTTGGCGACGGTTCCCGAGATGGGGCGGACGTCGGCGAAGTCGCAGTTGAAGACCTTCTTGGCGAGCTCGACGGCCCTGGTCTCGACCTTGTCGACGTAGATGTTGCCCTGGTAGTACCTCTTTCCGGGCAGTCCCTCGGCGTACCTGTCGGCGAAGTCGGAGATGAGCATTTCCTTGGCGAGAGGGCTCATGAGGTTCTCGGATGCGATCATGGGGATGCAGTCTTCGAACCACTTGTTGTGGGCCATCACGTTCTCTCTGATGAATTGGGCGTCCTCTTTTGACATTGTTCGGGGGATTGGTTCTTTAATATAAATCTTAAAGTCCGCACGGGGGCGGGATGCCTTACTGTTCCGGCGGTTGTAAGGTCAGGCGGAGAGCCTCATCTTCAGGCCGAGGACGGCGGTCCAGACCATGGTCGCGATGACAAGGAGGGGCTCCCAGACCTCGAACCTCTGGGTCGCCAGCATGATGACGGTGAATGCGAGGACTATGACGTCGATCTCCGGATGGTCGCGGTTCCTGTAGTCGACGGCCGACGCCAGCAGGATGGCGATGAACACGAACACGCCGAATGTGGTGGCGACGGTGTTGTGTATGGTCCCCAGGTCCATGGGGAAGACTCCCACGAGCATGAGGAACACCATGCCTGCGGAGTACGCGATCCCCTCGGGTTTGGATAGGGGATCCTTCCCGGACATGATGCCTATGCCTACGATGAACCCCATCGCACCGACGAACACGCATCCGCCGTTGAACAGGGCGGCCGCGATGCGGTTCTCGGAGATGCCCATGCGGGAGAGGCTGTCCTCTCCGAAAGTCCAGTCCCCGTCGATGGTCGCCGATAAGACCCAGAGCACCGAAAATACGATGGGTGCGGTGAGGCAGAGCAATGAACAGATTCTCGGGTTCGGAGCTAGCACGCACCCAATATTGCGACTTCGGTATAAATGATTGGATTTGACCAAGTGGCCGGGCATCTGTTCGATTCAGAATATATACGATTCACTCCAGAAACCATTAAACATCGATATTTACTGGAGAAAATAGTGAGTCTTACGACCCGTGTCATGGAAGAGTCGTCGAAGGACTACTCCAATCCTTCGTGCAAACTCGGACGTCTCGTGAAGGACGGGAAGTACCATAGAATCATAAGGGGACTCTTTGAGACCGATCCCGACACTCCCGGGGAACTGTTGGCGCAGGCCATCTGTAGTCCGTCGTACCTGTCTTTCGAGTATGCTCTCTCAAGATCCATCGATTGTCGCAGCGCTCTCTCTGACGTTTCCCCGTTCATAGCGGACAGGAAGAAACTCGAGAACCGGTCTCCAGAGCTGTACGTTCAGGTTGCCGAACGGCTGATATTCCACTAAGACATATGCTGTTAGAGTGAATCATATGAGAGAAGTCAGGATCGTTGTGAAGAAGGTCTGCTGCCACCGGGATCTGATCGAACTCTACGAGAACCCCATCGAGCATGCCTGCGAGATGGAGGCGGGCATGGAGTTCGTCTCCAGGGATGCGAAGAAGCCGGAAGGCATGTGCGATTCCGCCTGGAGGGTCATGGAACCATATGTCACCGAGCTCGCCAACGGAGGCGGCAACTTCTTCGGCGGATGGATGAGGAACCCCCGCTCCGCGATGATATCCTGCGACGACGGATTCAGGCCGGTTTCCTTCTATCTCGAGACTGTCGAGTAAAGACCCAGATGTCTGGAAAAACAAACTACCAGAATAGTGGTAGTTACCCACTATATATTTTATATTCCACCTTTAACGGGACCATAGAGGAAATACCATGGGCATGCAAGAGGCACTCGAGGCCATCCGCAACGGTAAGGTCATTCTCATCTACGACTTCGACGACAGGGAGAAGGAGAGCGACATGACCGCCGCCTCCGAGTTCGTCACCTACGAGACCGTCAGGCAGATGAGGAAGGACGCAGGGGGACTGCTCTGCACCACCACCCCCTACCGCGTCGCCAAGGCCGTCGGGCTCCCCTACCTCTCGGACGTCTTCTGGGACGCGAGGGAGAAGTATCCCGTCCTCGGGCTCATGGCACCCACCGACATCCCCTACGACAACACCAAGTCGTCCTTCGGGGTCACGATCAACCACCGCGAGACGTACACCGGCATCCCCGACAGGGACCGCGCCCTCACCATCTCCGAGTTCGCCAAGACCATCTTCCAGGACAAGCCCGCCGGGGAGATCGCCAAGGACCTCGGAAGGGACTTCAGGGCACCCGGACATGTACACCTCCTGACCTCCAGCGAGCATATCCTCTCCAACAGGCACGGGCACACCGAGCTCGCCAGCGCCATGATGTACATGGCGGGGGTGAAGCCCTCCGCGACCATCTGCGAGATGATGGGCGACGACGGCAACTCCGAGAGGAAGGAGAACTGCATCGAATACTCCGAGAAGAACGGCATCCCCTTCGTCACCGGCGACGAGGTCATCGCCGCATGGGCGGAGTTCAAGAAGGAACATCCAGAACTGGACGTGTGAAATTGACAAGAGTGATAGCCTCAGGCGTCTTCGACATCATCCACCCCGGACACATCTCCTACCTCCAGCAGGCGAAGTCCTTCGGCGACGAGCTCATCGTCGTCATCGCCAGCGACAACACCGTGAGGAGGAAGAAGCACGAGCCGATAACCCCCGACTACATGCGTGCCAGGATCGTCGAGAACCTCAAGCCCGTCGACAGGGCAATCGTGGGCCACGATTCCGGGAGCATCTTCGACATAGTCAGGGAGATCCGTCCCGACGTCATCGTCCTGGGATTCGATCAGAACTTCGACGACGCCGAGCTGAAGAGGCAGCTCGAGGCCGAGGGACTCGGAAACATAGAGGTAAAGAGGGCCACCGAGACCGCCGACGACCTCAACGCCACCAGGCGCATCGTCGCCAAGATCAGGGAGATGGGTGGTTCCCAATGAAGACCATCGGAATCGCGGACACCACCTTCGCCAGGTACGACATGGGGAAGGCGGCGATGGACGAACTGGAGCGCACCGGCACCGGGTTCCGTTTCATCAGGGTGACGGTGCCCGGCATGAAGGATCTCCCCGTCGCCTGCAAGAAGCTCATCGAGGAGCAGCACTGCGACATCGTCATGGCCCTGGGAATGCCCGGACCCATGCAGAAGGACAAGATGTGCGCGCACGAGGCCAGCATGGGCCTCCAGCACGCCATGCTCATGACCAACACCCACATCATCGAGGTTTTCGTCCACGAGGACGAGGCCAAGGACGACAAGGAGCTGGCATGGCTGGCGGACAGGCGTGCCAGGGAGCACGCGGTTAACGTTTACGACATGCTCTTCCGCCCCGAGAGGCTGACCGCCATGGCCGGCACCGGGCAGAGGGAGGGCTTTGAGGACAAAGGTCCCGTTCACAAGTGAGAATCGGAGGAAGGAAAATGAAAGCATACAAGATCGGAGCCGTTCTGGCAGAGTTCAACTACGAGGTCACCATGCTCATGATGGAGAGGGCGAAGGCCGAGGCCGAGTTCCTCGGGGTCGAGATCACCAAGACCATCAAGGTCCCCGGGGTCTTCGACATGCCCCTGGCCATCAAGAAACTCCTCGAGTGCAAGGACATCGACGCCGTCATCACCCTCGGCGCCGTCATCACCGGAGCCACCAAGCACGACGAGGTCATCATGGCGCAGGCATCCCGTCAGATCATGGATCTGGCACTTTCCTATGACAAGCCCGTCGCATTCGGAGTCAACGGACCCGGGATGACCGAGCTCGAGGCGGTCGACAGGATCGAGAAGGGACGCGACGCGGTGGATTCCGTCGTCAAGCTCCTCCAGAGACTGGACAAGGTCTGATTCTCCAGAGGGGGCCCCGCCCCCTCATAACCCTTTTATCCGTATTGCGGGTTTTCCGTCACATGGACGCGTCCCACTATTCCAAGTGCCTCCTCAGGGCGATACTCGCGGGTATGGCCATAGGCATGGGCGGATGCGTGTTCATGGCCCTCGTGAACACCGACTACAGATGGGTCGGGGCGGTTCTCTTCTCCATCGGACTGTTCGCCGTGTTCACCTTCGGGTTCGACCTCTACACCGGGAAGGTGGGGTATGCGGTGGAGAACCCCCCGTCGTACATCGTGGATCTCGTCGTGATAATCCTCGGTAACTTCGTCGGGGCGCTTATCACCGGATACATGATCCCCATGTCGGACGCATCCGTAGTCTCCATCGTGGATGCCAGACTAACCGACGACATCGACTTCTTCCGCGTGTTCTGCAAGGGTGTGTTCTGCGGCATCCTGATGTTCATCGCAGCCGATTACTACAAGACCAGGAAGCAGTACCTGGCCACATTCATCTGTGTCCCGGTCTTCATCCTGGCGGGATTCGAGCACTCCATCGCGGACATGTTCTACTTCTGCTCCGCGCAGGCCTTCACCTTCGACGCGCTGCTGTTCATCCTCGTCGTGATCCTCGGGAACGCGGTTGGAGGCATCTTGATCCCCCTGTGCAGGAAGTACATGTACGAGGACGCCCCTGCCAAGTCCGGGAACTGATCGTTTCCGTGCCGGAGGGGAGATGGGACAGATCATCATACATGTGGATATGGATGCTTTCTATGCGTCCGTGGAGATCCGCGACAATCCCTCCCTGAGAGGCAGGCCCCTGATCATCGGTTCCATGCCCGACGAGAGGGGAGTGGTCTCCACCTGCAGCTATGAGGCGAGGGAGTTCGGGGTACGTTCGGGCATGAACATCAAGGAGGCCTACCGTCTCTGTCCCGACGGGGTGTACAAGCACCCGGATTTCTACAAGTACATGGAGGTCTCCCGGAAGCTTCACGAGATATGGGACCCGTATGCATCCTCATCGGAACCGGTGGCTCTCGACGATACGTATCTCGACGTAACCGAGACCGCTGGCACTTTTGAGAAGGCGAGGGAGATCGCCCGCCTGATCAAGGAGAGGACGTTCAAGGAGATGGGCCTAACCTGCTCGGTGGGATTGGCTTATTCGAAGGCTGCCGCCAAAATCGCGAGCGAGGAGATGAAGCCCGACGGGTACTTCGAGATCCTCACTCCCGGGGAGTATGTGGATCTAATCTCCAGCCGCGATGTGAGGGTGCTCTTCTCGGTGGGCCCCAAGACCGCGGAGAGGCTGAACTCGATCGATATTTTCACCGTCGGCGACCTCAGAGAGAGGGCGGATGATGTGGAATCGCTCCTGGGGGCCCACGGCAGGTTCCTCGCGGACCTGGCTTCCGGGATCGATGACAGGAAGGTCGAGGCCTACGATCCGCGCGAGGCCAAATCCGTCAGCCGCGAGATGACCTTCCAGAAGGACGTGTCCGATACCCGTCTCATCGCCGATGTCATGCTCCTCCTGGCCATGAGTGTCGAGGAACGTGCCAGACGTCACGGATTGCATGGCACGGGAGTGTCCATTAAGGTCACATTCTCCGATATGAAGAGCATCACCCGCTCCAGGACGGTCCCCTCCTGCGAGACCGCGGTCGAGATACATTCGGAAGCCGTTAAACTCCTGGATGGGGTGAAGAAGAGGCCGGTGAGGCTGATAGGTGTGGGGATCTTCAACCTCTCTGAGAAGAGGGTCCGCCAGTCCACATTGGACGACCTCGGGGACTCGGAGGAAGGGAACGGACTCCGGGAGAAACTCAAGAGGATGCATTCCCGCTACCGCTTTGATTTCGTGAAGCATATGGATAAGATCTACAGGGTGGACAGTCTCCACGGCATCGTGGAACACATGAGGATCCAGAGTGTCCGCAGGAGACAATCGGTAAAAGTTGTTGCCGTGCCCGAAGAACACGGAGTTAGCCGACGAATTACTTACATGGCTTGATGGGAAGGTTAGGGTGCTGGGAGAAAGACCGGAGAAACAGAAGGAATAGGACGTTAGGGCCGGTAAATCCCCTCCCGTCGGTCTCACAGGCCGAACTTCTCGCGGCTGAACTCGGAAAGTCCGCCCATCTTTCTTACGGGGCGGTTCTCTCAATCGTGCGCCTGTCAGGATCCACATGAGTTGTTTTGTCAAGCCTTGCTTCATAGTGGTCCTCGTTCACCTGTGAAGTACTGCTTCATGCTTTCGTTAACTATCGCATCCCTAGGAAGGGTAATGGCCGTTCGGATTTGTATCGGGATAGGATGTATCTGTCGGAAAAGGTAAACCCGGCCGGGGGAATGGCCGGGTAAGAGGTTTCAGTCGTTTGAGGCTTCGATGTCCTTGGAGGCTTCCTGCTGCTCCTTGACGAAGACATCGGCCTTCTTCTGGGTCCTGGCGCTGTTGGAGAACTCCCCCCTCTCGGAGTTGTCCATGTGGACGACCAGCTGGTCGAACGGGATGTTGATTCCGATCTCGTTTGCCATGATGTAGACTTCCCTGTTCAGGGCCCTCCTGGCGGGGAAGTAGTCCTCTTCCTTGCAGAGCGCATGGAACATGAGGTCGACGGAGCTGGCGGACATGGCCTCAACTCCCTTGTAGAAGGGACCCTCCACGAAGATGGGCTCCCTCTGCATGATCTTGGGGATGTACTCCTTGATCTTCAGCTCGGTCTCGATGAGGTTGGCCTCGTAGGGGATGCACAGGGTGCTCGATACCAGGGAGAGGTCCTGGCTCTTGTTGATGACCTCGGAGATGTGGCTGTTGTTGATGTACTTGATGTTACCGCCGGTGTCCACGATCTTGGTGGTGCGGATCCCGATCTCCTCGACGGTACCCCTCCAGGAGTTGACCACGATGACGTCGCCGACCTTGTACTCGCCGTCGAAGACGATGAACATACCGGCTATGATGTCCGCGATCAGACTCTGGGCCCCGAGACCGATGATGAGTCCCAAGATACCGGCGCTGACGAGCAGGGTGCGGGTGTCCGCTCCCCAGGCGGTGAGGATGAACAGGATGGCGATGATGAAGATCGCGTACCTGGTGAAGCTGATCATCAGCTTGGCAGCGGTCCTGAAGCTGGTCTTGTCCCCGATGAACCTCTGGAGGAACTTAAGGCCGATGAACAGGATGGCAGCCACGAACAGGATCTGGCAGGACCTTATGATGTGGGGTATCTGCTGGTTGGTCCAGTCGAGGTACTTGTTGTCGATGCTCCCGGGGTCGTAGTCGGTGGCGGCTCCGAAGAACTCGTCGTCGTAGGCGATTCCGATGATGGTCATCACGGCCAGGAAGGTCAGGAATATCGCCAGGATTATGAGCTCGTGGCTGAGCACGATCGGCTTCCTTTCCTTCTTGGGCCTGGGCTGTTTCTGTTTGGGTTCCCTGGGAGGTGCCTGTGCGCCCTCCTGGGCTTCCGTTTCTTTCTTCTCGAACAGTTTCATTCTTTTCCCCCTTTGGGTGTTTTAAGATGTTTAGGCTTGGTTGGTGAATTCGTAATACGGGCTCTGGGAATCCATCAGATCGATCTCATCGCCATTGGAGATGAGCTTGATGTATACCCTGTACAAATCTCCGCCGAGCACGAGGTCCTGACTGAACGACTCGGATGTAACGGTGAATTCATCCACAAACTCTTCCTGTCCCGTGGTGTCGGAGTAAGAGAATATCTTGACGCGGACGACATCGCCGTCCATGAATCCGTTGACCGTTCCGCCGATGGTGACATCGTCGGATCCGCCTTCGTAGGAGACATCGAGTTCCGACGGCTGCTGTGTGTAGTCGAATGTGCTCGCGGTCCATTGTCCTACCTCATCTGCTCCGTCGTAGAGGTGGAAGGTGTACGAGGTGATGGGTTCCAATCCGGTCACCGTTCCGCCGTATACGTTGCTGGGCATTGTCGCATCGACGGGATCGCCGTTGCCGTTGGTGACGACCACGGAGGCGGCAGACGTCGGAGTGTACGAGAGGCTGTAGTTTATCGATGTAAGTCCGCTTGTCGAGTTGAACGACATGGGGTCGGTGGACACCTCTTCGTATTCGTTCGCAAGCAGATCTCCGGGCTCTCCCTGATACTCGTAGACGACATGGAGCCTGTATGTGGTTCCAGGGTTCAGACCGACCGCGGTATGGTTGGTGACGGTCGGGGAATTGAGGTTGAATATGCAGGACTCGACGGTCTGCTCATAGGTCGAAACGGAGCCAATCAATTCGTTCACAAGGACCTGGACATTGTCGCCCGCCAGATAGTCCGGGGCATTTACGGAGTATGTGATCGAAGAGCTCGTATGGCCGCTGACCGTGAGGGTCACTTCGGATTCTTCCAGGTTGACGGTATCCACGTCTGTGGTGTAGACGGTGTTGCCGCCGTCGGTGAATGTGAAGGTGTAGGTTCCGCTGGGTTCCAGATCGTAGATCCATCCGTTGAGGTCCCCGCTTGAGAAAACCGTCTGTCCCATTGACGAGACGGATACGGACGTCTCCCCGTCCGGGACGTAATCGAGACGGTAGTTGATGGTGGTGTAACCGGATTGGGATTCCATTCCGGAAGTCTCGAACTCGACATAGTCGCTGTCGAGCAGGCTGTAATCTGTTCCGTTCACGGTGCAGACCACGTAGAGCCTGTATCCGGTTTCGGGCGAGAGGCCGGAGACGATCTTCTTTTCGATCTCCGCGGTTACCACGGAGAATTCGTCTATCACGGTTCCAGAGAGGTCGGTCACCCTGACCGTGACGTTGTCTCCCGTGTAGAATCCGTTGATGGTGCCCGAGTACGCAACGTAGTTGGCCCCCGCACATTGGGTGATCGTGGCGACAGTCGCGGGAGGTCCGGACGTCGACACCATTTCGGACCAGAGGGTGTCCGTGCCGTCGGTGATAGAGAAGTAGCATTTGGATCCGGGCGCCAATCCGGTGATCTGTCCGCTCGAAGTGGGCTCCGTCATGGCTTCGTTGAGCAGTTCGGTCCCGTTTTCGCTGAATGCCGAGAGGACGAGTCCCGTGTACTCCTCGAAGTCTTCGACTTCCAGGAAGTAGTTGATCAGGGACAGCCCGGGCCTGTACTCGAAGCTGAGGCTCAGGTCCTTTCCCGCGGCGAGGGTGGCTATCTCCTTGCTTGCTAGGACATACAGCGCAGGTGTTCCGGACCGTACCTCAAGTACGTAGCTATTACCCGGTTTCAGATTGTCGATGGACCCGGAGTTCTCCCCGTTCATGGCCTCCACACTGTAGACCTCGTTGAGGCCGTCCATGAGGACGATGCGGATGTTCTCCCCCTCGAAGTCGGAGATGTAGATCTCGTAGCCGATGAAGTCCGATCCGGATACCAGTTTGGAGAAATCCACGGACACGTCTGCGTCGGTGACGGCCGGGACGATGACCGAGGACACCACGACCAGAGCCACGAATGTGGTGGCGACGGTCCCCACGGTGGCGGCGGTGGATGCGGCCGCGGTCGTGGCGGCGGTCGAGGTTGCCGCAGTGGTCGTCGCTGCGGTGGTGGAGGCACCGGTGGTCGCCCCGGTGGAAGCGGAGGAACTCATGGAGTTGACAATGTCGTTGCCGTCCACCTCCGGCTCCATGTTCCTCTGGGGGGAGGACGAGGAGACGGTGGTGGACCTCATCGGTCTCCCGGCGATCTGGTCCTCTGTGTACGAGTCGGCCCTGAAGTCCCTGAGGTTGTTGTACTCCGCGCTCTGGACGTCCACGTACTGCTGGCTCTCGCGGACCCCGTCGGAGTTCTGCTCGCTGGAGAAGTTCTGGTCCTCCCCGCTCACGAGAGCACCTCCGCGGAGGCATCGGTATGCGACACTGATGTCGAAGAATCAGAGTTGTTGCTGACAAATCCGACCGATGCCAAGTTATTACCTGCGGAGTGAACCCCTGTTCCCCCTAATAAAATATCGTCCTATCGTGCGCGACATGAGTCTAACTCGGCAACTGGACGGGTGACGCGGTCGGGACGGTTAGTCTGTCGGGCTTTTCCGGAGCGCTCTGAACCTTTCGTTCGCAGCCGACGGGTCGACGCCGGAAATCTCGGACACGCTGTTCTCCTCGAGGAAGCAAGCTCCGTACAGTGGCAGACGGACCGCTCCGTTGTCATCCGTGAATATGTTCCCGTCCGCCAGTTTGATGCCGGTACGTCTCCTGTTCTTCTCCTTTAGCAGGATGTTCAGGGATTTGGACCGTTTGTCCTTGCCGGATTTCACTTCTAGGAGATTTATCCGTCCTTCGGTATATAAATTGCAACAAATAAGGGGGAACTTTTGAACAAAATTGCAACAAATGGGCATAATAGAATGAGGTCGGAACGAACAAACCGTCAGTGCCAGATCATGCAATTTCGGCAGATGCCGACACGCGTCGGATCATCCGAGGCGCTTGACCATGAACTTCTCGAGGAGGCCATAGGCTTCCTCGAGGACGTCCATCGGGGGCAGGAGGATGCTCCTGAAGTGGCTCTGGCCGAACTCCTGGCAGAAGCCCGATCCCTGGACCATGACCACGCCGGTGGTGTCGAGGAGATCCAGTACGAACTCCTTGTCGTTCTTCCATACCTTCCCGAGATCGACCTTGGGGAACGCGTACAGCGCGCCGTGGGGCTTGTTGGAGCTCAGGCCGGGAATCTCGTTGAACCTCTTGTAGGTGTACTCCGCCCTCTCCTTGAGCTTCCTGTTCATCTCGACGATGTAGTCCTGGGGACCCTGCAGTGAGACCCTCGCGGCCTCCTGGCAGGGGACGTTGGCGCAGATCCTCGCGCGGAACTGCCTCATCATGCCCTCACGGATCTCGTCCATCAGACCGTTCCTGTCCATGAAGTAGCAGTAGCCCTGCCTCCATCCGGGCATGAGGTTGACCTTGGAGAATCCGTTGAGGATAACGCGGGGGATGTCGTCGGGGAGCCTGGACATCGAGAAGAACTTCCCGTCGAAGACGATCTTGTCGTAGATCTCGTCGGAGATCACGGGGATGTCGTACTCCGCCGCGATGTCGCCGATGGCCCTGAGGTCCTTCTCGGTGTAAACTGCGCCGGTGGGGTTGTTGGGGTTGATGACGACGATGGCCTTTGTCCTGTTGGTGATCCTGTCGCGGATCATGTCCACGTCGGGGGCCCAGTCCTCCTCCTCGATCATCCTGTAGGGGACGCACTTCCCCTCGTAGAAGTTGATGTACTGCTCGTAGTTGGGGTATCCGGGTCCGGGCACGAGGACCTCGTCGCCGGGCTCGATCATGGCGCCCATCATGAAGTTGATGCACTCGCTTACCCCTGCGGTCACGTAGACGTCCTTGGTGTCGATGCGGATCCCGTTCTTCTCGAACTCCCTGTCCACGATGGACTCCCTTAGGTCGAGGTTGCCCTGGGAGTCTCCGTAGCCGTTGTCGGTGTTGTCGACGGCCTGCCTCAGGGTCTCCTTGAAGTACTCCGGGGTCTCGAAATCCCACTTGTTGGGGTCCCCGATGTTGAAGTTGTACATCTTCATGCCACGCGCGGCGGCTGCTGCGGCGGGAACGGTGATCTCACGGATCGCGTAGTTCATACCCATCGAGCGCCTAGATGCCTTGATCTTCTTCTGCATGGCAGTCACTTCTTATCCCGAAAACAAGTCCCACATTATAATAGGTGTCGCAGGAACCGCGACAACCTTTAATCCAACCAATCGGATTGGCGAGGCATCATGGCAGTGACCAAACTGGGAAAGAACCACCTGAGATGGTGCTCCGCTTGCAACCTCCCCGTCATGGAGAAGAAGGAGTGCCCCGTGTGCGGAGGGGAGACCTTCGAGACCCCCCTCACGCCCCCGGCGGATTCCCGCCCGGCGTTCGACTTCGACATCGCGAAGATCAGGGACATGGCGGACAGGACCTTCGGCCCCGGATGCGGTCTGGCACTTATACCGGAAGGTCACATCGCCATCATGAACAAGTGCCCTTCCGTCGACAGGATGGAGGAGGTCTTCTGCGACGGCGCGGTCGTCACCACGATGAGGTTCGACATGGGTGCGGGATGGAGGTTCATCATCCGCACCCAGGGTGCGTTCAGGATCAGGGACGCCATGTCCAGAGGGAGGGTGTTCCTGGACCCCTCCGCCGTGAAGTTCGTCCAGGAGAACAAGAACCTGATGGCCCCTGGGGTGGTGGATGCCGACGAGAGCATCCGGCCGGACGATGAGGTCATCATGATGCTGGCGGATCACACCGTCATCGGTACCGGGACCGCGAAGATGTCCGGGAAGGAGATGAAGGAGTCCGACCACGGGATGGCCGTCAAGACCAGGTGGCATAAGCCCGAGGAGCAGATCTCCAGCGACATCGCCCACACCTGGGACGATGTGGTGGAGGCCAACAAGGCCGTCATCGAGGCACGCAGGGACGAGGCCGTCGGGTTCGTGAAGAACACCGTCGCCAAGTACGACCTGCCCGCGGTCGTCTCGTTCTCCGGAGGCAAGGATTCCCTCGCAACCATGCTCGTGACCATGGACGCCGGACTGAACCTGCGCCCCATGTTCCTCAACACCGGACTGGAGCTCGACGAGACCGTCCAATACGTTCACGATTTCGCGAAAAGGCACGATCTGGCACTTCTCGAGGAGGACGCCCCCAACGACGCTTTCTTCGGCAATCTGGTGTACTTCGGTCCGCCCGCGAAGGACTACAGGTGGTGCTGCAAGACCAACAAGCTCGGCCCCACCGTGCATATGATCTCCTCGAACTTCCCCGACGGGGTCCTCTCCTTCATCGGCCAGAGGAAGTACGAGAGCGAGGCCAGGAACGCCAAGCCCAGGATCTGGCAGAACCCCTGGACCCCGGGTCAGATCGGGGCGTCCCCCATCCAGAACTGGTCTGCCATGCACGTCTGGCTGTACATCTTCTACAAGAAGGAGCCCTACAACGTCTGGTACGCCAGGGGTCTGGACAGGATCGGGTGCTTCATGTGCCCCGCGTCCGACATGGCCGACCTGGACACCGTCTCCCACGCCTCCGCGAGGTATCCCAAGTGGGACGAGTACCTCACAAAGTACATGCAGGACCACGGCCTACCCTCCGAGTGGAAGGACTACGGGCTTTGGAGGTGGAAGACCGTCCCCAAGTCCGCCAAGGACGAGATCCTCAGAGTCACCGGTAAGGAGGTGCCCCCGATGAAGATGACCAACAAGGACGAGAGCGACGACGGACCCGTCGCCATCAGAGTGCAGGACGGATACTCCCCGTGTACCATGGGATACAGCCTCGAGGCCGCCCTCAGCAGACCCATCGACCTGAAGAAACTGGAGCCCTTCACCCACGCCCTCGGATGGGTGATCAAGCTCGATGAGGAGAACGACGCCCTGTACGCCAACTACGTCACGTTCTACGGCGCCGGCTCCATCACGGTCAAGGCCTACACCGAGAGGGACGCCCAGCGCCAGATGGGGGAGGCCTCCCAGCTGATCGCCAGGGCCTTCAACTGCGTCGGATGCGGACTCTGCGCAGCCAGATGCCAGAAGGACGGCGGCAAGTGCATGTACATGGAGGACGGCAAGGTGAAGATCAACGGCGACGACTGCATATTCTGCAGGAAGTGCTACGGACCCTGCCCCGCGGTGGACTTCGCACCCATGAACAAGGGGGAGCAGAAGGAATTCGAGCAGTGATTTTTCCCGTTCCCGCGCCCCTGCGCGACTCAACCCTTAATAATACGTTGGCGATTGGTGTAGACCATGTACTACGAGCCCGGCGACCTTCAAGCGGTGATGGAGCGCGACCCAGCCGTCATCGACGAGAACGATGCCATCAACTACCACACCGGATTCCGCGCGGTCTGCATGTACCGCGAGAGCCACAAGCTGTGGGTGGAAGGCAAGAAGGAGCAGGCCCGCAAGATCAACTACGATGCCCACACCCTCACCGGCTGCGACATCCACCCCGGTGCCCAGATCGGCGAGAGGTTCTTCATCGACCACGCCACCGGAGTGGTGATCGGCGAGACCGCCATCATCGGCGACGACGTCACCCTCTACCAGGGAGTCACCCTCGGCGGAGTGTCCACCAAGAGGGAGAAGAGGCACCCCACCGTCGGAAACAGGGTCGTCTTCGGCGCGGGCGCCATCGTTCTGGGCAACATCACCATCGGAGACGACGTCCGCATCGGAGCGGGATCCGTCGTCGTCAAGGACGTGCCTCCGGACTGCACCGTCGTCGGTGTCCCCGGGCGCATCGTCGCCTGCGGGGGAGTCAAGGTCGACATGACCAACGCCCTCGACCACAACCGCCTTCCCGACGTCATCGCCGACAAGATCGACAGCATGCAGAAGCAGATCGACGAGCTCCAGACCGAAGTGAGGGAGCTGAGGGAAGAGAACCGCCGCCTCAGGAAGGAGTGAGACCGAATGACGCTGAAGATACAGAACACCCTGACCAACAAGAAAGAGGAATTCGTCCCCATCGAGAAGGGGAAGGTCAAGATGTACGTCTGCGGCGTCACCGTCTACGACGACATCCACATGGGCCACGCCAGGAGCATCATAGTGTTCGACGTGGTCAGCAGGTACCTGAGATACCTGGGCTACGACGTCACCTTCGTCACCAACTTCACCGATGTCGACGACAAGATCATCAACCGTGCGAACGAGCGCGGGATCGAGGCTCTGGCACTCTCCAAGGAATACATCGAGAAGTACTTCCGCGACATCGAGTCCCTCGGCGTCAGGAGGGCCGACATCTACCCCCAGGCGAGCACCTCCATGCCGTACATCATCGACATGGTGAGGGACATCATCGACAAGGGATACGGATACGCCACCAAGGACGGTTCCGTGTACTTCCGCGTCAGGAAGATCCCCGACTACGGACAGCTCTCCAACAGGACCCTCGACGAGATGAGGTCCTCGGGACGCGTGGACCTGGACCCCGACAAGGAGGACCCCATGGACTTCGCCGTCTGGAAGGGAGTGAAACCGGGAGAGGTCTCCTGGGAGTCCCCCTGGGGAGAGGGCAGGCCGGGATGGCATATCGAGTGCTCCGCCATGATCCGCCACTACCTCGGCGACGTCATAGACATCCACGGGGGCGGGAACGACCTGATTTTCCCGCACCACGAGAACGAGATCCTCCAGACCGAGGCCGTCACCGGCACCCACCTCGCCAACTACTGGATGCACAACGGCATGCTGGAGACCAAGGGCGCGGACGGGAAGGCCGTCAAGATGTCCAAGTCCCTGAAGAACTTCTTCAAGGTCGAGGACGTGGCCAAGAAGTTCGACAAGTACACCATCCGCTTCTACTACCTCAACACCCACTACCGCAGTCCCCTCACCTACGGGGAGGAGAACATGCTCGAGGCCCAGGCCGCCCTGAGGAGGCTGTGGAACAACTACCGCGACCTCCAGGCCGCGGCCAGGGACGGGGCGTCCGGGTCCGCCGACTGCATCTCCCGGGACATCGAGGAGGCCCGCAGGGGATTCAGGGAGTCCATGGACGACGACTTCAACACCCGCGCAGCCATCGAGGCCCTGTTCGCCTTCGCTCGCACGACCAACAGGATGATGGGCGAGAAGACCCTCACCAAGGAGGGCGCCCAGGCCGCCATAGCCTTCATGGACGAGATCAACGACGTCCTCGGAATCCTCCCGGAGAACGAGGGTTCCTCCGACGACGGTTCCTTCAACGAGGTAATGCAGATCCTCATCGACCTCCGCAAGGAGCTCCGCACCAAGAAGCAGTACGAGCTCGCGGACATGATCCGCGACCGTCTGAAGGATGCGGGATACGTGATCGAGGATTCATCCGAAGGCGCCAAGTGGAAGAAGATCTGAAACTCAATGAGGGGGAGACCCCTCATTTCTTTTCGTTAATGCGTTTGATCAGGGTCTCCTCGTACTCGCATGCCTTGCAGCGCCTGCCGTTACAGGGTTCGCCGCAGGCGCAGAACCTCGCCTCGGATTCCCCCAGGTCCGCCCTCACGAGGGGGCGCACCCTGTCGTACGAGGACAGGATGCTGTACTTGGAACCGGGGGACCTGTCCTCCAGGCCGTCCACGAGGTCGCGGTACTCGTTCCTGAGGGCGGCCTCCCAGTAGGGGCATTCGCCGTCCCAGTGCGGGATGTCCCTGACGATGGAATAAAGGAGGGATTCCTTCTCGGGGATCATTCTCAGAGGGTAGAACCTGGGGACCATCCCGGGGCGGACGTTGGTGTGTGGGCCGAGCCTCGCCATACGGTCGACATCCCCCCTCACGAAGTTCATCATCACGGACTGTGCCAGATCGTCAAGGTTATGTCCCGTCGCGAGGTATTTCGCACCCACCTTCCTCGCCTCGTCGTTCATGAGTTTCCTCCTGAACACCCCGCAGTAGGTGCACGGGGAACTGTCCCCGCTGACGGGTGCGATGGAATCCATGGTGAGCCCGCCGAGTTCGCTGAAAGACCTCTGGCGGTACTCGATGCCGTGGTCTGAGCAGAACTTCCTGACGATGTCCAGGGACGGCGGGCGGTAGCCCTCGATCCCCTCGTCGATGGCGATGCACACGAGCCTGATCCCGTTCTTGGTGTTGAAAAGGGAGTTGAGGATGGAGAGGACGACCATGCTGTCCTTCCCTCCGGAGACGGCCACTCCGACGACGTCCCCCCTGCGGAGGTCCACCTCCTTCCTGATTTCCTTCTTCACCCTGCGCTCCACGTACTCCGCGAAATGGTTCCCGCAGAGATGCGAGCCGTTGTACCTGAGGAAGGTGACGGCATCCGACGGGCACAGGTCGCACTTCATACGCTCATGTCCTCGCGGCGAAGGCGTGACTCGATCATGCCTTCGAGGTTCTCGGCCAGGTCCCTCGGGGGGATGCCGGTGATCGTGATGTATGTGGCCCTCCCTCCGGCGGGCTCGGGCCTGAGCTCGGTCTTGATGAGGCTCCTGGCCTCCAGGTCCTTGACGTAGGTGTAGTACTGGGTGTACTTCTTGGCAGGCACCCCGAACTCCTCGCATGCGGCGGCGTAGGTGCCCTGGGCATGGAGGGTGGTGACCTCGGGGTTCTTGAAGAGGGAACGTGCGATTGAGAGAAGGACGAGCAGGCGGTTGAGGTCAAGGGACTCCAGTTTGGATTCCGATACGTCGGAGTAGACGGATGCCCCCGCGGTGCGGATATGGTCCAGATCGATGTATCTGGCACCTTTGGTCTCTGCGAGGTTCGCCGCCTTCTCGAGGATCTCCATGGCGAGCCTGGCATCGCCGTAGGGGGCGGAGATCTTGGCGATCATCCCTATGCCGTCGTCTGTGATGGAACCGGGGCCCAGGGCAAGGTCCGCACGCAGTTTGACGATGTCTCTGAGCTGGTCCTCGTTGTACTTGTCGAACTTAACCGTCCCGGACCTTCCGAAGGAGGACTGGGAGGCCTGGTCCAGGGCGAGTGCCTGGAGGGAGTACTGGGAGATGAGTATGAGGGACACGGGGATGCCGGCCGTGGCGTCCTCGGAGAACCTGGTGAGCTGGTAGACAACGTTCTTGGCGGACGACCTGAGGATGACGTCCGCCTCGTCGAGGATGATGACCACCGGGGTCTTCTCCGAGTTGATGTGCTGCTTGAGGGAGGAGATCATCTGGTCCACGGAGAATCCCCTGTCCGAGAACAGCCTGTCGTAGTGCCTCACAAGCTCCAGCATCACGCCGTACTCGCTGTTCTTCAGGCGGCAGTTCACGTAGATGATATCAAGGGATTTCCCCGAAACAGAGAACTCCCCGCGCATGTCCGAGCAGAACTTCCTGACGGTGACCGTCTTACCCGTCCCCACGCTCCCGGTCACGTATGCCGTGCACGGGACGTTGTTGAAGAAGAGGGGCCTGAACGCGTTCTCGAGCTCCGTCATCTGGGCGTCCCTGCAGACGAGCTTGTCGGGGATGTACTCGAAGGCGAGCTTCTTCCCGTCCCTGATGATCGCGGAGCTTCTCTCGAACATGCGCTCAGTTCCTGCTGTGGCGGTGGAATCCGGAGAATCCGACGACCTCGATGCCCTGCTTCTCCCACTCGTCGCAGATGAGGTTGACTCCCAGGGAATCGGACGCCATGTGTCCGGAGATGATCACGTTGAGGTGGTGCTCGCGGCACTGCTTGATGTGGGCCTCCGGGAAGTGCATACCGACGATGGTGCCCACTCCCGCTTTCGCGAGCTCGGCGTAGATGCCCTCCGGTCCGGAGGTGCCGCCGGTCATCTTTGCGATGACGCCGCCGCACCTAGCCTCCTTGTCGCCGACGATGATCTTCGGGGGGTCGTTGAGGCGGGCGTGGTGCTGGTACTCGGGTTCCTCCATGAGGAGGTCGATGACGTCCTTCAGCCTCTGGGGCTCCCTCTCCTTGATCTTGTTCTCGAGGTACTCCTGCACCATGTTGTCGGCGGCGGAGTGGACGTTGAAGAGAGGGATGTTCAGAATTTCCGCGGTCTCGGCGGAGCGGTTGAAGTTGTCTCCCATGACCCCCCTGAGGACGTCCTGCATCCTGGGCTTCATCAGGCCCTCGGCGACGTTGATCGGGACGCCGCAGTCGGCGTAGATGTCGGTCTGCATCCACATGACCTCGGGGAAGATGTTGCGGGACTTCCCCAGCGGGTGGTGCGCCACGACCGCATCGACCCTCTGTCCCTTCTCCCTGAGCCTGTCGGCCAGAAGGAGTTCGGAGGGGGTGATGTCGATCCCCCACATGAGGCGGACGGCGTCGTTCTCCTTGGCGATGTCCTCCCCCCAGGAGAAGCGGCAGTCCTGGTAGGGGTTCCAGAGCCTCTCCCGGTCGAAGTACTGCTTCTCGTCCTCGGGGGTCTTCTCATACGCTTCCTTGGCCTTGGACAGCACCAGTTCCACCTCGTCCCTGGGGCGGGGGTCGTGCTTCATACCGGTCTCGATGGCCAGTCTGTAAGCGTCGTAGATCTTCATGCGATGGCGAAGTGCGACCGTGCTTATAACCCGTTCGCGCGCGGATGCGTGAAAACAGTCCTGTCGAACCGATACTTTATTTGCGTCTTAGACAATGACCCGTCGGTTCCCATGAACGAGATTTGGACGGAGAAGTACAGGCCCAAGAAACTTGACGAGGTCATCGGACAGAAGAACGTCACCGAGAGGCTCAAGGGTTACGTCGAGGCCAGGAACATGTCCCATCTGATGTTCGCGGGTACACCCGGAACCGGGAAGACCACCTGCTCCCTCGCCCTGGCAAGGGAGATGTACGGCGACTCCTGGAAAGGGAACTTCCTGGAGCTGAACGCGTCCGACGAGAGGGGAATCGACGTCGTCCGCGGGAGGATCAAGGATTTCGCCAAGACCGCCCCCATCGACGGGGCCGAGTTCAAGATCATCTTCCTCGACGAGGCGGATGCCCTCACCAACGACGCGCAGGGTGCGCTCAGGAGGACCATGGAGATGTACTCCCGCACCTGCCGCTTCATCATCTCCTGCAACTACTCATCCAAGATCATCGACCCCATACAGTCCAGGTGTGCGGTGTTCAGGTTCCGCCCCCTGAACAACGACGACATCAGGGAGTACCTGGAGAGGATCGTCGCCGCGGAGAACCTCGACATGGAGGAGGGTGCCATGGATGCCCTCGTGTACATCGCATCCGGCGACATGAGGAAGGCAGTCAACACCCTCCAGACCGCCGCATCCCTCGGAGCCTCCATCTCAGCGGACACCATCTCCAAGGTTTCCGGGACCCCAAACGAGGAGGACATCCTCGGCGTGATGACCGCCGCCCTCGACGGAAAGTTCGTGGAGGCCTCCAACCTGCTCGACAAGGTCATGATCGAGTACGGTCTGTCCGGACAGGACGTCATCAAGCAGATGCACTCGGAGATCTTCAAGCTCCCCCTGGAGACCAGGGACAAGGTCCGCCTCATCGACAAGACCGGCGAGGTGGAGTTCAGGATCATCGAGGGAAGCAACGAGAAGATCCAGCTGGAAGCGCTCATCGCCTACCTCGTCATGGCCGGCGGAAAGGGATGAGAGCCCTGTGCCCCCGAAGGGCACAGAGTGCAGTTTTTCAAAAGTGCCAGATCAGTATCTGTTATCGAAGATTCTGCTGGTCTTCTTCTCGGATCTCGGGAGGTCACCTATCTTCACGGCCTTGGGGGAGATGGTCGGTCCGACAATCTCCCTGAACTTCCCGGTCACGGCCTCCTCGAGTGCGGGCCACTTCTCCTTGGGTTCCCCGGTCTCGAAGAACAGGGTGAGGATGTCCTTCCCTTCCAGATGGTCGATCATTACCTGATACTCCGACGAGGTGCCCGGTACCTTTGAGAGGACCTCCTCGAACTGAGCGGGGAACATGTTCACTCCCTTGACCTTCACCATGTCATCGGTGCGTCCGGTGATGATGTCGATCCTCGGGTACCTGGAACCGCAGGGGCAGGTGCCGGTCATTATGCGGGTGAGGTCGTGGGTGCGGTACCTGATGAGGGGTGCCCCTTCCTTCACGAGGGTTGTGATGACCAGTTCCCCCACGGTGCCGTCGGGGACGTTCTTCAGGGTCACCGGGTCGATGACCTCGAAGTAGACGTAGTCGTCCCACATGTGGATGCCGTCCTTGTAGCTGCAGGAGATTCCGATCCCGGGTCCGTAGATCTCGGTGAGTCCGTAGATGTCGTACAGCTCCACGCCGAGCTCGTCGGCGATCCTCTGCCTCATCCTGTCCCCCCATCTCTCGGAACCGATGATGCCCTTCCTGAGGCGGATGCTGTCCTTGATCCCGCGGGCGGTTATCTGCTCGGCGAGGAGGAGTGCGTAGGAGGAGGTGGCGCACAGGACGGTGGACTTCAGGTCCTGCATCATCTTGAGCTGCTTCTCGGTGTTCCCGGGGCCCATGGGGACCACCATGGCGCCGAGTTTCTCGGCTCCGGCCTGGAAACCGATGCCTGCTGTCCAGAGCCCGTATCCGGGGGTGATGTGGATGCGGTCGAGGTTGGTGCACCCGGCCATCTTGTAGCAGCGCTCGAACATGGTGGCCCAGTCCTCGACGTCCTTGGCGGTGTAGGGGATGACGACGGGGGTCCCGGTGGTCCCGGAGGAGGAATGGATCCTGACGATCTGCTCCTCGGGAACGGCCATGAGTCCCAGCGGATACGCCTCGCGGAGATCCCCTTTGTCGGTGAACGGGAGGGTCTCGAAGTCCTCCTGCGTTCTGATCTTCGACAGGTCGATGTCCTTGTATTTCTCCGCGTAGAAGGGGCTCTTCTCCTAGATGGTGGAGAGTTCCCTTGCGATGGCCTCCGCCTGGTATCTGCTCATCCTCATGGGCGCACTTCCGTTGCATGGGAATGGCCTTTCCGATAATACACATTTCGTATGCCAGAATCTGAGATCTACTTGGCGGAATACATTCGGCAGATCATAACGAGACAGATTCATCCCGGACGACATCGACGGGATAAGTGCGGTCCCGACCAGGGAATAGCTGAACGAGAAGCCATGAGACGCCGACGGTCATAGCGTCCCGAGGAGCTTCTTAGCCTCCTCGTTCCCTCTGACGGATGCCTTCTGCAGCCACTTCTTCGCATTGTTCACGCTCTTCGCCATCCCCTCGCCGGAGAGGCTGAGCTTCCCGAGCCAAAGCATGGCGTCCGCATCGCCGTTCCCGGCGGCGGCGTTGAGATGCTTCACCGCGGCGTTGGGGTTCTTCTGCACCCCTCTCCCTTCGAGGTATAGCATGGCGATCCTGACCGACGCACGGTCGTATCCGACCTCGGCGCAGCGGGAATAGTACCCGAAGGCCTTCTCCGGATCCTTCTCCACGCCGTATCCCTCGTCGTAGATAACCCCGAGACGGTAGCAGGCGGGAACGCTCCCGCCCTCCATCGCCCTTTGATAGTAATCTATGGCCTTCGACCAGTCCTGCTTCACGCCGAGACCGTCTGAATACATATGTGCCAGATTGAACATCGAGCGTACAAATCCCTTCTCCGCGGAGTCGGTGTAGAATCTCACGGCCTCGTCGATGTTGGCGTTGGTTCCGAGAGCGTGGACGTACATGTACGCGGTGTAGAACTCCCCCTCGGGGTCGCCCTGCTCGGCAGCCATGTTGAACCATATGAACGCGCGGTTAAGGTCCTGCGGGGTGCCGTCCCCGGTGTAGTAGATGAGACCCAAAGCACACTGCGCACGGGGATCCCCGGAGGATGCCTTGTCCATGACCTCCCTGAATCCCATGGGATCACTCAGTACTTCTTCGCCTTGATGGCTGCAAGCATCGCGTTGGCATCGTCGTCTCCCTGCTTGGCAGCCATGGAGAGCATCTTCTTGGCGTACGGGATATTCTTCTCCACGTACTCGCCCTCTGCGTAGAGCTTGCCGAGGTAGAACTGTGCATCGACGTAGCCGTTGTCGGCGGCATCCTTGAGCATCTGCACGCCGCCCTCGATGTCCTGTTCGACATCCTTTCCGGTGACTTTGAACATGCCGAAGAAGGCCATGGCTCCCGGGTGTCCCTGCTCGGCGGCCTCCTGGAACCAGGCGGCGGCCTTCTTGTTGTCCTTCTCCACGCCCCTCCCCTCGTAATAGAAGCATGCGAGGGCGTACTGGGCGTTGGGCTCACCGCCCTCGGCCGCCTCCTGGAACCAGTATGCGGCCTTGGTGTTGTCCTGTTCGTAGTAGTATCCGTTGCCGTAGAAGCATCCGAGGGCGTACTGCGCCTGCCCGTTGTACTCCTTGGCCGCCTTCTCGAACCAGTATGCGGCCTTCTGGAGGTTCCTGGGCAGTGCCTGTCCCTCGAAGCAGAGGTTGGCGTAGTTGATCATCGCCTGCTGGTCCCCGGCCTCGCAGGCCTTGAGGAGGTAGGCGTCCGCCTTCTTCGGGTCTCTCCTGAAGTTGTTGTACCCGTAGGCGTACATGGTCCCCAGTTCGCGCATGGCATCCCTGTTGCCGCCGTCGGCGGCCTTGATGAGGTGCTTCTGCGCCTTGGACGGGTCGAACCACTTGCCCTGTTTCATGAACATGATGCCGGTCAGCTGATAGTCGGCATCGGGATATCCGAGGTCGGCTGCCTTCTGGTACCACTCGACCGCCTTGTCCAGGTCCTGGTCGACGTAGCACTGGCCGGCGTCGTACATGTATCCGATCCTGTAGGCGGCCTGGGCACATCCGTGGTCCGCGGCCTCTGAGAGGAGCCTGATGGCGATTTCCTTGTTCTTCTCCACCCCCTTCCCGCAGAGGTACATGTATCCGATGGTGTTCTGCGCCTCGGTGTCGCCGTCGTCGGCGCATGCCATATAGAAGCGGACGGCCTCCGCGTGGTTCTTCCTGACCGGACCCTTGGTCCCGTCGGGGTTCTTCCCGGTGTCGTAGAGGGGGAAGAGCTTGCGGGAGGCGACGGTGTCGCGCTGCTCCGCCCTGAACCTGAGATCGATGAGCGGGATCTCCACGTCCTCGGGGTTGGCTTCCATCTCCTTGTCGGCGATCTTCGCCGGTTCGTATCCTTCGGCGGCGGCCTTGAACATCTCCTTCTGTGCATCCTTCCTGTCGCACTTGGTACAGGTGCCAGTATATCTGAAAAGTGCGTAGAGGTAACGGCATGCGGGATCCTTCTCCCTGTTCTCGGAGACGATCCTGAAGGCGTCATCGAGGCTGTATCCCTCGTTCTTGACGTCCATCGCCGCTTTTGCCCGGAGGTATGCCTCACCCATCATGGAGGCGTTATCGCTGCTCATCTCCAAGCCTATCCCCTCGGACCGATATATATTTTGCACGGAACCGGTGCCTATCTTCCCGTTCAGTCGCGCATCCGGGGCGTTATCGATTCCCCCTTGGACAGCTGTTCCGCAAGGAGGAAAGTCTGATACAGCTGGATCGAGAGCAGGTCTCTTTCCGGGTCATATCCGTAGTTGCCGGAGGAGATTTTGACCGCGGTGTATTTCGGATTGAATGTTCTGAAAGCATCAAGGGAATTCTTTTTCCCTGCATTTTTCTTCACATCGATCGGAACGGCATATGGTCCGTTCTGTACTGCAAATTCCATCCCGTTGGACTTCTTGCCTGTCCAGTAGAAGAGAGCAATCTCCTTTGCTCTAAGCTCATCTGCCACATATTTCTCATAGAATGTGCCAGATAAGGTACGGCGCTTGTCTTTCACCATGAAGTCCGAGCGCGGGATGCGGCTCTGGTGGACGAACATGCCCGTGTCTGCGAGATAGTATCTGAATAATCCCGAATCTTCCTCCGACAGCGGCAGCGGGACGGTGCCCTCTTTCTTTTCTGAACGGTACACCACCCTTGCAAGGTCAATTTACAAGTTTTATCCACTTTATTTCTTGATAATTTACAAGTTTTATCCTCTTTTTTCGTCTATTATTTACAAGTTTTAGGCAAATTGCAGTCGCGTAAAGATTATTATTTAAACCCCATTCGGGACGGTATGAACGGCATCTCGGACGGACGCATGGACCCACTCGAATGGGCCAAGTTCGTCATCAGGAGCAGGACCGACGTCGATTATTCCGACGCATTCTCCGTCCTCTCCTCCTATGCCGACAAGGGGAACGCCGAGGCCCAGTTCTACCTGGGACTGGTCTACGCCCGCGGGCAGGGGATCCCCAGGGACTTCCGCCTCGCACGCGACTGGCTTCAGAGAGCGTCCGACCAGGGGAACCTGGGGGCGATGTACTTCCTCGGCAAGATCTACGTCAGGGGATACGGAACCGAGCCCGACCCGGTGAGGGCCGCGGAGCTCTTCACGAAGCCTTCCGAGGCAGGGGACACCCGTGCCATGTACGCTCTGGCACTTCTTTACATGGACGGCAACGGGGTGGGCAGGGACCTCTCCAAGACCTTCTCCCTCATGAGGGATGCAGCAGAGGGAGGTAACATCGAGGCGCAGTTCGTCCTCGGTCAGCTGTACAAGACGGGCGCCGGATGCGAGACCGACTTGAACCAGAGCGTCAGGTGGCTGTCCTCCGCGGCGGTGAACGGGCATAAGGGCGCCCAGATCCTGCTGGGGGACATGTACACGGCCGGTGACGGGGTCCAGGAGGACCCCGACGAGGCCGGCCGCTGGTATAACATGGCCGACGGCCGTTTCATTTGAGTCCGATGATCTTCTTGCCGTCCTCGGACAGGTCAATCCTCAGCGCCGCGGGCTCCTTGGAGAGACCCGGCATCAGCATGATGTTGCCGCAGACCGGGACGACGAATCCCGCTCCCGCGGAGAGGAGGACCTCCCTGACGCTGAGGGTCCAGCCGATGGGCGCTCCCTTCAGGTCCGGGTTGTCGGAGATCGAGTACTGAGTCTTGGCGATGCAGATCGGGAGCTTTCCGTAACCCTGGTCGTTGATCGCCTGTATCTGCTTCTCGGCGAGCTTGGAGAACCTCACGCCGTCCGCTCCGTAGATCTTCGTGGCGACGGTCTCGATCTTCTCCTGGATGGAGAGCTCGTCGGGATAGGAGAACTTGAACTCGGGTTTGGTGGAACCGAGGACCTCGACGACCTTCTCGGCGAGTTCCTTTGCACCCTTCCCTCCCTCGAGGTATCCGTCGGACATGACGCACTCCGCGCCGATTTCCCTGCAGTGGTCCCTTATGAGCTTGATGTCGGACTCGGAATCGGTGTAGAAGTGGTTGATGGAGACGATGACGGGGACCCCGTAGGACTTCATGTTCTCAACGTGCTTGTCGAGGTTGGCGAATCCCCTCTGGAGGGCCGCGGTGGTGAAGGACTCCGGATCCTTCACGTCGGCCCCGCCGTGCATCATGAGGGCACGGACGGTGGCGACGATGACAACCGCGCTGGGGCGGATGCCGGACTGGCGGGCGACGATGTCCATGAACTTCTGCCCTCCGAGATCGGCGGCGAATCCCCCCTCGGTGACCGCGATGTCCCCGAAGGCCATGGCGGCCTTGGTGGCGATGACGGAGTTGTTCCCGTGGGCGATGTTGGCGAACGGGAACCCGTGGACGAAGACGGGCTGGCCCTCGAGGGTCTGGACGAGGTTGGGCATGAGCGCCTCCCTGAGGAGGACCATCATGGAACCGACGCATCCCAGCTGGCCGGCGGTCACGGGCTTGTTGTCGAAGGTGTAAGCGACGACGATCCTCTCGAGCCTCTCCCTCAGGTCCTTGTACGACACGGCGAGGGCGAGGATGGCGGAGATCTCGGAGGCGGAGGTGATGAGGAAACCGCTCTCGTGGGTGACCCCTCCGCTTACCTTTGTGTCGCCGATTCCGACGACGATGCGCCTGAGCTCCCTCATGTTCATGTCGACGGTCTTCTTCCACACGATGCGGGAGGGGTCGATGTTCAGGGGGTTGTCCCTGACGAGGTTGTTCTCCAGGACCGCGGACAGGAGGTTGTGGGCGGATGCGACGGCGTGGATGTCGCCGGTGAATTCGAGGTCGATCTTCCACATGGGGTAGATCTGGGCGTGGCCCCCTCCGGTGGCTCCTCCCTTGATCCCGAAGGTGGGACCGATGGAGGGCTCGCGGAGGGCCCCGACGACGTTCTTGCCGAGGGCGGCGAGGCCCTGGATGAGACTGATGGTGGTGACGGTCTTCCCCTCCCCGGCCTGGGTGGGGGTGACCGCGGTGACGAGGACGAGCTTGCCCTGTCCCTTCTTGGCCTCTGCCTTCTCGAGGACGTCCAGGGGGACCTTGGCGATGTATTTGCCGAACTGCTCGATGTCGTCTGCATCGAGGCCGATGGTTTTGGCGATCTCGGTGATCTTCTTGACCTTCGCGTTCTCCGCGATTTCGATGTCGGTCATCATGTTAATCTGAGGGCGGAATCCCCTTGGGATTATATATTACAGGCAGGCGCGCGCGGAGTCCAGCGGTAGGTGTTTTATCCTTGTCGGCCTTCGTTACCGTGTTTGAAATGCCGTTCATGAACTACATCTTCGACTTCGGGAACACCATCGCCGACCTTAGACGCACGTACGGGATGACTTATTCCTAGGTGTTCAAGCAGTTCGGGATGGCATACGATCCCAACATGGACTACGAGTATGCGGAGATGCCCCTGGACCAGCTGTTCTCCCAGCACCACAAGGGCTGCACCTGCGAATACAGGGACTTCGTCACCATGACCATAGCGGCCTACGAGAGGAACATGAAGTCGGAAGCGAACATATTCCCGGACGTGCCCCTAACCCTGGGGATCCTCCGCAGCAACAACCGTAGGCTCGGCATCGTGTCGAGGTCCTACGAGCACCACATCCGCATGATTCTCTCGGACTTCTCCATGGAGGATGCCTTCGATTCCATAGTGGGTCTGGAGAGGGCCGTCCTCCAGAGACCGAACCCTTACACCGTCGATCTGTGCATGAGGGAGATGGGGGCCGACAGGAACAACACCCTGCTCGTGAGCTCGAATCCCCTGGACATCGAGACCGGCCACAACGCGGGGGTAAAGACCGCCCTCCTCGACAGGTCGGGACACACCGGACCCGACTGCGGGCCCACCTATTACATCAGCAGCTTCGATGAGATCCTGAAGCTGTGATCACTTCTCTTCCGCACCGTCGATGTGGATGATCTGCGTGTTCTGGCGCCTGCGCAGGCTGTCTATCAGGAGAATGGCCCTCTCGTCGCCCGCCTTCGCCGCGATTCCGATGTACCTGAACCCTTCCTCCGCGTTCTGCTCCACGCCCTCGCCGTCGAGGTACATCTTGCCGACCTGCATGGCGGCGTCCTTGTCGCCCAGGTCCGCCAGATCCCTGTAGAGGGAGAACGCCTTTTTGGCATCCTTGGCTACGCCGTCCCCCTGGAGGTACATGGTCGCGAGGTTGAATTTCGCCACCGGTACGTGTTCGGAACAGGCGGTGTACCACTTGGCAGCCTCCTCGTGTCCGCCGGGCATCTCGCCGTCGTAGACCATGGAGGCGACCTTGAACTGGGCCTCGGCGACGCCTCCCTGAGCGGAGCCGTAGAACATGGTCTGGGAGCGTTTGGGGTCCTTCTCCACGCCGATCCCCGCTTCGAACATGCACCCGAGCTTGAACATCGAGATGTAGTCTCCCTTGGAGGCCGCCCTCATATACTCCTCCGCGGCCCTGGCGGGGTCCTTGTCCCTCCCGATACCGTAGTAGTGCATGTCCCCGAGGCACCCGTGGGCCAGCGGGAAACCCGCATCCGCGCACTTGGTGAGGTAGTCGAAGGCCTTTGCCGGGTCCTCGTGGTCCTTGTCGGTGACGAAGATGTTCCCGAGGCGGAACATGGCGGGGATGTTGCCCTGTTCCGCGGCCTTGGTGTAGAGGGAAATGGCCCCCTCGGTGTCCTGGGGCACCCAGCGTCCGGACATCTTCAGTTCCGCGAGGCCGAACATGCCCCCGGAGATCCCTGCGTCGGAGACCTCGGTGAAGATGGCCACGGCCCTGTCGGCATCCTCCCGGGTGGCGGATGGGTTGGATACGAGCTTCGCGGCCTCGATGAGCTTGAGGTCTGCCTCCTTGGAATCCATGCTTCCCCATCCGTGACCTGCCTTTTATTATTGCCGATTGCACCTTTTCCGATGCTGGCACTTTTCGAAACGCGCCGTATGGTGATCGGGAAATGTTGATATATTGATTTGAACATTTGAACAATCGTTCAAGTGATACCATGGGAGAACACGAGCCGACATCCATCGACATGCCCACCGACGAGTGCGTGATGGACCTTGCCGATTTCTTCAGCATCTTCTCGGATTCCACCCGCATCCGCATCCTGTGGGTGCTGTACGGCCGCGAACTGTGCGTGCGCGACATCAGCGACACCCTGGGCATCTCCATGTCGGCATGCTCCCACCAGCTCAAGACTCTCAGGAACTCCGGCGCCGTCGAGGCCCGCCGGGACGGGAAGATGATCTACTACAAGCTCGCCGACGAGCACGTTGAGATCCTCCTGAGGACGGGTCTCGAGCACATCCAGGAGGAGTGAGCATGAAGCTGGTGTTCGCCATCGATATCGACTGCCCGAATTGCGCCCGCGAGGTCGAGGAGGCCATCTCCAGGATCGACGGTGTGGAGTCCGCCACCCTCTCCTTCATGGAGAAGAGGATGTTCCTGAGGATCGACGGCGGCCGCACGGAGGAGATCATGGCGGAGGTCGACAGGGTCTCCCACGCCGTCGAACCCGATTTCAGGTACTGGTCCCCGGAGGAGGAGCCGGAAGAAGAGGAGGGCGGAAGGTGGCTGATCCCGAGGATCGCCATCGGGTTCGTGTTCATGATCCTCGGCCTCCTCATGGAGTACGGGTTCCTGGATGTCGAGATCGAGGACCTCCATCTGCGCATCATCTACCTCTGTGTCCTCCTGTTCGTCGGATACAACGTCTTCATCAACGCCGCGGTGAACCTCAGGAACTCCAGGTTCCTGGACGAGAACTTCCTGATGTCGATTTCCACGCTGGGGGCCATCGCCATCGGCTACTGGACCGAGTCCGTCGCGGTCATGGTGTTCTATCTCATCGGCGAGTGGTTCGAGGGCCGTGCGGTGGACAGGACCAGGAGGGACGTGAAGGACCTCATGAACCTCAAGGTCTCCTACGCCACCGTCGTCCGTGGCGGGAAGGCGGTGAAGGTCAGCCCCCAGGACGTTAACGTAGGCGAGGCGGTCATCGTGGGGCCGGGAGAGATGGTCCCCGTGGACGGCACCGTCCTAGAGGGAGACGGATTCGTGGATACGAAGGCCCTGACCGGGGAGTCCGTCCCCAGGCACGTCTCCCCGGAGGACCAGGTCCTCAGCGGTTACATAAACACGGAGATAGAACTGGTCATCAGGGCGGACCGCCCATACAGCGATTCCGCCGTGAAGAGGATATTCAGGCTCATCGAGGAGTCCTCCGCGGTGAAGTCCGAGTCGGAGAAGTTCATCACCAAGTTCGCCAGGGTCTACACCCCGGCGGTGGTCATCTGTGCCATTGCGGTAGCGATCATACCCTCGATAATCTGGCCGGACTCCTGGGAGGACTGGGTGCTCCGCTGCCTGATCTTCCTCGTGGTCTCCTGCCCGTGCGCCCTCGTCATCTCCGTGCCGCTCTCCTACTTCTGCGGCATAGGCGCTGCTTCGCGCAGGGGAATCCTCGTGAAAGGTGCCACCTACATCGAGCAGCTGTCCAAGATCAGGAACGTGGCCTTCGACAAGACCGGGACCCTCACCAAGGGCGACTTCAGCGTCGTGTCCGTGACCCCTTCGGAGGGCTTCACCGAGGAGGAGGTCGTGGACCTGGCGTTCTGCGCCGAGGCGTATTCCAACCACCCCATCGGGCGTTCCATCCGCGAATACGCGGGCAGGGACGTGGACCCGTCGAGGATCCAGAACAGCATCAACACCCCAGGTAAGGGGGTCGGCGCACAGGTCGACGAGCGCGCGGTACTGGTGGGTTCCTATTCCTTCATGACCGAGAACCAGATACAGTGCCAGCACAGGGAAATCGGCATGGGTGTGGACATCTACGTTGCCGTCGACGGAAGACACGCGGGGAACATTCTCATCTCGGATTCACTGAAGGCCGAGGCCGCCCACGCCATCGGCAGCCTCAGGACCGACGGCATCAGGACATTCATGCTGACCGGGGACACCCAGGCAAGCGCTGCGGAGATCGCCGGCACGCTGGGCGTCGACGAGTTCAGGGCGGGGATGCTCCCGGAGGACAAGACCAGGGTCCTGGACGGGATCATCCGTTCGGCCGACGGCACCACCGCATTCGTCGGGGACGGCGTCAACGACGCCCCGTCCCTCATGAGGGCCGACGTGGGAATCGCCATGGGAGGCATCGGTTCGGATGCCGCCATAGAGGCCGCCGACGTCGTCATCCTCGATGACGATCCGTACAAGGTCGTGGAGGCCAGGAGGCTCTCCGTGAAGACTCAGAGGATCGTCATGCAGAACATCGCCATGGCGCTGATAGTCAAGTTCATCATCCTCGAATTAACCCTCATGGGGCTGGTGAACATGTGGCTCGCCATCTTCGGAGACGTCGGGGTGCTCGTGATATGCATCCTCAACGCCACCCGCGCCCTGGGAAGGATGAAGGGGGAGAGCCACAACCACAGTCTCGAGGCCGATGGGGAGGAGTGCGCCTGCGGACACGACCATCATGAGCATCACGACCACGGGCACGGTGAGTGCCATTGCCATGACCACGAATCCCATGACCACGGCGATGAAGAGTGCCAGCACCACGAACACGAGCACCGTCACGACCACGGTCGCTGCGCCTGCGGACACGACCATCACGACAAGGATTGATTAACCGTCCCAAGCGGAAAGCCCCTCTGGCTCCCACAGTATAAATAATCGCGAGACTATCCCCTTCACGGGATGCACAAATGAAGGTGGGTATAGACCTAGGTACGACCTACTCGGTGGTCGCCAGATACAACCCAGCAACCTCCTCGGCGGACATCATTCCGAACGGCGAGGGGAAGGACCTCACGCCGTCGGTCATATGTTTCATGGACGGGGACGTCCTCATCGGAGACGATGCCAAACGCATGCAGATGGGAGGGGCGGGGGAGATCGCCTCCACCTTCAAGCGCGGCATCGGGAACCCCAACTTCTTCATCGACTGCAATTCCGAACACTACAGCGCCGAGGACCTCTCGGCCATCATGTACCGCCACCTCGCCGAATCCGCGGAGGAGTCCGCCGGGGAGAAGATCGACGGTGCGATCATCACGGTCCCCGCCTACTTCAACGACATCCAGAGGAAGGCGACCATCAGCGCCGCGCAGACCGCGGGCATCAAGGTCCTGAAGATCATGAACGAGCCCACCGCGGCCGCCATCTACTACGGCTACAGGCACTCGGCGGACAAGACCCTCATGGTGTACGACCTCGGGGGCGGGACGTTCGACGTCACCATCGTCAAGGTCACCGAGGGGAGGATAGACGTCCTCGGAACCGCAGGGAACCACATCCTCGGCGGGAAGGACTGGGACGAGGTGCTCATGAACATGGTCTGCGACAGGTTCGCCGACGAGTTCGGCGCGGATCCCCGCAACGACACCGTCGCACGCGAGGAGATCCTCGCCCAGTGCGAATCGTTCAAGAAACTGCTCTCCACGTCCGGCGTCATCCGCATCCCGGTGTCCTTCGCCGGGAACGACGGGGAGTATTCCGTCACCCGGGAGGAGTACGAGGCGAAGACCGCCTACCTCATCACCGCCACCGATGCCGTGGTCGATTCCGTCCTGGATGACCTGCACCTCGCCCCCGCCGCCGTGGACGAGGTCCTCCTAGTTGGCGGTTCCACCAGGATGCCCCAGGTGGAGCACCACCTGAGGAGGCAGGGATTCACCAACATCAAATCGCACAGGGACACCGACCTTGCCGTGGCGAAGGGCGCGGCGCTTTCCGCCGAGTTGTTCAGCGGTTCCGCCACGGGGCTCAGGGACATCGTCGTGAACGACGTCACCTCCCACAGCCTCGGCATGCTCTCCATCGGCCCGGACCACCGCAGCTACGTCAACGAGATCATGATCGAGAGGAACTCCCCGGTCCCGGTGTCGAAGACCAAGGCCTACCGCATCGAGGAGGACAACCTCACCGACATCATCGAGGTGTTCATCCTACAGGGGGAGAGCACGGTCCCCGCCGACTGCACGGTCATCGGCAAGGAGGTCATCACCGGCTTCGAGAACAACGGCCGCGGCCTCAACATCAGCATCACATTCTCGTACGACGAGAACGGCGTCGTGCACGTCTCCGCCCGCAACGGGAACCAGGACCTCTCCATCATCACCGAGTCCCTGCCCTCCGACATGGGGTGGATGGCCAAGACCCCCTCTGAGAGGAAGACCAACGACAGGGTCGCCAAGAACATCGCCATCTGCGTGGACCTCTCCCGCAGCATGGGGGAGAACCTGGAGGGCGTCAAGGACGCCATCCGCAACTTCGTCCTCAGCCTCGCCGGGGACTTCACCAAATTCGCGCTCATAGGCTTCGGGGACCGCACCCACGTCATCAGCCCCCTCTCGTCCGACCCCGACGACATCCGCAACGCGGTCGAGAGGCTGAAGCTCAACCGCATGGGGAGGGGGACGGACGCCAACCCCGTCGACACCATCAGGGAGATCCTGTCCGGGGAGAAGGGCGCCAGGGTCGGCGTCATCCTCACAGACGGTATCTGGGGGAGCCGCGACGAGGCGGTGGAATCCGCACGCGAGTGCAGGGCGGAGAAGATCAACCTCGTGGCCGTGTGGTTCGGCGACGCCGACTACTCCTTCCTGAAACAGATAGCGACCATCGAGGAGAATGCGATGTACACCACCCTCAGCAACCTCGGGAAGACCGTAAGCACCATAGCCACGGCCATACGCGACACCCCCGACGGTCTCATGGAGAGATTCAGATGAACGACCAGAACCGCGACAACTTCTGCTACCTCCTCGGACTGAACCCGTTCAGGGAGGACCGCTACGAGCAGGCCGACATAGTGAAGGCCATCGACTCCAGGAAATCCAAGTGGGAGTCCGCCACCAAGGCCAACCGCGGCGGCAGCAAGGCCGTTTACACCGCATACGTCTGCCTCGACCTCGTGCCGGAGATGCGCCGCGTCATGGACAACAAGGTCCTCCGCCACAACGAGTTCGAGGACGCCAGGAAGATCCTGAGGGCGAAGGCATCCCGCCTCATCCGCTCCTCCGTGGTGTTTAGGAACGGAGCCATCTCGATATGCCCCAGCGCGATCCGCAACCTGATGAAGGCCGTCGCCTGGGAGAACGTGGAGGAGGACACCCTCATAGAGGCCTCCGGCATCAGCAACACCCCCCTCCCCAGAGTCGTGGACGCCCAGGTCATCAACTGCTTCGAGGCGCTGAACGACATCGGGCTGTGGCATCCCTACGACTTCGTCAACCGCATAATATCCATCCCGTCGCTCGCCGTGGAGGCGAACACCCTCGACGAGTTCTCCTCCTACGACGACTTCCGCGGGTCGTTCAAGACCGTCTACAACCGCCTGAGCTCGGTCTCCCCGGGGAAGGTCCGCAACCAGGACGCGTACATCAACGTCGGCAGGTCTCTGAACCTCGTGCAGACCGACGAGCAGATCGGGTCCCTCATCGCCTACTGCAGGTGCCGCCTCTCCCTGAAGCCGGTGCTCACCATGATGGACGACGACTCCGGTCAGCCCTTCGACCACGGCTACATCGACAACATCATAGACACGTTCGTCTCCGGCAGGGACCTCGACGAGGACCTCGCCGTATACATCCTTGAGGACTACTGCCTCCGCAAGGGGTATCCCGCCAACTTCTCGGGGAAGGACAGCGGCCTCGCCGTCTGCCCCTCCTGCACCGCGATGATCCCCTCCTCGGACAGCCTGTTCTTCTGTCCGGTCTGCGGTTCCCCCGTGCGCACGATGTGCCCGGTCTGCGGGAAGATACAGGCCGCCGGGAACAGGAACTGCTCCGGATGCGGTTCCAACCTGTCCGAGAGCCGCACCGAGGCCGAGAAGATGGACTCCAGGGTACGCTCGTACATCTCCGTCGGGGAGGTGGAGAGCGCCAAGAACCAGCTCTCGGACCTTAAGGCGAAGTACCCCAGGTACGGGCAGAACGAGGAGCTCTCGGACCTGGTCTCCAGCACCGACGGCAGGCTCGCCTGCATCCGGTCGAGGGTCTCCGAGGACAGCATCGCACGCAACCTCTACGACCTCAAGACCTGCGTGGAGGAGTCCCTGTCCGACTTCCCCGACCTCCTCTCCGACGGGGAGATCAGGAACCGCTACGACGAGGCGTGCTCCAAGGTGTCCGAGGCGGACGCCCTCTGCGTACAGGCCGCATCGAAGAGCGGGGAGGAGGCCACCGAGCTCTACATCCGCGCCTCCGCGATCTGCCCCGACCACCCCGACGCGGTCTCCCAGCTGAAGGGACGCCCGCCGGAGGGCCCCGCCGACGCCAGCGCGGAAGCGCGTTCCGACTGCGTCATCCTAAGGTACGCCGTGCCGGAGGAGAGGAGGGGCATGACCTTCTGCATCTACCGCGGCAGCGGCGCCTACCCCGAGGTCGACCAGTCCACCGTCCCCCTCGCCGAGACCGACAGGGGTGCGTTCTCGGACAACACCCCCGATCCGGGCATCGCTTATTTCTACCGCATCTACTCCAAACGCTGGGGGGTGCTCTCCCGCGAGTACGCCGAGTGCGGACCCGCCATGGTGGTCAGGGAGGTCACCAACGTCACCATCACCCCCGTCGAGGACGGGTTCGTCATCAGATACCTCGTGCCCTCCGGATGCACCCGCGTCAGGGTCTGGAGGAAGGAGGGCGGCACCCCTGCCGGGGAGGGGGAAGAGACGGAGATTGCCGATACAGGCAGCGGCGTGTTCGAGGATCACGGGCTCCGCGGGGGGCAGGTGTACAGCTACCTGTTCGTCGCCGAGTACGAGTACGACGGGGACGTCGAGAGGTCCCTCGGGACGGTGTTCAACTGCGAGACCCCCCTGTACCCCGACCCCGTCGACGACATGGTCATCAGGTGGAACAAGGAGGACGGGACCTACACCGCCAGGTGGTCTCGCACCGAACGCGTGGACCTCTACTGCTCCCAGAAACGTCCCCAGATGTTCGGACGCACCGCATCGCTGGAGGACCTAGGGAGATGGATGTCCAAGATCGTCCCGCTCGAGACCTTCGCCGGAGGGTGCACCTTCGCGTTGGAACCCGGGTCGGCGGTCTATGTCTATCCGGTCATCCCCGTCGGGGAGACCGGCGTCAGGGGGACCGAGAGCCTGGTCGCAAACCTCCGTCCGTTCAGGGATGTGGAGAAGAAGCTGGATGGCGGCGACTGCCTGCTGACCGCCACCTGGCCGGACGGCGCCGGGGAGGCGGTCATACTCATCAACGGCGCGGACGACGACCCCTCCGCCGAGAAGGTCACCGTCACCCGCGAGGAGTACGAACAGAAGGGATACGTCCGCGTGCCCATGAAGGGCGCCAGCAGGCGCACCATTTCCATGTTCGCAGTGTACGACGTGGAGGGCGAGAGGATGAGGTCCATAGGGATCAGCACCGACGTGTGGTCCGGGACCTACCGCAAGGTCGCCTATTCCCTCAGGTCCGACCCCGTCAAAGGGGAGAACGGCAGGATGAGGGTGCACGTAAGGATAGAGTGCCAGGGTGCCGTGAGCGTACCCCGCTGCGTCATGGTCCTGGTCCCCGAGGGCATCCCACTCAAGATGAACGACGGGGAGATCGTCTGGGAGTCCGAGGACCCAATGGTCCTGAAGGACGGCCGCTACGAGGGCGACTTCGTCCTGGAGAAGGACAGGTCCGCCCTGGACAGGATGAGGCCGTTCTTCCCGCGGAAGGAGGACTACAGCCGCTTCAGGTTCGTCCACCCGCTCAGGAGGCTGTGAAATGTCGAAGAAACCCGCCAAGTACATCTGTCCGTTCTGCTTCGGAACGGTCTCCATGGACCGCATCCACTACGTGTGCGCGGATACCGCCTGTACCCTCAAGTTCCTCGAGAAGGCCAACGACGCGGAGAAGAGGAGGTACGTCTCCGACGCCCACCCCGGACAGGAGGTGGATGTCGAGAGGTCGCTGTACATGGACCTGGACCCCAGGGGCCCCGAGGCCGTGGCCACCTCCCACCACATCTCCAGGAACTCCCGCGACGGGAGATGCGAGATCTGCGGGCAGCCCGCCTATCTGAGGCTGTGCCCCATCTGCCACAACCCCATCCCGCCGGATGCGGAGGAGAACGGCAGCAGCATCTACGTCGTACTGGGTTCCGCCAGGACGGGTAAGAGCCACTACCTGGCGGTGCTGGTCAACACCCTCATGCACTCCTTCAGCGCGGAGTTCGGGACGGAACTGAAGCCCGCGTCCCAGAGGACTGTGTCGAAGTATCAGAACTGCTACTACAAGCGTCTGTTCCAGGACGGCATGGAGCTGGAGCCCACCCCCTCCTACGATACCGACAGACAGTCCCGCGAACCCATGATCTACTACCTCTCCCACGGGGAGGGGGAGGAGCGGAAAACCCACACCCTGGCACTGTTCGATACCGCGGGCAGCGACCTGGATTCCACCAACAAGCTCATGTCCCTCAACATAGGCTCGTTCATCGCAGGCGCAGGAGGGATCGTTTTCCTCATCGACCCGCTCCAGGTGAAGGCGATCAACGAGCGCCTGAGAGTGGACGGCAAACCGGTCCCGGCCGACGACACCGAGGACCGTCTCAGATACATCGCCGACCTGGTGCGCATGAAGAACAAGCTGCGCCCGGGCAAGAAGATAGACGTCCCCCTGGCCGTCGTGCTCACCAAGGTGGACCTCCTCATGAAGGTCCCGGAGAACGATGAGGAGGACAGGATAGTGTTCGGCCCCGAATCCTCCCTCCACGTGGAGAGGGAGAAGGGCGTCTTCGACAGGGTGAACATGAACGAGGTCAGCGCCGAGGTGGAGGAATACCTCCGCCGCACCGTGGGCCAGGGGTTCGTGGACACCGTAAACGCATTCTCGGATCACGAGTACTTCGCGGTCTCGGCCCTGGGCAAGAGCCCGGTGAACGGCGCGGTGCCGAAGGGCATCTCCCCGTTCAGGGTCGAGGACCCCTTCATATGGCTGCTAATGGGCGGCGCAAGGAGGAATTGATACGGCAGAGAAACAGCAGCAGACAATCGACGGCGGAGCGCCGGCGGAGAAACCGAAGAAGAAGCCGGCCGCGAGGATCACCATGTCCTCGCTCGACGAGAAATACAACGGTATCCTGGAGCTCCTCCGCGAGAACGGCACCAAGCTCGACGACATCGTGATCGCGAGCGGCAACGCGAACGCATCCGGCATTCAGCAGGCGCCCGCGGCACCCGCACCCGCCGGGGACACCCAGTACATGACGTCGAGGGAGCAGTTCGAGAGCTACCAGAAGGTCATCAACCGCCGCGACGGCGAGTTCGCCGAAAAGCAGTTCATGCATCTCCTGGAGCAGCTGTGCCTCCTGAGGGAGGACTTCCTCAAGCTCTGCAGCGGGATGCAGACCAAGATAGACACCTTCTCCGCATCGGACGTCCTCGCATCGTTCCGCGCATACGGCGTGGACATCGAGAACATGCTCACCGACGCGGGAGTGAAATTCGGCACCTTCGGGAACCCCGGTTCCCAGGTGGACACCAACAACCAGAGGATAGTCTCCGTCGTCCCGACGTCGGACCCCTCCCGCAACGGGGTGGTGGCCCAGAGGCTCTCCAGCGGATACCAGTACCAGGGACGCACCATAGTGAAGGAGAAGGTGACGGTCTACCGCACCGCTTCCGCACAGGAGAAGGCATGAAACTACAAATCACCAAGAGAGAAAGGATGGGATAAAGGATGGCAGAAGAACTCAGCGTGGGAATAGATCTGGGGACGACCTACTCCTGCATCGCCTTCATCGACGAGAACGGCGATGCGGTGGTGGACAAGAACTACGAGCAGGAGGACACCACACCCTCGGTGATCCTGTTCAACGAGAACGGGGAATCCATCGTGGGGAGCCCCGCGAAGGACATGGTGCTGATGTATCCTCCGGACAGAATCATCAGAGGGGTCAAGAGGAGGATGGGTACCGACTACACCGTGACCATCGACGACGTGGTGTACAACCCGGTCACCCTCTCGGGTATGATACTCAGGAAGATGATCACCGACTTCAACGAGAACCACGGGGTGGAGCTCAAGAAAGCGGTCATCACATGTCCCGCGTACTTCGGGCAGAAGGAGAGGGACGCCACCAAGGACGCCGGCAAGGTCGCGGGACTCGACGAGGTCACCATCATAAACGAGCCCACCGCCGCAGCAATCTCCTTCGGGTACGGCAACACCGAGACCAGGAAGAGGATCTTCGTCTACGACCTGGGAGGAGGCACCTTCGACGTCACCATCCTCGAGATCGAGGGCAAGGGGTTCACCGCGGTCACCACCGACGGCGAGAGGGAGCTAGGAGGTCTGAACTGGGACGAGGCCCTCACCGGGATCATCATCAGGAAGATCGCCGAGCAGACCGGCATGGACGATTCGGAGATCGACGCCGACGACGAGGTCAGGTCCTCCCTCTCCATCGACTCCGAGAACATCAAGAAGAGGCTGTCCCCCGCCGAGTCCACCAAGGGCACCATCACCATCGGCGGCAAGAAGATCGTCTACAAGGTCACCCGCGACGAGTTCGAGGACGCCACCCGCCCGCTCATCGAGAGGACAATGGACATCGTTCAGCGCGCCCTCGACGTGAAGGGATTCACCCCCAGGGACATCGACGCGTTCCTGCTGGTGGGAGGGTCCTCCAAGATGCCCATGGTCTCCGATTCCATGATCGCCCGCTTCCCCGACGCGAAAATCCAGGTCTTCGACCCCAACCAGTCCGTCGCCAAAGGGGCGGCGATCTTCGCGAGGTCCAACAATGCCATGAAGGAGGTCATCAGCAAGCTGCCGGAGACCGCCAAGAAGGACGCGGACCCCGCCGAGGGTCCCTTGGACGTGTACGTCGTCGACAACGGCGATATCCGGGTCCAGGTTCCCGACGTCGTCCCCGAGGAGAGCATCGTCGTGCACAACGTGCTCAGCAAGTCCTTCGGAATCAAGGTCACCGACGAGAGCGGGAGGGAGTACATCTCCAACATCATCTTCCGCAACAAGACCCTGCCCATCACCCGCACCAAGCAGTACAGCCCCATGGTGGACGGCCAGATCTCCATCAAGGTGGAGATCTACGAGAACAACGCCCAGGACGACGAGGACGGCCTGAGGTCGGACGTCGCCGCCTCCAACCCCGTCGGCGAGTTCGAGATGGAGCTCCCCGAGATGGTGACCAAGGACACCCCCGTATCCGTCAGGTTCATCGCCTCGGACGAGGGCATCCTCAGCGCCACCGCCGAGTGCATGAACCAGCGCAAGGACTACCGCATCCAGAACAACATCGCCATGGATGCCGATGCGATAGCCAAGTGCAAGGGCCTGATGGAGAAGGTCTCCCGTTCCTGAAACCTTTAACCGCGGGGGTCTCCGGGCCTCCGCGGACCTTCTGAAAAACAAAAGTGCCAGACGTCAGTCCTTCTTCTCGAGTTCGCTGTGGGACAGGGTCTCCATCAGCACCTCGCGCTCCCTCTTGGAGATGTCGCGGTACCTTCCGGGTTTGAGGTTCCCGAGCTCGATGTTCATGACGCGGACGCGGACCAGTTTCTTCACCCCGTAACCGAAGTGCTCGCACATCCTGCGGATCTGGCGGTTGAGTCCCTGCTTGAGGACGATCCTGAAGGTGAAGAGGTCGACCATCTCGGTCCTGCACTTCCTGGTGACCACACCGTCCTCGATCTCCACGCCCTTCTCCATCCCCCTGAGGAACGACTCGTCGATCTCCCTGTCGACGGTCACGACATACTCCTTCTCGTGGCCGTAGCGGGACCTCATGATCTTGTTGGCGAGGTCGCCGTCGTTGGTCAGGAGAAGTAAGCCCTCCGAGTCCTTGTCGAGCCTGCCGATGGTGAAGATGCGACGGGGGTATCCGATGTAGTCGATGACGTTGGTGCCGTCCCCCTTGTCGGAGGTGCAGGTGAGTCCCCGGGGCTTGTTGAAGACGAGGATGACGGATCCCGAATCGTCCCTGGTGATCACCCTGCCGTCGACGCGGACCTCGTCATCAGAGGTTATCCTGTCCCCAAGGACGCCCTTCCTTCCGTTGACGGTGACCCTCCCCTCCTCGATCATCCTGTCGGCCGCCCTGCGCGATGCCACGCCTGCCTCCGCGATGAACTTGTTGAGACGAACCCCGTCCTCGGCCATATTGCTCCCAACCGTCCCCTATTATTTATTGTTGCGTTCATATGGGGAAGGCATGGGAATCATCTTCGGGAGAACCAGGGACGGGGGGCCCGTCCTGCGCGAGCAGGTCGCGGGATACAATTGGGACTGCGAGGACCCGTTCTACCTCGTCACCCATCACTTCGACAACTATCCCTCGGGCAACGTCCAGCAGGCCCCTCCTCTCCCGGAGATCCAGAGGAGGACCCTCGGGAACGACTACGACAAGTACCTCGGATACCGCATGTACAAAGGGAAGGTCTCTCCCGGATTCCCCCTGCACACCCACTGGGGATACGAGACCCTGACCTACGTCTCCCAGGGATACGTGGACCACTTCGACAGCGAGGGCAACTGCGGGAGGTTCGGGTTCGGGGACCTGCAGTGGGTCACCGCATCCTCCCGCTACAGGCATGACGAGATGTACCCCCTGGCATTCACCGACAGGGACAACCTCCAGACGGTGACCCAGATCTTCATCAACCTTCCCCTGGGGGACAAGAACAAGGCGAACCAGGTCAGGACGATCTGGGAGGAGGAGATCCCCGTGGTCGAGGGAGAGGGATGGAAGGCGACCGTCATCGCGGGGGAGTTCATGGGGAAGACCGGGCCCGTCCCGAACGACCTCTCGTGGGCGAAGGACCCGTCCCATCATGTGAGGATCGTCAGGCTGGTCATGGACAGGGACGCGGAGATCGAGATCCCCGCCTCCGAGGCCGGAACCAGGAACCTCTACCTCATAGACGCTAAGGTCACCGTGTTCGGCAGGGAGTACCACGCCGACACCCGCCTGAAGATCAGACCCGACGTAACCGTCCCGATCAGGATGGGGGAGGGCAACAGGCCGGAGATATGGCTCCTCGAAGGGGACCCCATCGGGGAGAAGCAGGCAAGTTACGGCCCGGTCATTCTGGGGACCGACAAGGAGGTCAGGTCCTCCCTGCGGATAATCTCGGAGACGGAGCAGGCGGAGTGGCCCTGGCAGTACGTCAACCAGAAGCAACCCCTCGGCACGGAGAGGTTCTTCAGGGATTCCCAGGGGAGGGAAAACCGCCCTTCCGGGAAAGCTTCCCAGGAGCCGGATTTCCCGCCTGCCGGATCCTGAGATGTGCCAGATTATCACGACAATCGTGGCAATGGTTAAATCGGCGGAAAGCCCTAACAATTAGCATGGTCAGAGAAGTCCACGTCGCACACATCCTGGTCGCGACCGAGAAAGAAGCGAAATCCCTCAAGGACAGGATAGCATCCGGCGAGAACTTCGGCCAGCTTGCCAAGAAGTTTTCACAGTGCCCCTCCGGTAAGGAAGGAGGGGATCTCCATTGGGTCAGGCCGGGGATGATGGTCGAGCAGTTCGACAAGGCCATCTTCGCCGGCAAGAAAGGGGACCTCATAGGCCCGGTGAAGACCAAGTTCGGCTGGCACGTGATCAAGATCCTCGAAGAGAGATGAGCGACATGGCAGAAGCGGCGAAGAAACCCGCGGCGAAGAAAGCATCCGCCGACGGGCCCAAGAAGAACTACAAGGTCGAGAAGGACAAGGAGAAGAACAAGTGGGTGGTCAAGGCCGTCGGCGCACAGCGCGCCATCGGATACTACAACACCAAGGACGAGGCGATCGCCAAGGTCAACAGCCTCACCTCCAAGAACACCAACGCGACCGCCACCGTACGCAAGACGGACGGAACCTTCCAGAAGCACGAGAACGCCGCGGTCAAGAAGGCCGCCGCACCCAAGAAGGAGCCTGCCAAGAAACCCGCCGCCAAGCCTGCGGCGAAGAAGACCGCGGCCAAGCCCGCAGCCAAGAAGGCCCCCGCCAAGAAGGAGACCGAGAAGAAGCCGGCCGCGAAGAAACCGGCACCCAAGAAGGAGCCCGCCAAGAAACCCGCGGCGAAGAAGGCTCCCGCGAAGAAGTGACCTAAAAATCATTAAATGCGAGTTTGCAGTAGGAGACGGTACCATGATCTCTTCCGCCGATTACGATTATGCCCTCGATGCGACCATGTCCGCAATCGAAGGTAGGTGGAAGACCGTCATCCTCTGCAGGCTCGCGAATGCGGGCGTCCCCATGCGCTTCAACCAGCTCATGGCGGAGCTTCCCGGAATCTCCCCCCGCATCTTCTCCCTTCAGCTCAAGGAGCTGGAGAAGGACGGGCTCCTGGTCAGGGAGGTCCGCTCAGAATCGCCCAAGTGCGTGGTGTACAGCCTCTCCGACAGGGGGCTGTCCCTCATCCCCATCCTCGATCTTCTTGCGGTATGGGGCATGCAGAACTTCTCCACCGATCTGATTTCCATCGGCACCGAGCAGATCAGGGAGAAGGAAAAGGCTAGAGCCTGACGTTAGTGTTATATACCAATCATGTATGGTGGTGATTGGACGGCCACAGCAGTGGGGTTCACCCGGTCCCATCTCGAACCCGGCAGTTAAGCCCACTCACGTAGGTGTCGCGTACTGTGTTGCGCAAGTGCACGGGAAAGCACCCACGCTGTCCACTTTTCACACTCATCCGTTGGGCGGAGCTGTTTTCCTCATCTCGATGCGTATTCGGACAGTGCGAGCATGTTCTCGTCGGGGGTCTCCGGGGGGATCCCGCATTCGGGAGTGATGAGGTCGAATCCCGCTTCGGCGGACTTCTTCGCCTGGGCAACGACGTCCGCGGGAGTGCCCATAAGAAGGGTGTCCACCGGGTTGACGCTCCCCAGGAGTCTGGTCCTTCCGTTCACGAGATCCACGTATTCCTCCATGCAGTCCGAGGCCTGGGGGGACAGAGCATCCTCCCCCAGGGAGGATACCTTGTCTGCGACCTCGATGGTCGATCCGCAGCAGTGAATGGAGCAGTAAGAATCCGATCTGGCACTTTTGATGACATCCTTAAGCGGACTGGCCGTAATGGATTCGAAGTACTCCGCGGGGATGAGATCGGTGGTGATCTCCTCGATGATCAGGACGTTGTCGCATCTCGAGGAAAGGGCCTCGGCGTAAGCCATGGCATGGGGCTTCAGTGCGGCAACCCATGACTTGACGACCGACTCGTCCATCATAAGGGCCATCATGACGTTCTCCATTCCGAGGATGTCGTTGGCGGAACCCAGGGGGCCGGTCATGGCGGCGGTGCTGAAAAGTCCGTGCCCGGAAGCGAGCTCCGCGGCCTCTAGCATCGTCCGGATCCTCGGATTCTTCATGAACTCCTCAACGGGGATGAAATCCTCGGGCACCGGGGGGATCTCCATGCTGCCGTCGTTGAAAGGCGACGACATCACTGCGGGCTGGGAGTTCTTCCTCCCCTTGTCCACGGAGCATCCGAAGGCCTCCGCCTGGACGGTGATGTCGAAGGGTATCCTGATGGTGCCGAACCCGAACCTCTTGTGCGCCTGAAGGGCCAGCTCCACCATCTTGGAGGCAACGAAGTTAGCCTCCGGCCAGTAGCTGCCGCATGCGTCCATCTGGCTGACGGTCCCGGTCTGGGTGAAGACGGCCGCCGGGGGACAGTCGCCCCCTTTGCCGTCCATGGCGTCTATGATCTGGTCCCTGGTGCTCATGGGGTATGAACGGGATTGGGGCAATAAAATCCCTATCGCTTATTGGGTATCGCCGGAGGGGCGGGAAAGCAGGAATATGGAGACGAGGATTAGCAGGATCCCGAGGATCTCCACGATGCCGAGGGTCTCGTCGTAGACGACGAATCCCGCAACGGTTGCCGTCATGGGCTCCGCGAAGGCGAGGACGGATGCCTTGCCGGCCTCCATCCCCTCAAGGCCCTTGGTGTACAGGAAGTAGGGTGCGGCGGTGCAGACGGTGCCCAGGGCGAGCATCTCGAGGAGGTGCTTCCCGGAGCCCGATGCCACGTCCGCAATCTCCCAGAGGCCTGCGAAAGGCAACAGTGCCAGAGCAGCGATCAGGAAGGTATAGAAGGTAATCGTGAAGGGGTGATACTTCCTGAGCGCGAACTTGGCGAAGATGCTGTAGAACGCGTATCCGATGCCTGCACCCAACCCGAACAGCAGTCCCCTGACGTTGACCCCCTGGGATCCTCCGATCAATCCTGCGGTGAGCACGCATCCGGCGAATGCCAGGGCAAGCGCGATCATCTTCACGTTGGTGAGGCGCTCTCCGAAGAGTATCACCGACATCAGCATCACGAACACCGGCGCGGTGTACAGCAGGACGGCTGCCATCGACATGGTGACCTCCTCCGCTGCGGAGAAGTAGCAGATGTTGAACATCACGATGCTGAGGATACCCGTCCCGAGGAACATCCAGATGTCCTTCGGCTCTATCCTGAACAGTCTCCTGTCGGCCACGGCAAGGATGGCCCCGACTATGGGGGCGGTAACCAGCGCCCTCACGAATGTGCACTGGACGGGGCTGAGACCCTCATCGTTCAGCGAACGGGTGAAAAGGCAGATGACACCCCAGAGGACTGCGGCCGTGATGACCAACGCTGCCGGTCCGCCCTTGATCTCTGCCATGTTACTCTCCAAGTCGGTCGTCGTGATAAAGGTTGCTCATTTCAGGAAGTCCGTGTTCCCTTCCTTCACGAGTTTGGCATAGAATTCAGCAACGGCCTCGGAGTGGGATTTCCCGAGTCTGGAGAGGATCTCCTCCGCATCGTGGAGGAGGATGGGGTCCATTCTGATGTCGACGGCGGCGTCCCTCAGGAGATTGGCGTTCCTGAGGTCGAGGCCCTCGTAGATGCGGGCTATGTACCTGTTGTACCTGACGCCTTCCTTCTTTGCGGCATCGCCTATGAGCTCGGTGGTGCCGGAGCCGTATTGGGAAGCCTTCTTCGTACGGTGTGCCAGAGCAGGGAAACCGAGTTCTTCAGCGACCTGTTTGACGACGGACTTCCTCTCCCCGAGGGAGCGGGGTCTGAGTTCCTCGGGATCGATCTTACCGACCTCTCCGAGTACACTTCCGTCAAGGTAGGGGTAGAGGATCCTCCTGCCGAAGTGTTCGGCTATGGAGATCTCGCAGGGGACGGAGACCTTCATCAGCCTCTCGATGCCCCAGGCCCTGAACTCCTCGTACGCGGAATCGTCATCGCTGACGGAGTTGAAACATCCTCCGAAATACTCGTCGCTGCCCTGCCCACTGAGAACGACTGGCTCATGGGCCTTCCTACAGACGGTGAAGAGCTGGAGTTCGTAGGAGATGGTAAAGGGATCCGATACCTTCGTTGCCTGTATCAGTTCCCTTATGTCTCCCTCGATCGTGTCTTCTCCGATTCTGCAGTGGACCCATGGCAGCTCCAGTTTCCCGGCCAGCTCACGGCCTGCCTGAACGTCGAACGAATCGTCCGTTCCGCAGGTGTAGCAGGTGACCGATCTGGCGTACTTCTTAGCTAACGCGGCGACCAGTCCCGAATCCATCCCGCCGGAGAACGCTACTGCGACCTCCTTGCCCATACTGGCCTTGCGGACGGACTCTTCGATTGCTCTGCCGAGTTCTTCGTATTTCGCCAACTGTATCTTCCCACGTGTCAAGGCTTAGACGGTATCTCGCCTGCAAAAGCGTGGATTTTCAAAGAAAACTCACCAGCTCTGAGGTTGATACTCTCTTCGCTGATGGGTAAAACGTTTAGGGAAGTATTTTTAGGTTTCACAAGTCGAGGGCATCGCTGACCCCGAGATAGCGAAAATGGCCAATATCGGGAACGTGGGCAAGAGCTACGTCAAGAAGAAGGATGAGTGACTTTCCGAATTTTATTCCGCAAAAATGTTACATGTAACAAATTTGCGTAATTCAGATACTGTCCGGACCCATAAGGAATTCCATCAGGCCGATCCTCTCGATCCCGTCCTCGTCGTATCTGCCGCTTCTCCCGTCCATCGTGATGATGATCTTCCTGAAGGAATCCTTCATGGACAGATACGGGCGTTTCTCCCTTGTCTGGACGTCGCCGTCCAAGGTGTAAGCTGATTGGATGTAGATCCTCGTGTTCCCGCGGTTCGCGACGAAGTCCACTTCGCTTCCTATTCTCTTGCGCTTACCGTCCTCCGATTTGGTCCTGTAGATGGTACCGACATCCACATCATAACCCCTGCAGCGGAGTTCGTTGTAGATTACGTTCTCCATTATATGGGACGTGTCGTTCTGTCTGAAGTGCTCCCTGGCATTCTTCAGTCCGGAATCGGCGATATAGTACTTCTTCTCGGATCCATGTGCTCATTCTGCATGATCCTGAGGGGGATTCTAGGCACCTCCGCCTGTACGAGAAGAGGCCCCGGATGAGGTTCTTCTGTAGGACCGACGCGGAGGAGCTGGTGTTCGACCGGGGGTCCATCCGCCGAGGGCCCTCTTCTGCGCGTCTGCAAGCCACAGACCGTTATCGGATGGGATCAGTCCCTCAGGCATCCGATCGGTACGACGTATATGCCGTCATCACGTCTGTATGCATATCCTCCGACACCGGTTACGACGGCCATGAAGGAAGGTTCGCCCATCTTCTGGGTATCCAGTCTTTTCAGGACCCTGCAGAGGGATTTCACGCCATCGGATATCAGATTTTCACCGCCCAGTTTGATCGCGACCAATCCGTATCTGCCGTTCCTTAAGTGTACGACGGCGTCGCATTCGTTGCCGAGGTTGTCGCGGTAGCGGTACACATCCCCGTCCAGCGATTGTGCATAGACCCTGAGGTCCCTTATGACCATGGTCTCCAGGAGGAATCCGAAGGTGTTGTTTGAGAGTGTTGTCAAATACGAGGTAACTCAATCTACCCTTGACAAGACCTCGATGCAGGCATCGTTTGAGAGTGTTGTCAAATACGAGGTAACTCAATCATTGTCTGCCGGTGATTACTCAGGATTCCAGTTTGAGAGTGTTGTCAAATACGAGGTAACTCAATCTTCCTCTTGAGCTCGAAGAGACGCTTGGAGAGTTTGAGAGTGTTGTCAAATACGAGGTAACTCAATCACTCAGTATGGGCCATGCATCGACGAGTATGTTTGAGAGTGTTGTCAAATACGAGGTAACTCAATCAATCATCGCCGGGGTACAGCCTGTCGCACCGTTTGAGAGTGTTGTCAAATACGAGGTAACTCAATCGCTATTGAGAGGGTATATTACCCAAGCCATGTTTGAGAGTGTTGTCAAATAATAGGCAACTTCATCTCAATAATTGATGTTGGAGTTTCTTTATAATGGTGCAAAGTAATTCATGAATTACCGCAGATGAATATGGGTTAATACCATACGAAATGAAAGTTCAGCGTATGTAAATTAATATCTAATATCCGAAATTTTTCTCTTAATGTGCTCAGACAAAGGTGCATCAACACAGTAAACGATGCAACCATCCATGCCACGGGTCATCAGAGTGCGATAGATGTTCCTAATAATCCGGTCTGCCCTGGCAGGATCCTTTCTCCATCCGCCGAGAGCACCCTTGTCATGATTCTCCTCCGGGCAGGTTTCAATATGTCCGTTGCGGTAGACCATATCGCCGCCGATAATCACTCCTGCATATTGGAATTCCATACCCTGTCCCGTATGGACGCATCCGATTTCGTCCCTCAGATTATTGTTATTTGCCCATGTGTAGTCCGTATTCCATCTCTGAGCTTCTATCCCGTCAAGATCGAAATCCTTGCCGTCCTTCGTATTGTGACTCCTCCAATCCCAGCAATATCCCGCAAGGATGCGGGAGTCATACCCTTCGGCTCTTTTCTTCTCAATGCGTTCCATAAGTTCCTTCGGGGAATCTGCAACCGATATGTCATAAGGCAGTTTTCCGAGAAGGTTTAGATTCTCTGATTTTCTGATTCCGAGCATGTCATCCAGCCAGGCGATGTAGAGTCCGGAGCCGCTGCACCTGAACTGCGTTTGGAGTACAAGGCCATTTGTAACTATTTCGGCACCGAATTCGTTTGCCCAGTGCTCTATTTCGTCAATAGTGCCGATGTCCTGCATCGAAACATTCTGATCCTCGTCGATGAAGAAGACGCTCGCCAGGGCGGCGTTGATTATCTCCATGACCTGGTTCTTCCCACCCTTGACGTATTGGGAAGATCTGGTGGTTAGCCTGTGAGCCTCATCGACAAGGATTGCAGGATATTCGTTCCGTTCCGCATCAACGAAACTCGATGCCCCTTTGAAAAGATATTCAACACCGACTTCCTTAGAAAGAGTCTTAAGTTCCTTCGAGTAAATTTCCCTCGGTGCAGAGGTTTTGGTCACATAGAGGGTGGGAATCATGATGTGGTTGCCAGTAAACTTATCTTCGTATCCGCCGATTAGTTCAGCTAGAAGTTTCAAGGCCAGAACGGATTTGCCCGTCCCCGGTCCACCTCTTACGATGTAAACTCTTTTCGTACGTGTCCTGTGACAGTTACGAATTCCGTTCAGGAGTTTGTGGTAGACGGCAACCTGGTTATCCATGGGGGCGAAAAAGTCCTTTTCGTGCAACACCCTCTTCAACGACTTCTGGAGTGAGGAGGAGACCGTGAGTTTCCCGTTTTCGATTTTTTCGAGCGTTTCAAGGTTGTCGGGTTTGACAATATTCCGTTTGATGAAATCTGAAAACGATTTGATGTCCTCGTAGTAGAACACCTGTGCTTTCTCAGTGTAATAACTGTATTGGGGGTCGTCGAGTGTTTTCGAGGCATCGGAACGATGGTAGTTGTAGAGGTATGCACAGGGGATAACCTGGACTTGTCCGTCAACCACTTCGCTGTTAAAGTAACGCAGATAATTTGCGTAGCTCCATGCCTGATATGACGGATGGAGGACATCCTTGTGGTAGAACTCTGCATGAACCATCCCCTCGTTTTCAGACAAAGAGACACCTTCGGACCATCCCTTCAATTCCACGATGACCGCAGAGTTCCTGTTATCGATGTCAAAGCCGGTGATGCCGAAATCTATCCTGCTGGCGGTAAAAGGAACGTTGAATTCGATGAAAACACCTGCGTTAGGAGGAATATTGGAAGTCTCTAAAACCTCTTTCATACAGCGGGTGGAATCCTTCCAAGCACGCTCTTCCGAAATCTTGTCATATCCAATGTGACGAACATCCATGGCCGACTCAATCTTGTCAAGAATCCTGCGAGAACTGACGTCGTCAAAGAATCCAGAGAGAGTGTTCTTGTATATGATCACGCGAGAGAATTCGTATGAGACAATATACAGTTTGCCGTCATGTAACCGATTGATCCATCCACGATCAGACATTACCTGAGGTGTCGGTGCTTGCGATTAATCACTTCAAATTATTCCGAGGACGAAATCACATAAACCCCTCCGCCATTCTCCTCATCATGCGCGGTCATTCTGTCCCTGCATTCGCGGCAATCGCCGTCGTCTTCCTCGTCCTCGTCTCAGTCTCGGCCGTATTCCTGACAGAAACCAGCGACGCCGCCGATTCCGACTACACAGGGTTCTACTACGACAGCCTCACCGCCGAGGGCAAGACTGCCTACGAGATAATAGTGGAAGGTGCAGCCGCCTGTGAAGCGACCGTCAGCACGGGCATACTTTCTTCAGACACTCTCCTCGATGCTCTGGGCGCCGTCTATTACGACCACCAGGAACTGTTTCATCTCAACATAAACAATTGTAAGGCATATCCAAACGGAAAGATCAACCTTTCCTACACCGTCTCTCCCTCCGTCTACTCCGAGATGATCGCCGACATCGATTCCCACGTCGCCACCATCTCCAAGAAGCTGGAATCCTGCACCTACGACTACGAGAAGGTCCTGACCATCCACGACTCACTCGTATCCGGGATAAAGTACACCAAGGACCGCGCAAACAGCCACAACATCTACGGTGCCCTCGTGGAGGGACAGTGCGTCTGCGAGGGATACGCAAGGGCAATGCAGTATCTGTGCCAGATCAACGGTATCGACTGCCCCGTGGTCTCCGGCACAGGCATCAACAGCTCCGGGTCAGAGGGCCACATGTGGAACATAATCCGCATCTCCGGCTCATGGTACTGCCTCGACGTAACCTGGGACGACCCCCTGGTCAACGGCAGCGATTCCGGCAAGGTCCACTACGACTACTTCCTGGTCGGAACCGACACCGTCACCGACGGCAGGAAGTTCACCGAGTCCCACGTGACCGATTCCTCCCTGCCCGCGCTGTCCCCGCAGCCATACCACATCAGGCCGGGAGCCACCGTCACTTATTCTCTTGAAGGCACCGTTACCGCTTCGGGCGATTCCCTCAGGTTCACGACCGATGCCGCATCCATCGATGCCGCTCTGGATTACCTTCAGAACAACGGTCTCGCCGAGGTCTCATTCGGCGAAGGCAAGGCCAAGATCGGAATAGACGCGATAGTCCTGGGGAAGATCTCCGCATATATGGCATCCAAGGGGGCATCCACTATCTCGTTCGGGGTCACCTCCTCGGAGGAGAAGGTCTCCGTCGGATTCCTGGACAGGGAGAACTCCGTCTACCGCTTCTCCATGTACGTGGGCGACACCGAGACCAAACTCTCCGACATCTCCGATGGAGCGAAAGCAACCCTCTTCATCCCCTTCGAGGCCTCCGCCCTCGATATCATCAAGGCGCTGGTGTTCGCATGGGACGTGAACGGTCCCATGAAGCCCATGGCCTCCAGCAGCTACGACGGCACCTACGTCTCCGTTGAGGTGGATTCTATGGACGGCGCCTACATCGCCGGCAGCACACCCATGAAGGACGTGCCCGTTCTAGCAATCATAATCGGAACCCTGGTAATCATCCTGCTAATCTGGTTCGTCTTTCACAGGATCCGGAGGCACAGACAATCAAGGAAATGATTGTCGTCCTGCTGCCCATCCTGTAATCTTTGCGGATGGAACCCTTGCTGTTGATGAACATCATCAGACAGCATGCATCGATGCATCTCGGTTCAGCAACGATGCGCACGCCTCCCGAACTTCAGAAGTTTCTTTGCCCCCGACCGAAACAAATAATGCGATTACGGACATAATCCCTGCGTGGCAAGCGCGAGGGGTGCTCTGGACAGGTACTTCGGGATAACCGAGAGGGGGTCCACCCTCTCCGCGGAGATCAAGGGAGGACTGATCACATTCCTCTCGATGTCCTACATCCTGGCCGTCAACCCCCTGATCCTCTCTCCCGCCGCCGAGGGCTACACCTTCGACGAGCTCTTCACCGCCACCGCCCTCGCCGCGTGCATAGCGTGTCTCCTGATGGGGCTCTACGCCCGTTTCCCGGTGGCCCTCGCACCCGGGATGGGGCTGAACGCGTTCCTGTCCTACACCATCTGCCAGAGCATGGGGTTCACCTACGAGCAGGGTCTCATGGTGGTCTTCATATCGGGTACGATGTTCTTCCTGGTGACCGTCTCGGGCATCAGGAGGGGGATGGTGGAATCCATCCCCAAATCCCTCAAGATAGCCATCGCCGCGGGGATAGGGTTCTTCATCGCCATAATCGACCTGTACAACACGGGGATCATCGTCCACGGCACCAGCAGCGCGCTGGTTCCGGGCGACATGAGCGACCCCGGCGTCCTCCTGGCATTATTCTGCATCATCGTCACCGTGTGCCTCTGGTACCGCAGGAAATGGTACGCCATCATCCTCGGCATCATAGCCACCTGGGCGATCGGCGCCCTCCTGTTCCGTTACGGATTGGAATCCGAAATCGGGACCCTTCCCGACGCCGGTCTGGTGACCGGCATATCCGCCCCGGACTTCGGCCTGTTCGCCAAGGTCTTCACCGGTTTCGAGATGTTCCCCTCATCCATGTGGGTCGCCTTCATAGGGGCGCTGGTGTCCATGTTCATCGTCGACATGTTCGACACCACCGGGACCCTCATATCCGTCAGCAGTATGTCCGGCATGTCCGAGGGGAGGGACGAGTTCGACACCATCGACGTGGCCATGAGGGCTGATGCTGCCGCATCCCTCTCCGGTGCCATGGTGGGAACCAGCACCACCACCTCGTACATCGAGTCGTTCACCGGCATCGAATCCGGTGCAAGGACTGGGATACTCGCGCTGGTCTGCGGACTCCTGTTCGCCTTCGCCATGGTGTTCTCCGGCCTGTTCGCCAGCGTCACCGCCGCCTGCACCGCGGGCGCACTCATACTCGTCGGGCTCATAATGGTCCGCAACATCAGGGACATAGAATGGAAAGACCCAGTGCTCTGTTTCTCGTCCATAATCACCGTGTTCATGATGGGCCTCGCGGGATCCATCACCGACGGTATCGGGATAGGAATCATGGCTTACGTGATTGGCTACGTCGCCATGAGGAAGGAGAAGGAGATTAGTCCCACCATGTGGGTGCTGTTCCTGATCTTCACGGGATATTTCGTCATCCACGCGACGATCTACTGAATCAGGCTCTCTTCCTGCGGTATCTGGCACCCTTGTTGTTCCCGATCTTTTCGATCCTTCCCTCCCGGAGCATCCTGCCGAGACAGGCCTCAACGGTGGTCCTGCTGACGTCCGGAAGCGCGGAGAGGATCTCCGCCTTGGAAATGGGGATGATGCTGTCCAGGACCACCGCCTCGATCCTGTTCTTCTTCGTGGCCTTCTTCCCCTGCAGGGTGGCGAAGCACCTGTCCAGGCCGCGGTAGCACATCATGAGGGTGTCGATATAGTAGGATATGAACGGGACGTAGTCGTTGGTCCCGTCATGCCATTTCACGGAGGATGCCGTAAGCACCCCGTAATAGCGGTCCTTGGTGAGGTCGATCCTCTCCTCGAACGAGATGTACTTCCCCACGTCGTAGCCGTGCCCGTACAGCAGCAGGAGCGTCAGCAGGCGGGACATCCTGCCGTTCCCGTCGTCGAACGGATGGACGGAAAGGAAATCCAGGATGAAGCACGGGATGAGGAGCAGGGGCTCTATCCCCTCCTGTTCGGCATCGATGTACGCGAGCACCATCTGTTCCATGGCGTGCGGTGTGTCCCTGGCCGGCAGCGGCTTGAAGTGGATACGCCTGTTGCCCGAGCCGTCTATCTCCATGATGATGTTGTCCGAGGTCTTGTACGAACCGCCCTTCCTATCCGTATGCGAAAGGAGGATCCTGTGGAGGTCCAGTATGGTTGTCTCGTCGAAACCCATGTCGCCGTGGTGCTCGTGGATGAGGGTCAGCGCATCCCTGTAACCGGCGATCTCCTGTTCATCATGACCTACGGGTTCGACACTGCGGTCCATAAGGCTTGTCAGCCTCTGGTCGGAGGTGAATATGCCTTCGATGGCATTCGATCCCTTGACGGACAGGAACTTCGCATTACGTTCCAATTCCAGGAAATCGTTCTTGCGCGATTCCCTCAGAGCGAACATCCGTTCCTTCAGAGAGCCTATGCTAACGGCCTTTCCGAGCATAGCCGCCGGAATGCTGGCACTTTTGAGGAATGAGTAATCGAAGTTGCGCATAGAGTGGTATTTTATTGCATATATTTAATTATTTTATATGCAATAAATTGATAGATTGCTCAGAAATATTGCACATTAATTGAAATTTTATATGCAATAAATCGGATAATTGTGTAGCATTCGGGGCCATCACGCGCGCGTTATTCTCCCCGCGACCCTTATTAAGAAGAAGTCCGTTGTTACTGGCATGGCAAAAACCGCGGGAAAGAAGGACGTTCAGCCCCTGAACAAATGGAAGGCAATCACGGACCAGGAATGGCGTGCCAACAGGCAGTCCAAGACCGACGAGGTCAAGGAGATCGTCGAGGGCATCATCGAGCAGGTCCGCACCGGAGGGGACAAGGCCCTGAAGGAGCTCACCGAGAAGTTCGACAAGACCAAGCTCACCCGCATCTCCGTCTCCCGCGACGAGATCGACAAGGCGTACGAGAAGGTCGACCCCGACATCGTCGACGAGCTCGAGAACGCCGCCTACAACATCCAGAGGTTCCACAGGATGCAGCTCCCGCCCGACATGTGGACATCGGAGGTCGAGCCCGGGATCACCCTCGGAGTGAAGTCCACCCCTCTCGAGAGGGTCGGATGCTACATCCCTGGAGGCCTCGCGTCCTACCCCTCCACCGCGCTCATGACCGTTGTCGCCGCGAAGACCGCAGGCGTCGACGAGGTCATCTGCTGCACCCCCGCACCCGTCAACCCCATCACCCTCGTCGCCCTCGACATCGCCGGATGCGACGAGATCTACACCGTCGGAGGCGCCCAGGCGATCGCCGCCATGGCCCTCGGAACCGAGAGCATCGAGCCCGTCCAGAAGATCGTCGGACCCGGGAACAGGTTCGTCACCGAGGCGAAGATCCTCCTGCAGAACATCTGCGGCATAGACTTCCCCGCGGGTCCCTCCGAGGCCGCCGTCCTCGCCGATTCCTCCGCTGTCCCCGAGTTCGTCGCAGCCGACCTGGTCGCCCAGGGGGAGCACGGACCCTCCTCGGCCTTCGTCCTCGTCACCGACGACGAGACCCTTCCCGACAAGGTCTGGAAGTGCATGGAGGAGCAGGTCGCCGAGGCCCCCAGGAGGGACATCATCGTACAGTCCTTCCAGAACTCCGGATACATCGTCTGCAAGGACATGGAGCTCGCCATCGAGACCATGAACGAGGTCGCCCCCGAGCACCTATGCATACAGGTCAGGGACCCCATGGACGTCCTCTCGAAGATCAGGAATGCCGGTTCCATCTTCGTCGGACCCTACACACCCATTGCCGCCGGCGACTACGCGAGCGGTACCAACCACGTCCTCCCAACCTCGGGATACGCCACCATGTGCTCCGGTCTCACCGTCAGCATGTTCCGCAAGACCAGCACCGTGCAGATCCTCACCAAGGACGGGCTCCGCGAGCTGGCGCCCACCATCACCACCCTCGCCGATGCCGAGGGCCTCAACGCCCATGCGGCGAGCGTCGACATCAGGAGACCCTTCGACGATGACTGATATCGACCTGTACGACAGGAAGTACTACATCAACCGCGAGATCTCCTGGCTCGCCTTCAACAAGCGCTGCCTGGAGGAGGCGCTCGACCCCTCCGTACCCGTGTTGGAGAGGGTGAAGTTCCTCGCGATCTGCTACGGCAACATGGACGAGTTCTTCATGATCCGCATGCCCGGTCTCCTGGGCGCGGAGAAGGACCGTCTGGTCAATCTCGGACCCGACGCATACTCCGACGAGAACGAGCTCATCAACATCCTCAACGACAAGGTCAACGAGCTCATCGACGGCTACGAGGACTGCTGGGCGGAGATCGAGAAGGAGCTCGCCACCAAGGGCGTCAGCGTCCTCTCCGTGTCCTCCCTCGATGCCAAGCAGAAGATGTGGGTCGACGATTACTACGACGAGAGGATACACCCCCTCCTGACCCCTCTGGCACTCGACATCTCCCACCCCTTCCCGTTCATCTCCAACAACTCCCTGAACCTCGCCGTGAAGCTCAGGAAGAAGGACGAGGGGGAGGTCCTCTACGCCAGGATCAAGGTCCCCGTGGGGATACTCCCGAGATTCCTCAAGGTCCCCTCCGAGGGCAAGAAACTCGAGTTTGTCCTCCTCGAGAACGTCATCAAGGACCACGCCGCATCGCTGTTCCCCGGTCTCGACGTACTCGGAGTGTACAAGTTCCGCATCACCAGGAACGCCGACGTCAAGGTCACCATCGACGAGGCCGTCGACCTCATGTCCGCCGTGGAGTCCGCCCTGGACTCTAGGGACCTGGGGTTCCCGGTGCGTATGGTGGTCGAGGACACCATGCCCGCGGACCTCGCCGCCGTCTTCGCCAAGAACCTTAAGCTCAAGGACAACCAGGTCACCTCCGCATCCGACAAGGGGATGATGCTCACGGACCTCTGGGAGATCAACGGCCTCAACCTCCCCGCCCTGAAGTACAAGCCCTTCACCCCGAAACTCCCCGCCGAGATCTCCGAGAACCTCAGCATGTTCGACGTCATCAGGGAGAGGGACTGGATCGCGTACCACCCCTACGAGCCCTTCGACATCGTCATCCGCTTCCTGAGGGAATCCGCCGACGACCCCAACGTGCAGTCGATCAAGATCAGCCTGTACCGTCTGGGGAAGAACTCGGAGGTCATCCGCCAGCTCATGAGGGCGAAGGAGAACGGAAAAGCGGTATCCGTCCTCATGGAGCTGAGGGCGAAGTTCGACGAGGTCAACAACATCTCACTCGCAAGGCAGCTCGAGAAGATCGGCGTGCACGTGGTGTACGGCCCCGTGAACCTCAAGGTGCACTCCAAGCTACTCCAGGTCGTCAGACTGGAGAAGGACCATCTCGTCCGCTACACCCACATGTCCTCCGGCAACTACAACGCCAACTCGGCGAAGAGCTACGCCGACATCTCCTACTTCACCGCGAACCAGGAGATCGGGGAGGATGTGGGGGAACTCTTCAACGCCCTCACGGGATTCTTCGGACCCAGGAAGTACAGGCACCTCCTGGTGGCACCCCTAACCCTCAAGAGCACCCTCATCGAACTGATCCGCAGCGAGGCGGAGAACAAGAGGGCGGGAGGAAAGGCATACATCGCCATGAAGGCGAACGGTCTCATTGACTCCGACATCATCGCCGAGCTCTACAGAGCGTCCATGGCGGGAGTGAAGATCGACCTGAACATCAGGGGACTATGCTGCCTCAGGCCGGGTATGAAGGGCATATCCGAGAACATCACCGTCACCTCCATAGTCGACAGGTTCCTGGAGCACGCCAGGATCTACTACTTCGAGAACGGCGGCGACCCGAAGATGTACATGGGTTCCTCGGACATGATGCCCAGGAACCTCCTTGCCAGGGTGGAGACCCTGTTCCCGGTGCCCGACAAGGAGATCCTCATGGAGATCCGCGAGAACATCCTCAAGCCCTGCCTGCAGGACAACGTCAAGGCAAGGGTCCTCCAGTCCGACGGCACCTACGTGCTCCGCAGGCCCAAGAAGGGCGTGAAGAAGATGAGGTCCCAGCAGTGGTATATCGAGAACCAGGGGGCCTGGCATGGACAGGACGGCAGGCTTCATTGACGTCGGGACCAACTCGGTCCATATGCTCGTTGTGCGTTTCTACGAGGGCTCCCTCGGAACCCCCATCTACCAGGACAAGGAGGCCGTGAGGCTCGGGAAGAGCCTGTACGGCCAGGGGAAGTTCGATCCCGAGACCATAGAGAAGACCCGTGTAGTCCTTTCCAAATTCAAGGACATCGCGGAGGGGATGGGCGTGGAGGAGATCGTCGCCTACGCGACCTGTGCCGCCAGGGAGGCACCCAACGCCTCCGAGCTCCTGGATGCCGCCAGGAAGGCCGGCGTCGACCTCCGTATCATCTCGGGTCTGGAGGAGGCCCGTCTCACCCGTCTCGGTGTAGTGGGACCGGACTGTGCCAGACGCACACTTCTGATGGATATCGGGGGCGGGAGCACCGAGGTCACCATTGCCGAGGGCAGGAACAACCTCTACATGGACAGCATGTCCCTGGGGGCCGTCCGCTTCGCATACGGCGAGGGATTCGACCCCTCCCAGAGGATCACACCCAAGCAGTACGACTTCCTCAGGAGGCAGGTGGACACCGCCTCGTACAGGTCCGTCGGAAGGATCAGGGACCTGGGTTTCGAAGAAGCGATCGGCTCGTCTGGCACTCTTATGGCTCTTGCAGCGATTCTCGCCGCCAAGAGGGGGGACGACGACGCCTCCTACATCGATTACAACGAGCTCAAGGAGCTCATGAAGGACCTCTGCCGCATGACCGCCGAGGAGAGGTCCAGGGTCCCCAAGCTCAGCTCAAACAGGGCGGAGATCATCATCGGAGGCGGAGCTGTCGCCGAGGAGCTGATGTTCCTGTTCGGAATCTCCCGCCTGGAGATCAGTCCCAACGGACTGAGGGAGGGCATGCGCACCGAATACCTGCTCGAACACGACGAGAAGGACTTCGACATAAGGTCCTCCTCGGTGGTCACCCTCGCGGCCCGCTGCGGATGCGATACCGAACATTCCGAGGCCGTCGCCGAGTACGCCGCTAGGATCTACGATTCCCTCTGTACGGAGGGTGTGTTCGCCAGGAACGACAGGTGGCGCTCCCTCCTGGGATACGCCGCACAACTGCACGACGTCGGGGAGTTCATCAGCTATGAGGACCACGCGGATTTCTCGTATCTCATCATCAGGAACGCCTACCTCGCCGGATTCGACAACGAGGAACTGGAAGCCATCGCGCAAATCGCGCGCATGCACCACAGTTCCATGCCCGGGCAGTCCGGGAAAGGGCTGTCACGCATCCCCCGCGAGGACATCCCGCCGCTAGTGCAGTGCGCCCTGATCCTGAAGGTTGCGGACATACTCGACAGGGGAAGGGACCGCTCCATAGATTCCGTGTCCCTCACCAAGGACGAGGACAGCATCTCCATGCACATCAAGAGCAAGAAGGACATCAGCATGGTTGTTTGGAAGCTCAAGTCCGTTTCCTCGGATTTCAAGAAGGTCTTCGGCAGGAGACTAGCCGTCTATGCCGAGCACGGGGGTTCGGCCTGACCACGGATTTGGTAGATTCCCGTTCCGTGGTTTTATATTTAAACCAGTAATTGGAATAGTGTAATTTTTTGAATATTTTGGCAGAAAAATACCAAATTCTTACAATAGTTCAAATAGTGAGAGTGGGATTACTTTTCTGTATGCGGAGACCAATCCCTTGCAATCGGTGAAAACCGGTATGGTCTTCGCTTACTCCCTCTTTTTTACGGGCCCAGCATGGTTATCGGAACCACGTACACTCCGTCCGGACGTCTGTATGCGGCATTGGACATCCCGCAGATTACGCAGAGGAACCGCGGAGGCTCCTCGAATTGTGCGGACAAACCGATGAGCTTGGATGCGGCCGAATCTATCTGATTGGTTCCGAGTTTGATCTCGAAGGCCCCCCATTCACGTCCCGGGATGGTTATGACCGCATCTATCTCGTTTCCTTTATTGTCGCGGTAATGGTAAAGATTGCCGCCTATGGCCTGCGAGTAGATGTCCAGGTCCCTCTCGCACATGGCTTCAAACATGAATCCGTAGGTCTCGAGATCCCGGATGCAGGACTTGACGTCCATATTCAGTGCCGCGATGGATAGTGACGGGTCGACAAGATGGCGTTTGGGACTTTTTCCCACGGAAACAGATGACCTTACATTCGCACTGAAGGCCTCCTGCTCACACAGGATGTTAAGCCTTCTCAACACTCCGAGATAATCATTCAGAGTCGGAGATGACATGGTTTCGTTGTCGTTGATGCCCATGTCTGCCATTATGCGGCTATCAGACACTACCGAGGATTCATTGCGTGCAAGTGACCTGAGGAGCATCTTCATTTTCCTGCTGTCCCTTTTGACACCATCTATCCTTACGACATCATCTTCACACAGGCGATCAAGGTAGTTCTTGTTCTTTACCAAAGCCTGTTTTTCACTCAATCCAATCTGATCGGGCCATCCTCCTCTGACGGTCAACTTGACCAGATCCTCGAGGCGGATCTCATTTTCCAACGAGGGTTGGAATGATCCATTGAATAACCCCTCAAGCGATACACTTCCGTCGGAGTCGCCCGATTCGTAAAGGGACATGGGCCTCATCTTCAGAACCCCTATACGTCCCGCTCCGCTGTGGTTTTTAACGCCCGTTGCAAGCGTAGATGATGCACAGAGGATGAAACGTCCCTTTTTCGTACTGCGGTCCACTTCGAATCTAACTTCGTCCCAAATCTCCGGGACTTCCTGCCATTCATCAATCAGGTGCGGTTCTTCGCCCTTCAAGGCGATGTTAACATCGATCTCTGCAATTTTCTTATTTCTGTGATTAAGTTGAAACTCTGACTCGGAAAAAGCTCTAGCAGTCCATGTTTTTCCGCAGTTTTTAGGCCCCTCGATACTCACCGCACCAAAGATCTCTAGGTAATCCGACACCTTCTTGTCAATTACGCGATTGCGATAACCGTCTGGGGCCACCATGATTATAGAATCGGTTTCACGGATATAACTTTAACGTTTATCCGCAATTTGGTTTAACATTTATCCGCAATTTGGTTTAACGTTTATCCGCAAATTGTTAACATTCATAAAAAATGTAAAAAGTAATAATGTGCCGAAGACCGGCACATTTTGAGTGTAGTTTGGTCACTGCTTCGGAGCGGGTACGAGGAACTCGGCGATTCCGTATCCGGTGCGCCCGTCCATGACGGTCTCGGAGATGGTCTCCACGAGCATCATGTCCTTGCTTCCCTGCATGGGCAGGGTGGCGTGGCCGATGACCTTCGCCTTCACAGCGTATTCCTTCCCGGACTTGCCGTGCATGACCATATCGTATCCCGCGGGGATGCCCTTGCCGTAGGAGATGTCGATGTCGATCTTCACGACGGGGTCGTTGCTATTCTCGGTTCCGAAATATCCCGCGTCCACGTCTCCCATCTGGGTGCAGAGCTTGGTGGCGTTGAATCCGGCATCCTTCCCATACACGGAGTTCAGCCAGAGCCACATCTTGGGCGCTCCCCAGTCGCGGACCCCCTCGCTCTTGTCCCTCTCCCCGGTTCCGTCAATCCCGTAGGTCCTGTCACCGCAGACGATCTTCCCTGTGACGATGCCGAACTGCTCGAAGTGCTCGGATGCAGTCTGTGCGGACAGGGCAGCCCCCTTCTCGTCCACGCAGTCGTGGTAGTCCATCTCGGGGTTGACTGGTTTCCACATGAGGTCCATAGAGGACATGATGGGTGAGGGCTCCTTTGAGGCGGTGTCGAAGAGGGGGCCCTGGTAAGAGATGTGCCAGACTCCGTTCTCGAGCTCGAATTTCAATCCGGAGCACGCCTTGTGCTCGCCGTCGCAGGGCACCGCATTCCTCATGCCGCAGACCCTGTCCTTCTCGATGAGGAACAGGAACATGGACTTCTCGTCCTTGTTCGGCTTGTTGCCGATCCTCATGAAAGCGGTGACCCCGTTGGAGTGGTCGTGCAGGTTGAAGTAGTAGCTCTCGTTCCATTCGGGATGGTTGTTCATTCTTTCTCCTCCAGTATTGTGACCTCTCCCTTGCTTCCGTCAACGGAAACGAGGTCGCCGGTGTGAAGCACCGTGGTGGCCGATTTGACGGCAGTAACGGCAGGGATCCTGTATTCGCGGGAGATGACGGCACCGTGACACAGTATTCCCCCGGTCTCGGTGATCAGTCCTCCCAGTTTCGAGAAGACCACGGTCCATCCGGGGTCGGTGTTGCTGGTGACGAGGATCTCCCCCTTCTCCACCTGCCCCAGGTCCCTGACGTCCATGATGACCCTGACGCGTCCTCTGTAGCTGCCGGGGCTGGAAGCCGCTCCCACGAGGGTCGCCCCGAACGACACGGGGTCGTCGTCGAAGTCCACCCCGTCGAGGAGGAACTTGGGCGGCAGCCTGTCCCTGTATTTCATGAACTCCGCCTTCCTGGGGGCGATGAGGCTTCTTGCGGAGGAGGCATCCCCGCCCCTCAGGATGGCGATGGCCTCGGTGTCCTCAAGGAAGAAGATGTCCTCGTTGTCGTCGATGAGTCCCCTCTCGCAGAGCCTCCTGCCCTCCTCGAGGAATATCAGCCTGTTCCTGTACATCATGTGGTCCAGATAGAACCTCTGATTCTCCCTGAAGGTGAGGTAGGTGCGCGCGTATTTCAGCACCTTGAACAGCAGCACCCTCCTGAAGAAACCGAGCCTGGAGCGGACCTCCCGCTCGGTCTCCTGCCTGCGGACGACGCTCCTGTCGAACTCCTCCCTAAGGTCTGAGTCCCCGCGGCACATCTGCAGTGCGACGCCGATGACGTATTCGGGGTCCTCCGCCCATCTCTTGGCGTTGAGCTCCCTGGTCCCGGACCTGTGCCCGAAATCCCTGATGAATTGGTTGTAGACCTCCCTGAAGGGGGAATCGGAGGACTGCAGCCATTCCACGAACTCCTCCGCGGGCATGGATTCCGCCTTCTCCCTCGTCTCCGGGTTCTCCCTCAGCGATTTCCCCATGTCGGAGAATCCCTTGTTGGTCTCCACGGTCTTGTTGTCCTCCGGGGCGGACATGAGTCCGGCGTAGATCGTACCGTCGTCGTGCAGCCACTTGGCGGACCAGTTCTTGACCAGGAGGTTGGTCATGATGGAATGGGAGACCATGCCGTAGCGGATGAGCTGGTAGTGCTTGGTGGATCCCGTGCGGATCCTCTCGTACCAGTCCGCCAGCTCCCCGTCGGATACGGATCCCAGGTCGAGGGCATCGAACTCCGCGCACAGGCCCATGAACCTCTGGGCCCATCTCCTGTAGACCTTGTCGGTCTTCCAGATCATTCCGTCCCTGTCGCGGAACAGCAGGCAGATCTGGGATTTGATCGTCCCGAAGTAATCGTTGCCGTAGGCGGAGATCCTCTCCTGCTCCTTGGCGGGGAAGTACTCGAGGAGCTCCCTCGAGCGGATGAACTTGGGGTAATGGGCGAAGATCCTCTCCAGGACGGTGGCGGAGAAGTAGACCCTCGACTTGTGGAGCTTGGTGAGGGGTCCGGACTCCAGGTCCTTGTAGCCCATCATGTGCGCCCCCTCGTGGTTGACGTAGTCGGTGAGCATCTTGCCCATGACGGTGTAGAACATGGGCGTGGTCGCGTCGGCCCAGTACTCGTCGCCGTATCCCCTGGACCAGAGTATGCCGTCCTTCTCGGACTTGTCGGGGAGGGTGGTGATGTTCCTAGACTGCAGGATGTACACCCTGCCGGCCTCCACGGCCCACTCGATGTCCTGGGGACAGCCGAAGTGGTTCTCCAGGGCGATGCCCTGCTCGGCGATGAGCTTCAGGATGCGATCATCGGCGCATCTAGCCTCGGCCTTCTCCTTGGGGATGTCGAGCATGACGTCCTCGCCGTCCGCGAGGTAGTACCCGTGCTCCTTGACGTTGACCGTGAATTCCCCGACCTCCAGGCCGGGTTTGGAAAGGACGTAATGGTCGGGGGTGACCAATCCGGAAACGATGGACTCCCCGAGTCCCCAGGACGCCTCGACGATCACCCTGTCGTCCCCGGTGACGGGGTCGGCGGTAAACATGACCCCGCTGATCTCGGAGTTGACCATCCTCTGTACGACGACGGCCATCCCCTGGGACAGGTGGTCCTTGGAGGCATCGTGCCTGTACTTCATGGCACGGGCGTTCCAGTAGGAGGCCCAGCAGGTCAGGATCATCCTGACGACGTTCTCCCTCCTGACGTTCAGGTAGGTGTCCTGCTGCCCGGCGAAACTGGCATCGGCGAGGTCTTCCGCCACGGCGGAGGAACGCACTGCGAAGTACTCTCCCTCCAGGGCTCCGCGCTGCTTCTTCAGGTCGATGAGCTCGTCATCCTCGATGTTGGCGTTCAGGAAAAGGGAGCGGATCTCCTCGGACGAGGAATTCAGCGAGGCATCGTCGTCGAAATCGGTCCTCTCCAGGATCGCCGCGATGTCATCTCTGAGGTTGTTGCGGTTCAGGAACATCTCGTAGGCATCCACGGTGACCGCGAACGCGGGCGGTACGCTGAACCCGTTTGCGATCATCTTGGCGATGTTGACTCCCTTGCCTCCCACGAGCTCTATCCCGAGGTCGGAGGAGTCGAGTGTCACGACCGGACGGGGCGTTCCTGATGCCATCGTCAGACCCTATATCCAGCGGACATTATAGGTTATCGGTCTTTACATCAGACCATCTTATGTCGCAATGTGTGAATAACGTCCTCAAAGGTATCTCACGATGTCCTCCACGGGCTTCCTCCTGAAATGGAGGTTGAGGGGCTGTGCATCATCAGCAGGATATCCGAGCGTCATGAACAATACCACCCTCTCGCACGGGGGAAGGGAGAATGCCTTCTCCACCTCGGAATTGGCGAAGTAGTTGCACCAGCAGGTGCCCAGACCCAGATCCTCGGCCTCCATCATCGCGTGGGTGGCGACTATCGAGACGTCCTGGTCCCCAGAGTGGACACCGTTCTCCAGGGGATTGTTCCACTCCTCGTCCCTGTCGTAGGTGAAAAGCAGGATTGTGTTGGCCCCGAATGTGCACTTGGAGAGAGACCTCATCTTCTCTAGCCCCTCCCCGCTCTGGATCACGTAGATGCGCACGGGCTGGTAGTCGCAGCCTGTGGGTGCGACTCTTGCCGCTTCCAGTATCAGGTCGAGCTTCTCCTTCTCGACCTTCCTGTCGCTGTACTGTCTTACCGAGTAGCGCTTCTTCGCGAGTTCCAGGAAATCCATGCATCGGGGAACTCGCTGACGTTATTTGATTCATGCGGATACTTGGCAATGATGCATGAAATATGATGCAGAATCAACAACTATTACAGGCCTTGGTTTGTTTCGCGGACGCTCTTCAAACCGATCTTTCAACTTAGTTGTGGTCTGCCTTGTAGAGATCGGAACGTCTGCGGGCCTCTTCGCTTATGGGATTGGCCTTACAGTACTCGGAGGCTTCCCTTAGGACATCCTCGACGGACATGTTGTCGAACAACTCTCTTCTAGCCAAGGTATAATCTCCGGCATTCCTGAGGAAAGACACTAGGAAACGTTGGGTGTCGACACTGCAAAGTCTCTGCTGGGGCAATTCCAGACCGATGCTTCTGAGTTCGGCTTCCGTGTACATTTCAATCGACCCCTGTAACGAACGGGAGAGGATTGACGACCCTTATCTGTCCGTCTTACAGTTTAGCACACGGTATCAGCAGGTATAAGGTAGTCCCATCCTGTGAAAACGATATATCGGCACCTTAACAATGTTTTATCGTTAGTTTCCGTTACCCAACCATGAAGGATTGGTTCGGCGTCTCCGAGGGAACGGAGGATTTCTCCGATTCCGGTGCCCATGAATGGGACGGTGTCTTCGAATTGGTCCAATGCAGACGTGCCCTCTCCCCTTCGGGGCTTCCGCACCTGACGTACGCCCTGAATCCCTACGGGGGCTGCGAGCACGGCTGCGTCTACTGTTACGCCCCCGAGGTCACCCACCAGCAGTGGGACGGGTGGAGGGTGGTGAAGGTCAAGACCAACGTGGTCTCCCGCCTGTCCAGGGAACTTCCCGGGCTTTCCGGGACCATAGGGATAGGGACTGTCACCGACCCGTATCAGGGGGCAGAGAAGCGTTTCCGCCTGACGAGGAAATGCCTGGAGATCCTTTCGTCCAAATCCTTCGGAGTGGAGATCTACACAAAATCAGACCTCGTACTGAGGGACACGGACCTCCTGAAATCAATGCGGTGCACTGTGGGTGTGACTGTAACAACCCTTGATGAAAGGATATCCAAGATCACCGAGCCGGGGGCACCCATGCCCTCCGTCCGTCTGGACACTCTTTGCAAGCTCAGATCGGAAGGCATCGACTGCTTCGCCATGGTCGCCCCCGTCCTGGATCATCTTTCCGATCACGAGGATGAGTTCGCAGAGGCCTTAGCCTCCACGGGTGTGGAGAGGGCGATGGTGGATCCGCTCAACAGGCGCCCTCAGCTCATGCAGAGGCTGGAGCGTATGGGTTTCGGATGCAGTCCTTCGCAGGCGGCGGTTGTCGCTGACAGTCTCAGGGCCCACGGCATCAGGGTGGATTGAAGAGCATGATCATCAATTGGGTGCTGGGTATTTTTATTTGCCAAAAATCCAACCCGGGGGACGTACGGTTGCATCAACGGACGGCCGACCACGGTCTTAGGAGAAGGGGATCGCGTGAATCGTCCCCCTTGGAGATGCTGGCCCGTTCCATTGTAACTTCAGGTTACATAGATATCTATTTATAGAAGGCCAAAAATACAGTAGCCCAATAAAAGGTGCAATCATGTACGGAAACGCAAACCAGCCTATCATCGTACTGAAAGAGGGAACCACCAGGTCGAAAGACAAGGAGGCCCAGTTCAACAACATCGACGCCGCCAAGGCCGTCGCAGACTCCGTCAGGTCCACCCTCGGACCCAAGGGGATGGACAAGATGCTCGTCAACTCCATCGGGGACGTCGTCATCACCAACGACGGAGTCACCATCCTGAAGGAGCTGGACGTACAGCACCCCGCCGCCAAGATGGTCGTCGAGGTCGCCAAGACCCAGGACACCGAGTGCGGTGACGGAACCACCACCTCCGTCGTCCTCGCCGGAGAGCTGCTCAAGCAGTCCGAGGAGCTCATCAACGCCAACGTCCACCCCACCGTCATCACCAACGGATTCAACATGGCGGCCGAGAAGGCACAGGCCATCCTCGACTCCATCGCCATACCCGCCAACAACGACAAGATCCTCGCCACCGTTGCCGACACCTCCCTCACCGGAAAGGACGTCGGAGAGGAGGATGACAAGAAGAAGCTCGCCGACCTCGTCGTCAAGGCAGCCAAGTTCGTCGCCGACGACAACGGCCGCGTCGACACCAAGAACATCCGCATGACCAAGAAGGTCGGAGGAGTCATCGCCGACACCTACATGGTCCAGGGAGTCGTCGTCGACAAGGAGCTCGTCCACGCCCGCATGCCGCAGGTAATGAAGAACGCCAAGATCGCACTCTTCAACTGCGGACTCGAGGTCAAGAAGACCGAGATCGATGCGCAGATCCAGATCACCGACCCCTCCCGCATGAACGACTTCCTCGCACAGGAGGAGGCGAGCATGAAGGCCATGGTCGACCACATCAAGAAGATCGGCGCCAACGTCGTCTTCACCACCAAGGCCCTCGACGAGCTGATCCAGCACTACCTCTCCAAGGCAGGCATCATGGGATACAGGAGGCTCAAGGAGTCCGACCTCGAGGCACTCGCCAAGGCGACCGGCGGAGTCATCGTCGGAGACCCCATGGAGATCACCGAGAAGGACCTCGGATTCGCCGGAGAGGTCGAGCAGAAGAAGGTCGGTGACGACGGAATGTGCTTCGTCACCGGCTGCAAGAACCCCAAGGCCGTCACCCTCTTCATCCGCGGCGGAACCGAGCACGTCATCGAGGAGGTCGAGCGCGCCCTCACCGATGCCATCAGGACCGTCGGAATCACCCTCGAGGACGGAAAGGTCGTCGCGGGCGCAGGAGCACCCGAGATCGAGCTCGACATCCAGCTCCAGAAGTTCGCCGCATCCGTCGGCGGAAGGGAGCAGCTCGCAATCGAGAAGTTCGCCAAGGCCATGGAGTGCATCCCCTGGACCCTTGCCGAGAACGCCGGTCTCGACCCCATCGACGTCATCATCAAGATGAAGTCCGCCCACGAGAACAACAAGGCCGCGGGCAAGTACTTCGGAATCGACCTGGACTCCGGTGAGCCCGTCGACATGAAGAAGAGGAACGTCATCGAGCCCCTCCGCATCAAGAAGCAGGCGGTCTCCTCCGCGACCGAGGTCGCCAACATGATCCTCAGGATCGACGACGTCATCGCCGCCAGGAAGGCACCCCCGCAGCCCCCGCAGGGCGGAGCCCCCGGAATGGGCGGAATGCCCGGAATGATGTGATTCCCTAAACCTCAAGGGGGCTCCGGCCCCCGCACACTTCTCCAGTTCACTTTCGGAATCGGATGAATCCTCCGTTTCCGCCAAATATCAGTTTTATACAGGTTATGTATACTGTCACCCGAAGAACATGGACGGTCAGGACATTCTCGCGCTTGTGCTGGTGTACCTCATCATCGGGGCATCTCTGGCACTCTCCCTGTATGCCGACAAGAGGCAGTTCAGGTTCGACACCAGGAAGATCGTCCACATAGGCGTCGGGAACTTCGTGTTCGTCTGGTGGATGTTCTCCGCGAACTGGATCATGCTAGCGTTCTTCGCGATCCCCTTTGCCGTAATACTGTTCCTCGCCATGTTCCCGGGCAATCCCGTGTCGGATTCCAAGCTCGGGGAGATTTCCAACGACAAGGGGCACCGCACGGGCCTGTTCTTCTACGTCGTGAGCATCAACATACTGGTGGCGTTCTTCTTCGACCACTGGGCGGCGGCATCTATCGGGATCATAGCCATGACCTACGGCGACGGTTTTGGAAGCGTCATCGGGCGCAGGTTCGGGAAGCACAAGACCGTCAACGGCAAGAGTCTGGAGGGTACCGTCGGGATGTGCCTTGTGACCTTCATCATGTCCATGGTCCTCGTGGGGGCATACACCCTGTTCACGAACAACTTCGACCTGGTATGTGACCTCACCCCCGTCATATCGATATGGGCGGCGGTCGCCATCGTCTCGGTCGTGGCATGCGTCGTGGAGATGCTCAGCCCCGGCCAGGTCGACAACCTCCTCATCCCCCTGTCGGTAGCCGTAATCCTTGTTCTTCTGGGGCTCTGAGATGGCCTGGTACGTCGTAGACGGCATGGACGGGTCCGGCAAGAGCACGGCCGCGGAGATGCTGAGGGAGGAGCTCGAGTCCAGAGGCAGGAAGGTCTTCCTGGTCACCCATCCCAACGTTTCCTGCGTCGTGGGACGCATGGAGGCCAAGTTCCTCACGATCGAGGGCAAGCCCGCCATGATGCTCTCCACAATGTGTTATATCGCGGATGTCCTCCGCTCCCTCACCATCATGCGTGCGCGCCTGAGAAAATACGATGACTTCGTCTTCGTCAGATACATCATGGGCGTGGCCTATCTCCCGGAGAGCAAGGTCCCAAAGGTGTACAGGATGGTCGAGAGGATCCTCCCCATGCCCGACACGAAGTATCTCATCGATGTCGATCCCGACACCGCCCTGTCCCGCATAGACACCAGGGGCGAGGAGAAGGAGGTCTTCGAGACCAGGGACAAGCTGGAGGAGACCCGCCGCAAGATGATGTCCGTGTCCGACGGGTGGATCATCGTCGACAACACCAAAGACATGGAGGACACCCGCAGGCAGATCCGCAGCGGGCTGGAGGGCGCATGCTGAGGGACCCCACCCGCCTCTACGGAGGGACGATCCCTCCCGAGAAGGAGAGGGCGGCGAAGATAATATCCGCGTTCACACAGCCCCCGGTCATATCCATCCCCGTGTTCATGCTTCTGAACACCGAGGCCGCCGGTCTCGGGGGATGGCTGCTGTACACCCTCATCTGCATCGTTTTCGCCATCGTCCTGCCCATGGTGTTCATCAGCTACTTCGCCAAGAGATACGGGAACGACGACGGGGACATCGTCAGGAGGGAGGACCGCTACGTCATGCTGGCCCTCGGAGCGGTGTTCTATCTCCTTGGGACCGTGTGCCTGTACCTTGCCGATGCCCCGGAGATCACCACGGTGCTGATGCTCTGCTACCTGGTGGTCACCGTCGCCGTGCTCCTCATAACGTTCTACTGGAAGATTAGTCTGCATTCGATAGGTCTCATGGGACCGTCCATGGCCCTCTTCGTGACGTTCGGCCTCCCCGGGCTCGCCCTCCTGCTGCTCTATCCCCCGGTCCTGTGGGCGAGATACTATCTGAAGAAGCACACCCCGCTGCAGCTCGCCCTCGCACCGGCGGTGGGTTTCGCCATCACATACGCGATCTTCCTGCTGCTGCTCTGATCCGTCCCGTATCGGAAACCCTATAATACGGCCCTAACGTATCGGTCAGCGTGATTCCCAGGTTCGTGGCGTACGTCGCCGTTGCGGTTATCCTCGTTTCTACGGTGGGGGCCTTCGCATCCATCGCGATGGAGCGCAACGCATCGTCGGACTACACGCTCCTGGATGACAGCCTCAACATCGAGGAAGGCATGAAGATCACGCTCAAGGGGACCAGTGACGGCGTATCCACAACGGAGAAGTACTCCGTCACCGGCGTCTCCGGGACCTCCGTGAAGTACAGCCACACCTACGAGATGAAATCCAGCAAGTACATCAGCGGGGGAATGTACTCCCTGGGGGATTTCTCACCGGACATGTTCTTCTTCCTCCCGGGCGGTTTCAACTACACGTCGGAGGACGTCCCCTCCGGATATACCGTGAAGAGGGAGGGGGACACGTACATAATCAGCGGTACCCACGACGAATCCATGTTCTTCATCGATTCCAGCACCTACTCCTTCGTAAATTTCAGGATCACCTTGACGGAGGGTGAGGTCACGGACGTCAGCGGGGAGATCGAGGGCGAGTCCTCGGGCTTCGGCGACACCTCCGAGACGAAACTCAGCTTCAAGACCGAGGACGGAGTCCTCAAATACAAGCTCTCGTCGAAGTCCAGCTCCTCGTCCATGTCCAGAGACATCCAGGACTTTTTCGGCGACGTCCTCACGGCGTTCGACGAAAACGAGTACGAGGGGGCCGACATTGCCGAGTCCCAGGAGAAGTACGGCAACGTCACGGCCACCGTCTACAGCATAACGGGAACTTCGGATGAGGGCAAGACCTATGATCTGAGGGTCGTCACCTACAGGGGTTACGTCCTCGACGAATCCGGCACGGTCGACGGCGAGAACGAGGAGTACAAGGTCCGTATATACATCTCCAAGAACTCCTCCTTCTGACGCCGGCGTGGCCCCGGGATCATGTCGCGACTCGGCATACGGATTGTAAAACAATGTATGTCTAGCTATGTCTGTTTCACATCGGCCGCTAAAAGTTAAGTCAAAACAATTATTATAAACGTGGAGACCGATGCATTTTCGGATGGGATGAGATGGACGTAAAGCGCGTCGCGATTTACGTGAGGGTCTCCACTGAGGATCAGGCGAGGGTAGGATACTCGCTTGACGCGCAGGAGAAGAGGCTCCGCGATTACTGCAAGTTCCGCGGTGTCGAGGTCGCCGATGTGTACCGTGACGAGGGATACTCGGGTACATCGCCGGCACGCCCCGAATACCAGAGGATGTTCGCCGAGATAGACAGATGGGATGCCGTTCTGGTCCTGAAGATGGACCGTATCCACAGGAACAGCGTCCACTTCGCAGAGATGATAGCTATGCTCAACGACAGCGGCAAGCAGTTCATCTCGGTCAGCGAGAAGTACGATTCCTCCACGGCCATGGGCCGTTTCGCCATGGACATCATCGAGAGGATCGCCCAGCTGGAGTCCGAGCAGATCGGCGAGAGGGTCAAGATAGGCATGAAGCGCAAGGCCGAGACCGCCGACGGCAACATGGGCTCCCCCAACCCATACGGCTACACCAGCGTCGAGGGGAAGCTCGTGGTCGTGGAGCAGGAGGCCGAGGTCGTCAGGGACATCTTCGACATGTACATCTCCGGCATGACCATGGAGAACATCGCGACCTCCCTCGCCATGTCCGACATCCCCACCAAGAACGGGGGGCGCTGGTCCAAGGCCACCGTGCATAAGATACTCCACAACCCCGTCTATGCGGGATACCTCCAGTGGGACGACGTCCTGCGTCCGGGGAACCACTCCCCCATAGTCTCGCTGAACACATATCAGGAAGTGAACGGGCCGCTGGTTTGAATGACGAAGAGGGCAGCGCTGTATTGCAGGGTCTCGACCGAGGAGCAGGCGATAGAGGGATACTCCATCGATGCCCAGAAGGAGAGGCTCGCGGCGTTCTGCTCCTTCTCGATGGACGACCAGGGAAACGATGCCTATTCCATCTACCAGTTCTACGTCGACGACGGGTACTCCGGGAGGAACACCAACCGTCCCGGGTACAGGAAGATGATGGAGGACATCGACGAATGGGATTCCGTCATCGTCCTCAAGATGGACCGTATCCACAGGAACACCTATAACTTCCTCAAGATGATGGACGATCTCTCCCGCAGGGGGAAGGAGTTCGTATCGGCCACCGAGAACCTCGACAACACCACCGCAATGGGGCGTTTCGTCACTTCCACCATACAGAACATCGCCCAGCTTGAGTCCGAGCAGATCGGGGAGAGGACCTACATGGGCATGAGGGAGAAGGCCTCCACCCTCACCAACACCCCCCGGGAGAGCCGTACGATGGGCTTCAACCCCCCGTTCGGTTACGAGGTCGTCGACGGCCTGCTGACGGGCATACGCGGCGAGCTAGACGTCGTTAAACAGATGTTCGAGTGGTGTCTCGGCGGCGAATCCATGCACGACATCGCCGAGGACGTCAACCGCAACGGGATCCGCACGCACCGCGGCAACAAGTTCACCAAGTTCTCGGTGAGCGACATCCTCCACAACCCCATCTATGCGGGATACATCAGATGGGAGGAGCTCACCTACAGGCACTTCGCATCCGTTCCCGTGGATGCCGTCACCTTCAACAGGGTGCAGGAACTCCTCGCCTCCAGGGTGAAGGATCCCGCCAAGCGCAGGGCCGTGCTGGTCCCCGAGGACGACTTCGAGAATGAGTAACCATTTATCCCGACACTCTTTTCATCCGGTCATGAGACAGGATTTCGGACCCAAGAGCTGGCTGTATCCCATGCCCGTGCTCATCATCGGGACCTACGACGAGAACGGCGTCCCCAACGCCATGAACGCCGCCTGGGGAGGGATATCGGACGACAATCAGATCACCATCAGCCTCGGAAAGGAGAGGAAGACCGTCCAGAACCTGACGGTCAAGAAGTGTTTCACAGTCTTCCCCGCGACCGAGTCCAACGTCGCGGAGAGCGACTACTTCGGCATCCAGCACGGATTCGACGTGAACAAGATCGAGAGGGTCGGGTTCCACGTCCGCAAGGCGGAGAACGTGGACGCACCCATCATCGAGGAGTACCCCATGGCACTGGAGTGCCAGATGCTCAGTATGTCCGAGGAGGAGATCGACGGGGGATACCGCCTGATAGGAAGGATCGTCAACGTCTCCGCGGACGAATCCGTCCTCACCGACGGCAGGATCGACCCCATGAAGCTTAAGCCGATCATCTACGACTCTCCCAACCGCACCTATCTGTCGGTGGGCGGGGTCGTCGGTAAGGCCTACAGCGACGGTGCCAGGTTCAAACAATGAAACCAATGCCGCTGGACATCCAGCGGCCCACCCCTATCTATTTATGATTTGAGACTATCACGCAGGATATGAAAGCGGCGACGCGCAAGAAGGTTCTTGCGATATTCATGGTCCTTATGATGGTCACCGTCGCATTCGTGGTGGCGGTCTCGGCCCTTACCTAAACAACCATGAGGTGCCGGAAACAATGGAATGGACATACATCGCAGCTCTGGCCATTTTCATTGTCACCTACGGGCTCATCGCGATCCGCAAGATCGGGAAGTACCGCATCAAATCATACATGGCATCCCTTGCGGGCGCCGCCATCATGCTTCTTCTCGGCATCCTGCCCCTGGACAAGGTCGCGGATTCCGTCGAGTGGAGCGTCATTTTCCTCCTTCTGGGGATGATGGCCCTGAACGCATCGCTGGAGTACTGCGGTTTCTTCGACCTCGTCGTCGAGAAACTGATGAGGAAATACTCCAACACCATGCAGTTCTTCGGTGCGATAATGGTTATCACCGCGGTCCTCTCCGCCATCGCCCTGAACGACGCGGTGGTGCTAATCTTCTGTCCCATCGTCATCAAATGCTGCCAGAAACTCCATGCAAACCCGATCCCCTTCCTCATCGCCCTTTTCATCTCGGCCAACATCGGATGCGCAGCGACCTTCGTAGGCGCGCCCCATAACGCGGTCGTTGAGACCTATGCGGGAATGTCCTTCCTGGACTATTCCATAAGGTCGATCCCCCTCGTCGCCATCTGCCTGCCGATCACCATTTTCATGATGAAGAGGCTGTACGCGAAGGACCTGTCCAAGGAGTTCACGGACTTCAACGAGCCTTACATCGAGAGGATCGTGGTCAAGACCCCGAAGATGTACGCCTGCATGGCAGTCCTCGTCGCAACGGTGGTGTTCTTCGCGATATCCAACTACATCGGCCTGGAGATCTACCAGATCGCCTTGGTCTCCGGTGCGATAGCCACGCTCATAATCATGACCGACCGCCCGGTGAACTGCCTATACGTCGCGAAGCACATCGAATGGTCCCTGCTCCTGTTCTTCATCGGACTCTTCATCGTCGTCAGGGGAGCCGTCGAAGTGGGAATCATCGAGGACCTGGCATCGGTTATGGGCCTCGGAGAGGGTTCCACCCCGTCCATCCTGACCGTCACGGTGTTCTCGGCGGTGCTCTCCAACCTCATCTGCAACGTCCCCGCCTGTGTGCTGCTGGGTGAGATGATCGTCTCCTCCGACCCGATGATCTGGGTAGCGGTGGCCGTATCCGCATCCTTCGCATGCAACGCCACCCTCATCGGAGCCGCCACCAACCTCATCTGCGCCGACATCGGCGAGAGGCGCGGACACCAGATCAACTTCTGGGAGTTCATGAAGATCGGGGTCCCCATATCCGTGGTGACCATCCTCGTCGCCCTGGGCTACATGTACCTCCTGGACGCCTTCTTCTGAATTTCTAAATACATCCAAATCTCTGGCACCATCATGGCTAAAGAGAGGCTGTTCTCGGGGAACTTCGTGCTGTGCACCCTCGCCAGCTTCTTCTACACCATAATGTTCTTCATGTTCTACACCGGGATGTCCTCGTACACCACCGAGGAGCTCGGCTGCAGCACGATCATCGCGGGGATGGCCGCGAGCACGTTCGTCCTCGGGGACCTCCTGTCAAGGATAATCTTTGGCCGCAGGATGGAGCTCTACGGCAAGAAGAGGGTCTGCGTGACCTTCCTGGCTGCCGGCACCTTCGTCTGCCTGTTCTATTTCCAGGCCCACGATTTCTACACCCTCCTGTTCGTCCGCTTCCTTCACGGACTCACGTACGGGGCGATGACGGCCGCGATCAACACCATCATCGCACACGCCCTCCCGGCATCCCGCCGCGGGGAGGGCATGGGGTACTTCATGCTGTCCATCAGCCTCGGATCGGCCATAGGTCCGTTCCTGTGCATGTGGCTGGAGCAGAACGGCACCTACGACGACATCTTCACCATCGGCACCGCTGCGAGCATGCTCGCACTCCTCTGCGTTCTGTTCCTGAAGGACTCCAGGATGAGGTTCACGCCCGAAGAGGAGGCCGACATCAGGAGATTCCGCCTCTCGAACATCATAGAGAGGTCCTCCATACCGATCTCACTCGTGTGTCTGGTGTTCTTCTTCTCCTATTCCGGCGTGCTCACGTTCATCTCCCCTTACGGAAGGGAGATAGGGCTTGCGGAGGCATCCACATACTTCTTCGTCTTCATCTCCATAGCCACCCTGACGGCCAGGCTGCTCGGCGGACGCGTCTACGACAGGCACGGGGAGAACGTCGCGCTCATCCCGTTCTTCATCCTGTTCTTCATAGGCATGGTCATGCTGTCCCGTGCAGACAACCCGTACGTACTCCTCACTGCGGGACTCCTGATGGGATTCAACGTGGCGCAGATGGTCTCCGTGGGACAGTCCCTGGTAGTCAAGAGGGCGTCCCGTGCAAGGTACAGCGTTGCGATATCCACGTTCAACAACTTCCTGGATTTCGCCTACTGCATCGGGCCGATCGTGTTCGGGTTCGTGGTCGAGGGCATCGGATACCGCGACGGCTTCCTGGCCTTCTCGTTCGTATCGGTGGCGTCCCTTCTCCTTTATCTGGCTATCCACGGCATCCCTGAGCACAGGCATCCCACTCCCGAGAACACGGATTGACGCTATTGTGAGAACATCCACGATAGGGATCGATACCGAACCGTCTTCGGGTTTTCGTCAATGTTCCATGCGACGGTACTGACCGTGGGAAGAGGTTTCCGCCGATGCGGACAGGGCCCGAATCCGGGACAATCATTTATCTGGTCGACGTGTTGCACCTTCATGGAAGAGTCCGAGGTCCCCGCACCGCAGTATTTCCAGACCAGGAACGGCCGGATCGCATACTGGTCTTTCTTCACGGAAGAGCAGACCGTTCCCATCGTCATGGTCCACGGAGGCCCGGGAGACGGGTGCAGCCCGGATAAGGGGGAGAAGATGACCGTCGGACACCCCGTATACATGTACGACCAGCTTGGCTGCGGGGAATCGGATCCCATACCGGACATCGGCAAATGGGGACTCGACGAATACACCTCCGAGCTGCGTGAGTTCATCGACGGCATGGGATTCGACAAGGTCATCCTCATAGGCGCTTCCTGGGGCTCCGCACTCTGCGTCTCATACGCCAAACTCACCTCCTGCGCTAAGATCGTGGCCATGGTCCTGCCCTCCCCGTATCTCTCCGCCGAGATATGGAAGGACGATTCCATCAAGAACGTCAGCGAGATGTCCCACACCGCATACCTTCAGCTCATGGAATGCCTGGATGCCGGGGATTTCGGTGAGAGGTACAGGGCGATCATGAAGGACTACTACGCGAAGTATCTCTTCACCCGCGAGGTCAACAGGCCTATCGCGGATGCCGTCGCGGAGGCACCCCTCAACGATGTGTTCAGGGCCCTCTGCGGAGAGAACGATTTCGAGTGCACCGGTACCCTCAAGGGTCTGGATCTCACCGATTATCTCCCCGAGATCGATGTGCCTGTCCTCTTCATGTGCGGTGATTCCGACGAGGTCCGCATGGATACCATGCAGATGTACAGGGAATACGTCCCCGGTTCGAGGCTCGCAGTCGTTCCTTTCGCGGGACACGCACTCAGTTTCGAGCAGTTCGAACTGTATCTCTCGAACATCCTTGGATTCCTCATAGAGATCGGCCAGTGATCATCTGCTGTAGTGGTGCTCCTTTCCGAACTCCGTTAGGATGAAGGTCTTACCGCACTGGCGTATCCCCAGCAGTACGAGCGGTTTGCGCTTGGCGAATTCCTTCCATGACAGGAGTTTCTCTTCGACGGATCTCCTCATCATGTATATGAAATAGATAACTGCATAATTTAATCTATTTTTATGGGGGTAAACAATGGATATTTTTCCACTTTTATGGGGGTTAAAATCTATGATCTCATGATCTGGAATTCCAATTTCTACCGAAGGGATGGAAGGCTACAACGTGCCGAGATTGTTCAGGCTTAATGAGAAGCGAATATTTTCATCTCATTTATGAAGATTATTAATTAAGATAATTACTTAATTATTATAATTAATTGCAAACTGACACAAGTAGTAAAATCTGCATTGCAATCCAGGTCATCATGGAAGCGGATGTAGCCATCATAGGTTCAGGACCTTCGGGGTCCGCCGCTTCTTTCTTCCTTTCCAAGTCGGGACTCAAGGTTGTCTGCATCGAGAGACTGACCGGAGACCGTTACAGGAGATACCACTCCCTCTGCGGCGAATGCATCAGCCGCAAGGGAATTAGGACCGTCGGCATCAGGGACAACGAGATCCGCAACCGCATCGACAGCATCTACATCGACTGGGCCGGGAGAAGGACCCTCAGGATCGGAATCAAGGGGTACATCATCGACCGCAACATGGTCCTCGACAGACTCCGCACCGAAGCACATCAGAACGGCGCTATGTTCGTAAACGGTTCCGTGCTCCGCATCATCCGCAACGGAGAACGTTACATCATCAGGCTCCACGGGGGTTCCGAGATTGTTTCGAAATACATCATCGGAGCCGACGGTGCATTCTCCGTCGTGCGCAGGGACCTCTTCGGAACCAAGCCCAAGATGAACATTCCCGCGGAGACGTTCATAGTTCCCAGGGTCGAGGGCACCGATGACCACTCCATACGTTTCAGTCTAGGTTCCGGGAACGGCAGTGCGTATTCGTGGACCTTCCCTTCCGGGGACGGAAGCAACATCGGCTGTTCTCCGAAGGTCCTCGAGGTTTCCGAGTATTCTCTGAAGGGTACCCGCTACATCCCCATCGGGGGTTTGGAACACATCGTCAACGGCAACGCCGCTCTCATCGGTGATGCGGGTGCGATGGTCAACCCTCTCACCTTCGGCGGTCTGAGGATCGCGCTCGATTCGGCGGCAAAGATGTCCGAGTGTCTTGTCAAAGGAGACCTCGCACGCTACGAGAGGTGGTGGAAGAAATCCCGCAGGTCCGATCCCCGCTTCATGCAGCTCCGTGAGGATTTCACCTATTGCTCGGATTCGCAGATCGACGAATTTTCGAAGCACATGAACCGCGACGGACTCTACCTCAACGGCTTCATCTCGATCCTCCGCCATCCGAAGCGTGCATGGAGGTATTTCGGCTGCCTCTTCGCTATCCGTTTAGGGTGGTGAAAAATATACATTCAGAAACACCCTTAAAATCGAGCAAACCGCTATTGCCCTATTACTGCACCTTTTCAAGAACGTCGTTGATTTTAGGGCTGTTTCCGTGCAATTTCGGTGTTTTAAGATGTCTGTTTTGCTTCGGATCCCGTCTAATCTTCTGTTGCATTGATATTAATTCATTATGTTAAGTAAACAACTTAATTTATTATAAACCCTGAACGAATTTGCTTCGAATCATGAAATATCCTAAGAATCGCAATTTTCGCTCTGTTTCTTCATGTTCTGTGTATGGTTATAATAAATTCATTTAGTTAAGCAACATACATTATTATTAATATACTGACTCAATAATGATGATCATTATAAAAACGATATGATTCTTGGGAGAATTGCCCCAAAACTGAGGATATCGTCCCGAAGCAGGTCAATAATTGTGGTGAAATCAGGGAATTCGAAAGGCACTCTCTGAATTCATGGCAATAATCGGGCGATTTCAAGTAGAGGTTCGGGGTACCGTTGTTGACTTACAATCAACAAAAACATGACGATTTTCTGAAAATATTGCATTATTTGATAATCAGATCTGTGAGTGTTCCGGAAATGGTGTAAAAACGTGATTATTGCCTTGTTTCTGATACTTTTGATTTAATGCATTATTTGTAATGATTATACCTTAACTGCAGTGATTAAATGCAGATTCTCGAGACTCAATGTAATGAACTGTAATTAATTAAGTAGATTGCTTAATTACAACAATTAATTTTAGACATACACACGATCATAGAATACGGTGCAAAAAGATACAAAACTGCGAATCTCGGATCAAGGGCAAAAACAAGCTTTTGCAACACACAATGACCAATATTATTAATGGTGCGCAATTAGTAAAGCTTTACACATTATCATCGTAATTAATTACGATGTCAGTGTATGATGTATTGTTCGCCGGAATCCGAGGCATCGAGATCGTATTTGACGCCCATCTTCTTCATCGCCTGTATCAGGACCTTGCAGTGAACGCCGACTCCGACGTTCATGAACTGATGCTCGATGACCGACTGTCCGTCGTATTCCTGAACGGGATGGAAATCCAGGGAGATGGAGTTGGTCCCCTGCTGCATGGCGCAGATCCTTCCGCGGCTGTCGAAGATCGGACCTCCCGACTGTCCCTTGAGTCCGGGGGTGGAGGTCTCGACATAGAACCTCTCCAATCCGTCGTTGCTCATTCCGCTGCTGATGTTGCGGGTGTGGATGCCGTCGTTGGGGAAGAATGGCAGCGGGAGCACCCCGTTCTTGATGGTGAAGGCGTTGGTGGTCTCGTTGTACTCGGTGGCGGCCTTGACGAAGGGGAACCCCAGTCTGCACAGGCTGGTGCCGGGGACGATGGACTCCGGGTCCCTGAAGACGGGATAGTTGCTCAGAGGGGGGATGCCCTCTAGCTTGAGTAGGGCGAGGTCCACCTGGCGGTTGACGTAGACCTTCGACATCCTCACCCCGTCCTGTCCGAACCAGAATGAATGGTTGGTGATCCATTTGGGATCCTTCTGTATGGGGTTATCCGGACGTTTGGCGTTGATCTCTTCGGCCTCCTTGATCTTGTTCTGGTCCCCCTGGAACTTATGGAAGCTGTCGAAGACATGTCCGGCTGTGAAGGCCCAGCCCTCGCTGTTGATGATGAACATCGTGGCGACGGCGGCATCGGTCTTCCCGTCGAGAGTGCGGGTGGAGATGATGATTGGACGCGTGAAATTGCGTGCGACCTCGTTGGCCTTCGCGAACATGAACGATAATCTCTCGTTCAGTATAATAGGACTTTCCTGTTATGTTGTCAAAAAGGACGGGCGCATCGCTGCGCCCGGGGTTTCATCATTCTGTTTTGTTCTCGTCGGTTACGACATTCAGGAGCTCGGGGTCCTGCATGACGAGCTGACCGATGGTGGCAACGATCGCATCGTTCCTCGACATGAGGCTGAGGGCGACCTCGTTGGAGAGCGCCAACTGACCGAGTTTCACGAGGTAGACCTTCGCCAGGTCCACCGCATACTGTGATTTCAGGGCCATAGCCGCATCCTCGTCGGAACGGTCGTCCTCCGAGAGCATCGGAAGGTAGAAGTCGTTGTACAGACCGACCAAGTCAGCCGGCAGGGAGGTGATGTCATAGAGGTTTCCCGTGAAGTCCTTGCTGCCGTCCCTGAGGTCCTCGATGATGGTCTTGTATCCTGCGATGTCGTTCTCGAGGAATTTGATCATCTGCGCGTAGTTGACGGCATCTTCTCCCGTCAGCTGCTCCGCCTTGTAGTTGAATTCGTCCAACTCCATCATTTTGCGCCCCATAACAGAGCGCATGAGCCTGACCTGGCTCACAATATCCATGTTCCCATCCATGTGTAAACCACCTGCGGCGGCTGAGTGCATCCGCTGATTTAGTATGGTGTTGTACTGTTTTTAATGATATTGTTGATTGGAACAATTGTCTGCAGGAAACGATCGGCCCCGTCAATGCTATTCGGGATCCGGTGGTTTTTCCACCTGTTTTACAATTATAGTAAAAAATTACTATTATTGACCGTAATTAAATACTATTATTGTGTATTTACTCGGAACCCCTCCAGGGAAAGGTCAGACACTATCACGACAGCAAAGACCTCGAGGTGGATGCCATCGTGGAACTGCGTGACGGGAGATGGGGGCAATCGAGATAAAGATGGGGGCAGGGGATGTCCCGGAAGCCGAAGAGAACCTCTTGAAATTGAACGAACTTGTGGTGAAGAACGGTGGAAAAGAACCCTCATTCATGATGGGGTTGATATCCGCCGGTTATGTCTCCGTCACTGAAAGGGGCGTGCTTGTGGTCCCCATCGGATGCTTAGGGCCATGAGGCCGCCGTGACACGGCGAACTGAACCGGGGAACCTCGATTGATGCCTTCCGAAGCCTACGACTGAATGCTGCTGCCGAGGCGGCAACGGGAATCGGCCGGCAGGCACTCAATACTGCTTGTCGCGCTGAACGCGGACGGCCTTCTTGTGGCAGAAGGGGCACTCCGTGATGGGAGTCTCGTAGCCCTCCTCGTCCTCGGAGACCAGCATCGGGCCCTGGTAGGTGTCGACCACGTAGTAGTCCTTGGCGAGTACCGCATCGAGCATCTTCTTGCAGCAGCATTCCTCCACGTCCACATCGGAGACCTCGAGGTTCAGTACGGGGCGGGAGTTGAGCTTCTTCCTCCTCTCCTCGTCGATGATATCCTCGATCCTCTGGGCATCCTGTATGGCACCGGAGAAGTTGGATCCGGCGGCGAATCCCATGAGGCGGAGGGCCTCGTAGAGGTCCTTTTCGACACCGAGCCCGTTCTCGTACATCAGCGCGAGGTGGTACATGGCGTTGGGGTCCAGGTCGTCGGCGGCCTTCTTCAGGTTGTCGTACGCCCTCCTGTAGTCCCTCTCGACCCCGTTGCCGCTGAGATAGAGCACCCCCAGGTCGCGGATGGCGGGAAGGTATCCCTTCTCTGCGGCCATGGAGATGTATTTGGCTCCCTCTTCGCTGTTCTGGGGGCGTCCGGTACCGGTGATGTAGGAAACACCGACCTCGTACATGTGTTCGGGGTCGCTGCCGATGTCAGTCATGTGTGGAGAATGGCCACCATGCTTTAATTGATTGCTGGTCAGAGATCCGCCAGTCTGTCCAGGAGTGTACCGGCCTCCTCGTGGCCGTTGTCCTTGGCCATGTTCAGCCACTTGCGGGCCTCGGAGATGTCCTTCTCGCATCCGAAACCGTCCGCGTAGTAGCATCCGACGGAGTACATGGAGTCGACGATCCCGTTGCTTGCGGCCCGCAGGAACCATTCGAAGGACTTCTTTGGGTCGGCCTTGAGGGTGGAGTCTCCGTTGTAGTACATGATGCCGATGCGGTCTTCGGCGTAGGCATCCCCCTGGTCGGCGGCCTTCCTGTACCATCTGAGGGCCTCGGCATAGCTCTTCTCGCACCCCGTACCGGTCTCGTAGCACACCCCCATCTGGTACTGGGAGTTCACGTTGCCTGCCTTGGCGGCGGTGCGGAACATGGTGAAGGCCTTCCCGGTGTCCTGTTCGACGCCGTTGCCCTCGAGGTACATGTATGCCAGGGAGTTCCTGGCCTCCTGGTTCCCCTGCATCGCGGCCTTCCTGAACATCTCGGCCGCTGCAGCTGGATCCGCCTCGACACCCTCGCCGTCCATGAGCGCGACGCCGTAGTACAGCTGTCCCTCGGCGATGCCCTCGTCGGCGGCATCCTTGGAGTACTGCACGCATTTCTCGGTGTCGAGGCCGAAATAATCCCCCTCGAAGGTCATCCTGACGAGGAGCACCTTGGCCTCTGGATTCCCCTTCTCGGCAGCCTTCTCCAGCAGGTCGTAGCCCCTGCCCTTGTCTATATCCTTGCAGACCCCGAAAAGATAGGCGTATCCCAGGGCGTACATGCCAGCGGGGTCCTCAGAGGCGGCGAGTTCCTCGATCTCCCTGATTCCGACCTCTATCTCTCCGTCGTCGGTATCGAGGATGAATCCCTTGGAATCGTCTGCGGGGCCTGCCATGATAGGTAGAAGGGACGGGGGGTTTAATTGCGTTTCTTCCTCGAAGGGACGCTGTTGATCTCCTTCTCAGCCTCCTTCAGTCCGGGGAACTTGGCCATCTCCCTGTGGAAGGCGGCATCGTGGGGGCGCCTGTCGAAGGGACGGTAGCCCTGGCGGAGGTGCATGCACTCGTGGTAGACCACGTAATCCAGTGCATGCTCCGAGATGTCGGGTCTGTCCAATGCGGAGGAGACCGCAACCACGCGCATCAACGGGGAACAGTACCCCAGACGCGTATAGTTGGGTTTCACTGTCCACGTGAACACGGTATTGTCGATGTCGGATTGCTCCAGAAGGCCCGCATCGTACAGCCTCTGGACGGAATCGGATAACGCGTGGTACTTCCCCACGTCGTTCACAAGGAGGTTCCTGGACCTTCTGAGGTAGATCGGCCGCTTGCTCAGGAGGAACCCGTCGGAGGTCATGTACTCCATGTATCTCTCCCCGAACTGCTTCCTCCCTCCGAAGACGAACGTCATCGCGCCCCTGCAGAAGTCCTTGAGGACATCCCGGGGGGCGTCCTCAAGATAATCGGATACGTAGAAATACAGCGAGGAGCCGGTCGTCTTCCACCTCACCGAGAGTTCCTTGGAACGGGTGAACCTGGCCTCGGCCACGGAATATCCCCTCGGTCCCGCCAGTTCCTGGACGGTCCGGTGCAGCCTGAGGTCGTCGTCGGTTCCCATCGTACACTCCACCGTTCCAGAAATATAATATAATGACGAGCCCCAAATGGTAATGCAACCAAGAGGCGGAACCATGCTCTACAAGGACTTCAAAGGAAAGAGAATCTCACAGCTCGCGTTCGGCTGCATGCGCCTTCCCTGCATCTGCGGGGACGACTCCAAGCCGGATCCGGAGAAGACGAAGGAGCTCGTGAAGTACGCCATGGAGCACGGCATCAACTACTACGACACCGCCTGGGGATACCACGCCGGGAACTCCGAGACGGTCATCGGGGAGGCCCTCTCCGCCTATCCCAGGGATTCCTTCTATCTCGCGGACAAGTTCCCAGGTTACGACGTCTCCAACATGCCCAAGGCGGAGGAGATCTTCGAGCAGCAGCTGAAGAAGTGCAGGACCGATTACTTCGACTTCTACCTCATCCACAACGTCTGCGAGCTCAACATCAGGCAGTATCTGGACCCCCAGTTCGGCATCAAGGACTACTTCGTGAAGCAGGTGAAGAACGGCAGGATCAAGCATCTGGGATTCTCCGTCCACGGCGAGATGGACTGCCTCAACGCCTTCCTCGAGGTCTACGGGGACGCGATGGAGTTCTGCCAGATCCAGATCAACTACTTCGACTGGAACTTCCAGCACGCCAAGGAGAAGGTCGAGAGGGTCTCCGAACTGGGGATCCCCGTATGGGTGATGGAGCCCCTCAGGGGAGGAAAGCTGGCGAACATCGACGGTGAGCACATGGCGGAACTGGAGAGGTTCAGGCCCGGAGTGTCGGCCGTGGAGTGGGCGTTCCGCTTCCTGCAGTCCATCCCGGAGGTCACCACGACCCTGACCGGCATGTCCGATTTCGAGCAGCAGAAGGTCAAGATCGACTGTTACGGGGAGGAGAAACCCCTCACAGGAAAGGAGTTCGAGACCATCGTGAGGATAGGCGACGAGATGGCTGCCTCGGGGACGGTGCCCTGCACCTCCTGCAGGTACTGCGTCACCCACTGCCAGAAGAACCTGGACATCCCCCTGCTGATCGCACGCTACAACCAGCACCTGGTAACCGAGGTGGATTTCATCACCCCCATGGCCATGGGAGGCACTCCCAAGGAACAGTGGCCTGATGCGTGCGTAGGGTGCAGGAAGTGCGAGAAGGTCTGTCCCCAGCAGATCAAGATCAGCGAGATCATGAAGAAGTTCTCGAAGATACTGGAGGAAGGATCACCGTTCTGAACGGCGCCCTTTCTTCCCATAGTCCCGCGGCCCCTTCACGACGATGTCCTTCTGCTTCTGCTTCAGCTGGGGAACGTGCTCCGACCAGACGTTGCGCCTGTCTGCGTAATCCCTCCTGGTGTAGTACATCAGCGTGGACACCGTGGAGGGTGTCGGGGTGAATATCTGGACCTGTTCCGGATTTGTCTTCAGTTCGTTGCGGCAGAAGTGCGAGAGCTCCTCCATGGAGCGGTTGCCGCATCCGGGATGTGCCGCAATGAAGTAGTACGTGAGGAACTGCCGCTTCCCGAACCTCCTGTTGGACTTGTCGAACATGTCCTTGAAGTCCAGCAGGACGTTGGGTTCGGGTTTCCCCATGAGTGCGAGAACCTCCCTGTTAACGTGTTCGGGTGCGATCTTCAGCTGTCCGGAGACGTGGTCCTTCACTATGCAGTCCACGTAATCCCGGCCGTGCCCGTCGTCGAAGACAACCATGTCATAGCGTATCCCCGAAGTTACGAACACCTTCTTCACACCGGGAACGGAAGAGATCCTGTTCAGGAGGTCGATCTGGCATCCGTGGTCGATGGGCAGCAACCTGCAGGGCCTGGGGTAGAGGCATTTCCTGTCCCTGCACGCCCCGTCCCTGAGCTTTTTTTTGCATTCGAATCCCCACATGTCGGCGGTGGGGCCCCCGACGTCGTAGATTATGCCGTTGAATCCCGGCAGTTTGGTTATCCTCTCCGCCTCCTTGACGATGGAATCCGCGGTACGTGAGACCACCGTCCTCCCCTGGTGGACGGCGATGGCGCAGAAAGAGCATTCGCCGTAGCATCCGCGGTGGGACGTGATCGAGTTCTTGATGGTGTCCATGGCCTTCACGGGGCCGTCCTTGGCATAGAACGGATGCACGGCGTATTCGTAGCCGGACATGTACACGGAATCGAGCTCCTCGGGCGTCAGGAGCCTCTGAGGGGGGTTCTGCACCATGTAGCGGTCCCCGTGCCTCTGGGCGAGCCCCACGGCAGTTACGGGGTCGCAGTTCTCGTAGAATCCCCTGAACGCCCTGGAGAATTCCTTCGGGTCGGAGAGACATTCCTCGTACGAAGGGATCTCGAGATAACCCTCGGGCACCTCCTTCCCGATGTAGCAGATGCCCCTGACGGAATGCCAATCCCTCCCTTCGGCCATGCAGCGGGCGAGTTCGAGGTTGGAGAGCTCGGCCATGCCGTATGTGATGGCGTCGGCTTTCGCATCGAAGATGACCGATCTCCTCAGAGAATCCGACCATGCGTCGTAGTGGACGACGCGTCTGAGGGAGGCCTCGATGCCGCCGAGCACGATGGGCTTCCCCTTGCAGAACCTCTTGATCAGGTTGGAGTATGCGATGCATGCCCTGTCCGGGCGGCGGTCGTTGACCCCTCCGGGGGTGAAATCGTCGTCCTTGCGGAACTTCCCGGTGGGGGTGTAGTTGGCGACCATGGAGTCGACGCATCCTGCGGTAACGGACCAGAACAATCTCGGTGAACCCAGACGTGAGATGTCGGAAGCATCGTCCGTCACGGGTTGACAGATGATACCGACCCTGAATCCGCGGTCGATGAGATAATGGCCGATCATCGCCGCTCCGTTGTAGGGCGAATCTATGTAGGTGTCACCGCTCACCAGGATGATGTCGAGGGAATCCCATCCCTTCTCCTTCATCTCCTCCTTGGTGGTCGGTATGAACATCAGATTTCCCTTTCCATAACGTAGTCGTTGGTGGCGTTACCGCATCCGCGGTCCGTCACCTCGTGCAGCGTTATCTGGAAACCGTTCCGCTTGTAAGACCTTATCGCATCCACGTTGCGGACGTTGACGTGGAGATAGGCGCGGGAACAGCCGTGTTCCCTCCCGTATTGGATCATGAACTGCTGGAGGGCTGAGCCGAACCCCTTGTGCCTGGCATCCCTGTGGAGGTAGCATTTGCTGATGAACATGCTCTCTCCCTCGATCCTGAGGCAGAAGTATCCGATCTTCTTCCCTCCGTCGAAGGCGAAGCCGTAGAGGAAACCGTCCTCCATATCCTTCAGGACGGCGTCCTTCGACTGCCAGGTGTTGAACAGGTACATGGCCTCCTCCTCGCCGCCGATTAGCATCGGGGAGAAAACCTCCCTCCAGACGGGCTCCGCGAACTCCCTGAGCTCGTCTACCCTGTTCCATCCGATGAATGCGGTGCGGAACATCAGAGGGCCCTCCTGTGTGTTTCCAGGCAGTAGGAGCCGTCGTCGTCCACGTTCTGTTCGGACGATTCGTAAACGAACCCGGCCTTGGCATAGGCTTTCTTGGCCATGCGGTTCTCGGAATTCACCTTGAGGTATGCACTGGTGCATCCGCTCTTCCTGCCTATGCCGAAAAGGAACTCGAGCGTCTCCTGGGCAAGCCCCGTGTGGCGGTACTTCCCCAGGATGTACAGCTTGCTGATGAACAGCGAATCCCCGGTGACCTCCGCGGCGATGATTCCCGCCACCTCTCCGTCCACTACAATCTCCCAGTACCTGCAGCCCCTGTCGAAGGCGGCGAGGACGGCATCCTTCCCCGTGAAGCGGTGGAAGAACTTCTCGGCGGATTCGGCACCCCCGACGAGTATGGGGTCGTAGGCCTCGTGCCAGATGGGATGGATGAAATCCCGGATCTCCAGGGCGCTTTCCCTTCCGAGCTCGCGGAACTCGGTCATTGGCTCAGTCCGAGGTCCTTGAGGAGCTTGGGGATGCCTGCCTCGAAGTTCACCCCGAAGCGCACATCCGTTCCCGCCTCGTGGGTGCGCACGATGCTCCTCTGGGTGAAATCCACGGCGATCGCCGTGGATCTGGCGAGGGAGAGGCCGTTCATGAGCCCTGAGACCACGACGGAGGAGAAGATGTCCCCCGTGCCGTGATAGTATCCAGGGATGGTCTCCGCGAAGGCGTAATCGATCTCGCCGGTCTCGGCATCGTAGGAGGCGGCACCGACCTCGGAATCGTCGAAGAACACGCCCGTGAGGACGATCTTGGACGGCCCGATGCCGGAGAGCCTCTTCAGGAGACCTTCGACGTAATCCCTGCCGTAGGGTCCGGGGACGTACTCCTCGCCGAGCATCAGCGTCGCCTCGGTGAAATTGGGGAGGATCAAATCGGCCTTGGAGCAGAGTTTCCTCATGCCTGCCGGGAAGGTCCTGTCGAAGATGGAATACAGCTGGCCGTTGTCGGCCATGACGGGGTCGACGGCCACGAGGGCGTCCTTCCCGAAATCGTCTATAAGCTGGGAGACTATGTCGATCTGCTCGAAGGACCCCAGGAACCCGGTGTATATGCCGTCGAACTTCACATCCAGGGTCTTCCAGTGGTCGGCGATGGGCACCAGGTCGGAGGTGAGGTCGCGGTAGGTGAAACCGGTGAAACCGCCGGTGTGGGTGGAAAGGACGGCGGTGGGCATGCCGCTGCACTCTATCCCGGCTGCGGAGATTATGGGCAGCGCCACGGTAAGGGAGCACTTGCCGACGCAGGAGATGTCGTGGACGGCAAGGACGCGTTTCTCGCTCATGGGTCTTAATCAATCGTTAATGATATAATGTTGCCGTCTGGGAATCATACCCGATGTATCATTTATCTATATGTTGGGGACATTGTGTGAAGTATGCAGTCGTCCGATGAGCACCTCGAGCGTGCGCTCTCCGAATACAACGAGGCGGTCAACCGCCTCGAGGCAGACGGTCCGAGCACCGAGCTTCTCGACGCCCTCATCAACCGCGGCAGAATCCTCTCCATGATGGATTCCTGGGTCACCGCAATGGAGGACTTCAACGATGCCGTCGACATCATCGATACCCTCTCCCGCGAAGGCAAGAAGGTGGATGCAGGCACATACGTCATGGCATACATCTCCAGGGGCATCCTCCAGGGAGAGAAGGACGACAAGGCGATGTACGACGACTACATGGCCGCATCCGTCAGACTCCCCGAGGTCGGGGAGAAGTCCCGTTTCTATGACAGGAAGTCGCTGATCAAGGAATGCATCGACTGTGCCGGGGACCTCGTCGAGGCGGACCTCCAGGACGGCGCCGATCCGTTCATCGAGAAGGCGCTGTCCCTTTTGGTGGGATATGACGACCCCTGGTCCAGGAACAGGTATTTCGAGGCCATGTCCGCCCGCGGGCAGACCCTCATGCTTAACAGCGACAACGTCCCCGCCATCAAGGCATTCGACGAGACCATCCGTGTCGGGGAGGAACTCCTTTCCGACGGTGAGCTGGACGACGAGTTACTCCTCGTCTACGCCTACGTGTCCCGCGGCGACATGGAATCGGACGAGAAGATGTCCGACGCCTTCTTCACGGACCGCGAGAGGGCCATCGGCCTGATGAAGGAGATGATGGACAACAACGCCCTCGAGGACGTCGAGCTCCTGTCCGAGCTCCACGGCGAGATCGCCAAGGCATACATGGAGAAGGGGGACATGAAGAAGGCCGAATCCCATCTCCTGAAGCAGGTTTCTCTGAATCTCAACGGAGCCAAGGGATACATGGACGAGAACAACCTCGGGCCCCGCGATTGATAATCGCCCCCTTCTATTGAGACATCGTCTGTCTGTATATTCACAAGGATTTTTATAAATCAAATATGCGCGGACTTTCTCCGTGCGTCGGGCGAACTGTCTGGTGATTCGAGGAGGTAAATACTCTGAAAGAAGAATCAGGCCAGGACCGCCTACTGCAACGTGTGATCCTAGCCCTCGGAACAGCCCGGCTGATAGTCGGGTTGGTCACGCCCCTGCTGAAGTAAGAGAATGGCCGAAACCACTTAGGGTCCCGAAAGGGACCCGTCCGAGGTTATGCGTATGGTGGTATTGTTCAGAATATAAACTTTGGTGTACAGCGTTTACCCGAATGATGTGAAACTAACTTCAATCGTTCCTTTCATATAATGCGCGACGATAGGGTGATGCATGCGTTCTGCGTTCTGTCCCGGTTGCGGAAGTCTTGTCCTCCCAGGCAAGAAGAACTGCCCCGGCTGCGGACGCCCGATGACCGAGGGAGGGGAGTGGGTCGCACCCACCAGGGCCCCGAAGGTCGTCAAGAACGAGAACAAGGATGCCCCGTACCTCCCCTACGAGCCACGCGAGCTCCAGATAGACATCATCTCGGACATCAGGAGCGCCCTCGACCAGTCGAGGCACATCGTCATCGAATCCGGGACGGGTACCGGGAAGACCATCGTCTCCCTGGCAGGTTCCCTCGAGCATGCAAAGAGGACGGGGAAGAAGGTCGTCTACATCACGAGGACCATCTCCCAGTCCGACCAGGTTATGAAGGAACTCAGGGCGATCAACACCATCAAGCCCGTGTCCGGTATCACCCTCACGGGAAGGAGCAAGTCCTGCCCCCTGCTCATGGCGAGACCCGATTTCGAGAACCTCTCCCCTTCGGCTTTGTCCACACTCTGCAGCGACAGGAAGCAGAAGAGCCAGCAGAACCGCGCCGGAGGGTGCCCCTACTTCGACAAGACTCTTCCCCAGATCGACAACATCGAGAGGTACTGTAAGAAGGAGTTCCCCCGTTCGGACGAGCTCGACATCTATTGCAAGAACAGCGGTGCCTGCCCCTACGAGGCCAAGAAGGCCATGATGAAGGATTTCGACGTCATCGTCGCTCCCTACATCCACATGATCGACCCCGCCATCCGCGACAACTTCTTCCAGAACCTGGGGATGGATGAGAAGGACATAGTGCTCATAGTGGACGAGGCGCACAACCTCATGGACGCCGTCCGCGAGCAGGAGAGCTTCACGATATCCTCGAGGCTCATGTCATCCGCCCTGGACGAGTGCATGGCCTTCAACAAGCCCCCGGTGTCCAGCACCATGACCCTCGACGACTTCGTACGCGCGGTGAGGAGGGTGGTCAAGGGACTGGCCTCCAAGAAGATCCCGCTGGGGGAGAAGGAGGCCATGCTCGAGCCGAGGGAGTTCGAGACCGCCCTTGCCTCTGAATCAGGTACCGACGTGACCGGTCTGAGGTCCATCGTCGAGAAGCTCACGGAACTGGGAGAGAAGAGGCAGGAGGCAATCGCCGATACCGATTCCCCCGACTCCCCGCTGCTAGATTTCGCCATCCTTCTCGGGAAATGGGTCAAGTCCCCCGAGGACAGGTACATCAAGGTCGTCCGTACGAACGAGGAGGGCGAGTTCATACAGGCATCCTGCATCGATCCCGCCGACGTCCCCGCATTCCTCAGGAAGCTGCCGGGGGCCGTCCACATGTCCGGTACCCTTCAGCCTCTGGCGCAGTATGCCAGGGTCATGGGGCTGCCCGACAACACCCTCCCGAGGAAGTACCCCTCGCCCTTCCCCAAGGAGAACAAGAAGGTGGTCTACGCAACCGACGTCACCTCCGAGTTCAAGACCCTGAAGGAGAACCCCTCGATGCAGAAGAGACTGGACGACTACGTCATCAGGCTCTGCAACTCCATCGACGGGAACACCCTCGTTTTCATGCCTAGCTACCGCGTCCTGAAGCTCATGCAGCCCGCTCTCGAGGACGGCATCGACAAGCCCCTTTACTGGGAGCTTTCGGGCCGCCAGAGGCAGACGATGAAGAACCTGGATGCCTTCAGGAGCGGGAGGAACGGCGTATTCGTGTGCGTGATGGGAGGTTCCATAGCAGAGGGGATGGACTTCCCCGGAGACCAGCTCTGCTTCGCGGTCATCGTCGGCATGCCGTATGCCCCTCCGTCCCTGGAGATCAAGGCCATGAAGGACATGTTCGACAAGAGGTACGGTCCCGGGACGGGATGGAAGTACACAGGAGAGATCCCCGCGGTCAGGAAGATCCGCCAGGCCATCGGGCGTCTCATCAGGACGGAGACGGACAGGGGGATGGCCGTCATCCTGGACAGCAGGGCCGCCCGCAATGCAAGGGAATTGGAGGCTACACCCACTCAGGACCCTGTGGGGGAGGCCATAATGTTCTTCAAAGGCCCTAGGAAGGGTTGAATGGCCGCCATAGATCTCCTTACCGACAACCGTTACTGGGTGGCCGCGGGGGTCGTTATAGCCCTCATCGTAGGCTCGGCGGGTGAGATGACCTCAACCCTCGTCATCGTCGCCCTGATGCTGCAGATGATAGCTTCCATGGAGGGTCTGAGCTTCCGCGGGGAGGACTTCCGCAAGGAATCCAAGCCGATCGTGTGGTCGTTCGTCTGCTGTTTCGGCGTTTGCACCCTCGCTACTTTGGCCATAGGTTCGCTGTTCATCGGACCCTACCGCACCGTCTGGTACGGCTGGGTGATGCTCGCGGCCGTACCATCGGCGGTTTCCGTGATCTCACTGTCGCTGATGATGAGGGGGAACCGCGTGATGTCCGTGCTGGCGCTCACCGCCACGTACGTCGTCGCCCTCGGTCTCACCCCGCTTATCACCACCGTCCTCATCGGGGATGCCATCAGCCCCCTGGAGATCTTCAAGTACGTCCTGCTGTTCATCGCGATCCCGCTGCTGGCCAATATCCCCCTGAGAAGGGTCCCCATAAACCGCAGGGCCAAGCTGGTATTCATCAACGTGATGTTCTTCTCGCTCCTGGTCCTCTCCATCGGCAAGAACAGGGACTTCATATTCTCGGAACCGTACCTCGTGAGCCTAATCATCGGCGCCTGCCTGATCAGGACCTTCGCGGTGAGCCTCGTCATGATAGCGTTCATGAAGAGGAGGGGTGCCGAAAGGGACAACTCCGTGGTCTACATGGGATTCGCCGTATGGAAGAACTCTGGACTCGCCACCACGATGTGTCTAGCCCTCCTGCCCGGAATGCCGGAATCCGCACTGCCCTGCGCCCTCTCCCTCATGATCGAGAGCATTTGGTTCGCGGTAATGACCGGCTACATCGGGAAGACCTGGCCCCATGCGGACTCCCCCTTCGCCTGCTGAGTCCTTTTATAATTCGAGTCCATAGAGTGGGACGAGCGGAAGTGGCTCAGTGGACTACTACGCCGGTCTTGAAAACCGGCGGCGATTCGCCTCGGGAGTTCGAATCTCCCCTTCCGCGCCATTTTACCAACAAGTGATTTATCGTCAGTCCCCGTTGTCCGGTTATGCCCGAAGAACAGAAGAAGCCTGCGAAGCACATCTGCCTGACGAACAGGAGACCGCTCGGAATCTCCAGCGAACCCGAGGCGGACATCATCCAGGCCCTGGCCGACCCGGACGTCCTCGCGATGGTCCGCGGTCTGTCCCAGCAGAACATCCGCGCCCCGTTCACCGGCGGTGCCTTCGGGATGGAGGAGAAGAGGGTCAACGCGGCCGTCCTCAGGATGAAGGCCGCGGGTCTGATCTGCTCGAGGCGCGTGGACGAGGTCCACGAGTACTACCTCAACTGTCCCAGGCTTCTGTTCCTCTCCGATTGGCTCAGGGAGCACGCCAAGGACCCCGGAGCGGACCTTCCCGAATACGACTGAGTGGTAACATGGCCCAAGAAGTCAGGGAAGACGAGATACTGGTAACCGAGTCCCACGACCCGGGAAAGCTTTACGTCTACGCCGGGATGTACTTCCAGGGCATCACCGTCCCGGTGGATAAGGAGAAGGCCGTCAGGCTCTACCGCATGTCCGCCGAGAAGGGCAACATCGACGCTCAGGTCCGTCTCGGGATCATCTACATGACGGGGGACGGTGCGGAGAAGGACTATTCCGAGTCGTTCAAATGGTTCAAACTGGCATCCGACAGGGGCAATCCCGATGCGGAGTACTTCGCGTCCCTGATGTACTCCAGGGGCTGGGGCACCGAGAAGAACCCCTCCGAGGCGGTCCGCCTCTGTTATCTGGCGGCCGATTCCGGCTGCACGGGGGCCATGGTCGAGATCGCCAAGTGGTACCGCGACGGGGAGAACCTCCTTGCGAAGAGCACGGACCTGTGCCTGGCATGGCTCCGCAGGGCGGCCGACAGGGAGTATCCCGATGCCCTCTACGAGCTTGGCTGCATGTATTCCTTCGGCGAGGGCGTGGAGAAGGACGTGAAGACCGGACGCATCCTCCTGGAATATGCCAAGCGTTTCGGCGACGAGGATGCCGGGGAGGCCCTGGAAGCCCTCGAGAGGGGCATGTCCGAGAGGCGGTGATCAGTGCACACCCATCTCTTCCCTCAGGGCGGACATCTCGTATTCCGTATCGGCGATCACCGAGTCCACGTTCTTCGATCTGGAACCGTAGATCTCGCTGTACATCTCTCTGAAGAATACCAGCTGGTCCCTGACCCCGCTGAGCATCTCGTATTCTCTCTGCAAGCGTTCATGTTTGGTGCATCCCTTGTTTCCCATGGATTGACAACTTTTCTGCGGGTTTATAATTGTATTTCACAGAATCATATTTCCGCGGTCACAGGGGCCTGCGGGAGATCGCGGATGCACAGTCGGGGTCGTATCCGTCGCTGCGGAGATTGATATAGAGGTATTCCAAGGAGGAAACGGTCGCAACCGCACCGACCAGCAGGACGGTGGGAACGATACCGATGATTATGATGAGGAACGGGGAGAGGCCGAGCCCGGCGCCGGTGAGCTTGCTCATGTTGGTATGGACGAAGGCTGGCCTGCGGTACCTGAGGGAGCCCGCGGCGAACCCCGTGACGCGGACGACGGCTATGGCCGCTATCCACACGAGCATCCAGGTCTCCAGGTCAAGATACGGGATCAGTATGGCAAGCACCGAGATTGCCAGGGCTATATCGGCGGTGCTGTCCAGGTAGGGGCCGTGTCTTGTGGTCTTCCCGGTCATCCTTGCGAGACGTCCGTCGAGGATGTCGGTAGTCCCTGCGGCGGCATAAATTATCAGAAACTGCCAGGAGAGCGGCTCTGTCAGGAACAGGACGAGAGCCAGAGCTATCCTCGATGCGGAAAGACAGTCAGGGGCCGACCAGTTCACGTATTGCCATTCGAGAAGGCGGATTTAAAGATGAGTGAAAACGGTAAGTGGGCGGCCCCGGAGGGCCGCTGTTTGTATCAGAAGATCTTCTTCTTGGTGTTGTTGACGTTCACGACCTCGGCGCTGCCGCCCTCGAGGGTGAAGAAGCCGAGCTTCCATCCCATCTGGTTGTACATCTTCACGAGGTCGGGCATCATGTTCTCGACGATGGGGAGGAGCCTCGCATCGTCGGTGAACACGGCCTTTCCGTCCCAGCGGAGGAACTCCATGCCGGATGATGCGAGGATCTCGCACCTTGGATTGGCCTGAAGCTGCTTGTAGACGTCCTTGAAGGTGCCTACGGCGAAGTACAGCTTCCCGTCGAGTTTGAGCTTGAGGCCCAGTACCCTCATCCTGGGCTGGTCCCCGTCGGCGGTGGCGAGGACGAAGGTCTTCGCTTCGTTCAGGAAGGCGTCGATGAATTCCATCGGGGGAACGATGGGTGCGACCAGCTGTTTGATCCAGTCCTTCTCCTTCTCGGATATGTGCCCGTCCATGGCGCAGGTCATCAGGCAGAGCATCACGATGTCGTCCTTGGTCTCCTCGGACACCATGCCGATTATGTCCACCATGGTGTCGACGATCTCCTGGTAGACCTCGGGCTCGGAAAGGCCCATCTGGTTGAACATCTCCTTGGCCTTCTCGTATCCGACATCGCCGTCGGCCATGGTATCGAACATGGGTTTGAGCATGAGGAACTCCTCCTCGGTGAGCACCCCGTCGGCGGCAACGGACGCGAGGATGAAGTGGAGGTAGGTGTTGATGGCCGAGGTGCCTCCGGAGAGAGCGGTCAAGGCGTTCAGGACATCTGCGGATTTCTTGTTCATCACAGCTGCGAAGGTCTGTTTGTCCAGGCCCTCCAGATAACTGCATAGGTCGTCGAAAGACGTCATATCTATCGCTCTGGGTATCCGTCTTGTGGATTATAAATCCAACTATACTTTGTGACATCAACTGCACATAACCCCCAAGGGAAGCGCAGGTCGCGGACCCGATGCCTTCACCGTGCCGATCATCTCAGTCGGATCGCAGATTTCGCCTTGCACGCGGCGTATGCACCCTCACCATCGCCATGCGTGCTGCGGGCTGGGCTATCAGCATCTCGACCCAGAACGCTATGCAGAAGTTCCTGGGCCAGATCCTCGGCCAGTTCCGGACCACTTCCACGACTTCCACCGTCTGCCCGCCCAACATGGCGCCAATCGATCCCCCCACCAGTCCTCCGACGAAAGTGAGGATGGCGGACATCATCAGAACGCAGACCATGATGTTCATCGCAAGGCGGGCATTGACGCTGTCTTCGGGCGCAACGTATCTCATCAGGACCTTCACGGCTACACGGCCCACGACGAAATTTGCCAGAAAGAAGGCGATCAGGAACATCACCGGCCAGATCAACAGGTAATCCATCAGGAAATCTCCGAAACTGTCAATGCCGTACCCCATGCTGTCGTATGCGTTGTATCCTCCGATCAGGAGCGAGGAAATGCCTGCGATGATCATCCCGTAGACGATTCCCTCCCTGTCGTTATGAGGCAATCTGTTATCCATTCCGTTTCACCTCGGAAAATCGCACTGTTTCCGCCCCGAGGCTTACGTTTTACGTGGATTTGGCACTGCGAAAGTGAACTCCTATAAATATCTTCGTTACAACGCATGATACACCCGCATTGACATAGTGACCGGCAGCAAGCAGTATACGGATAATGGATCCAATCTCCGTAAACGGTCCCGAAGTCCTCGGTAGTCGGTAATTCGCGGATAACTATCATGAAACGGGATGTGAAATGGGGACTTTTACCCGTGCGTGCAACACGTTATTAAGACCTAAAACACTTTCCGCCCCATGTCCAAATGCCCCGTGGAGGGAGGAGGGCTTCGCGCATCGAAGAGATTCTCCTCTGAGGTCTGTCTAGCGGCCGCACTGATGGTAATGGTACTGGTCGTCTCGTGTTTTGTACTGTTCTCCGATTCCGACGATTCCTCCGCGGACCCACCGGCGACCAGCGGATCCTGCGGGACCAGCGCGACATGGTCCTATGCCGACGGGACTCTGACCATAAGCGGTACGGGAACTATGTCCGATTACGAGAATGCGAGGGACGCCCCCTGGTATCCGCTCAACAAGGACATCACGACGATCGTCATCCAGAGCGGGATTACGTCCATCGGCAAGTTCGCTTTCTTCGACCTTCCGAACCTCACTTCGGTGACGATACCCGAAGGGGTCACGCTGATAGGGTACGAATCGTTTTACGGATGCAGATCGCTTTCGGCGCTGACGCTCCCGGATTCCCTGGAGACCATCAAAAACTATGCGTTCCAGAATTGCACCTCCCTTACCGGTATCTCGATACCCGACGGCGTCACCACCCTCGAAAGCGGCGTGTTCACGGGCTGTTCCTCCCTTCAGAGCATCGATCTCGGTTCGATCGAAGACCTGAACGGCAACGCATTGGACGGATGCAACAGCCTAACGTCGATCACCATCCCCGCGACGGTAACCAACATATACTCCGCAGACTACGGCTGTTTCGGAAGGACGCCCTCCCTGACGTCGATCACGGTCGAGGCGGGAAGTACCAAATTCAAGGATGTTGACGGGGTCCTCTACGACAACACCGAGAAGTATCTTCGCTGCTATCCCGCAGGAAGGACGGCGACAACATACTCTGTGCCCGCGGGGACCGTCGATATCAGACATGCGGCGTTCAGCAATTGTCCCTCCCTCCAGACGGTGACCTTCCCCGATACCCTCAAGGTCATCTACAACAACGCCTTCAGGAACTGTCCGTCCCTTACGTCCGTATCGATCCCGGCGGGGATCACGACCATCAATGATAATTCATTCCGCGAATGCACATCGCTGGAGTCCTTCAGCGCCCCCTCCTCCGTTACTCACATAGGCGACTATGCGTTCTTCGGATGCACCTCGCTCGCCGAAGTGCAGATACACGGGGTAATCGGGGCCGAAGGTCAGGGGACCTTCAAGGGATGCACCTCCCTGACATCCATCACTGTGGATGCCGACCCGGGAGCATCGGAGAACTATTGGTACACCGAAGACGGGGCGCTGTTCCGTTATTACTACGGCGAGCGCACGCTCATCTGCTATCCGGCAGGGAATACCGCCGCTGCGTATTCGATCCCGGAGGGGATTACCGCCGTAGGGGACGGCGCGATATCATTCAATGCGCATCTCAGATCCCTGTCCATCCCCGATTCCGTCACAAGCATCAATGGGGGCGCGTTCGATGGTACCGACGGATTGGGATCCGTCACCGTGTCCGCAAACAACGGTTCGTTCGCTTCCGAGGGCGGGGTGCTGTACAATAAGAGCAAGACCCAGATCGTATTGTATCCCCCGGCAAGGACTGATTCATCTTTCACGATACCCGACGGGGTGGCCACCGTATCGGGGCAGTTGAGCAGTATTCATCTGACCTCCATCACCGTGCCCGATTCGTTCGAAAATCCGTCCTTCTTCGATTGCCCTAACCTTGTGTCAGTGAACGGAAATACCACGAACCCCACCTACTCATTCGCTGACGGGTGCGTGTACCTGAAGGGGACGGGAAATATCTATCACATCCCTCTGGGCGTAACCTCATACACGGTACCGTCCACCGTCACGGAATTCGATGAGGGCACCATCATCGGATCGAACATGTCCGAGGTCAAATTCGTATCCGGGACCGCATTGAACGTTCCGATGACAGGACTCTTCCTTACCCGTTCCGATCTCACGCTGATCATCGAGGAGGGAGCGAGCATAACCTTCGGGCAGTATGCGATAGTGTTCGAATCGTCAGATTCCCCCTTGACGGGCGCGACGCTCACGGCCGTTGTTCCTAAGGGTTTCACGTTCCCCGAGGATTCCGTCGTCTATATAGGCGCTGGCGAGACCATCGCCCAAGCAACGATCAAGTATGTCGATTCTTCGCTGGATCCCTCCGGCGGGAAGATTGCTGTCGAGTCCGATACCGGTTCAGAGGAACTGGACACCGATTCCATAGCCTTCATCAAGGGACAGGCCGAGAAGAACCCGGGCCTGGTGATGAACATCTCCCTGGCCGGCGGCATAACCGCATCCTTCGACAACAAGGCGATCAAGAGCCTCGGCTCCTCCTCCGCCACCCTCTCCGTTAACAAGGTGGCGGCCGAGAACCTCGACCAGGCAACCAAGGACCTCGTGGGAGACAACCCGGTCTTCGAGATATCCTTCGGTGCTAACACCAACTTCGGAGAGGGGAAGGCGACGTTCACCGTCCCGTACACCCTCCCCGAGGGCAAGAGCGCCGAAGACCTGAAGGTCTATTACATCAAGGACGGTGCTGTGGCCGAGACCATCAACTGCACCTACGCTGACGGCAAGGTGACCTTCTCCACCGGCCACCTGTCCACCTACTCCGTGGGGTTCATCGATACTTCCGGAGGGGATTCCGGCAGCGGAGCAGGTTCGGAGTTCCCGATATGGATCGTGGCCGTCATCGCCATCGCTGTCGCCGTGGCGGCCGTCGGAACCTTCTTCTTCCTGAGAAGGAGGGTCTGAAACACCAATCGGCGGGACATGGTTCATCCTGTCCCGCAAACACCTTTACGTTTCATTTTTAACTGCACTTTAAAAAATACCACGATTTACCAAGTTTTCAAATTATCATAAATGAATCAATTACACCTTTTTGATACAAAAATCGGTAATTGTTTACACTAATTAGGAATCGCAGGGAAACGGAGGGAAGATGGGCCGGGTATCTTACGAGTTATCTGACGACAACCGCAGGCGTCTGGAGCTGCTGACGGCGTTCGGCATACTCAACGGTCACTACCCTTCGGGGGACGGGATCGTGAACGAGAGCATCAGGCAGTACTTCATGAGGGTGTACGAGGACTACTGCAGCAGGGCGGATCCCAACGATATGATGAAGAGGATGATGGAGGAAGTCATATCGTGAACGGGCCTTAATCACCTTTTATTAAACCGTGAATCGATTACATCCTCTGGGAGCAATCGAACCATGGCTGTAAACGTGGACTCATTCGCTATGTTCAACAAACGTAGGGACGATCCAGTCTTTCTCGAATATCTGCTGAATCATCATTCCGAGATTATCGATCAGAAGGAAGGTGTGGACAAAATACTCTATTCGATGGAGATCTCCCGTCTTCTTGCTAGAGTAGCTGTTCAAGAAAGATGTAAGGCTAACGATGAGAAACGGCCACGCGATGAGGAGAAGTATGTCAATTACCACAAGACTGCCCTGTATATCGCGAGAAAAGGTATCGATGTCGGAGTGAACATGGCCTACGATGCCCATGCTAGAGGCGATGATGTTCCCGATATAGCATTCAACCATTACATGGGCTGATTGTACGTCCAGTATTCGATGATGCTGACCGAGACACATCGTTATTTTGCAGCCATGGGTGCGATTGTCAATGCCGAGAATTACCTAGTACACGACATCTACAAGGTTACAGCTGAAGGTCATCTGGAAGAAATTCTGGAAATATTGAAGAAAATGCCCGATCTAGAGGGTATTTCGTTCAATTTCTCAGCAAAACAATTGCCCACCAAAGTAGAAGAGGTTCTTCAATTCCTATTCTCTGATCTCCAGGACGCGATCATCGAGAAAAAACTCCGCATCCTCTACAAAGTTTACAAGGAAGTTCCAAACAGATACCGCGATTTGTTTGCAGGCTACATATACAATCTGTTGGCCTATTTCCTGGACAGATACAAAGATGACAAGAAGTTCTTCTACAATTTCGGCGAGGTTGTTACAACTCTGCATAAAGAGTACCCGGAGAAACCCGAGAAATATCTGGATATCCCCGATCTGTCTATGAAGGATGCAGAAAACAAGGAATCGGAGGAAGAGAAAGAGTATGCCCTCTGGGTGGTCAGCGGCGGATTGGCTCTGAGCTATCTTGATTTCGTTCCCGATTTATTACTGCGTTTACAATATGTGTGTGACGACCTGGTTTTTGATTTCCGTGTACCGGAACTGAACATCATGATGGAGGATGTCATGGAGACATTCGCACACTGCCGGTTCCAGGTTTACACGGCAACCAGTTACGTTAGTTCGATTGCGGAGGTTGCATACAGCTTCAGTCCGATGGCTAAGCGGATTTTCAACCAGGAGCTGCTGCTGGACATCTATCCGCGCCTGTATTCGGTATTGGATAAGATCTCCCATATCGTGATGAAAAGTTGCGGAATCACACTGTCACCGAACAAGGATGGATATCTTCCGCAACCATCTTACAACCAGATTGTGAAGGAGATTAGGAGTCATTCGGATGGTAATCCCTACCTATTGACTCTGTGTGAGATATTTGATGAGATCAATCCTCGCTACATCTACTACAAGAAGAAAGATCAGCCGTTCTACGCAATGCTCCCCGAGGCCGAGGATATGGATAGGATAAGGCATCACATTGTCCACTCTAGCATATCCCTTACAGTCGAGGATAGCGGCAAGAAATCCAACAAGGACATCTGCTATATCACGGAACGGGAATTTGCCCAGAGGTGTCACGATCTTCTGTGCCTGGTAAAGGAAGCGATCATGAACACATGTCTCGCAGTTGAGTACAGAAACCGTCAGGAATGAAAACAGATTTGTTATATCATAAAGCAGATTCGTTTTACGATGTATATTCACCTGGCCTTTTCCGGCAGGGAACCCGACCCTACGTTGAATACGATTAAGGCAATCCCCAACGCTATCGACAGAATCATCCTCCTTTACAGTATCTCCGAGGACAAGATTTACGAGAAGACCACCGAGATACTTATGGAAAAACTCGGTGAGATGGGTTATGTCTGCGAATCCAAGGTCATAAAACCGTTCGACTTCCTCAACATCGTGGATACGATCTACAACA